>NZ_JZJL01000040.1 GCF_000971335.1 Chromobacterium vaccinii
CGGCGGTGAGCTCCTTCGGCTTCAGCGGCACCAACGCCCACATCGTGCTTGGCGAATACCAGGCGCCGCGGCGGGAGAGCCGTGAAATAGAGGTTCTGAACCAGGATGGCAGGCTGATGGTGCCGTTGTCCGCGCGAACGGAGGAACAACTGCGGCGCAAGGCGGCGGATCTGTTGTCGGCGTTGAATGTCAGCGAGCCGGAGCTGGCCGAGCTGGCCTACACGCTGCAGCTTGGCCGCGAGGCCATGGACGAACGCGTGGGTTTCCTCGCCGCCAGCGTGGCGGAGCTGCGCGGGCAGCTGGCGTCTTTCGTCGCCGGAGAGCCGATGCCGGATGGCGCGCACCGCGGCGACGCGAGGCGCAACCGCGACAGCTTGAAGCTGTTGAACCAGGACGCGGAAGTTCGCTCCGGTCTGGTAGAAAAATGGCTGAGCCAGCGCAGGCTGGGCAAGCTGCTGGAGTTGTGGGCCAAGGGTCTGGATTTCGACTGGAGCCTGCTGTATCCCGGCGCGGCTCCGCGCCGCGTCGAGCTGCCCAATTACCCGTTCGCCGCGGAGCGCTACTGGATCGCGGCGGGCAGGGCGAGGGCCGAGAGCCCGGCCGATCGCGCCGAGGCGGCGGACGAGGACATGCTGGAGACGGCGACGCCGGTATGGGACAGGCTGTTCGACACCGGCCGCGACGCGTCCGCCGGACGCCGTGCCCTGGTGCTGGGCGCGGACGAGGCGCAAGCCGAACTGCTGCGGCGGCATTATCCGGCCGCGGCGTTCGCTTTTCTCGCCGACGACGGCGAAATGGAAGAATTGGCGGATCGTTTGGCCGGGCAGCGCTTCGATCGCCTGGTCTGGCTGGCGCATGCCGGCGACGCGGCCGAGCTGTCCGAGGAGTCGCTGATCGCCGATCAGGAGCGCGGCGCGCTGCGGGCCTTGCGCCTCGCGCGGGCTTTGCAGCGCGCCGGTCTGGATTCGCAGGCGCTGGAGTGGGACTGGATCACCATAGGCGCGCTGGCCACGCATAGGACCGAAGCGGCCAATCCGGCCCACGCCGGCCTTCAGGGCTTGTGCGGCAGCTTGGCCGACGCTTACCCAGCCTGGTCGCTGCGGCTGTGCGATTTGCAAACCTGGAGCGCGGACGCGGTCGCGGCGCTGGGCGGCTTGTCGCTGCGAGGCAAGGGCGCTTGCTACGCCTGGCGCAGCGGCGAGTGGTTCGCGCGCAAGCTGGTGGAGGCCAAAATGGCGCAGCCGGCGGAGACGCCGTACCGCGCTGGCGGCGTATATGTGGCGATAGGCGGCGCCGGCGGCATTGGCGAGGCCTGGACCCGGCATGTGATGTCCGCCTGCGGCGCGCAGGTGGTCTGGATAGGCCGCCGGCCGCTGGACGAGGCGTTGCGGCGCAAGCTGGACGGTCTGGCCGCCTTCGGCCCCCGGCCGGAATACATCCAGGCTGACGCCAGGCAGCCCGGCGCGCTGGAGGCGGCTCGCGACGAGATCAAGCGTCGCCATGGCGCCATCCACGGGGTGGCGCACTCGGCGGTCGGCGCGTTCGACCAAAGCCTGAAAACAGTGTCCGAGGCCGATTTTCGCGCAGTGCTGGCCGCCAAGGTGGACATCAGCGTCCGCATCGCCCAGGCTTTCGCCGGCGAGGCGCTGGATTTCGCGTTGTTCTTCTCTTCCAACGCCTCCTTCGTCCGCGGCGCGGGCATGGGCGGTTACGCGGCGGGCTGCGCGTTCAAGGACGCCTTCGCCGGCCAACTGGCCCGCTTGTGGCCGTGCGCGGTCAAGGTGGTGAACTGGGGCTATTGGGACATCGGCGCCGGCGACAAACTGAGCGATGCGCTCAAGGGCTTCTTCCATGCCAGCGGATATCGTCCGTTGCGGGAATCCGAAGCCATGGCCGCGCTGGACGCCTTCCTGGCAGGCGATTTCTCCCAGATGTCGATATCGCGGGTGGCGCGCGGCTCCGCCGCCCGGCTGTGCGCGGACGGCGAATGGCTGGCCGAGCCGGCCCATGGCGCAACGCTGCCGGCGCTGCCGGATTTCGACAGCCAGCCCCTGCCCGAGGCTTTCGCGGCCCTTCAGGGCCGGGCGGGCGAGCAAATGGAGCCGCTGCTGATCCGGCTGATGGCCGGCGTGATCCGCGGCGCGATCCATCCCGCGCCCGGCCTGCGCCGCTGGTTGGAGGAAAGCCGCAAGATCATCGCCAGGGCCGGCGTGGACGAGAACGCGCCGCTGGATGCCGCGTGGCGGGAGTGGGATGCCGCGCTGCCGGCCTGGCTGGACAAGCCCGGCGGCAGCGAGCTGTGCCGGCTGGTGGACCGCTGCGTCCGCGCGCTGCCCGACATCCTGAGCGGCGCGCGCAAGGCGACCGACGTGATCTTCCCGGGCTCCTCGCTGGAGTGGGTGGAGCGGGTGTACAAAACCGACGTCCATTCGCTGGCCTTCAATCAAGGCCTGCGCGACACGCTGCTGGCGGCGGTGGACGCGCGGCTGGCCGCGGAGCCGTCCGCGCGGCTGCGGCTGCTGGAAATCGGCGCGGGCACCGGCGCCACCACCTCAGGCATCCTCGACCGGCTGGCGCCGCGCGCGGACCGCATCGAGGAGTACGCCTACACCGACATCTCCAAAGCCTTCCTGTTCCACGCCGAGCGCGAGTATGCGCCGAGGGCGCCGTACTTGCGCACGCTGCTGCTCAATGTGGAGAAGCCGCTCGCCGGCCAGGATGTGGTGCCGGGCAGCTACGATTTCGTGGTGGCGGCCAACGTGATCCACGCCACCCGCAACATCCGCAACACGCTGCGCAACGCCAAGGCACTGCTGCGGCGCGGCGGCGCGCTGTTGATGAACGAAATCAGCCTGCATTCGGTGTGCGGCCATCTGACTTTCGGCCTGCTGGACGGCTGGTGGCTGAACCAAGACGACGAGGTGCGGATTCCGGGCTCCCCAGGCCTGTTTCCCGAAGCCTGGCGGCGGGTGCTGGAGGAGGAGGGCTTCTCCACCGTGCATTTCCTTTGCCGCGGCGCGCATGCCGCCGGCCAGCAGATCATCGTCGCCGTCAGCGACGGCGTGATGCGCCAGCGCGAGCCGGACACTCCGCCGCCGCCGGCGCCAACATCCCAGCTGGCCCGCGTGGAAGCGCCCGCCACAGCCGTCCGCCCATCGGCGTCGTCGCTGCGCGAAGGCGCCGTGGCCCTGTGCAAGCGGGTCATAGGCGAGGCGCTGAAAATAGACGAGCGCGAGCTGGACGCCGAGACGCCGCTGGAACGCTACGGCATAGACTCCATCGTGATCGGGCTGGTCAACCAGCAGCTGCAGCGGCATTTCGACGACATCGGCAGCACGCTGTTGTACCAGTTCCAGACCATAGCCGCGCTGGCGGAACACCTGCTGCAGACGCAGCGCGGAAGGCTGGAGGCGATGTTCGGGGGAGGAGAGGGGTCTGCCTCGCCGACGCTGACTTCTGCGGCCGCGGCGCAGCCCGATCCGGCTGCGTTGCGTGCCAAGGCGGTGGAACTGTGCCGCCAGGTCTTCGCCGACGCGCTGAAGCTGGACCCGAACCATATCGACCCGGCCGAGCCGCTGGAGCGCTACGGCTTCGACTCCATCATCGTCAATCTGGTCAATCAGCGCTTGCAGCAGCATTTCGGCGAGATCGGCAGCACTTTGCTGTTCCAGTTCCAGACCCTGGACGCCCTGGCCGGCCACCTGGCGCAAACCCGAGCCGACGCGCTGACCCGCCTGTGCGGGCAAGGCGCGGCGGCCGCATCGACGCGCGAGTCGGAGCCTGCCGCTGCGGCGGCGCATCCGGCAATCGCGCCGAAGCAGTCGGGACGCGGCCCTATCGCCGTGATAGGCATCAGCGGCATGTATCCTGGCGCGGACAATCTGGCAGCCTTTTGGCAGCGGCTGAAAAACGGCGACGACTGCGTCGGCGAAATTCCGGCGCGGCGCTGGAAACTGGCCGGGTTTTACGAGCCGGACGAGCAGAGGGCTGTGGACGCGGGCCTCAGTTACTGCAAGTGGGGGGGCTTTGTCGACCGCTTCGCCGAGTTCGACACGCTGTTTTTCGGCATTCCGCCGCGCGAGGCCTACAACATGGACCCGCAGGAGCGGCTGTTCATGCAGTCCGCCTGGCACGCGCTGGAGAACGCCGGCTATACCCGTCGCGACCTGCGAGAGCGTTTCGGCGGCAGGGTGGGCGTGTTCGCCGGCATCACCCGCGCCGGCTACAACCTGCATCGGCCGCTGAACGGCAACGACGAGAAGTTCTGGCCGCGGACCTCCTTCGCCTCGGTGGCCAACCGGCTGTCCTATTTCCTGGACATCAACGGCCCCAGCCTGCCGGTGGACACCATGTGCTCGTCCTCGTTGACCGCGCTGCATGAGGCTTGCGAGCACATCGCCAATGGCGATTGCGATCTGGCTTTCGCCGGCGGGGTCAACCTGTACCTGCATTCCACCAGCTTCACCGACATGTCGTCGCAGCACATGCTGTCCGCGGACGGCAAGTGCAAGAGCTTCGGCGGCGGGGCCAACGGTTTCGTGCCGGGCGAGGGCGTCGGCGTGGTCTTGCTCAAGCCCCTGGAGCGGGCCGTGGCCGACGGCGACATCATCCACGGCGTGATCCTGGCCACCCAGGTAAACCACGGCGGCAAAACCAACGGCTTCACCGTGCCCAATCCGGCCGCGCAGGCGGAGCTGGTGCGCCGCGCGCTGGACAAGGCCGGCATCAGCGCCCGCGACGTCAGCTATATCGAGGCGCATGGCACCGGCACCGAGCTGGGCGACCCCATCGAAATCTCCGGTTTGCAACAAGCTTTCGCCCAAGACACCGCCGATACCGGCTTCTGCGCGATCGGCTCGGTGAAATCCAACATCGGCCACTGCGAGGCGGCGGCTGGCGTGGCGGGGCTGAGCAAAGTGCTGCTGCAGATCAAGCATGGTCAACTGGCGCCGTCGCTGCACGCGCAGACGTTGAACCCGCATATCCGCTTCGACAAAACCCCGTTCCAGGTCAACCGCGAGCTGGCGGCGTGGCGGCGGCCGATGGCGGCGGACGGAAGGGAGAAACCGCGCATCGCCGGCATTTCCTCGTTCGGAGCCGGCGGGGCCAACGCCCACGTGATCGTCGGCGAATACCGGGTCCAGAGCCCCGCGCGCCCGGCGGGGCCGCCGGTTGGCGGCATCGCCGCGCTACCCTTGTCCGCGCGCACGCCGGAGCAGCTGAGGCAGAAGGCGCGGGAGTTGCGAGACTACCTCGCCGCATCAGGCAAGGAGGTGGATCTGGCGGCTCTGGCCTACACGCTGCAAGTGGGGCGCGAAGCGATGGAGGAACGGCTGGGCCTGGCGGCGGAATCCCCGGAACAGCTGATCGCGATGCTCAGCGGCTATGCCGACGAGGAGCGTGTGGTCGACGGCGTCTGGCGCGGCCTGGCGCAGCGCGGACCGGAGGGCTCGAGGCGGGTTCTGCAGGACGAGGACATCAAGAGCGCGATCGCGGGCTGGGCGGCCGCCGGCAGGCAGACCAAGCTGCTGGAACTGTGGATGCAAGGCTTCGATATCGATTGGCGCGGGTTGTACCGCGGGCGCGAACCGCGCCGGATCGAGTTGCCGGGCTATCCGTTCGCCCGGGACGAGTACTGGCTGCCGGAAACCGTTCAAGGCCGCGCCGAATCGGCCGCGCCTCAAGTTGACGGCCTGTCCCGGCTGATGGAAACCCTGGGCCGGATAGAGGACTCGACGCTGAGCCCCGCCGAAGGCGCGCGCTTGCTGAAGAACCTGGTTTGACAAGCCGCCGCGCGCCGCCAGCGCGGCGCGCGCGAGTGCGATCCATGACAGCGCGGCGGCTGCGGCCGCGCGGAGAAAGAGACGAGAGATGATGGATTTTATCGAGTACGTGGCGAGCGAATTGAAAGAAGGACGCCTGTCCCGCGACAACGCCTTCGGCCTGATCCGGCAGTACGCCGGCCAGCGCGGCGCGGGGCGTCCGGACGGCGCGCGCCATCCGCTGCTGCAGCACAATATTTCCGATCTTTACCACCAGCGCTACGGCTCGTCCTTCGATGGCGGAGAGTTCTTCCTGGCCGACCATCGGGTGGCGGTGCAGACTGGCGAGCCCATCCGGGTATTGCCCGCGGTCGCCTACCTGGAAATGGCTCGCGCAGCCGCAGTGGACGCTTCGCCGGAACGCCAGGCATCCGACGCGCTGCGCCTCGACGACGTGGTATGGCTGCAGCCGGTGGTGGCGGACGGCCGCGTCGATGTGCTGCTGGAGCTGTCCGCCGACGAGGGCAGTGACATCGCCTTCGAGGTGCTGAGCGTGCCCGGCGGCGGCGGGGAGCCATCGCCGCACTGCCGCGGCACGGCCAGGCCGTCGCCAGACGAGCCGCCCGCCAAGCTGGATCTGGCGGGACTTCAGGCGCGCATGATGGCCGGCCGGCTGGACGCGAAGGAATTGTATGCCGCCTATCACGCGATGGGCATGCGTTTCGGTCCGGCCCATCGGCCGGTGGACTGGGTGCTGCGCGGCGACGGCGAAGTCCTGGCCTGCCTTAGCCTGCCGGCCGCGGTGGGCGACACGCTGGGCGCGTTCCGGCTGCATCCCAGCCTGCTGGACGGCGCGCTGCAAGCTGCCATGGGCTTGCTGGCCGATCCGTCCGCCGCGCCGGACGAGCCTTCGCTGCCGTTCGCGCTGGACAGCCTGACCGTTTACTCCGGCTGCGCGCGGCGCATGTTCGCCTGGGTGCGCCGCTGTCCGGGCGAGCGCGGCGGCGATCTGACCGCGCGGCTGGACATCGACCTTTGCGACGAAAACGGCCGGGTGTGCGCCGCGATGCGCGGTTTTTGCTCGCGGCCGCTGCAAAACGGCTCGGCCGACGAGCTGGTGATCGCGAAGCCGGTCTGGCGCGAGGCGGTGGCGTCGGGCAGCCACCAGGGCAGCCGCCATGTGTTGTTGTGCGGCGTGGCCGATGGGCAGGCCGATGCGCTGAGGAGGGCGTTGCCGGGCGCGTCCATCGAATGCCTGCCTTGGCTTGGCGAAGACGCGGCCAGCGGCTACGAGGCCGCCGCGCTGGCCTGCCTGCGCGCGATCCAGCGGTTGTTCTCCGAAGAAGGAGAAGTCCTGTTGCAACTGGCGGTTGCCGATGAGCTGCACGCTGGTTTGTCCGGCCTGCTGCGGACCGCCGCGCTCGAGCGTCCGCGGCTGCGCGCGCAATTGCTGTTGCTTGAGCCGGACTGCAACGCGGCAACGCTGGCCGAGCGACTGCAGGCGGAGTCCGGCGCCGACGCGCTGGTCGATTATCGCAACGGCATGCGCAAGACGCGCGGCTGGGCGGCGCTGCCGGCGGACGAGCGCGCTCCGCTGGCGTACAAAGAAGACGGCGTCTACCTGATCACCGGGGGGCTGGGCGGCATCGGGGCGTTGTTCGCCGCCGACATCCTGAGCCAGGCATCGCGCGCCCGCGTGGTGCTGGCCGGCCGGGCCGCCGACGGGGAGGGCATCCAGGCCCGGCTTGGCGAGATCGCGCCGGACCCGGCATCGCGGGCGCGGCTGCACTATCGGCAGCTGGACCTGGCCGACCGCAACGCGGCGGCCCGCGCGGTGGCCGATATCGCATCCGCTCACGGCGGCCTGAACGGCGTGCTGCATTGCGCCGGCATGGTCAGGGACAAGCTGCTGGCGGGCAAGGATGAAGCGGAATTCCGCAGCGTGCTCGCGCCAAAGGTGGCCGGCACAATCAACCTGGATCTGGCCTGCGCCGATTCGCCGCTGGATTTCTTCGCCTTGTTCTCATCCGGCGCATCCGTGCTGGGCAATCCGGGACAGGGCGATTACGCGGCGGCAAACGGTTTTCTCGACGCTTTCGCCGCGCACCGCGACCAATTGGCCGAGCAAGGCTTGCGCCAGGGCCGCGCGCTGGCCGTCAATTGGCCGCTGTGGCGCGACGGCGGCATGAGCATGCCTGAGAGCCAGCTTGCCGCGATGTTCGAATCCACCGGCATGCGCGCGCTGCAGACGCAGAGCGGCATGTCCGCCTTCAGGATCAGCCTGGCGTCAGGGGTGTCCCAGACCGTGGTGGTGGAGGGCGATGGCCGCCGCATCCGCCAGGTTTTGTTCGACGCGCCGGCGTCCGCTGGATTGGAACCGATTGAAGAGCCGATGCCGGCCATCGTTGGCGGCGACCTGGCCGATAAAACCCGCGACTACTTGCGTCGCCAGTTCGCGGCGCTGTTCAAGCTGGCGCACCACAAGATAGACGCGCGCGCGCCGTTGGAAAAATACGGCATAGACTCCATCCTGGCGATGGACCTGACCAGACAGCTGGAAAAGACCTTCGGCCCGCTGTCCAAGACGTTGTTTTTCGAATATCAGTCTATCGATGAGCTGACCGGCTATTTCCTGCGCGCGCATGCGGATAAGCTGGACGGCCTGTTCGCTGGGGCGCGGCCGGAAACCGCCGCGAAGCGACAGCCTCCCGCCGCTCCGCGTCCAGCCGCGCGCGCAATGCGGCCCTTGGCCAAGCCGGCAGCCGCTCCCGCACAGCGCCGCGACGAGCCCATCGCCATCGTCGGACTCAGCGGCCGCTATCCGCAGGCCATGGATGTGGACGCCTTCTGGCAAAAGCTGCGCGACGGCGAGGACTGCGTCACCGAGGTGCCGCGCGAGCGCTGGGACTGGCGCGAGTATTACAGCGAGGACAGAACCAAACCGGGCGCGCACTACAGCAAATGGGGCGGTTTCATCGAGGGCGTAGACGAATTCGACCCGCTGTTCTTCAACATCCCGCCGGTAGACGCGGAATACCTGGATCCTCAGGAGAGATTGTTTCTGCAGCACGCCTGGATGGCGGTGGAGGACGCCGGCTACAGCCGGGCCGCATTGCAGATTCCGCGCGACGGCGATCTGCCAGGACAGGTGGGCGTCTATGTCGGCGTGATGTACGGCGAGTACCAGCTGTTCGGCGCCGAAGCCAGTCTGGACGGGGAGCGAGTGGGCGTGCCGGTCAGCTACGCCAGCATCGCCAACCGGGTGTCCTATCTGCTCAACCTGCATGGTCCCAGCATGACGCTGGACAGCATGTGCTCATCGTCGCTGACCGCCATCCACCTGGCCTGCCAGGACTTGAAGAGCGGCCGCGCCGAGCTGGCCATCGCCGGCGGCGTCAATGTCACGATACACCCCAACAAATACCTGATTCTCAGCGCTGGCCAGTATATTTCCAGCGATGGCCACTGCCAGAGCTTCGGCGAGGGCGGGGACGGATACATTCCCGGCGAGGGCGTCGGCGCGGTGGTGCTCAAGCGCCTGTCGGACGCCGAACGCGACGGAAACGTCATCTACGGAGTGATCCGCGGCAGCGCGTTGAACCACGGAGGCAAGACCAACGGCTATTCGGTGCCGAATCCCCGGGCCCAGGCCAGCGTGATCCGCCAGGCTTTGAAGGACGCTGGCGTCGAGGCCCGCCATGTAGGCTATATCGAGGCGCACGGCACCGGCACCAAGCTGGGCGACCCGATAGAGATCGCCGCGCTGACCGAGGTGTTCCGCGAATCCACCGACCGTCGCCAATTCTGCGCGATAGGCTCCGCCAAATCCAATATCGGCCACTGCGAATCGGCGGCCGGCATCGCCGGCCTGACCAAGGTGCTGCTGCAGATGAGGCACCGCAGCCTGGCGCCTTCGCTGCACTCCGCCCGGTTGAATCCGCACATCGATTTCGAATCCACGCCTTTCATCGTCAATCAGGCGTTGCGGCCGTGGGACGCGCCGGAGGAAAACGGCCGCGCGCTGCCCCGCATCGCGGGTATTTCCTCGTTCGGCGCCGGCGGCTCCAACGCCCATCTGATCGTGGCGGAGTATATCCAGCCGGCCTTTGCCGGCGAGCTGGCTGGGCCGGCCATCGTGCCGCTGTCGGCGCGCACCGGCCAGCAGCTGGCGCAAAAAGCGAGCGATCTGCTGGCCTATTTGCGCCGTCAAGAGCATGAGCCGTCGCTGTCGGCGCTGAGCCATACGCTGCAAGCCGGCCGCGAGGCGATGGACGCGCGCGCGGCTTTTGTCGTCGACAGCCTCCCCCAGCTGACGGAACGGCTGGAGGCCTTCTGTCGCGGCGAGACGGAGATCGAGGCTTGCTTCCGCGGCGACGCCGGGCGGGACGGCGACGAGTTCGCGTCGCTGGTCCGCGACGAGGACATGCGGGAAACCGTGGAGCGTTGGATCGCGCGCGGCAAGCTGGAGCGGCTGGCCGAGATGTGGACGCGAGGACTGGAACTGGACTGGAGCCGCTTGCGCAGCGGCGGGGCGGGCAGATTGATCTCTCTGCCGGCTTACCCCTTCGCCCGCGAGCGCTACTGGATCGCCGACCGGCGCAAGGCGCGCAAAGCCGGGGCCGCCGCCGCGCTGCATCCCTTGCTGCATGAAAACGCATCGGACCTCGCGCGACAGCGCTACGTTTCCCGTTTTGACGGCGGCGAATTCTTTTTCGCCGATCACAAGCTGAATATGGCCGGCGAGCGCCGCGGCGTGCTGCCGGCCGCCGCCTATCTGGAAATGGCCCGCGCGGCGGCGGAGCTGGCCATGCCGGCCGAAGCCAGGCCGGCAGTCTGGCGGCTGGACAACGTAGCGTGGCTGCGTCCGCTGACGGCCGGGCAGGCCGGAGAAGTCCATGTCGCGCTGACGCCGCGCGCGGATGGCGGCATAGGCTTCGAAGTGCTGGCGAACGGCGAGAACGAGCCGTTCTGCCTGGGCGAGGCGACGCCGTTGGCCTCGGCAGCCGGGCCAACGCTGGATCTGGACGCGTTGCGTGGCGCAATGGGCGCCGGAGAGATGAAGGCGGCGGAGCTGTACCGGGTTTTCGAATCCATGGGCATGCATTACGGGCCGGGTTTCCGCGGCGTGGCCGAGCTGTTTCCAGGAGAGGGGCAGGCGCTGGCCAGGCTGGCGCTGCCTGACATGGCCAGTGGCTACGCGCTGCATCCCGGGATGCTGGACAGCGCCTTGCAGGCCTCAGCCGCCCTGGCCGGCGGGGCTTTGCCGGACACGCCGGCAGTGCCGTTCGCGCTGGACTCAATAACGGCATTCGCACCGTGCCAGACCGAGATGCATGCCTGGCTGCGCAGGGATGAATCGGGCCGGATAGACATCGATCTGTGCGATCCGTCCGGCCGGGTCTGCGTGCAACTGCGAGGGCTTGAGGTGCGCGAGCTGCGCGCGGAGGGCGGGCGCGACGGGGTACTGATGGCCGAGCCGGCGTGGGAGGCGTTGCCTGCGCACGCCGCAGCGCAAGCGGCGGATGCGGGCCGGCGCCGCGCGGCGCTGTTGCTGGGCATGGACGGCATGGAGCCGGACGCGCTGCGCCGGGCCTTGCCCGAAGTGGATGTCGAAACCCTGGATTTGCCCGACGCGGCCAAGCCGGCCGAACGCTTCCAGGCGGCGGCGCTGGCGACGCTGAAACGATTGCATGCGCTGTTCGCTGGCGGGCAAGATCCCGTTTCGCTGCAAGTGGCGGTCGAGTGGGGCGAAGACGAGCTGCTGGCCGGGCTGAGCGGCATGCTGGACAGCGCCCGCCAGGAATGGCCTAACTTGCGCGTCCAACTGCTGCTGACGGATGCGGCGCGCGACGCGGTAGTTCTGGCCGCCCAATTGAATGCCGCCGCGAATCTGCCGTCGGAAACGCTGCTGAAATTCCAGAGCGGCCAGGCTTCCGGCCAACGCTGGCGCGAGCTTGCCGCGCCGCAAAATGCGCCTGCTTTCCGCGATGGCGGCGTCTATCTGATCACCGGCGGTCTTGGCGGGCTGGGCCGCGTGTTCGCGCGCGCCATTCTGGAGCGGACCCGCGACGCCGTCGTGGTGCTGAGCGGCCGCGCGCCGGCAGGAAGCGCGCAGGACCAAGCCTTGCAGGAGCTGGCCGGGCAGGCTGGCGCGGCTGGCGGGCGGCTGGCGTATCGCCGCGTGGATCTGGCGGATGCCGCGGATGTGGCGGAACTGGTTTCCAGCATCGTTTCGCAGTTCGGCGCCTTGAGCGGGGTGCTCCACAGCGCCGGCATGACCGCAGACGGACTGCTGGCCGGCAAGGATGCCGCCGGTTTCGCCAAGGTGCTGGCGCCCAAAGCGGCGGGCACGGTCAATCTGGATTTGGCCACTCTCGACATCGGGCTGGACTTCTTCGCGCTGTTCTCCTCGCTGGCCGGCGCTTACGGCAATGCGGGGCAGTCCGACTACGCCGCCGCCAACGCCTTCATGGACCGTTACGCCGAGCATCGCGCGCGGCTGGCGAAGGCAGGCCTGCGCGCGGGCCGCAGCCTGTCCATCGCCTGGCCCTTGTGGCAGGAGGGGGGCATGCGCCTGGACGAGGGCCAGGCGGCAAGCCTGGAGCGGGCCTCCGGCATGCGTCCGCTGGAAACGGCGAACGGCGTCGCCGCGCTGGAAGCGGCGTTGGCGTCGGGGGCTGCGCGGGTGGCGGTGGCGCAGGGCGATCTGCCCAAGCTGCGCCGCGCGCTGCTGGAGGCGCGCGCCGAAGCCGAGCCGGCGGCTTCCGTCGCGGAACGGACGGGCGGGGAAGCCTTGCGCGACGGCGCGCGCCGTTGGCTGGCCGGCGAGTTCGCCGCATTGCTGAAGCTGCCTTCAAGGGAGGTGGATGTCCGCGCTCCGCTGGACAAGTATGGGATGGACTCGGTGCTGGCGATGAAATTCACTCAACAGCTGGAGCGCCACTTCGGTGCCTTGCCCAAGACGCTGTTGTTCGAATACCAGACGCTGGACGCGCTGGCCGGCCATCTGGCGCGCCAATATCCCGGCGCTGTCGCGGCCATAGCGGGGTTGGGCCATCATGCCGCGCAGCCTGAACCGGAGCGGCCGCCGCAAGCCGCGCGCTGGCTGCCGGGCGCGGCCCGCTTCACCGCGCCGCCAGCCGGCGGCCGCGACGAGGTGGCCATCATCGGTTTGGCCGGCCGATATCCGCGCGCGGCGAATCTGGCGGAGTTCTGGACCAATCTGCGCGACGGCGTGGATTGCATAGGCGAAGTGCCGGCCGAGCGCTGGGACCACGCGCGCTTCTTCGACCCGCGCCGCAACCAGCCGGGCAAAACCTACAGCAAGTGGGGCGGCTTCCTCGATGGCGTGGATCGTTTCGATCCGCTGTTCTTCAGCATTTCGCCCAAGGAAGCGGAGCTGATGGACCCGCAGGAGCGCTTGTTCCTGGAAACCGCCTGGGAGGCGATGGAGGATGCCGGCTACGGCAAGACCGGTTTCGCCGGCCGTCGCGTCGGCGTCTATGTCGGCGCGATGTGGGGTCATTACGAGCTATACGGCGTCAACGCGCCGCAGGACGGGGTGCCCAGCTCCTCGTTCGCATCCATCGCCAACCGGGTGTCGTACTTCTTCGATTTCCATGGACCCAGCCTGGCGCTGGACTCCATGTGCTCGTCGTCGCTGACCGCTATTCACCTGGCTTGCGAAGCCTTGCGCGGCGGCGAGGCCGACGTGGCCATCGCCGGCGGCGTCAATGTCTCCATTCATCCCAACAAATACTTGAATCTGAGTCAGGGAAACTTCTCTTCCAGCGACGGCCGCTGTCGCAGTTTCGGCGCCGGCGGCGACGGCTACGTGCCGGGCGAGGGCGTGGGCGCGGTGGTGCTCAAGCCCTTGTCGCGCGCGCTGGCGGACGGCGACCAGGTGTACGGCATCGTCAAGGCCAGCGCGGTCAACCACGGCGGCAAGACCAATGGCTACACCGTGCCCAATCCCTCGGCGCAAGCCGAGGTGATCCGCGCGGCGCTGGACAAGGCCGGCGTGGACGCCGCCGCCATCGGTTACGTGGAGACGCACGGCACCGGCACCTCGCTGGGCGATCCGATCGAGATCGCCGGCCTGGCGCGCGCGTTCGGCGACGGCCTGGAGGCCCAGTCCTGCCCGATAGGCTCGGTGAAGTCCAATATCGGCCACCTGGAGTCGGCGGCCGGCATCGCCGCGCTGACCAAGGTGCTGTTGCAGATCCGCCATGGCCAGCTGGCGCCGTCGCTGCATGCCGACACCCTGAATCCGCTCATCGATTTCAATGCCTCTCCGTTTCGGGTGCAGACCTCGTCAGAGGATTGGCCGCGGCGGAACGGACAAGCCCGTCGCGCCTGCGTCAGCTCCTTCGGGGCGGGCGGCTCCAATGCCCACTTGGTGATAGAGGAATGCCTGGCCGCGCGGCCGCCGGCGACAGCCGACCAGCCGGAAATCTTCCTGCTCTCCGCGCGCAGCCGAGCCGCGTTGCGGGTCTACGCCGAGCGCATGCTGGCCTTCGCGGCGACGGACGAATCGGCAGCCTGGGCCGATATCGCGTACACCTCGCAGCTAGGGCGCGAGCCGTTGCCTGAGCGGCTGGCGGTCATCGCCGCCAGCCGGGACGAATGGCGGGACAAGCTTGCGCGTTGGCTGCGGGGCGAAGGCGAGGCGGCGCATGAAGGCAATGTCCGCGATGCCGGAAACGGCGCGTCGCTGCTGACGGATGGCGAGGCGGGCGCGGCCTTCCTCGACGTAGCGCTGAGGCAGCGAGACCTGGATCGGTTGGCGAGGTTGTGGATCGCCGGCGCGGACATCGCCTGGGCGCGGCTGCATGCGTCGGGCCGCCGCGTCTCGCTTCCGTTTTATCCATTTGAAAGGGAGCGCTACTGGCTGGCGGCGGCTTTGCCCGCCGACGCGCCGCAGGCAGCGCGGATGCCGGAGCTGGCGTTGCGCCGCTATGGTCCGGTTTGGCGGGATCAGCCGCTGGCCGGCGGAGAGTGGAGCGGCGGGATCCTGTTGCTGGGCGCCGAAGCCGCCCTGGCGAATGCGTTGAAAAATGCCGGGGCGCAGGTCGCTTCCGCGACCGCCGCCAGCGAGTATCGCCGCGCCGAGGCGGGTCGTTATGAGCTGGACATGGCCAGCGACGCCGATTTCGACCGCCTGTTGGACGATCTGGAGCAGGACGGATTGCGGCCGCGCGCGGTGTTGCATTTCAGCGCGGAAGGCGAAATCGCCGGTCAGCTGGATGGCGGCGTGCATGCGCTGCATAGCCTGTGCCGGGCGCAATTGCGACGCAAGAACGCCGGCCCGCTGCGCATCCTGGCCGCGGCGCGGGGAGCTTTGCCCGCCCACGCCGCCTTGGCCGGCTATCTGCGCAGCCTGACGCTGGAAACGCCGCGCATCGCCGGACGCGTGATCGGGGCGGAAGCCGCCGCGACCAGCGACGAGCTGGCCGCCATAGCGCTCGCCGAGCTGGGCGATGCCGACTGGCGCGGAGAGGAAGTGCGTTACGGGGCGCAAGCGCGCCGTCAGGTCCGCGCCATCGAACGCTGCGATGACGCCGATTTCGCGGGTGGCCGCACCAGCGCGTCCATCCGCCAGGGTGGGGCCTATCTGATCACTGGCGGGCTGGGCGGGCTGGGCTATCTGCTGGCCGAGCATCTGGCGCGAGAGTACGGCACCAAACTGGCGCTCAGCGGCCGCTCAGCGGCGGATGAAAACACCGAAAGCAGGCTGGCGCATCTGCGCGCCTGCGGCGGCGAGGCCGTCTATCTGCAGGCGGACGTGGCTGATCGCGGCCAGGCGGACGCGCTGGTGGCGAAGATTCTGACCCGCTTCGGCAGGCTGGACGGCGTAATCCACAGCGCTGGCGCGCATCGGGACGCCTACGCGGTCAACAAGCCGCGCGAAGACATGGATGCGGTGCTCGCCGCCAAAGTATTGGGAACCGTCCACCTTGATCGGGCGACGCGCGACCTGGACCTGGATTTGTTCGTCTTGTTCTCGTCCATCGCCGGCGTGGCCGGCAATGCCGGACAATGCGACTACGCCTATGCCAACCGCTTTCTCGATGCTTACGCTGAAGCGCGGGCCGCGCGCTCGTCCGGCCGGACCTTGTCGATAGATTGGCCGTTCTGGGCCGATGGCGGCATGCGCATCGCCAACGCCGATCTCGAGCTGCTGCGCGAGCGGGCCGGCATCCACCCGCTGCCGACTGCCTTGGGCCTGCGCTGCTGGGATGATTTCCTGGCGTCCGGGCTGACGCAGGGCATCGCGCTGTACGGCGAGGCCGAGCGGCTGGACGCCAATCTTGCCGCGCGGCCACGCCCCGCGGCCTCTTCGCTGGCTGTGGCGAGCGGCGGTCTGGGGCAGGAGGCGGTGGAGGCTTACCTGAAGCGCCTGTTGAGCGGAGAAATCCGCTTGCCGGAGGATAGGATAGACTCTGACGAGCGTTTCGACGCCTACGGCCTGGATTCGGTGATGGTGAATCGCCTGAACGCCGAGCTGGAGCGCGGCCTGGGCGTGTTGCCGAAAACCCTGTTCTATGAATGCGCGACGGTGGCGGAACTGGCCGGCTACCTGCGCAGAGAAGCCGCGCCGGCCTTGTCCGCTTTGCTGGCGGCGCCGATGGCGCCCGCTGGCGAAGCCGAGTCCGCCGAAGCGGCGTCGACCGTGGGTTTAGCTGTCGCATCGGCTGTCGCGCCGATGGAAAGCGGCGAAAAAATCGCAATCGTGGGCATCCATGGCCGCTTCCCCGGAGCGGATGATCTGGACAGCTTCTGGGCCCACTTGCAGGCCGGGCGCGACCTGATCTCGCCAGTGCCGGCGGCGCGCTGGAACGCCGACGCCTGGGCCGAGGGCGAGCAGGGCATCTATTGCCGCTGGGGCGGTTTTCTCGACGGCGTCGACCAGTTCGACGCGCCGTTCTTCGGCATCCCGGATGACGACGCCAGGCTGATGGACCCGCAAGAGAGATTATTCCTGCAGTCGGCATGGAGCGCGCTGGAGGATGCCGGCTATACCCGGGACAGTCTGCGCAGGCGTCACCCCAAAGGCCGAGGAGCGGATGTCGGGGTGTTCTGCGGCGTCACCACCAACAGCTACCAGATGCTGGCGCCGGACGAATGGCGCCGCGGAAACATGGCGTCCCCGGCTTCGATGCCGTGGTCCATCGCCAACCGCGTGTCCTATGTTTTCGACTTCAACGGTCCGAGCATGCCGGTGGACACCGCTTGCTCGTCGTCGCTGGTGGCGATGCACCTGGCTTGCGAAAGCCTGCGCCGGGGCGAATGCCAGGCGGCGGTGGCCGGCGGGGTCAACCTTTACCTGCATCCGTCCAAGTATTACTCGCTGTGCGGCCGCGGCATGCTGGCGCGCGGCGCGCATTGCCGCAGTTTCGGCGCCGGCGACGATGGTTTCGTGCCCGGCGAGGGCGTCGGCGCCGTGGTGCTGAAGCCGCTGTCGCGCGCGCTCGCAGACGGCGATCATATTCACGGCGTGATCGCCGCCAGCGGCTACGAGCACAGCGGGCGAGGCAACGGATACGCCGCGCCCAACCCCGGCGCGCAAGCGGCGCTGATCGGCCGCACGCTAGCCCAGGCCGGCCTGAGTCCGGAGGCCATGGGCTATGTCGAGGGGCACGGCACCGGTACCCAACTGGGCGACAGCCTGGAAGTGGCATCGCTGAGCCAAGCCTTCCGCGCGGGCACCGATAAGAAGCAGTACTGCCCGCTGGGATCGGTGAAATCCAATATCGGCCACGCGGAGTCGGCGGCCGGCATGGGCGGCGTGGCCAAGATCCTGCTGCAGCTGCGCCATCGGCAGATCGCGCCGACGCTGCACGCCCGAGAGGCGAATCCCAACATCGACTTTGCCGCTTCGCCGTTCTATTTGCAGCATGAGCTGGCCGATTGGAAGGCGGTCGACGGCCAGCCGCGCCGGGCGATGATCAACTCCTTCGGCGCGGGCGGCGTCAATGCCTGCCTGATTCTGGAGGAACACCTGCCGCCGATCGGGCGGAGCTCGGAAGCATTGAAACTGTTCCCGCTGTCCGCGCGCGACGGGGGCCGGCTGCGCGAGCAGGCCGCCAGGCTGGCCGAGCGCGTGGCCGGAGACCAGGCCATTAGCCTGGACGCGCTGGCCTGGACGCTGCAGACCGGCCGCGAGGCGATGGAGCAACGGTTGGCCATCGCCGCGAACGACCGCGCCAGCCTGCTGGACGCGCTGCGGCTGGCGGCCTCCGGCGAAACCGCTCCAGTCATGGCGGAGGGCAGGGTGGAGCCGCATCAGCGCCGCCGGAAGCTGGCGGACGAAGAGCTGGCTCGTCTGCGCGCGCTGCGCGACGCGGGAGAGACGCTGGAAATCGCCCGCGCCTGGGTGGCTGGCCAGGAGCTGGATTGGCCGCTGCTGCATCAGGGCGAACCGCCCGCGCGGCTGCCGTTGCCGGCTTATCCCTTCGCCCAGTTGCGCTACTGGGTGTCCGACGCCGCGCCTTCGCAGCCCGGAACGCGATCGCAGCCGGCCGCGCTAGCTCCGCGCCTGCATCCGCTGGTGGCGGAGAATGCCTCCACGCTCAAGGAAGTGGCGTTTTCGTCCTGCTTGTCCGGCGACGGTTTCTATGCCCGCGACCACCGCATCAATGGCCAGCGGCTGTTCCCCGGCGCGGGTTTCCTGGAACTGGCCTGCGTGGCCGGCTCCATCGCCGGCGAGCGCCCGGTGGCGGGACTGGAGGATGTGGTGTGGAACCAGCCGCTGCGGCTGGACGCCGGCCACAGCCAGTTGGTGAAGACCGTCTTGCGCGGCGGAGAAGATGGCGCGGATTGCCTGATCGTGTCCTTTGACGAGGACAACGAGCGCGTGGTGCATGCCGAGGCCCGCCTGGTCTATGGTCGGGCAAGCCATGGCGAGGCGGCGGAGCCCATCCGGCTGGACGATCTGAAGGCCAGGGCCGTTCAGACGAAGTCCGGCGCAGATTGCTACGCCGAGCTGGCGAAGCTGGGCTTCCATTACGGGCCCGGCTTCCAGACCATCCAGGAACTGCACATCGGGGAGGGCTACGCGCTGTCGCGGCTCAAGCTGGCAGACGGCTGCCTGGCCGATTTCGACCAGTATTCGCTGCATCCCAGCTTGGTGGACGGCGCGCTGCAAACGGTGCTGGGCGTCGCGGGGCAGGGCGCAAGCGCCGCGCCGCACCTGCCTTTCGCGCTGGGCGGCGTCCAGCTGCTGGGGCGTTTGCCGCCGGAATGCTACGCATGCGCGTGGCTGTGCGAATCTGCGCATGGCCGTCCCTCCGACCTTAAGCAGTTCGATATTCTGCTGCTCAATCAAAACGGCGAACCGCTGCTCCGGCTGAACAGGCTGTACGCGCGGGCCTTCGCCGGAGGGGCCGGCTCCATGGGGGATGCGCGGCTGCAGCACGCGGACTGAGGAGTGGATTGAGCGATGCAGCGTATGCGGATGGAGGAGTGCGAGGTAGCGCCGGTGGTCGACGTGATCCGCGTCGAGCACCAGTTCATGAAGAACAACAACTATCTCGCGATGGACCCGCTCAGCCGCGACGCGGTGCTGGTGGACCCGGCTTGGCAGGATGAAAAGATAGAGGCCGCGCTGGCTGGCCGCGCCGCCAGGCTGCGCGGCATCCTGCTCACCCATGCGCATTTCGACCACATTCATCTGGCCGAGCAGTTGTCCGAACGGCACGGCTGCCCGGTATGGATGTCTGAGCGGGAGATCGCGGCCTCAGGCTACCGCGCAGCCCGCCTCGCCGCCATAGACGAAACCCCATGGCAGGTGGGCGGGCTGCGCATCCAGCCCATCCTCACCCCGGGCCACACGCCTGGCTGCGCCTGCTATCTGATCGGCGGCCATTTGTTCACCGGCGATGTGCTGTTCATCGAAGGTTGCGGCATCTGTCCCGACGAAGCGGCGGCCCATCAGATGTTCGATAGCCTGGAGCGGCTGAAGGGGACATTGCCCAGGGATACGCGCATCTATCCGGGCCATACCTACCAACTGGAACCCGGCCAGCCGCTGTCCAAGGTGCTGGCCTGCAACATCTATCTCCAGTTTCGCGACCGGGAAAGCTTCGCGGCATACCGGCTGCGCAGCGGGCAGAGCATGCAAAAGCTGCTCGCTTTCCGTTAGATCCGGCGCGCCTGCCCTGCGCGGCCGACCACAGTGACTCGAAAGGAATGACGTGAGTATCGTTGGAATCGAAGCGATGAATGTGTTCTCCGGCACGGTCTGTCTGGACGTGTTCAAGCTGGCGGAGCATAGGGGACTGGACATGAGCCGGTTCGAGAACCTGCTGATGAAGGAAAAGTCGGTGGCGCTGCCGTACGAAGACCCGATCACCTTCGCGGTCAACGCGGCCAAGCCCATCATCGACGCGTTGAGTCCGGAGGAGAAGGACCGGATCGAGATGGTGATCACCTGCACCGAGTCCGCGTTTGACTTCGGCAAGTCGATGAGCACCTATTGCCACGACCTGCTGGGGCTGAATCGCAACTGCCGGCTGTTCGAGCTGAAAAATGCCTGCTACTCCGGCGTGGTGGGCCTGCAGAACGCGATCAACTTCGTGCTGTCCCAGGCCTCGCCGGGCGCCAAGGCGCTGGTGCTGGCCACCGACGTGTCGCGCTTCATGGTGGAAGCGGGCGGCGACGCGCTGTCGGCCGACTGGTCGTTCGCCGAGCCCAGCAGCGGCTCGGGCGCGGTGGCCATGCTGGTCAGCGACCGGCCGCATATTTTCCAGATCGATGTCGGCGCCAACGGCTATTACGGCTACGAGGTGATGGACACCTGCCGCCCTTCGCCGGACACCGATGCCGGCGACACCGACCTGTCGCTGCTGTCCTATCTGAATTGCTGCGAAAACGCTTTCCTGGAATACCAGAAGCGCGTGACGGGGGCCGATTTCGCCCAAACCTTTTCCTATCTGGCCTATCACACGCCGTTTGGCGGCATGGTCAAAGGCGCGCACCGCAACATGATGCGCAAGCTGGCCAAGGCCACCCCGGCGGACATCGAGGCCGATTTCCAACGCCGCGTGATGCCTGGCATGACGCACTGCCAGCGCGTGGGCAACATCATGGGCGCGACGGCGGCGCTATCGCTGGCCAGCACGATAGACCACGCGGAAATCGATGCGCCGCGCCGCATCGGCGTGTTTTCCTACGGCTCCGGCTGCTGCTCCGAGTTTTTCAGCGGCATCGCCACCCCGGAAGGTCAGCGCCGGCTGCGCGGGATGAGGATAGGCGAGCATCTGGACCGCCGCCGCGCGCTGACCATCGCGGAGTACGACGAATTGCTGGAACGCAATCTGAGGCTGAAATTCGGCACCCGCAACCTGATGGTGGATACCAGCTTCGTGTCCGAAGCGCGCAAGACGATGGGCCGCCCGGTATTGTTCCTGAAAGAAATCAAGGAGTTCCATCGGGAGTACGAATGGATCTCCTGAACCGGAGCGGGGAAACGCTGCAGGTTCGGCTGGAGGATGAGGTCTGCTTCATCCGCATCGACAGGCCGGATGCCGGCAACGCGATAAACGACATGCTGGTAGAGGAAATGTCCGCGGCGCTGGCCGCCTGCGACGAGGCGGCCAAGGTGGTGGTGCTGGAAGGGCAGCCCGAGGTGTTCTGCGCCGGCGCCGACTTCCGCCAGATCGAGCAAAGGCTGGGCGCGGGCGACGCGAGCGGGGGCCAGCATCCGGAACCCTTGTACCGGCTGTGGCAGAGGCTGGCGTGCGGACCTTACGTCACCATCGCCCATGTCAAGGGCAAGGCCAACGCGGGAGGCATCGGTTTCGTCTCCGCCTGCGACATCGTGCTCAGCGACGACAAGGCCACTTTCGGCCTGTCCGAGCTGCTATTCGGCCTGATGCCGGCCTGCGTGCTGCCTTTCCTGATCCGGAGAGTGGGTTTCTCCAAGGCCAATTACATGACCTTGACCACCCAGCCGGTCTCTGCGGCCTTGGCGAGAGAGTGGGGGCTGGTGGACGCCTGCGACGAAAACAGCGACAAGCTGCTGCGCGCCCAGTTGCTGCGGCTGCGCCGCATGGGCAAGACCGGCATCGCGCGCTACAAGCGCTATGCCGCGGAGTTGGACGATTCGCTGCAGCGGTCGATGGCGCCGGCGCTGGCCGCCAACGTCGAAGTGTTTTCCGACGCGGACAACCTGGAAAAGATCGCCCGCTTCGTCAGGACCGGCCGCTTCCCGTGGGAAGGCCAGCCATGAGCGGGCCTGTCGTCGCGGTGGAGAACGCCTTGCCCGGCGTGGCGTTGATCCGGATGCAGGACCGCGCCAACAAGAACGCCTTCACCTTCGAAATGATAGATCGGCTGACCGAAGCCTTTGCCGAAGCCGGCGCGCGGCAGGATGTCCGCGCCGTGGTGCTGACCGGCTACGACAGCTATTTTTCCAGCGGCGGCACCCAGGAAGGGCTGCGCGACCTGTTCGAGGGCCGCTACCGCTTCACCGACAAGGACCTGTACAGCGTGGCGCTGAATTGCCCGCTGCCGGTGGTGGCGGCGATGCAGGGCCACGGCATCGGCGGCGGTTTCGTGCTAGGGCTGTTCGCCGATTTGGCTGTGCTGGCGCGGGAAAGTGTCTACACCGCCAATTTCATGAAATACGGCTTCACGCCGGGCATGGGCGCGACGCTGGTGCTGCCGGAGAAACTGGGACCGGCGCTGGCCCAGGAAATGATGCTGGGCGCCGGCAACTACCGCGGCGAAGAGCTGCAGCGGCGAGGCGCGCCGTTTCCCGTGCTGCCGCGCGAGCAGGTGCTGCCGCATGCGCTGGAGCTGGCCGCATCGCTGGCGGAGAAGCCCAGGCAGTCGCTGGTGACGCTGAAACGGCACCTGAGCGCCTCTTTGCGCGCGAGGCTGCCGGCGTTCATCGAGCAGGAACTTGAGTTGCACGAACAGACCTTTCACCAACCCGAGGTCCGGGAACGGATCGAGGCCTTGTTCGGGCGTTGACACGCAATCGCTTAATCTAGAGGAGCAAACGAATGAATCAGGAAGGCGTGCTGGAAATCATCGCCCGTCACGCGCGGGAAATCGTGCCGGACCTGCAAGGCCACGCGTTCAGCGAGTCCGACTCGCTGCGCGCGCTGGGCGCCAATTCGGTGGACCGCGCCGACATCATCATGATGACGCTGGAGTCGCTGTCGCTCAACGCCCCGCTGATCGAAATGGCCAAGGCGGAAAACATCGGCGAACTGGCCCGCATCATCCATGCGAAGCTTTGAGCGACGGGATCTGTTCGTCAGCGGCTTGGGCGTGGTTTCGGCCATCGGCCAGGGCAGGAAGGACTTCCTTCAGGGCTTGATGGAGGGCCGTCAGCGTTTCGCGGCCATGCAGCGGCCTGGCCGGCAACGCCCGGAGGCCGATCCGGCCTTGTCGCTCTTCCTCGGCGCGGAAATCGGCGAGCTAGGCCTGCCGGATCGAGTCTCCCCATCGCTGCAGCGCGCCGCATCCTGGTCGGGCAAGGCGGCGCTGGCGGCGCTGGGCGAAGCCTGGCTGGATGCTTGCCTGGATGAGGTCCCGCCGCACCGGATCGGCCTGGTGGTGGGGGGATCCAACCTACAGCAGCGCGAGCTGATGCTGTCGCGGGAAGCCTATCGGGGCCGCGAATCCTTTTTACGGCCGACCTATGCGTTGTCCTTCATGGATAGCGACATCTGCGGATTGTGCACCGAGGCCTTCGGCATACGGGGCATGGCGTATACGGCGGGCGGCGCGTCGGCCAGCGGACAGTTGGCGGTGCTGCAGGCATGCGAGGCGGTTGAAAGCGGCCGGGTGGATGTCTGCATCGCGCTGGGCGCGCTGATGGATCTGTCCTATTGGGAGTGCCAGAGCTTCCGCTCGCTGGGCGCGATGGGGTCGGATCGTTACGCGGACGCGCCCCAGCTCGCTTGCCGGCCATTCGACGAGGGGCGCGACGGCTTCATCTACGGCGAAGCCTGCGGCGCGGTGGTGGTGGAGCGCGCGGGGCGCAAGAGCATCAACCCCTATGCCAGGCTGTCCGGCCGGGGCATCGCGATGGATGGCAACCGCAATCCGAATCCTGCACTCGAGGGCGAGGTGGAGGCGATACGGCAAGCGCTCGAAACCGCTGGCTTGCGCGCAGCGGACATCGATTACATCAATCCCCACGGAACAGGTTCCGCACTGGGCGACGCCACTGAGCTGCAAGCGCTGCGCGCCAGCGGACTGGACCACGTTCGCCTGAACGCCACCAAGGCTCTGGTCGGCCATGGGCTGAGCGCCGCCGGCGGGGTGGAGTTGATCGCGGGCCTGCTGCAAATGCGGGAAGGGCGCTTGCACCCCACCCGCAACCTGGATAGTCCGATGGCTCCGGATTTGGGCTGGACCGGCTCGGAGGCGGCGCGGCACGAAATGCGGCATGCCTTGAATCTGAGCATGGGCTTCGGCGGCATCAACACAGCGGTCTGTTTTAGCCGCGTCTGATCTGTAAAACAATGATTCAGTGGAGGTGAAATAGGATGAAAGTGTTCATGTTTCCCGGCCAGGGCTCTCAGTACAAGGGCATGGGCGGCGATTTGTTCGACGGTTTCAAGGACCTGGCGGACAAGGCCGATGGCATTTTGGGTTATTCGCTGCGCGAACTGTGCATCGACGACCCGCGCGGCGAGCTGAATCAGACCCGCTTCACCCAGCCGGCGCTGTACGTGGTCAATGCGCTGAGCTATTTCCGCAAGCTGGAAGAGGGAAGCGGCAAGCCGGACTTTCTGGCCGGCCACAGCCTGGGCGAATTCAACGCACTGATGGCGGCAGGGTGCTACGACTTCGAAACCGGGCTCAAACTGGTGCAGAAGCGCGGCGAGCTGATGGGCGAAGTGAGCAACGGCGCGATGGCCGCCATCGTCAACGCAGGCAAGGAGGAGATTGAAAGCGCGCTGGCCGAGAACGGGCTCTCCAACGTATTCATCGCCAACTACAATACCCCCTCGCAAATCGTCATCTCCGGCCAGGCTGACGAGATCGCCCGGGCTGAGCAGTTGTTCCAACGCGGCAAGATGCGTTATTACCCGCTCAATACCAGCGGCGCCTTCCATACCCGCTTCATGCTGCCGGCGAAGGAGGCGTTCTCTAAATTCTTGAAGCAGTTCAAGTTCGCCAAGCCGCAGATTCCGGTGATCGCCAATTACTCGGCTCGTCCCTACGAGGACAAGAAGGTCGCCGACACGCTGTCGCGGCAGATCGCCAGCACGGTGCGTTGGTCCGAAAGCATCCAGTACCTGCTGGAAACGGCCGCGGAGCGCGGCCAAGACGCGGCATTCGAGGAAATGGGCGCCGGCGACGTGCTGACCCGGTTGGTTTACGGCATCAAACAGCAGATGCCGGCTTCCACCGGCCAGGCTGCGGAGAAGCCAGCCGAGGAGGCGGCTCAAGCGGAGCAGTCCGCCTCCGGGCAGGCCACGGAGAGCGCAGCCGACAAAGTCGCCGCCTGGAATCGTGGACATCCGATCGGCAGCAAGGTGAAAACCTCGATGGAAGGCTATCCGGAACTGGAGACTCGCACCGAAGCCATGGTGCTGTTCGGCCACCGCGCGGCAGTTTATATGAAGGGTTACAACGGCTATTTCGACCTGGACGAAGTGTCGCCGGCGTGATCTGGCGTTGGCGCGTATAGAGAAGCCGCGGTGAGGTTCACCGCGGCTTCTCATGCGTTGAAACCAGCGGTTCAGACCATGGTTTCGCGCAAACGAGCCAAGTTGTTCAGGTCGCGTCCGTAAGGGGTCAGGATGGCATGCGCGCTGGAGCCGCCATCTTTTCGCAGCAGATATTTAACGAATGTGGCCATGGTGCCGGACGGACCGACATCGATATAGCGACAGCCGCCATCGCGTTCCAACCGCGCGATGGTTTCACGCAAGCGGATGGGGTTGCGCACTGCGCGCCAGAAAAAGTCGGCCGGCAGACGCCGCAACGGGTCGGCTTGCTCGCAACAGATCAGCGGCAGCGCGCCTTCTTTGAAAGATAGATGCGAGGTGCGCCGCAGAAAATCGTCCCGCGCGTCGTCTATCCAGCGCGAATGGTAGGCGTGGCGCACTGGAAGCCGTTGATGAGCGATGTCCAGACTGCGCAGCCTGGCTTCGATTTCCGTCAATTGCGCCGCGGGAGCCGATAAGGCGAAGTGGCCGTCGAAATTATCGGCCGCCAGCTCCCATTGCAGTCCATCCAGGCGACCGACCGTTTTGTCCATCGGAGCAAGGACTGCCAGCATGCCGCCGGGCATGGCGCTATCGTGGAAAGCGCCTGCCTGGCTGATTACCGCATCCAGCGCATCCTCAACAGAAACAAAGCCGGCAACCGCGGCGGCGGCGAACGACCCCATGCTGGCCCCAAGCGTCAGGTCCGGATGCAGCCCCTCGCTTTGCAGGCACTGAGCCAGCGCGTACTCCAGCATGAAGATCGCTGGATGGGTATGCGGAATATGGTCGAACGTCTCGTTCTTGCCGCGAGAGTAGATCGCTTCCAACGCCGATGCGCCGGTTCGCTCCCTGACTTGGCAGTCCAGCGTTTCCATCCAACTGCGGAATTCCGGGTTTGAGCCAAACAACTCCAGGCCCATCTGAAAATATTGCGATCCCTGTCCCGAAAACATGAATATCGTGATCATCGACGCCCGCCCAAATCAAGCCGGTTCGCGAACAGCGTCCATCGGAGGCAGATGGCCAGACTCAATCACCGGCTCGCCCAATGCCCGGAAATAGGCGCGCCAGAATTCGACCGCGCGCAATGCGGCCTGTTGGCCGCTTACGCATTCGATTTCAAACAAGTCATCTGTTTGCAGGGCATCTCGCGCCGGCCAACTGCGCAGCGGCTCATCTGCCGCCAGCTGAATGTGGCGGAGCAGGGCGATCTTATCCAGATCCGACGAGGCGGGGACGTAATCGATCAGCAAGCTGCATTCCCGGGCAGGGCTGGCGCCGTAAATGCGGTAACGAACCGAAGTGGTGGGCGTATGCATGGCTCGTCCTTTCGAAGTGCTGGAGAAACAATTATTCAAAACGGCATGGCCGCGCTGAGCACTCGCGCTTGCGGCAGACTCTAGCAAATTCGTTTCTGCTTGCAGGCGGACAGATGAATGAATGCATGGCAAAGCGAAGCCGCAACGTTTCGCGTCGTTGCGCGGCGCTTCGCTGTAACCGTCCTACCTGTTTCAGGTCCGAGTTAGATTCGAGACAGGATTCAATCGTCTCTTAACTTGCGGCGAAGTATTTTGAGTAGCAGAACGCAATGTTTCACGTTCAAATTGGCGGGTAAGGCTATGAAGAAAATTTGCATCATCGGAGCATCTGGCAAGCTCGGGCAATACATGGTCCAGCATGCGCTGGACCGCGGATACGAGGTCGTCGCAGTCTGCCGCGCGGCAAGCGTCGGGAAGCTGGAGCGTTTCAAGGATCGAATTGCGATTCTTCCTGGCGCGACGGATGATCGGCGCGTAGTGGAACAGGCTGTGGCAGGGTGCGATGGAGTCCTGACCGTACTGGTGCCATGGGGCATGCAAAAATACTCCACGGGAACCGCTCAGGCTGTTCTTGATTTCGCACCGCCACGCGCACGGCTGGTTTTTTCATGCGGCTGGCACATTACGCGTGATGGGCGCGACGTCTATCCCTTGTCCATCAGAGCTGCGGTCCTCATCGGCGGCTGGCTGATGAGAGTGCTTCGCATCGGCGAAATCAATGACCAAGTTGAAGCGTTCCGGCGCATATTTTCCAGTAATACGCGTTGGACCGTGGTTCGAGGAAGCAATCTAGAAGAGGGCGCAAGCCAGGGCTTGCCGGTTTGGAGCCAGCACGTGGGCGACGCCATTCTGGCCAGCAACATCACGCGTCGAGTTGACTTCGCGATGTTCATGGTGGAAGCGCTGAGCAATGATGAGCTAATCCAGCAAGCGCCGGCTATTGTGGGCTGCCAGACGCCGTCCGCTCTGACAGCTGCGTCGGCAACTTAGTCAAAACAGCCGGCAACCCGCCATGCGAGCCCCGTACAGTCTGTTCGTGGATACGAATTTTGCCATCGGACTCGACGACATCCTGCCTCGCATTGATTCGCATAATCTATATTATGTCAAATCTTGGATTTCAAAATTATGGGCAAGATTGCGCCGGAAAATTTCTACGCGACTGACACGATTCATGTCGTATCCGCGCAACACTTTGAGGAAACTGAAGCCGTTCCCTGATCAAGTTCTTGCCTTCTCATGAAGCACTACAGCCCAACCACAACATTCCCATGCCGCCCGGACGAACTGTACCGGGCGCTTTGCTTTGGTGACGCCAAGACGCTGGCCAATGAGCTGGATGTCACACCGCAGAAAATTGAGCGCTGGCGACGTGGCCGCGACCCTGTGCCGAGGCTGGTCCATTACTACCTCACTAATCGCACCGCAACGACCCTCGGCGAGCAGTTCGGGCCGTTTCGTGACTTCAGGCTCAGCGACCGGGCCGACGCCCTTGTATGTCCATCAAGCGGCGCCCGGATCAACTACGCCGAACTGCAACTGCTGGCCGAATATCGGCGTGCGCACAAGCTGGCGCAGCAACAGGCTGAATTGATTGAAACGCTGATGAAAGAACGCGACTACTACCGTCAAAACTGCCACCGAGACGCGCGTTATGGCATGTTGCTGGGCGGTATATTCAATGATCGTGATGAAATTTGAACGCGCGGGCCATTCAACAACCTCACAAGCGCCCTCCGATCCACAGCGCGATACCATCCCACAGAGCAAGGCCTGGCGCATCAGTAAAGACAATCAGCTGGTACTTGATACCTGCAGCGTCAAGAGCATCCATGAGACGTCGCATGTCAGGTGTCTCGGGGCCGCTGAGCTCAATGCCTATCGTGGTATTTGACATGCCGCCAAACCATGTAATTTCAACGCCTCCAGCCTTCAAAGCCTCACAAAACTGTGCGTGATACATGGCGGGTTCAGCCTCATGGCGGTTGTGTGCAACAAACACCTTGAAGGGCCCTCCCTCCAGTAGTTTCGTGGTGATTTTTTGGGACTGTTTGGGTGTGAGTACTCGAGCTTGTAGAGGCGCTAGTACTCGATTGCTTATGATTCGGTTGGCAATTGGGGCGATTGCTGCTATGCAGCCACTGATAACGGCTGTCTTAGTCCAGCCATATCCGCCAGCCAGTGCTGAGATTGACGCAGATATGACAGCAGTAGCAAACGCAACGCGGTCTAAGAGTTGGATTTTGTCCATAGAACCCCTAGTAAACGGTGGGTGTGCCTGAATGCTAATGGAAGGTGGCATGTACGCGATAGTCATCGCCGCCGCCCCAGCCCCCCTGCTCCGCGCCGTGATCCGGTTCCGTTGCGTGCCGTCGAGCGGGATACTTGCGGATGACAATGGAATTTTTTGAGGATAAAAATAGGGCAAAAACAGCTGCTCTTCGATCAAAATGAGAAAAAAGACGGGTATTACCAGTCACCCGTCTAGGCCGCTTCGCGGCCTTGTGGGACGTTACTAGCCAGTCAGTTGAGGCAAGCTACTTGGCAGCACTCCACCAGCTTTTCGATATTCAAGGTAACGATTCATGACAGACCACGAACGGGCCACTACCTCATTCGTAATGTCACCGGGGGTGTGGCTGGGCTCACCGTGTCGAGGCGCTTTTGAATGGTCAGTGATGTACTTTAGATACGTGGCATCAATGCGCAAAGCATCACACATGGCCGCCCAAGCAGCCTTGTCTTTACCCTTCCCTGGCGTAATGAGGTTTCGAATTCTCTCAATAGCTCTCGCGCAATTCACTAAAGATTTATGAGGAAGCGTGATTGATTGAATTAAATCATTAAATGCCATAAAAAGGTTTGGGCTTAGCAAAGCCATGCTGAGAATTTCGTCAAACCCCTCTGATAAATTGTAAGCCGAACAAAGTGAAGGCAATCTAAGGTCATTAAATAAGAGAGGGATTGATGTTCCGTCAGGCCTGATTAATGTATGAAGATGCACTGAAAGCCCGCTTCCCATTGCAAATGCAACCACATCGACAGAAGCTCGGCTCAGATCAAAAGCTCTCATGTAAATATGAGGGAGTAAGTCTTCACTCCATCGATTCAGCTCGCAAGTAATGTCGATTTGAGAGTTTAAAACTTTAATCTTAAATGCCATGGTTAGATCAATGTCAGGGCTGTCCCAGTTCACTACCGGATCATGGTCCACGGAAATGTTGACTGCATTCGCCTGCAATACGTGACCGAGAAGATGAATAGTAGTTTGCATGCGACCCTCCCTTGTGATGCAAGCTCGTTATCGTAATAGTTAAAAACCCGCCGAGGCGGGTCTTTTTTTTCATGCAATGCTGGCTAGACAATAGCGCCCTGCCCTGTTGTCGGGCTCTGCGCCAGGATAGTGTCCTTGTGCAAGAAAATCTCCCTGGGCTCGTACAGCGCGCAGGGCCAGCCGGAGAAGTGGGCCACAGAGTCGTGCACGTGATCCTTCAGGAACGTCGCCACGGCATCCGGCACTGGCACCTTGCTGTCCCAGGCGGCCAGAATCAGTTTTTCATAATCCGTAGGGGCGCGCGGCGTCCGTTCCTGGCCGCTGCTTTCGTCGTAGGGGGCGCGCATGAACTCAACGCGCCGGATCAACCGCTTTTGCTCCGTGACAAGCTGCTTGCCTTGTTCGGTCGCATCCTCGGGCACCGTGTCCTTCCATTGCCGGTTGTCACTAAATTTGACTTGCGGCTTTGTGGCCGGCGCAGCCTGGCAGGCGGCACAGTCTGCCTTGGCCTCCAGGCCGGAAATCAGCGCAATCATGTCGTTGCGCCTGGCCAGCTCGCCCCGCCATCGGAACAAGGGGGTGCGGTGCGCCTGGATCTGACTGATCAAGTCCCCGCCTGAGCTCGTAAGCGCTTCCCGGTATGCGAGATATGAATCTACGCATGAGTCATCGCTCAGATAAAATTCAGACCGTACTTTTGGATCTATTTCTTTTAAAGAGAGCAGCGGCACCCCTGCCTTAATTGCCTCAAGATACATTTCCCTTAACGGGATTTTAGCCAAATCATTACTTCGGCCTTGCTCGTTTGGGTAATAGCCACCGCCCACGTCGGAATGCACGCCCGGATAAACGACTTCCTCGCTATTGTTGGGATACGCGCCATCATGCGCGATGGAGTCCAGGGGGAAAGCCCGCCTCACCTCATGCGCCGACACCAAATGCACGCAGCGCTTCACCTGGGGCGGAATGCGCAAATCGGATGCCCAGCCGGCATGCAGACCCGGCCCACCCACTGAAGCGACCGTATCGAATATGCCCAGGAAGTTAATTTCTAGCGGAACCCACTTGCCGAAATGAGATTTCCATTCAATGGAGTCATCATCCAGTATCCGGCATTGCTCTTTGAGCAAGAGAAGCACAAATGCGCGTGCCAGAGTGGCACCGCGCGAAAAGCCAAACACATCCACCTGAATAACCGGGATGTGTTTCATGGCACCATCGCCATATTTAATATCAAGAATGTCTTTCATGGCTCGCAAGCCATGTTCCAGGCGCATTTCGCCGCCCTTGCCAAATGCCAGGCCCAGCTTGCCACCCTTATCTTCTCCCACGCCAGAAAATTCAGAACGAAAGCTTGTGCCAACGCCAGGAACATAAACACGAAAAGCATCCTGGCTTTTGTCGTCTATATTCGCAAGGTACAGCCTCCCAATATTGGATATGGCCTGTTTCTCGGGTGGTTTCGCTTGCTGGTCGTATAGGTTGTTTCCGGTGCCGTCAAAATAAATACTAATCTTGACGCATAATCGGCACCGGATTCTGTCCATTATGCTTTTGCATTCGCCACGCTCTTTTTCGTAACGATCTATCCTGGCCTTTTTTGCCGCTTCATTCAGGATATTATCTTCGATGTAATTTCCAGATTGCCGCAAGCTCATTAAAGATCCTTATTTTTTATCGCAATCAAACCCGCCAACGGAATACGCCAAATCCACCGTATTCAAATCTCTAAAAATCACACAAAGCGCGGTCTCTTGCTTGAAGCGATCCGGGCTATCAAGCGGGAAGCGCGGCGGGAATTTGGCCATCACCTCATGTCTTTCATCGGGAAGAATCAGCTTGCCTGGCGTATAAGTGCCATTTTTATTGGCGACTCCGGGCTCTTCCTCTCGGCCCCATGTCCAGGCCACTCGAACCGGCTTGCGCCAGTCGGTCACGCCTGAATAGCAGCAGACCGACGAGTTCCCCCCGCGTGGCGAGCCATCCTCATAGCGTTTTCCAATATTTGCCGCCCAATATTTGCCGACATAGGCCTGGGAAACATAGCGATCCGTATGGTTGACCAGGACAATGCCCAAGGCCCTAGCATCATCGGTAAAGACGTCATCCTGTTGCGAAGTGGCGGCAGTGCTGCAACCGGCCAGCAGCAGGCACGCCAGGGCCATGAATCTACTCAAATCCCGCATGCGTTTCTCCGTGAAATTTCAGGAAATGCTAAACCAAGTCCGCACAAACTGTCTGCTGACCGTTGGTGTGGATCTCGTCCAAGGGAAGTCAAAAGCGCCCTCGCCGGGCGGCATGCCCCGGGGATGTTTGGCAAGCCAACATCCCCCGGCCTTGCCGTGGAGGGTCTTTACGTGGGCAGGCCCGTCAATAACGCAAATCCTCACCCGTTCGGTGCTCGCCTATGGCTGTGCTCCGCGTGCGGCTTCCGGTTTGGATATTGACAGGCAGGAGAGGTTCTAACGCGCGCTTCGGCGCGACGATGTGGGGCATGCCCGCTCGATGTGGCCCGGCGGCTTCCCGCCCCGCAGTCCGTCCGTCCTCGCTGCCGCTGCGGGCGGGCGGCTGCTGGGCGCTTATCCGCCCCGGCCTTGCGTGCTGACCTGCAACAGCATCACGATTTCGCTCGCGCTGGCATCCGACGACGCGCTGTCCAGGGCGCGCGGCAGGAAGCTGAAACCCTTGCGCCTGCCCCCCTCCTTGTTCTGCTGCAGGCCGCCCAGGAACACCATTTCGCCATCCGCCACCGCGACCGAGGTCGACAGTTCGCGCTTGGTCAGCGTCGGGCTGTTGTCCACCCCGGTTTCTGTCTTGGCAAAGTCGCTGATCTGCTGGCGTACCCGCATATCGACACCACCAGGGCGAACATTCGGCGTCAGGTCGAAGATGACGCCCGAAGAGCGGTATTCAATCGACTGAACCGGGGTGCTGCCGCCGTTCGGGTACGAGATTGACGACACTGTGGGCACGTCCTGGCCGACCGACAAATGCGCCACCTGGCCGGAGTTGACCAGGAGCCGGCTATTGGTCACCACCTTGAACCGGCTATCGCCGGCCAAGGCGCTGAACACGGCGTCAACCGTGCCAGACTTGAAGCGGATGAAGCTGTCTTGCTGGCTGGCTGTGGTGTTCAGCCCTACCGATAGCTTGCCGCCCAGGACAGACAGCAGCAGGTCGAAAGCGCTGCCCTCCTTTCGTCCGGTGTTCACCTCGTACACCAGGCTACGGACCATTACCTGTCCTGTCGGCGTGTCCAGCTGCGGCAGGATCTGCTTGAGCCGCTGGATGTCGGTCTTGTCGCCCTGGAACAGCAGGACATCAGAGCCGGCCTTGTCGAGCAGCGCCGCGGCTGAGCCTTGGGGCGCCGGTTTGTCCGAGCGCTGTTCAGGCGGCACGGCAATGGTGCGATTGGCCGCGAACGAGCCTTTGACGAACGGCCCCAGCAGATCCGCCAGATAGCTGACGTCGCGATATTTGGGCCGGTAGACAAACACCTCGCCCGCCAGCGCCTGGGCCTCCGGCTTGGCCTGGACAAAGTCGATGCCGGCGCGGCTGTCTACCTGATAGCCCAGGCTGTCCATGAACGCGCGCCAGAAGGCCCGCAAATCGCCTTTGCCGTCGAAGCGGAACGACACGACGCGGGTATCCTGCAACACCTTGGGATCGAGCACGTAGCCCGACTTCAAGGCATCCGTGTAGACCAGCTGAACGACCTGGGAGACCGGCACCCCTTGAAAGTCGAATTTGACCGCCTTCGCCGGCAGATCCGCCGCGCGCGTCACGCTGGCCAAGAGGATGAAGAAGGCAAACAGGTATTTCATTTTTTCGACTCGCCGACAAGTGAAGAGGAAACCCCGCCAGTCCAGCGGGTGACGCGCTGGCCATCAATCGTGCCGATCATGGCCATGCCGTCGTTGTTGAAGACCGAGGGAGACTCAACGCGCAGATGGCCGGCACCATTCGCCACGACCACCCAGGCGGTGCCGTTGCTCTCGTAACGGCCCACCACGCGCCAGGCGTCGGAATAGCCCGGACTCGCAGGCGCAGCGGGTGCGGCGGGCGCAGTGCCTGGTGCAGAAGGCCTGCCAGGATCTGCGGGCGCAGCAGTGGCCTCGTCCTTCGGCTTCGGGTGGAAGAACAGCCAGGTGTAGCGCGCCGACATGCCTGCCGTCAGCACCATGCCGCCCACCAGCGCCCACAGCTTTTTACTCGCCAGGATGTTTTGCCGAGCGTCGGCATTGACGGTCTTGCCCTGGGCACCGTCCTTGAACGACTGGTACAGCGGGAAGATTTCCGGCTTGTACTTCTTGACCCAGGTTCCGGTCGAGGTTTTGCCGTTCTGCTTCCACCCCTCATACATATTGATGCTGTAGACCTGGCCCAGCCCCAGGGACACTTTCTTATGGGTGCGAAAGCTGAAGGCCACCACATTTTTGACGAAGCGGTGCAGTGTGCCCATGTCCTGGATCATTAGCACCAGGTCGCAGGCCACGCCAGTTTCCGGGTGGGTGAAATGGCCGTGTTCCAGGAAGAAGGACTTGTGTTCCTTCAGCAGCTTGCAGTCCGTGCCCCAGAAGCGCCAGGCCTCATCGACGCATACCAGGTCGCCCGGCTGCACCACGGTGTCGGTGTGGGCCGACTTGGCGTCGTCGTAGTACGGAAAGAAGTCCGTCCGGAACACGTCCTCGTTGGTGACATGGCTCACCTCGCCCAGCTGCTCAGGCTTGAGCTTGCGCTTGTCAGCCAGGTAGGCGCGGATGCGCTCATTGTTGATGCCGTCCACGTTGGTGACGACGCGGCGGCCCTGGGCGATCGCGTCCAGGATCACCGAGGAGACGACCTCATAACTTTTGCCCGATCGCATCAGGCCGGTATAGACATTGATTGGCATGGCGATTACCCGATGATCGGAATGCGGCGGATGATGAAGCGGATCGCGGCGGCGCTGACCACCGCCGGGAAGCCGATAGAGAAGGCGCACAGATCCAGGAAGTACCAAGTCCCGGACGTCAGCGTGACCAGGCTGGACGACACGCCGTAGCCGTTGGGTAGCAACGACTCAATGACCGGGACGAACTCATGCACGACGAAGAACATCGCGAAGAAGGTCACGAATTTGACGATGATGCTGCGCACCAGGAACGCCAGCGCGGTATTGAGCGCGGAAACCAGAATGCCGAAAAGTGGAGCCATGGCGACCTCAAGCGGAAAGGATAATGAACAGCGCGACCAGCATCCAAACGACAGACATCGTGGAGAAGATCGCCGCGCGGTTCTCCTCGGCCAGGTCGCAGTGCGTAGTCATCTGGATGGATTGGCCGAACAGATCAAACACCGGCTTGGGGCACTCGCCTGAATGGTTCGGCATGCGGAAGTTGCGCAGCTCCGGGAACAGGTTCAGCAGCGGCCGCAGGATCTCGGCGGCAGACGGGATGTTCTCCAGGCCCGGCACGCCTACGCCCGGATCTGGCCCCAAGTCGGGTTTCGAGCTGGGTTCTGGATTCGGCTTGGGATCCGGCGTGGGGTTGGGATTCGGGGTGGGCGTCGGCGGCGTCAGCGGGATGGGATTCGGCGAGATCGGCACCGGCTGGCCAGGCGCTCGGGACGGCGTGCTATTGATCATGTCGCCCCAGGTCGGGCGGATATCCGCGTTCTCGGCGCGCATCTTGGCGATGTCCTCCGCCGTGATGGGATCGGTCGCCGAGTATGGCAGGCCATCGTAGCCAGGCTTGCCGGCAGCCTGCTGCCAGAGGCGATTCGCCAGCTGGGCAATCAATGCATCCGGTACCGGCTGTTTCAGATCCTCGTCCGTCAGCGACTTGACGACATCTTCAAGCGTGCCCGTGGTCGATGTGGGCGGTTTGTACGCCTCGTTAGGCATGAGATAGACCGTACCGCCATCGAATTGAGTCGGCCCGCCCCGGTCGTACTCAAACCGATAGATGCCGTACCAACGTTTACTTGGCGATGGATTCCATGGGCCAGGCCAACCAGGCGGCGCGGGCTGATCCTCCAGCTGATAATCAATCGGCTTCAGCCAGGTCACGCGGCAGTTGTTCCGGTTGTAGCTGGGCTTGCATAGCGTGCTGAGCAAATTCGCCTGATACTGCTGCGTGGCATCGGCCCCTGACATCACGAACAAGGCTTGATTGGCGGAGCCGACGGCCTTGGTCCAGAGCGGGAACTCCGGACCCGCTTCGGGCAGGGCGGCGCAATCGGAGCTGAGCGAAGCATTGCATAGCGGGCTGCGGTAAAGCCGAAAACTTCCCGCGCCGGGCACCGGCACCGGCTGCGGTTGTGGCGTGGTGGGCGTGTCGGTGGCGGTCGCATGGGACAGCGTCAGCGCGGCCGGCTCCGGCTGGCCGTTCGGCATCAGCTTGGGCGTTTCCTGGCCATTAGGCCCGGGCACCGTGGCGGATTCCTGCGTGAGCTTGTACGCGCCCCAGGCGATGGCACCCACGGCGGCCACCGCTCCCACGCCCAGGGCGCAGGTCAGCCACACCGGCGCGCCGGCGACGGCGGCAATCGTCGTCACCGCAGTGCTGGCCCACATGGCATCGTTCGCCGCATTGCCTACATAGGTCATGGTGCGTGCGAACACGGCGTCATTGGCGGCGTACATCACGCCCCGGCGCTCCAGGTTCATCACAATGGCCTTGCCTATCGCCCGGTTTACCACCCCTTCAAACACCGGCGCCAGCGCCAGGGCGGGACTGGCGTAAACCTGCTGCTGGAACAGCACCGACGTCAGCGAAAAAATCAGCACGATCCGCTTCCACAGTTTCATATCAGTGCCCCCGCAATCCCTGGACGACGACAAAGCCGCAGACCATGCCGAACGCAAAAATAAACAGATACCAAAGCGCATTGATCGACATTCCATCCTCGCGAAAAAAAGGGACGCCGAAGCGCCCCGAAGTCCAACAACTCGTTTTTGACCTGCTGCGTTAGGCGCTCTTGACCATACTCAGCACGATTTTTGCGCCCTTGATGGCCAGGTAGACCACAGCCAGCAAGCCCGCGATGGCCAGCACGGCGGTGCTGACGGTGCCGAAGTCGATATTGCTGGTCAGCGGCGTCAGATCCGGGCCGACAGCGGCAGCTTTGGCAGCGGCGGGAGCCAGCAGCGCGGCAACCGGAGCGACAACAGCGAGGGCGACGGAGAAAGATTTTTTGAACATCACGGATTTCCTTGTAGATCCCGGATTACGTCCGGTGCGTGGATCAGGCTCGGCGCAAAAAGCCAAGCACCAACCCGATGGAATGACTGACCAGCCAGAGGCCGACAACAGTCGAAAAAGCGAAGGCCCAAATCGCCGAGGCGTTGCCGTAATCAAACGGCGCATTGGCAGCCTGAAATTGTTGGTAATCGCCAGGCTGAAGCATGATCAACCCGGCACACTGCTCGACCGGCGTGGCGACGGTGCGCAGCTGGCCAGCGGCATCAGCGCTGACGCAAATGGCCATGACTGCCCTCCCCTAGCTGGCGACCGCCGCGTGAGGCCTGGTAATAGCCCTGCGACGGCGACGAGAATTGCGCCGACTCCAGCGGAGGCGCGGAGGCATCACGCGCCGGAATCTTGTAGTCGCCCAGCGCCTGAGCAAAGGCCGCCAGGCGGTCGGGGTCGTCGATCACATTGCCGTTGCTGACCATCAGCGCCGGAGCCTGTTCGTTCGCCGCGACGGCGGCCATGCGTTCCTGCTGCTCGATCTTGCGCAACGACTCGGCGGTTTCTTTGCGCACCCGGTCCACGTACAGCCGCTGCTGATGCGCCCAATACCATTCAGGGCACTCGAGGGGCTTAACCTCAATCACCTTGATGACGTGATTGATTTTTTCGAACTTGGCCAACGGTTCATTGATATCGATGCCGTACTCACGCAACTGCTTGGCGTGGCGGTAGAACGTGGCCTGGGACAGCAGCGGGCGCACGTCCTCGCCGCGCAGGTAGCAGGCGGCAGTCATGCGGATCTTGGACGGCAAGCCCTCGATGTCCAGGCGGGTAATGTCCTCGCGGACGCGGTTAAGCAAGGGCTGCGTTTCTGAGCGGAAAAGAGCTACGATTTTTTCCATCGTAATGTCTCCAAGGTACTGAAGGCTCTTGTCACGCAGCAGAAGGCGACCTGCCTCAAGCTCTGCCCGCACAATGCCTTGTTCCTTTGCGAATTGATAAACAGGGTCAGTTTTGATTTCGGTTTTAGAGCGCCCGTGCATGTGACCAGGGGCGAGCATTTCAAGGTGCTTGATATACAGCTTGAACATCTTGCGGCCCGCCTTGCTGCCCCAGGAGCAAGACTCCGGGCAGGTGCGATTCCGCTTGATATTGTTCATGGACTGAGTAGAGGCCCAGCCCATAAAAGCAGCCGCGTTTTCCGGGCTGCCGGTGGCTAGATTTTCTGTGACGTGGAAGTTTGAAACCTTTGCGCCGGTCCACTTGATCAAGTTGATACCGTGCTGAAGGTCATACGCTGAAGGATTTGCGTTTATCACCTGTTCACCCTTGGTGAAAGGAGGCAAACGGAAACGCCCCAGGATCTCATTGCACTTGGCAATGGTGGCATCCCAATCGAGATTGAACAGGTTATCAGCCCTATCCAGGCGGCCAATATTCCCGGTGAGGGAAACACGAAAACCGTCGCTTTTGATCACCACAAGGCTGTCAAATGAGCCGCGAATAAACAGCTTGGAGGACTGCCCCCATTCTGCATCTTCAACTAGCTCGCCGGTTTCCATGTCCCGCCCCCACTTACCGACAACCCCCGAGTCCACCAGTGGCAGAGTCGGCTCGACTTCGCCGGTATCCGGGTTGTAACGCCCCGGATACGTCTGCGAAATCGTGATGCTGTCGATAAAAAGCGAATTCATCCTACGCAGAGCCCTTGACTTGTTGCTCCACCAGCGGAACCGGATGCTGTACGCCGGAAATCACGGCTTTGAGCTTGCCGGCAAACATCTCGTGATCAATGACCAGCTTGACGCGGCAGGGGTACGTCAGTGACACAAATGCCGATTTGGCCGACTCAGTCACCGGGATTTCCATGGCTTCGTAACCAAAACCTTGCTTGGAAAAGTTGTCTTTGGAGACATTGCCGGCCGGGTTCAGGACGATGGCCGATATAATGTCAAATGGGCGTTGTGACTCTTTGCCAATGCCCTTGGAATGGGTGAAGCCGGCTAAAAGTGCGTTCATTGAAAAGTCCTCATCAGGGTAAAGGGCCGGGACGGGCCGGGTTAAAAGGCGTAAACGCCGTAACGGGTTTCCAGCATGAACAGCCGGCGCATCCACTCGCAGCAGGTTTCGCGAGTCTGTTCATAACCGAGTAGAAAGGCGGGTTTGTGGCCGTGGCGGCGAGTCAGAAGCTGATCCGCCACCTGAAGCGCCCAAACGCTCATTTGTTTGTCTGCGTCCTGGTAGGCAACCTCTAGGGCGGCAATCAGATCCATGCCTGAAGGACCAAAATCCCAGGCATCTGCGGGCACTGACATTTCAACAGTTTGTGATAAGTCAGGACATTGGACGTTTTTCAGTTGCTGACTTGTCAGGTAGGCATGCAAGCGGATCGCATGAGACTTGGCGCGGCGGAAGTTGTAGAGCTTGGAATTTTTGCCGCTGTGCAGAAACCAGAAGAACAGCGTGCTGCGGGATACCAAGGTGAAGAGCACGAACTGCGATGCATAGGGGCGGCGGCTGAGGTACTGCCCTATCTTGGGCGCGTGTGGCTTGTGAACCCTATACATGCTATCCCCCTGGATAAATCGGTTAACAATTTACTGCTCACGGACGTAAGCAGCTAAGGGGATGATAAACTGCTCACATACGTAAGCGCAATGGAGACGACATGAAACGGAGTTCCGATTATCTGAGAGACGCGCTAGAGGCCATGGGCGATATCAGCCAGAACCAAAAGGCTAAAAAACTAGGCATCAGCAGCGGTGGCATGAGCATGTATCTATCGGGTGAACGCATCATGGATAACTACGCCTGCATGATGGTTGCTCAGGTGTTGGGCCTGGAAGGAATCGAGGTAATTGCAGCTGCGCAAATGGAAAGAGAGAAAAGCGAAGAGCGTCGCGCGTTTTGGGAGGAGCTAAGAAAAAAACTAGGCGTCCTTGGGCTCGCAGGATGGGTCGCAGGGGCCGCCCTTCTCGCACATCCTGAGGCAGCAAAGGCTATTGGAATCAACGATTTGAGCAAAATAGACAATCTATATTATGTCAAATCTTGTCAGTCAAATTATGGGCAAGATTGCTCCGGAAAATTTTTACGCGACTGACACGATTCATGTCGCATGCACGCAACACTTTCGCGAAACTGACGTCATTCCCTGATTCAATGCTTGCCGTCAGATGAAGCACTACAACCCTGTGGCCACCTTTCCATGCCGCCCGGACGATCTGTACCGGGCGCTTTGCTTTGGCGACGTCCAGACCCTGGCCAACGAACTAGACGTCACTCCTCAGAAAATTGAGCGCTGGCGACGTGGCCGCGACCCCGTGCCGAAGCTGGTCTATCTCTACCTCATCAATCGCACAGGCACGACCCTTGGCAAGCAGTACGGCCCGTTCCGCGACTTCCAACTCAGCGACCGCGCCGACGCCCTGGTTTGCCCAGGGACCGGCACACGGATCAACTACGCCGAGCTGCCGCTATTGGCCGAGTATCGACGCGCACACCGGCTGGCGCAGCAACAGGCGGAGTTGATTGAAAAGCTGATGAAGGAACGCGACTACTATCGCCATAACTGTCACCAAGACGCCCGCTACGGCATGCTGCTGAGCGGCATCTTCAATCACAGAGATAAAGGCTAGCCCGGCCTTTTGCACACCATCAGGATTCGCAATGACAAAAAGGTAGACAATGAAGGTTTTCCTTGCTGGAGTCCTATCGTGAGCTACCTACTTGTTTTTGTCCTGCTGCTTCTGGTCCTTCTCGCCTTCATCGTTCTGGCCCTAAAGAAAACATCAGGAATGGCACGCACAAGTCACGCCCAGGCCAGCAAGTGCCGTTTCCTGCTGAAAAGGAAGCAACTGCTCACAGGTCGGGAGATCGATTGCTACAAGCTGCTGGTCAAGGAGCTCGGGCCGGAATTCATCGTGTTCCCGCAAGTTGCCTTTAGCCAGATCCTCAACGTGACTGGTGGCACACAGTCCGAAAACAGAAAGTTGTGGATGACCATGAGTCAGAAAGTGGCCGATTTCGTCATCTGCAAAGACGACCTCACCATGCTGGCCATCTTGGAATTGGATGACCGGTCGCACCAGGGCAAGCAAGACAAGGACCGCGCGCGGGATGGCGTTGTGGAAAGCGTAGGACTGAAGGCGCTGCGGATTGCCGGCCCGGCGAAGCAAGAGGACATCGCACGGATCGCCATGAGGCTGCGCGGCATGGCCAGCCCGCAGCCAATGGCGGCAGGCGTGACGTTACAGCCCCCTGCCCCGCGCCGTGACCCGGTTCCGCTGCGCGCCGTGGAGCGGGATACTGGTAGATGACATTGGAATTTTGATCGCTCAAAACCAAGGCAAAAACGGGCGGTTTTTGGTCAAAATGGGAAAAAGACGGGTAATACCAGTCACCCGTCTAGGCCGGCTTCGCCGGCTCTGCGGCAATGTCACCACATCACCGGATTGCCCAGGCTCTTGAAGGACATCTTTTCCAGGATGGCCCAGCTTGCTTCGTCTTCAGTCCACGCAAGCGGGACGGCAAGGGTATGAATTTCTCCAGCCTTGTCGCGCGTAGTCAGATAAGCCCGATACCCTAGCCGATCTAGCTCGGCCTCATCAGCCACGACCCGGTGCTGCTTGTCAGATGCGCCACCCATGAAATCAACAATCAAGCCTTGCATGGTGCCCACCTTTTGTGAGGACATACTCCCAATCTAGCGCTGGCGAAAGCATAGGGATGTACGAGGAAACACTTATGAAACCCCGCCAAAGGCGGGGCGTTGCTTTCAAATCGTTGCCGGCTAGATGCTAGCGCCCTGCTCTCAGTTAGTCTGGTCGTAACCAGCTGCAACTTTCCCGCCATCGATGTCTCGCTTAGAGCTGGCGGACTCTTATCCTAGCCAGTCTTAAAGGGCAAGCGAATTGCCTGCCCGTGGGTCACGCTGATGCTTGATTGTTTTAGTAAGCAAGCATCTTCGTCTTTGCTTGGCCGGCTCGTTCGTCCAACCGTTGTTCCAGAAGAATCCGGAGACCTTCCGGTTCAAGGTGTTTGCACCACTCTTTGGCGGAAACGGCGTCGTTATAATCGCCCAAGGCTTGCAGCAAGCCGCGCAACTTGTTCAGAAAGCGCTTGTGGTTGCCATCGAGTTCCAGGTCTGAAAAGAACTCGATGGCGTAGCGTAGTTTTTTGCCTTGCTTGCGTAGTTCGTGCAGCTGTTCGGCGGAATGTCCTTTTTGTTTCCATAGTTTGCGCATGCTCGCCCGCTGGCGTTCCAGCGCGTGGCTGGCGAATCGCGGCAGATTGTCGAGATGCGAGGGCGGCAGGCTGGTTAGACCATCCAGCAGGCGGGTTGGAAGCGTGCGCCATCGACGGGAAGCAAGCGCCACGCGGCAGGCCGCCCGGCCATCCCGTCGGGCGGCGCTCAGGGCGACCAGGGCGGGTTTCATCGTTTCGCTGGATAGGCCGACCTGAATGGCCGGCAATGTTTCCAGTGTCAGCACATCCAGATCGCGCGCTTTGCCGAATATGCCCGCCAGCCATTTCAGGTCGCCGGCTATGGTTTTCCACCTCCGGCCGCGGATCAGCGGCGCAAAGGTTTTGAGAGCCGTTCTCAGCCGCCGGATGGCTACCCTGCCCTGATGGATAGGCTCGGCGTCATTCCCTTCGCAAATGCTTGGCGTGTTGGCCATGAGTTGGCGCAAGCACTCCAGAACGATGCGTTTCAGCGCCGCCGCGCAGCTCATTGCGGGGCGCAAGCGTGGAATGCGCGCCTGGGTGCGGCTGCGCATCGAGTAGGAAAATGGACGCTGTTGTCGTTCGAAGTGTTTTTTTGCCATGGCGCCTGTCTCGACTGATCGGCGATGCGGGTATTCATGACTGAGCTTGCTCCCCCAGGAGACCCTTCCTGTCCTCGTTTTGATTCATGAGTATTTTTCAATGTATTGCGAATCGTCGCCGACTGCTGCATGGCCGTCGTGGCTGAAAACAATGCTTAAAACCATAACAACAAGCCTACAACTGTACTAATTGACAGTTATGATGATTGGCATTGCCCGTCAGCGGTTTACTCAGGATTTATCGTTGCACCCACATGGTTTTGATATGGATAAGCTTGTGTGAGAACGTTGCAATACATGAAAATGCAAGCAAATCTAAACTGCACCTTGAACCTGAATGAATTTGATTGCAACCGGCAAGACGCTGCCAAGCCAGCTCGTCACCGCTGATGACCTCGATGTGAAGCTTGGCTGCCGCCGCGGCCAAAGTTTGAAAAAAAGCGGCGTCCACACCCGGCATTTCGCCGGCGATCATGAATCCCAGAGCCAACTCGGCGCCCGCGCGCTGAAGGATGCGCTGGACCGCGCGGAAATAAGCGTGGCCGGCATCGATCTGCTGATCGGCGCTTGCGGCATTCCGGAGCAGGCGCTGCCCGGCACCGCCAGCTTCATTGCCCATGCGGCTGGCTTGCCAGCCGGACTGCCCGCCTTCGACGTCAACGCCAGCTGCCTCAGCTTTCTGTCCGCGCTGCAAGTGGCGGACAGCCTGCTGCTCTCCGGCGCGTATCGCCGCATCGCCATCGTATCGGCCGATCTGGCCTCGCGCGGGCTGGACTGGGCCAATCCGGAGGCCTCGCTTATTTTCGGCGACGGCGCGGCCGCCGCCATCGTCGAGCGCGGCGCGGCTGGGCGCGGCTTGCGGACTTTCAAGCTGGCCACCTATCCGGAGGGCCGCAATTTTTGCGAGATTCGCGCCGGCGGCACCCAGCGCAACCCGCGCCGGGGCGTCGTCGACGGCGACTTCCTGTTCGACATGAACGGCAAGGCCGTTTTCAAGCTGGCGTCGCGGCTGATGCCGGATTTTCTGGACGCGTTGATGGACGCCACTCCGGGCGGACTGGACAGCATAGACTGCGTGGTGCCGCACCAAGCCAGCCACCTGGGCATGCAGCACATGGCCAAGCGGCTGGGCATCGCGGCTGGCCGCATCGTCGACATCTACGCCTCGCACGGCAACCAGGTGGCCGCTTCCATGCCGACCGCTCTGCATGAGGCCTTTGTCGATGGCCGCGCCTGCGCCGGCAAGCGTTTGTTGATGGTGGGCACCGCGGCGGGATTGAATCTGGGCGGGTTGGTATGGGATCTGTGACACGGGTGTTGGTCACCGGCGCCACGGGCGGCCTGGGGCGCAACGCCGTCGCTTGCCTGTTGGGCAAGGGCTGCGCGGTGCGCGCCACCGGCCGCAATCGGCAGGCGGGCGTCGAGCTGGCTGGCCTAGGGGCTGAATTCGTCGCGCTGGACCTGGCTGCCGCCGATGACGGCGAGTTGGCCGGCCTGCTGGAGGACGTGGATGCGGTATGGCACTGCGCCGCCCTTTCCGCGCCTTGGGGCCGGGAGGTCGATTTCGTCGCCGCCAATGTTCATGCTACCGACAAGCTGCTTAAGGCCGCGGGGCAATCGCGCGCCAACCGCTTCATCCATATTTCCACTCCAGCCTTGTATTTCGACTTTCAGCACCGTTACACGGTGCCGGAATGGTTCCGGCCGCGCCGTTACGTCAACGCCTACGCGCGGACCAAAGCGCTGGCCGAGGACAAGGTTCTACAAGCTACGCGCGCCTATCCCGCTCTGCGTGCCACGATCTTGCGGCCGCGCGCCATCTTCGGCGAGCACGACCAGGTGTTGATGCCCAGGCTGGCGCGCATGCTGAGCCAACGCGGCGGACGCCTGCCGCTGCCGCGAGGCGGCGCGGTGACGCTGGATCTGACCTATGTCGGCAACGTGGTCCACGCGATGTGGCTGGCCACCGCGCATCCCAGCCTTGCCAGCGGCCAGGCGTTCAACATCACCAATCAGCAACCGGCCGTGCTGCGCGATGTGCTGACGCGGGTGTTCGCCCAGGAGCTGGGCCGGCCCTTGCGCATCGTCAGCCTGCCTTACCCTTTGCTGAGCGCGGCCAGCCGCCTCGCGCAGCTGTGGGCCGCAGTCACGGGCAAGGAGCCGGCATTGACGCCTTACAGCCTGGGCGCGATCCATTTCGACATGACGCTGGACAATACTCGCGCGCGCGATGTGCTGGGTTATCTGCCGCCGTACAGTCTGGACCAAGGCCTGGCGCGCACGGCGAATTGGTTGAGGGAGCATGGACATGGCTAGCGTCACCGCGTTCAGCATCGGGCATTGCACCCATCCGGCCTGCATGGCGCTGAAAGGCGCGGGGCTGGCTAGCCGCTGCTTCCCTTCGCGCGCCTACCTGATCGAAACCCGGGATCGCCTATTGCTTTGGGACACCGGTTATTCCGAGCATTTTTTCGATGCCAGCCGCCGCGGCGCCTATCGGCTGTATCCGATGGTGACGCCAGTGCATTTCGACGACGCCCGATCGCTGCGCGAGCAACTGCGCGGACGCGGCATAAGCCCAAACGATATACACACATTATTGCTGTCGCACTTTCATGCCGATCATATCGCCGGCCTGCGGGACTTTCCCCAGGCCCGCGTCATGGCCTCGGAGCAAGGCTGGCGCGCGGTGCGGGGTCTGAGCGGGCTGGCCGCGGTGCGGCAGGCCTTTCTGCCTGGCCTGCTGCCGGCCGATATGGAAAACCGTCTGTCCTTTATCGAGACGCTTCCCTTGCAGGCGCTGCCCGCAGAGCTGGCGCCGTTCGGCCATGGCCGCGACGTCAGCGGCAGCGGAGAAGTGTTCGTGGTGGATCTCCCGGGACATGCGGCTGGGCACTTGGGCGCTTTTGTGCTGGGCGATTCAGGCTGGACGCTGCTGGCGTCGGACGCGTCCTGGGCGGAAGAAGGCTACCGGGAGATGCGCGGTCCTTCCGAGCTGTCTTTCCTGGTGCAACACAGCCGCCGCGCCTATTACGACACGCTGGCCAGGCTTCACGCGCTGCACCGGGGCGGCCGCGTGGAGATTCTGCTGACGCACCAGGAGGCCGACACCGCATGCTGAGGCTGATCCGCATCCTGGCCGCCTACTGGCGGACGCGGCGGCTGCGTTTTCGCGACCGCGCGGCGCTGAAGCGCCATCAAGCCCGGCAGATGGGCCGCTTTCTGGCCGGGCTGCGCCGGCGCAGCCCCTATTTCGCCAGGCTGGGCGCCCTGCCCTTCGCGCAGTGGCCCCAGATGGACAAAGCCGCGATGCTCGAGCATTTCGACGATATGAACACCGCGGGACTGAGGCTGGCCGATGTGATGGACGCCGCACTGCGCGCTGAGCGCAGCCGAGACTTTTCCCCCGCGTTGAACGGCCATACGGTTGGCCTGTCGTCCGGCACCTCCGGCCAACGCGGCGCTTTCGTCGTCAGCAAGCGCGAACAGGCGCGATGGGCCGGCATCATGCTGGCCAAGGCGTTGCCAGATGGCCTGCTGGCCGGCGAAAAAGTGGCGCTGTTCCTGCGCGCCAACAGCAATCTCTACGGCGCGGTGCGCAGCCGCTGGTTGACTTTCCGCTTTTTTGACCTGTTCCAGCTGTTGGATGGGCATTTGCCGCTACTTGACGCTTACGCGCCCACCATTCTGCTGGCGCCGGCCCAGGTGCTGCGCGCGCTGGCGCTGGCGCAGCTGGACGGACGGCTGCGCCTGTCCCCCAAGCGGGCGTATTCAATCGCCGAGGTGCTGGAGCCGCAGGATCGCGCAGTGATCGAGCAGGCTTTCGGCTGCGTGCACGAAATCTACCAGGCGACCGAGGGTTTCCTGGCCAGCAGCTGCGAATACGGCACGTTGCATCTGAACGAGGAATACATCCATGTCGAGCCCGAATGGCTGGATGAGGAAAAGCGCCGTTTCGTGCCGGTGATCACCGACTTCAGCCGCCGCACCCAGCCCATCGTCCGCTATCGGCTGAACGATGTTTTGCAGGCGCGCGCCGAGCCCTGTCCCTGTAGGCGGGCGGCGATGGCGCTGGACGCGGTGGAAGGCCGCTGCGACGACATGTTGCGCCTGCCGGGCCGCGATGGCGGCGAGCTGACGGTGTTCGCCGACGTGATGGGCCGCGCGCTGGCGACCGCCCTGCCGCTAGAGGCCGATTACCGGCTGCGTCAGACCGGGCCGGCCGAACTGGCGCTGGACGCCGAGGTGCCGGCAGCGGCATTGCCGGCCATCCGCCATCGCCTGGAGCGGACGCTGGCGGGCCTGGGCGTGGACGCCGAGTCGTTGCGGTGGCGGCTGTCGGATCAGGTGCCGCCGATGGATGCCACGCGCAAGCGCCGGCGCATCGTCAGGGAGTTCGCATGAGGCGCGCGCTGGACTGGCTGCCACCCAGGCTGCGCCACATGCTGCTGGGCTGGGCATCGGTTGGCTGCGCGTACTCGCTGGGCAGCCTGTGGCCCCGGCGCGCGATCGTCCTGCCCGAGCTGGCCGTGGATCGCTGGATTCCCTTTGACCCGGTGGCGATCTGGCTGTACGCGTCGTTTTTCCTGATCGTGCCCGCGGCCTACCTGTTCGCCCGTGCGGAACGCTTGCTTTGGCTGCAGCGTTCGATGCAGTGGTGCGCGCTGGCCGCAGGCGCGGCCTTCCTGCTGTGTCCGACCACGCTGGTTTATCCGCCCATCCTCGGCGATGGATGGCATGCCGAGGCGTTGCGCTTCTTCCTGCGTTTCGACACGCCGCACAACTGCCTGCCCTCCCTGCATGGCGCGCTGACCGCGTTGGCCGCCTGGGCCTTGTGGGATGGCCGCCGCAAGCTGAGCTCATGGCTGTCGCTGGCGTGGGCGCTGGCCATTCTGTTCTCCGTGATCCAGTTGCGCCGCCATCTGTTCATCGACCTGTCCGCCGGCGTGGCGCTGGGGCTGCTTTGCGGCCTGCTGGCGGCGCGGCCGGCCACTGTTTTCTCTTTTTCCTATCGACGCACATGAACGTATTCGCCCTCACCTTCACCGTCATGCTGGCGGTTGTGCTGCTGGAGCTGTTCGCCTTGCGCCATTGGCGCCGCGAGGCCATCCCCTGGCGCGAAATCATCTTCAACCTCAACTCCGGCCACATCGTGATGTGGGTGTTCCGCGGCGTGGAGGTGGCGGGCTTCGGCTTGCTGCTGCAATACGCCAACCTGCATTTGGTGGACCGGCTGCCGGTGTTCTGGCAGTGGGTATTCGCCTTCGTCGCCTGGGACCTGAGCTTTTACTGCATGCATCGCGCCCACCACACCTGGCGCATCTTCTGGGCGGTGCACGTGGTGCATCACCAGGGCGAGCATTTCAGCCTGTCGCTGGGCATACGCAACTCCTGGTATTCGTCGCTGACCTCGTTTCTTTTCGTCGCGCCGCTGGCGGTGCTGGGGCTGCCGCTGGAAATGTTCGTCGCGGCGTCGTCCTTCCACTAC
>NZ_JZJL01000041.1 GCF_000971335.1 Chromobacterium vaccinii
GTTGGCGGAGTGGACGGGACTCGAACCCGCGACCCCCGGCGTGACAGGCCGGTATTCTAACCAACTGAACTACCACTCCAGCCGAAAACTTTGGTGGGCGTTGACGGAGTCGAACCGCCGACATTCTGCTTGTAAGGCAGACGCTCTACCAACTGAGCTAAACGCCCTGAATTCGTTTCGCTGCTTGCGTTTCAGCGAGGAGGCGAATTAAAGCACAGGGTTTAAGCTCGCGCAAGTGCTGGGGGGAAGTTTTTTTGCGGAAAGCGCCGATTTTGAATATTTGCTCCAATTTTTCGGCTTTTTGCCGGGTCTGCGGGTGACGGCTGCTTCGCGCCTCATGTATCATGCCGCGATTAGGTTTGACGGATGATTGTAAGAATGAAGCCGACCTTTCTCGATTTTGAGCAACCGATTGCCGAGCTCGAGAACAAAATTGAAGAGCTGCGTTTCGTGCAGGACGACTCCGTGCTGGATATCTCCGAAGAGATCGCCCGCCTGCAGAAGAAGAGCCTGGAACTGACCAAGACGCTATACGCAAAGTTGACGCCTTCGCAGATCGCGATGGTGGCTCGCCATCCGCAGCGTCCTTATACGCTGGATTACATCCAGGCCATCTTCACCGATTTCGAAGAGCTGCACGGCGACCGCGCGTTCGCCGACGATGCCGCCATCGTCGGCGGCCTTGCCCGTTTCAACGGCCAGTCCGTGGTGGTGATCGGCCAGCAAAAGGGCCGCGACACCAAGGAAAAGATCCGCCGCAATTTCGGCATGCCGCATCCGGAAGGCTATCGCAAGGCCCTGCGCCTGATGAAGCTGGCCGAGAAGTTCGGCATTCCGGTGATGACTTTTGTCGATACCGCCGGCGCCTGGCCGGGCATTGGCGCGGAAGAGCGCAGCCAGTCCGAAGCCATTGGGCGCAACCTGTATGAAATGACTCGCCTGCGCGTGCCCATCATCGTCACCGTGATCGGCGAGGGTGGCTCCGGCGGCGCTTTGGCCATCGCAGTGGGCGACCACGTCAATATGTTGCAGTACGCCACCTATTCGGTGATTTCGCCGGAAGGCTGCGCATCCATCCTGTGGAAGACGGCAGAGCGCGCGTCCGACGCCGCCGAGGCGCTGGGCATCACCGCGCCGCGCCTGAAGACTTTGGGCCTGATCGATCGCGTGGTCACAGAGCCGGTGGGCGGCGCCCATCGCGACCATGCGCAGATGATGGCCACCTTGAAGCGCGTATTGCAGGACGAGATGAAGGACGTGCAATCCAAACCGATGGATGCGCTGCTGAAAGAGCGTTTCGACCGCCTGATGAGCTATGGCCGCTTCAAGGAAGACGCAGCCTGAGCTGGCGGACAGCCTGATCAAGCACTGGCCGGACGAATTGTCCGGCCTTTTCGCTTTTGAGGTCGGGCTTTCCGGCGGACTGGACTCGGTGGCGCTGTTGTCGCTGCTGTGCGAGGCGCGCGAGCGGCGGCCGGCGCTCGCGCTGTCCGCCGTGCATGTCCACCATGGCTTGAGCCCCAACGCCGACGCGTGGGCTGGGCATTGCCAGTCCTTGTGCGACGCTCTGGGCGTGTCTTTGCGCATCGAGCGGGTGCAGGTGCGCGCCGGCGGCGGCGAAAGCGTCGAAGCCGCGGCGCGCGAGGCGCGTTACGCGGCCTACCGGCTTTCCGCCGCCAGCGTGATCGCGCTGGCCCATCATCAGGATGACCAAGCCGAAACCGTATTGCTGCAGCTGTTGCGCGGCGGCGGCGCGCGCGCGCTGGCGGCGATGCCGGCGCTGCGCGAGCTGTCGGCCGGCAAGCTGCTGTGGCGGCCGCTGCTGGAGATTCCCCGCGCGCGGCTGGAGGCTTATGTCCGGGAGCGGGGGCTGTCCTGGGTCGACGACGAAAGCAATCTGGACACCCGTTATCGCCGCAACCTGCTGCGGCACGACATCCTGCCGCGGTTGGAGCGGGCGCTGCCCCATTACCGCAGCCATCTGGCGCGCGCGGCGATGCTGCAGGCGGATGCCGCGGCCATCCTGGACGAAGTGGCGCGCCAGGATCTGGGAGCCTGCCAGACCGAAAACGGGCTGGATTGCGCGCAGCTGCTGGCGCTGTCCGCGCCGCGCCGGCGCCAGGTTTTGCTGGCTTGGCTGGATGCGCAGGGCTGGCCGGCGCCGGAGCCGGGCGCTTTGCTGGAGTTTCTGCGGCAGGCCGAGCATGCGGATCAGGGCGCCAGCCCGGTTTTGACGTTGCCGCAGGGCTGCTTGTTGCGTTTTGCCGATACTGTGCAGGCCTGGCCTAAAGCACTGGCGGAACCGCCGGCCTTCACGGCGCTGTTGTGGCGCGGCGGCGACGCTCAGCCGCTGTCTGAGTGGGGCGGCGAGCTGGCTTGGGAGTGGCGCGATCACGGCTTGCCGGAGGCCTTGCTGGCGAGCGGCGCCAGTCTGGCGCCGCGCCGGGGCGGCGAGAAACTGTCCGCCCGGGTGGGGCGCCGCGAGGTGAAGGACCTGTTTCGCGAGGCCGGGGTGCCGCCGTTGCTGCGCCGCCGCTGGCCGTTGCTGTACGGCGCGGATGGCGAACTGCTGGCGGTGCCTGGCATCGCCGTATCTCACCGTTTGGCGATGGAGGCCGGTTGGTGGCCGGTATGGCGTCCGGCTAGCCTCTGACCGATCGCCCGCGCAAAGGACGCTTGCTCCCATTCTTCCTGTTTCCACCGCTTTCGCGCGATGGCCGGCGCGCCGAAGCTCGATTCTGCGGCGGCGTGTTCATGTCCGCCGCGGCCTCTGCCTTGGTATTTTCGCCGAGAAGGCAATCCTGATGGAATATTTCTTGCTGCTTAATGGGGGCGTTGCCTGCAAATCCTCACCGAGAGCCTGAGCCCAGGCGCGTTGTCGGCGGCGCTTAATCGTTAGGAGGCTGCCATGCGACTGGATCGGGTCTATGCGCAGAGCGGCGTGAGTCCATCAAGCGCAAAACCGGCAAATCTTGCCGGCAAGAATCATGACAATGAATTCGCCACATCGCTGGAGCAGGCCCACCGGCAACTGGCCGGCAGCGCGCCGACCGTGCGGCCGCCGCCAGTTCACGATGGCCCGCTGAACGACGAGGATGTCAAATGGCTGCTGCCGTCGCGGGAGGGCGTCGCCTTGCATGGAGAATATGTCCGCCAGTTGCTGGCGGATGCGATGACTCGGGCCGGTTTGCCGATGAATCCCTCGGTTCAGATTGCCAGCGTGGAGGACGGGAAGGTGACGCTGTCCGGCAAGCGGGCCGATCTGGCGCGCATCGAGCAGCTGTGCAACCAGAATCAGGAGCTGAACAGCGCCATTTGCAATCTGCACGTGATCGCGGCCGGCGTGCCGGCAATGGATGAATTCGGCGACTATATCCGAGACTGGTACCGGGCGAGCAACGACGCAGAACGGATGGCGGTGTACCGTCATTACACGTCGAGCATGCCTGCTCCGTCGAAGGTGGAAATTTCCCTGAGCGGCAGCGCTGTCAGCGTGAGCGTCAACGGCGAGGCGATGCCGCAGATGCAAGCCTGATCCGAAAAGAAACAGGCCGGAATATCCGGCCTGTTCTTATCGGGCGGGCTGATGATTACAGATCGACCTGCATCGTCACCGCCACGCTGCGCGGCGCGCCAAGGTTGTAGCGCACGGTATCGGCGGCATTGACCTTGTACGAGCTCGGGATGCGGTAGCTGGTGCTGAACATATTGCTGAGGTTCAGCTTCAGCGTCGGGTTTTTCAGCATGCCCATATTGCCGAAGCGGTAGCCGGCATCCAGGTCCACCGTCGTGTACTCCGGCACCACCTCGTCGTTGACCAGGGTGGCGAACTGCTTGCCGGTGTGCTTGACGTCGGCGCGGACGTACCAGGCGCCCGGCGAGTATTGCAGCGACAGCGCGGCCATCCAGCGCGGCGTCATCGGGAAGTCGTTGCCCTGGGTCTGCAGCAAGGTGTTGTTGCCGGACGCGTCCTTCCAGTTCAGGTTGTTTTGGATTTGGCTGTGGTTGCTGGTGAGCGAGGCGTAGGCGCTCCAGCCCTTGACCGGCACGGTGCCCAGCTCGATCTCGCCGCCCCAGGTGTGCACGCCGCCGGCGTTGATGTTCACCGATTTCAGCGTGACCGGGTCATAGGAGTTGGCCTGGCGGTTGCTGAAGTCCACGTTGAACAGCGAGCCGCTGAGCGTCAGGATGTCGCCCTGCCAGCGGTAGCCCAGGTCGGTATTGACCGAGGTTTCCGGCACCACGTCGTTGGTCATCACCACCTGGCCGTTGATCACCTGCACATTGCCGTTGCTGCTGCTGTAGGCGTAGTTCGGCACCGCGCGGTAGTTCTTGGTGATGTTGAAGAACACTTGCTGCTTGGGCGTCAGGAAGTAGCGCATGCCGAAGCTGGGCAGGGTTTCGCGGTAGGTCTTGTTGATCGTGTAGTCGTAGGCCGCCGCGCAGGTTTTGCTGGAGGCGCCGCAGCCGTCGTTGGCGTGGTTGGTGAACTGGCGCTTGATCTGCGGCGTGCGCAGGCCGGCGTTGATGCCCAGGCGATCGTCCAGGAAGTTGAAGGTGCCGATGGCGAACAGCTGGGTGGCGGTGCTGACGGTTTCCCAATCGCGGTACTGGTACAGGCTGCCGTCCGGCCGGGTGAGCAGATTGGACCGCATCCACGGGTCTTGCGGGCTGCCGTCGGCGTTGGTCAGGCTTGCCGGTCCGGTTTGGACGTGCTGGGCGCGTTCGTACCATACGCCGGCCTGCAGCAGGTGGTTGCCCAGGCTTTGCTCCATGGTGACGGTGATGCCGGGGCGGCGGGTGCGGGTGATGCTGCTGCCGTTGACCACGATGGTGTCCAGCGTGTCGCCGTCGCCGTTCAGATCCTTGGCCGCGGTGTCGGCATGGGCGGCCTTGTTCAGGAAGGCGCTTTCGGACTGCGTCTGCTGGCTGGTGGCGCCGCCGTAGCCGTACCAGAAGTAAGGCTGGATCTTGACGCGGGTGTCCGGACCGAGCTTCAGCACGGCGTCGACCTTGGCGATCACGTTCTCAAACGGGTTTTGCTGCAGCTGATAATAGGCGGGAGTCGGCCCGGTTTCCTTCTGCGCGGTGCCGTTCTTCGGCGTCAGATGCCCCGGGATGAAGTTGGTGGCGTAATCATAGCCATAGCCGGTTTGCTGCAGCTGCTGCAGCGTCGGGGTGCCGAAAGCGTTGCCGATCTGGCGGTTGTACAGCAGGGACGCGTTGATGTAGCCGCCGCTGAAATCGTAGCGGATGCCGGTGTCCACGTGGTCGCGCTTCATGCCGCCGGCGCCTTTCCACTTGTCGGTTTCGCTGTGCGAATAGCTGGCGAAGGCGCGGGCCTTGCCGTCGGCGAACAGGCCGGTGTCGCCGCGGATGTAAGTGCGCTGAAGGCTGTTGCTGCCCAGGCTCTGGGCGATGCGTACGCGGCGCTCCTTTTCCGGATCGCAGGTGACGAAGCTCATATTGCCGCCGCTGGCGCCCATGTGCGGCGCGTCGGTGTCGCTGGAGCCCTGGGTGACCGAGCCCTGGCACAGGTTTTCCAGGTCGACGAATTCCTGCGGATAGACGCTGTAGCTGCCGGAGTCGTTGACCGGCACGCCGTTGATGGTGACGCCGATTTGATCGGAGTTGAAGCCGCGTATGGTCAGCGCGCCGCCGAACATGCCGGTGTTGTCCTGGCTGGAGGCGTTGACGCCGGGCAGCATGTTGATGCCCTGATAGATGTTGGAGGTCGGGCTTTGTTTCTCCAGCGCGGCCTTGCTGACGTCGCTGCGCGCGCGCGCGCCTTCCTGCTGCTGCAGCAATCCCACGCCCAGCTTGTCGCCGGCGCCGGTGATGGTGACGGTTTGCAGCTGGGTTTCCTCCGCGAGCGAGGCCTGGCTGGCCAGGGCCGCGAGCACGGCCAGAGTCAAGGGGCGCAAGTATGCCTTCTTATCCATTTCATTTCCTGAGATGTAGAAAAACCAATTTTTAGTTCTTATGCATTTTTCATGCGCAGCAGCGGGCCTGCCGTCAGGCATGGGCAATTGCATGGCAAACCAAGTGGATGACTTGGGCGAGGCGGAGGGCGGGCCTTGTCCTGGCTGGAAAATTTCGCGTTCATGAGAGCCGCTGCGTACGCGTGGCGTCTAGGCGCGCTCATGTCTGGAAAATAACCAGTTCGGATTAGTTCGGCTTGTAATTATTTTCAAGCGGCAAATTTAGTCTATTGTCATTTCCATTTCAATAAACAAATATTGCAAAAAGAATAAAGAAATATGTCTTTAAATGAAGTTTATAGAGAGGAGGCCAGACTAAATTGGGTTGTGCAGGGCAGAAAGTCGGACAAGTTTTAATAGATTGTAAAGCCGGTCGGGAGTTTGAATAAAAATTGATATGGCATCATTTTGGCTGTGGCCGCTCGATGCGTTGTCTTTCGCTAGGGAGGTGGGGAGCGACGCGGGGCGGCGGGGGAGGGCTTGACGCTGTTGGCAAGCCCGCGCCGAGACGCTGAGCGCGCCGCCGCAGGCAGCGCCCGCGTGCGGCAGAGAGGCGCAACGCAGGCTGAGGGGTTTTGTCAGCGGTTCTTAAGAGAGCGGCAGTTGAGCGATGCCCTGCTCATCCAGGCGCAGGTAGCCGCCGTGGTCGTCGTGCCAATCCTGGATCACCCAGCGGCTGGACGCGTCGTGAAGGTGATGGGCGGGGCGATGGGTGTGGCCATGGACCAGCGTGGGCCAGTCATGGGCGGCCAGCAGCTCGCGCACCGCGGCCTCGGTGACGTCGGAGATCGCTGTCAGGCCGGTTTGCTGCTTGTTCATCTCGCTCTGCGCGCGGGCGTGGCGGGCGATGGCGTGGCGCTCGGCCAGCGGCTTGGCCAGCATCGCCTGTTGCCACTGCGGGTTGCGGCTCATCGCGCGGAACTGCTGGTAGGCTGCGTCGTCGGTGCACAGCGCGTCGCCGTGGCTGAGCAGGATGCGCCGGCCGTGCGCCTCGATCAGCGTCGGGTCGTCCAGCAGCCTGGCGCCGCTGCGGGCTTCGAAGCCGGCGCCCAGCAGGAAGTCGCGGTTGCCACGCATCACGTACAGCGGGGTGTCGGCGGCGAAGGCGCGCATCGCGGCCAGCGGCGCTTCCAGGTAGGGGGAGTCGTCGTCGTCTCCCACCCAGTATTCGAACAGGTCTCCCAGGATGTACAGCGCCGCGATCCGGCCGCGCCAGGCGGCGAGCGTGTCCAGGAACAACTGGTTGAGCGCCGGGGTGTCGTCGGCGAGGTGCAGGTCGGAGATGAAATGAATGGCCATGGCTGCTGGTTTATCCGGGGAAAGACAAAGCCGGGGCGAGGCCCCGGCTGGATTTTGCAAGCGGACGCTTAGATGACTTCCGCCTTTTGGAGCACGACGGGCTCAACCGGCACATCCTGATGCATGCCGCTGCGGCCGGTGCGGACGGTCTTGATGCGATCCACCACTTCCTGGCCGGCCACTACCTGGCCGAATACCGCGTAGCCCCAGCCCTGGGAGCTTTCGGACTTGAAGTCCAGGAAATCGTTGTCGGAGACGTTGATGAAGAACTGGGCCGACGCCGAGTGCGGGTCCATGGTGCGGGCCATGGCGACGGTGTAGGTCTTGTTGGACAGGCCGTTGTTGGCCTCGTTCTGGATCGGGTCCCGGGTGGGCTTCTGGTTCATGTCGGCGTCGAAGCCGCCGCCCTGGATCATGAAGCCGTTGATCACGCGGTGGAAGATGGTGCCGTCGTAATGGCCGCTCTTCACGTACTCTTCGAAGTTGGCGGCGGTTTTCGGCGCCTTCTCGTGGTCCAGTTCCAGGGTGATTTCACCGAAGTTGGTCGTCAGTTTGATCATTGCGTTTTCCTTTGCGATGCAGCCGCGGGACGGCCTTACGGTTTGATGGTGACTTTTTGGATGATGACCGGCTCGAACGGCACGTCCTGCATGCCGTTCATGCTGCCGGTGCGGAGCTTGGCGATGCGGTTGACCACATCCATGCCCTTGGTGACTTTGCCGAACACGGCGTAGCCCGCGCCCTGCGGCGTCGGCGAACTGTAATTGAGGAAGTCGTTGCCGGCGACGTTGATGAAGAACTGCGCGGTGGCGGAGTTGGGGTCCGAGGTGCGGGCCATCGCGATGGTGCCGGCGTCGTTCTTCAGGCCGTTGCTGGCCTCGTTGGCGATCGGCGGGCGGGTCGGTTTCTGGTTGAGCTTGGCGTCGAAGCCGCCGCCCTGGATCATGAAGCCGTCGATCACGCGGTGGAACACGGTGCCGTTGTAGTGGCCGGCCTTGGCGTAGGCGACGAAATTGGCGACGGACTTGGGGGCTTTGGCCGAATCCAGCGCGATTTCGATATTGCCCTTGTTGGTGACCATCTCCGCCACCGGGGCGGCGAAGGCGAGTGCGGGCAGGGCGGCGAGGGCCAGGCTGCTGATCAGATTCTTCATCGTTGAATGGCTTTGCGGGCGTGTTGGGACAGGGCGCTGATTCTAGCATAGCCGCCCGCGGCCGAGGCAGGCGCCGTAGCGCGGCGGCGGGTTCGCAATGCTTAACAAAGATATGTTTTTCTCTTGCGGCGAGCGGATTTCGAGCTTAGACTCCACCCCCTAAAAGATGCAAGCACTATCTTTTTATTCTGTTTGCATGATGCGCCGGCCCGTCCGGCGCGATTCATTTCAGGAATTCAAAATACAATGCAAGCCGCACCCCGCTCCCTGAGTCTGTTGTCCGTTTCCATCGCCGCCCTGTTCGCCGCCGCGCCCGCCGCGGAGGCAGCCGGTTTCCAGTTGACCGAGCAAAGCGCGCTCGGCATGGGCCGCGCCTACGCCGGCGCCGGCCTGGCCGGCGACGACCTGTCCGCCGTGTTCTACAACCCGGCCGGCATGACCCTGCTGTCCGGCACCCGCGTGCAAGGCGGTTTCACCTACGCCGAGATCGACGCGCCGTTCAATGGCAGCAATATAATCAAGGACTCGCCAGATCCGCGCCTGAATGGCACTTATTCCGCCAACGACAACGGCCGCGCGCCGGGCGAGCTGATCCCCAGCGCCTACCTGACCCATCAGGTCAGCGACAAGCTGTACGCCGGCATCGGCATCACCACGCCGTTCGGCCTGGGGGCGCGCTACAGCGACAACTGGGGCGGCCGCGACAACGGCATCTCCAGCTCCATCAAGACCGTGGACATTAATCCGTCGCTGGCTTACAAGCTGGATGAGCGCTGGAGCTTCGGCGCCGGCGTGTCGGCGCAGTACGCGCAGGCCGATCTGAAGAAGGGCGCCTACCTGCCGGGCGCCACAGGCGAGCTGAAGGCCGACAGCTGGGGCTTCGGCTACAACCTGGGCGTGATGTACTCGTTCAATCAGGACAGCCGCGTCGGCCTGTCCTACCGCTCCAAGATCCATCACAAGGCGGAAGGCGATTACACCAACTCCGGCTTCCCGACCGCCGGCCCGCTGGCACCGCTGGGCCTGAAGCTGAACGGCACCTTCGCCGGTTCCGCCGAAGTGACCGCTCCCGAATCGCTGCTGCTGAGCGGCTATAGCAAGCTGAACAGCAAGTTCGCCGTCGGCGCCACCGCGCGCTGGACCCGCTGGAGCCGTTTCGACCAGCTGGTGGTCAAGGGCAGCCCGGCGGTTGGCCCCATCGATACCACTACCCGTATTCCCAACAACTGGAAGAACAGCTGGATGTTCTCGGTCGGCGGCGATTACTTCTACAGCGACGCGCTGACGCTGCGCAGCGGCCTGGGCTATGAAACCACCCCGGTGCCGAGCGCACAGGACCGCAACGCGCTGATCCCGGACGCCAACCGCCTGTGGCTGAGCCTGGGCGCCAGCTACAAGATCAGCAAGCAGGCCAGCGTCGATGTCGGCTACGCCTACCTGCGCGCGCTGGGAGACAAGAAGGTCGACAATACGACCAAGAGCCCGTTCGGCACGTCCAGCCATCTGCAGGGCGAGTACTCGTCCATCACCGGCCACCTGCTGGGCGTGCAGATGCAGTACCGCTTCTGATATCCGTCTGGATATGAGAAAAGGCGCGGCTTAGGCCGCGCTTTTTTTATGGCTGGATCAGATCTGGAATTCCAGGCAGTCGTCCAGCACTTGCACCCGCCGCTGCTGCGGCTCCATGCCGAACAGCTCCATCCGGGACAGCGGCGGCGAGTACAGGTGCAGGGTGACCAGATCTCCGCCGTCGGCTTGCAGATTGGCCACCTGATGGATGTCCAGATGGCCGTTGATCACCAGGCTGCCGGTGGCGAGCTCTCGGGTTTCGCGTGCGGCCAGCTGGCCGGAGAGCGTGGTTTCGAACACGGTCTCGGTGGCGACGCCCTCTATCACCCGCACCCCGCACAGGCTGCCCTTGTGGTTGTGGATCTGGCTGCGCTGGCCGTCGCGCCAGCACAGCAGCAGCAGTTCGCAATGCTCGTCGCGGTAGATGCGGTTGCGGCAGTAACGCGCGTCGTCGAAGCGGCGGAATGGCGCGAGGTCTTGCGGAGTGGGGCGCAGCGCGCGGTGGAATTGAAGAATCTGTTCCTGGTTCAGGCTGCCGGAATAGAGCGACAGCTGCCGCAGCGACGCGGCCAGGTTGGGACTGCAGGCGTCGAACGGCGGACAGTCGGGGGACGCTTCCATCGATTTCTCCTTGGTCTTTGAGCGTGGCGCGGCGGCGATTCTGGGCGATGTCGAACCGCTTTCTTGTATCGTTTCCAGCATGAGCCGCCTGGAAAACGGATAGCCGCCATGTACCGGTATAGCTGCGGCGGCATGGAGAATAGACGGACAGAAATGTCAGAGAGTTTCAGGGCAGAGAGGACAAGGGCAACTTCATCGTCTGTTTGATCGCGTTGAGCACGATGGTGGACTTCACGCTGCGCACCAGCGACAGCTGCATCAGCTTGTTCATCACGAAGGACGACAGCGACGGCAGGTCCGGCACCACGATGCGCAGCAGGTAGTCGGCCTCGCCGGCCGCCGCGTAGCATTCCAGCACCTCGGGCAGATTGTCGATGGACTGGGCGAAGTCCAGCAGCGCGGCTTCGTTGTGCCGCTCCAGGCTGACGTTGGCGAATGCCATCACCGACAGGCCGACATGCTCGGGATTGAGCGCGACCTGATAACCCTGGATGACGCCATTTTGCTCCATCCGCTGGATGCGGCGGCCGATCTGGGAGGCGGACAGCGGAATGTCCTGGGCCAGCTTCTGATGGGTGGCGCGGGCATCCTGCTGCAGCAGGTGCAGGATCTGCAGGTCGAAGCGGTCTAATTCAATTTTGCGCATATCAAGCAATTTATGACGTTTAATGCGGCAAGTATGCAAAATTTACTGCAAAACAGCAAATAATGCGGTCTTTCCGCATAGTGGTCGGGCTAAACTAGAGTAAATCGCCAAATTCTACGGAGCCCAGCAATGAACGACCGCGCCGACTTTGTGGTGCCCGACATCACCACCCGCAAAAATGTCGGATTGAGCCACGACGCCAACGACTTCACCCTGCCGCAGCCGCTGGATCGCTATAGCGCGGAAGATCACGCCACCTGGGCCACGCTGTACCAGCGCCAATGCAAGCTGCTGCCCGGCCGCGCTTGCGACGAGTTCCTGGAAGGCCTGGAGCGCCTGGAAGTGGACGCCGACCGGGTGCCGGACTTCAATAAGCTCAACGAGAAGCTGATGGCCGCCACCGGCTGGAAGATCGTCGCGGTGCCGGGCCTGATTCCGGACGATGTGTTCTTCGAGCACCTGGCCAACCGCCGCTTCCCGGTCACCTGGTGGCTGCGCGAGCCGCACCAGCTCGACTATCTGCAGGAGCCGGACGTGTTCCACGATCTGTTCGGCCACGTGCCCTTGCTGATCAATCCGGTGTTCGCCGACTATCTGGAGGCTTACGGCAAGGGCGGGGTGAAGGCCAAGGCGCTGGGCGCGCTGCCGATGCTGGCGCGGCTGTACTGGTACACGGTGGAGTTCGGCCTGATCCAGACTCCGGCCGGCATGCGCATCTACGGCGCGGGCATCCTGTCCAGCAAGTCGGAATCGATCTACTGCCTGGAGAGCGCGAGCCCCAACCGCGTCGGCTTCGACCTGATGCGCATCATGAACACGCGCTACCGGATCGACACCTTCCAGAAAACCTACTTCGTCATCGACAGCTTCAAGCAGCTGTTCGACGCCACCGCGCCGGATTTCACGCCGCTATACCGGCAGCTGGCCGACGCGCAGCCGTGGGGAGCGGGCGACATCGCGCCGGACGACGCGGTGATAACCCGCGGCGACCGCCAGGGCTGGGCGGAGACCGAAGACGTCTGAAGTATTGGAAGGCGAGCACTGCGAGACCCGGCGATGCCGGGTTTTTTCACGTCTAGTGGAGGCTGCCGCCGCTGAGCGCGAGGTCGCGCTCGCGCGTCACCGACAGCTCCACCGCCAGCCGCAGCGCCGACACGCAGTCGTCCAGCGTCAGGCTGAACGCGCCGGGGTGCCGGACCGCCTGTTCCGGCAGGAAGGGCAGATGGATGAAGCCGCCGCGCAAGCCGCCGCGGTGCAGCAGGCCGTACATCACGTGGTTGCAGACGAAGGTGCCCGCGCTTTGCGACACGGTGGCGGGCAGGCCGCGCTCCCGCAGGCCGGCGACGATGGCCTTGATCGGCAGCGTGGAAAAGTAGGCGGCGGGGCCGTCCGCGACGATCGGCTGGTCTATCGGCTGCCGGCCGGCGTTGTCGGGAAAGCGGGCGTCGTCGATATTGATCGCCACGCGCTCCACCGCGATGTCGGGCCGTCCGCCCGCCTGGCCCACGGCGATGGCGATGTCGGGCCGCAGCGCGTCGAGCTCGCGGTTGAGCGCATGCAGCGCCGAGCCGAACGCGCAGGGCAGCAGCCGCGCGTGCACGCGCGCGCCGGCGATGGTCTCGCCATCCAGGCGGCGCGCGGCCTCCCAGGACGGATTGATGGTTTCGCCGCCGAAAGGCTCGAAGCCGGTCAGCAAGACGGTTTTCATACGGTCATTTCCTCAGCGGAACATCAGCCAGTCCAACAATACGGCATTCACCGCCAGCAAGGCCAGCGCGGTGGGAAATTGGGCCTTGATCACCGCGTTGCGGTCCGGCAGCTCCAGCAATGCCGCCGGCACGATGTTGAAGTTGGCCGCCATCGGCGTCATCAGCGTGCCGCAATAGCCGGAGAACATGCCGATGGCCGCCATCACCGCCGGGTCGCCGTGATGGGCGCCCACCAGGAAGGGCAGGCCGATGCCGGCGGTCATCACCGGGAAGGCGGCGAAAGCGTTGCCCATGATCACCGTGAACAAGGCCATTCCCAGCACATAGGTCAGCACTGCCAGCCAGCGGATCTCCAGCGGCAGGTAATGCGCGGAGAGGTGGGCGATGGCCTTGCCGACGCCGGCGTCGGCGAACAGCAGGCCCAGCAAGGCCAGGACCTGGGGCAGCAGGAAGGCCCAGCCCACGTTGTCCAGCAGGCGGCGGGTTTCCCGCACCGCCTGCAGCGGCGTTTCCCGGGTGAGCCGGCAGGCCAGGGCGGTGGACGCCAGGCAGGCGATGCCCAGCGCAATGACGGTGATGTTTTTGGGGTCCAGCAGCGGGGCGCCGGAGGATGGAAGGCGGCGGGCGAGCAGGCTCAGCGCGATGGTCAGCAGCGGCAGCAGCAGCGAGGGCAGGAAGATGCGGTTGCCCAGCCGCCGCAGGCTGTCCTGCAGGCGCTCGGGCGGCAGCGCGTCATGCCGGCCCGGCGCCAGCCGCCCCAGCCCGGCCAGCAGCACCATGGCCAGCACCATCGCGCCGGCCAGCTCCGCGGGCAGCCAGTCGCCGGCGATGAACAGCAGGCCGAACAAGCCCCAGAAGGCCGCGCTGCCCAGTCGGCGCGGGTGGTGCCTGTCCCGCAGCGTCATGCCGGCGGTTAGCAGCAGGATGCCGCCCACCTGCCAGTACAGGTATTGCGCCAGCAGCATTATTCCAGATCCTCCTGTTGGGCGGCGCGGCTGAGGCGATATTCATGCCAGGCGAGCCGGCCGGCGTGGATCAGAAAGGCGAACATGGCGGTGGGAATGCCCCACAGCGCCAGGTAGAGCGGGTCTAGCGCGTGGCCGTTCTCCCGCATGAAAGCGTGCATCAGGATCACGGCGCTGAAGGCGACGAACAGGTTTTCGCCGAAGAACAGGCCGATGTTGTCGGTGGCCGCGCACATCGCGCGCAGGCGCGTGCGCTGCGCGGCGCTGAGCTTGCCGTGCAGCTTTTCCCAGGCGCCCTCAGCCATCGGCACCAGGATGGGCCGCACCACCTGGGGGTGCCCGCCCTGGGCGGACAGGCCCAGCGCGGCCGACAGCTGGCGCGCCAGCAGGTAGACGATCAGCAGGCCGCCGGCGGTGGCGTCGCCGATGTCCTGTATCCAGCGGTAGGCGCGTTCGCGCAAGCCGTGGCGTTCCGCCAATCCGACCGCCAGCAAGGCCAGCAGCAGGGCGGCGGACAGGCTGCGGGTTTTCATGAAGCCGTCGCCCACCTTGGCCAGGATGGCCAGGGGGTCTAGGCCGGCGGCCGCGCCGGTGACGATGCCGGCGCAGCAGACCACCAGCAGCGGATTGCCGCGCAGCAGGAAGCCCAGAATGACGGCGGCGATGCCGAGCAGCGGCCAAAGATTGACGGTTTGGTCCATGTTTTGTCCTTATCGCCTGGATGATGCCGGCTCAGCCGGCCCGCACGTTCACGCCCAGCGCTTCCAGCCGCCGGCGCAGCAGGCGGGCGAAGCGCAGCGCATGGGCGCCGTCGCCGTGCAGGCACAGGGTGTCGGCGCGAACGGCCACGCGCTGGCCGTCCGCCGCGGCCACGGTTTGCCGCAATACCATGTCTTCCGCCTGGGCCAGCATGGCGGCGTCGTCCGCCAGCAGATCGCCGGGCGCGCCGCGCGGCACCAGACTGCCGTCGGCGCGGTAGCCGCGGTCGGCGAAGGCTTCCTGCCATGTGTCCAGCCCTTCGGCGCGGCAGGCGTCGATGAAGCAGCCGCCGGCCAGGCCGACGGCCCGCAGCGCGGGGTTGTAGTCGCGGATCGCGCGGGCCAGCGTCGTGGCCAGCTCGGGGTCGCGCGCGGCCTGGTTGTACAGCGCGCCGTGAGGCTTGACGTGCCGCAGCGCGCCGCCTTCGGCGCGGACGATGGCGTCCAGCGCGCCCAATTGGTATAGCAGGCCGGCCCGCGCCGTTTCCATCGGCAGCCGCATTTCGCGGCGGCCGAAGTGTTCCCGGTCGGGAAAGCTGGGGTGGGCGCCGATGGCGACGCCCCTTTCCAGGGCGAGCAGGACGGTCTTGCGCATGGTGTCGGCGTCGCCGGCGTGCCAGCCGCAGGCGATGTTGGCGGAGCTGACCAGGTCCAGCAGTTCAGCGTCGCCGCCGCAGCCTTCGCCGACGTCGGCGTTGAGATCAATGTTCATCGCACACCCTTTCGATTCTCCACAGATAGCGTTGCAGCTCCCGGTCGGCCTGTTCGGCGTCATCGCGGCCGGCTTCGATGAAATGCAGCTGGCTGCCCAGCCTCACCTGGCCCAACTGCCACAGGTCGGCGGCCACCACCATGCCCAGCCGGGGATAGCCGCCGGTGGCCTGGGCGTCGGCCATCAGCACGATGGGCTGGCCGTCCGGCGGCAACTGGATCAGGCCCGGCAGCGCGCCGTGGGACGGCATCTCCACCGCTTCGCTCAAGCGCAGCGCCGGCCCGGCCAGCCGGTAGCCCATGCGGTTGCTGCGCGGCGTCAGCTGCCAGGGGTGGCTCCATAGCCGCTGGCGGGCGGGTTTGGGCAGCAAGGCGTATTCCGGCCCCGGACAGACGCGGATGCGGTTGCCCGGCCTCGGCAGCCAGACGCCAAGCTTGCCGCGCGGCGGCTGCGGACGACCCAGCGGCAGCCGGTCGCCGTCGCGTAGCGCGCGGCCATGGAGTCCGCCGAAGCCGGCCATCAGGTCGGTGCTGGCCGATTCCATCAGCAGCGGCACATTCACGCCGCCGTCGATCGCCAGGTAGGCGCGCATGCCGCTGCTTGGCGCTTCCAGCCTCAGCGACTGGCCGGCGCGGAAGGCGGTGCGCCAGCCCGGCCATACCGGCTCGCCGTCCAGCGTGGCCCGGCAGTCGGCGCCGGCCAGCGCCAGCATGCCGTCGCGCAGCAGGCGAAAGCCTGCCGGCGGCAGCGTGATTTCCAGCGCGGCCGCGCCGGCGGGGTTGCCCACCAGGCGATTGGCGATGGTCAGCGCCAGCGCGTCCATGGCGCCGGCGCGGCACACCCCCAGATGGCGCGCGCCGAAGCGGCCCAGGTCCTGCACCGTGGTTTGCGGTCCGGCCTTGATCACTTCCAGCATCAGGCGTCCTCCTGCGGGATGAAACATACTGTATCGCCTGGCCTCAGCGGACAGGGCGGCTGGCGCGCGGGGTCGAACAGCACGGCGTCGCTGCGTCCTATGATTTGCCAGCCGCCGGGGGAGGCGGTGGGGTAGATGCCGGTCTGGCTGCCGCCTATGGCCACCGAGCCGGCCGGCACTTTTTGCCTGGGCGTGGCGCGGCGCGGCGCGGTCAGCGCGGGATCCAGGCCGCCCAGATAGGCGAAGCCGGGTTGAAAGCCCAGGAAGAAAACCGTATAGCGGGTTGCGGAGTGGCGGGCGACGACCTCGTCCGGCGCCAGGCCGCAGTGGCGCGCCACTATTTCCAGATCCGGACCGTGGCGGCCGCCGTAGCGCACCGGGATTTCTACTACCCGGGCGGCTTCCTCCGCGCCGTCCGCGCGTTGCCACAGCCGTCGCAGCCGGGCCGGCAGCGCGGAGGCGTTCGCGCCGGGGCGCAGTTCCAGCGTCAGGTTGTTCATGCCGGGGATGACTTCGCGGAAGTCGGTGTCGGCGCGCAGCTGCTCGGCCAGCCGCCAGATGCGGCGCTGGCGATCCAGCGTGGCCGGCGGCGGCAGCTCCAGCACCAGCGCCTGGGCGCCCAGCCAATGAATGGCCAGCGGGGAAGTGGAATCAGATTGCATCGCGTGCGGGATGGCGTGAATCGGGAATATGGATATGATAATGGCTTGATTGGGTGCGATGATGCTATGTCGAGAATTTCTCGTCAATTTATCGCGGCCTCGCGGCCTGCCACCTACTGTGGCGCAATATGGAGAAGAATGGGTGTCAACGACGCAAGATTTGCCTAAGATCGTGTCCTCGCAGCATCTGGTTTCCGAGCGCAGTCCGGAGCTGTCCGAGTTCGAGTTCAGCCTGACCGTGGTCAACAACGCTTTCCACCGCTGGATGGTGCGCTGCATGGCGGCGGCGGGCGAGAAGGACATGACGCCGACCGAGGTGCTGCTGGTTCATCACGTCAACCATCGCGGGCGGCAGAAAAAGCTGGCCGACATCTGTTTCGTGCTGAACATGGAGGATACCCACGTGGTGTCCTACGCCCTGAAGAAGCTGGTCAAGATGGGGTATGTGGAGAGCGAGAAAAGCGGCAAGGAAGTGCTGTTTTCCACGACGGAGAGCGGCCGCGAGCTCTGCGAGCGCTACCGACAGGTGCGAGAGCAGTGCCTGATGGCGACGTTGGGCGACGGCGGCATCGCCAATCCGCTGATCGGCGACATCGCCCAGTTGATGCGCACCCTGGCCGGCATTTACGACCAGGCTGCCAGGGCCGGCGCGTCGTTCTGACCGTTGTGCGCCGCTTGCGAGCCTAGATGACGGCCCAGATCGCGAAAATGGCGGCCAGTATCAGCACCCCGGTCAGGATTTGCGAGGTGCTTTTTTCCTTCTGCAGCGCGCGCTTCATGCTGTCGTGCGCGCTTTCCAGCTTGTCCAGCTGCTGCTGCAGCTCGGCGCGCGCCTCGTCCTGGCCGGCCAGCGTTTTCAGCATCTCCTCGCCGCCGAACTCCTTGATGGCCTCCTTGTTCCACACACCCAAGAGCTTGCTCACCTTGTCCTTGAAGTACAGCGCGGTGCGCTGGGCCGGGTCCTGCCATTCGAACTGAAAGCCCTGGCCGGCGAAGAAGGCGTGGCAGTGCAGCCGTTCTTCCTCGGAGTGGGTCTGGCCCATGGTGATCATGCCGGGGTTGATGGCGAACTCGGGGCAGACGCCCTTGGCCCAGGTGATGACGCTGGCGAACAAATAGGTGTCCAGCCCGCTGCCGGCCAGGCCGGGACTGGCCTGCACGCCGCTTTTGGGGCCGAAAGTCACGCTCTTGCTGGGGCGGTCCACCCGAATCCAGGCCAGGTTGTAGACGGCGTGGAAGCGGCTGTCGTCGCCTTCCAGCGGTTGCCAGTGCGCGCCGTCGGAGCGGGCGTAGCCGCGGAACTGCAGGCGGAAGTAATCGGATTGGGCCGTCATCGCCCGGCTGCGCTGCAGGATGCCGTAGATGGGGCGGCCGTCGGTGCTGAGCGTCAGTATGGTCTCGCCCAGCGGGATGGCCAGGTTGGCCAGCGTGACTTCGCTTTCCGGCGGAGGCAGCGGAATCTCTTCCGTTGTCTGGTGAGGCTCGTTGTTCTGGGTATTGTTCGAAGTCATGTGGCAGTGGTTCTGTCGCTGGGTGGTGGTTGCTTGTGTCCGCCGGACGCCATCGGCATGGGGATTCTATCCTACATTGTAGGGGAGCGCGCTTGCGCTTGCCGAGGGCGGGAGGCGACGGTGCGGTTCATCGGGAATTTTTCTTTCCTGGCATGTTGGGTTTTGCCGGCGATGGCGGGCGGGATATGCGGCAAGCCGATCCAGGTGGGTTGGGAGGAGCGGCCGCCGTATCACTACCAGGGGCGGGATGGCCGGCCAGCGGGCTATTCGGTGGAGCTGCTGAACCAGGCTGCCGCGCGCATAGGCTGTCGCCTGGCGTATCGCCAGATTCCCTGGTCGCGCACCTTGCAGGAGCTGAAGCTGGGCACGGTGGATGTCGCGATGCAGGCGTTGAAAACGCCGGAGCGGGAGGCGTACGCCTGTTTTGTGCCGGGCTACAGCTCCTCGCTGGTGCGGCTGTGGGCGCGCGGCGATCGCGCGGCGCATTGGCCGGTCTCCCAGCTGCAGGACCTGGGCAAGCTGGGCATGGTCAGGCTGGGTGTGACGCATGGCGACAGCTACGGCGACACATGGGACCGCTGGCTGAAAGCGCCCCCCGGCATGGTGAGGATCGACCCCGGGGAAACGCTGGCCGGCAGTTTGCGCAAGCTGCAGCTGGGGCGGATAGACCTGTTGCTGGCTAGCATGGACACGCTGCCGAATGAGCTGGCCCGCTTGCCGCAGCAGCCAGCGATCGTGGCCTTGTCGCCGGCATGGCCGATAGGGGGAGCATTTTACGTCTTCAGCAAGCGCAGCGTGTCCCCCGAGCTGTGCCAGGCTTTTGCCGGCGCCTTGCGCGACATGAAACACGATGGCGTGGTGGGCCGGCTTTACCGCAGCCGTTTCAATATCGCTTATCCCGGCCCCTGAGCCTCAGAGCCTGCTTATGTTTTTTTACGAGCGTCCCAGGGACATCTTTTGTCATGGCCAGGGGGCTTTATGGTTTGAGGTCAATGCCTCTGGTCGTTCATCGAGCGCGTCGTGGGTGGGGATGTGGCCCGCATGGGCTGTGGAGAATTCTATCCTACCTACATGGTTAGGAGAGTGCGCTTGCCGATTGCGGGAGGGATGAGTGCTGGGAATCGGACGTGTCATTTGGCTGGTGGTCTGGACCTTGCCGGCGGTTGCCGAAGGGATTTGCGGCAGGCCGCTCAGCATCGGCTGGGATGAATGGCCGCCTTTCCATTATCAGGGGCGCAGCGGCGAGCCCGACGGCTACGCGGTGCAGTTGCTGAATTTGGCGGCGGGTAGGCTGGGATGCCGGCTGACCTACCGCCTGATGCCCTGGCCCCGCACCTTGCAACAGCTGCGGCTGGGGCAGGTGGATGCGGCGATGCAGGCCTTGAGAACGCCGGAGCGCGAGGCCTATGCCTGTTTTGCGCCTGGCTACAGTCCGACGATAGTCAGGTTGTGGGCGCGCAGCGACAAGGCCGCGCGCTGGCCGGTGCGGCAATTGGACGATCTGGGGCGCCAGGGAGAGGTGCTTTTGGGCGTGACCCGGGGCGACAGCTACGGCGCGCAGCTGGACCGCTGGCTGCAGACGCCGCCGCCGAACGTGCATGTCGAGATCAGCGAGACTCTGGAGGTCAGCATGCGCAAGCTGCAACTGGGGCGGACCAATCTGCTGCTGGCCACGATGGCGACGGCCACCCGCGAGCTGGCCCGCCTGCCGGAGAAGCCGGAGATCGCGCCGCTGGAGCCGTCCTGGCGGGCCGGCGAGGGCTACTACGTGTTCAGCAGGAAGAGCGTGCCGGAGCCGGTGTGCCAGGCGTTTGCCCGGGCGTTGGCGGAGATGCGGCAGGACGGAACCGTGGCGCGCCTGTATCGCAGCCAGTTCGGCGCGCCGTATCCGGAGCCGTGAGCAAGCCCTGTAGCGTCAAGCGCGCAGCAGCGGCAGCGGCGCGAAGCGTCCGCCCAGCACGTTATGGCTGTCCTTGCCCCACCAGCCGTCTATCGCCGTGGCGTAAACCTGGCGGAAGTCTATCGCGTGCGGCAGATTGCCCTCGCTGACGCCGGCCAGCTGCGGCGTTTGGCCGTATAGGCCGCCGTTGACGCGGCCGCCCAGCGCGAAATGGACGTTGGCGGTGCCGTGGTCGGTGCCGCGGTTGCCGTTTTCGCGCGGGCGGCGGCCGAATTCGGCGTATGTCAGCACCAGCGTATCGTCCCAGCGGCCCAGCCGCGTCATCTCGCTTCTCAGTTGCGCCAATCCGTCGGCCAGTTCGGCCAGCAGCCGCGCCTGCGCCGGCTGCTGGTTGCCGTGGGTGTCGAAGCCGGTGAGCGTGATGCGGGCGACGGCGATGTCCACGCCGCGGGCCAGGGTGTCGGTCAGCGTGCGCACCGCCACGCCGAAGCCGCCATTGGGCTTGGGGCCGGCGGTGGGCGCTTCGCTCGGCGCGGTGCGCGGCAGCGGCGCCAGGCTGGCGGCGGCCTGGCGGATGTCGCCTTCCACTTTCAAAATATGCTCCAGCGCCGAGCCGGCGTGGCCGGGCTGCTGATCGGCCACCAGCTTGGCCTGGCGGGCGAAGTCTTGCGGATTGGACAGCACCACCGCGCGCGCGCCGCCGTCCAGCGGCCCCAGCACCTGGCTGGACAGCACTACGCCGTCGGCGGCGAAGTTCTTCGGCGTCGGCTGCTCATGGAACAGCCGGGTCAGCCAGCCCTCGCTCAGGTATTGCTGGCTGGCCGACGCCGTATCCCAGATCTCGATCGAGCGGAAGTGGGACAGATTGGGGTCGGGGTAGCCGACGCCCTGCAGCAGCGCCAGCTGCTTGTCCTGCCACAGCGGCATCAGCGGCGCCAGCGACGGATGCAGGCCGATGTCGCCGTTGATCTGCAGCACCTGCTCGCGGGCGACGGCGATGCCGGGGCGCAGCCGGTAGTAGTCGGCGCTGCCGTAGGGGACCACGGTGTTGAGGCCGTCGTTGCCGCCCTTCAGCTCCACCAGCACCAGCAGGCGCTTGTAGCCGGCGGGTGCCAGCGCCCAGGACAGATTGGGCAGCACGGTCAGCATCAGGCCGGCGCCGGCCGCTTTCAGGAATTCGCGTCGTTTGAACATGGCGGGCTCCTCATTCCACCTGATAGGCCGGGTCAAGCAGCAATTGGGCGATGGCCTTGGCGCCGCTGGTATTCGGCGGCAAGGGGTTGGCCGGCGGCACGGCCAGCAGCAGCCGCGCGGCGTCGCCGGCGGTGCGGACGCCGTAGACGGCGGCCCATTCGTCGGGTTGCAGCTTCATCGAGGCGACGCCCTTGGCGACGAAGCGGTTGATGCGCGCCTCGCGGCCGGCCATCTCGTTCAGGCTGCCGTCGGCTTGGGCGTAGGCGTCGCGCGCCGGCGCGGCGTCGCGGGCGATGCGGTCCAGAAACTGCTTGCGGGTGAGCAGGGTGGAGCTGTTGATCCAGGCCTCGCCGCCGGGCCAGCCCTTGACGTTGGGCGGCGCGAACACGTCCTGGCCCAGCTGGCGGTTCAGGCCGGCGATGACCCGCCAGTCCGGCGGATTAAGATCGAAGGTCACCAGCGTGCCTATGGTCAGCTCCACCGGCGATTTGACCAGTTGGCCCTGGCTGCGCCAGAACTGCGGCGTCAACAGCAGCGCGCGCATCAAGGGCTTCAACTGGTAATGGCCGCGGCGGAAATCGGCGGCCAGCTTGTTCACCGTCGCCGCGTCGGGCGTCGGCGACACGAAGTTGCGCCACAGCTTGTTGGTGACGAACACCGCGGTGCTGGGCTGTTGCAGCAACAGCTCGATCACGTCGTCGCCGTCGAAGTTGCCGCGCTGGCCGAAGATGACTTTCTCGCCGGTGTCGCGCAGCCGCGGCCGGACGATGAACTGGTCGTCGCGGTCCAGGCCCCAGCCGGTGAAGGCGCGCGCCGCCTCGCGGATGTCCTGCTCGCTGTAGTGGCCCTCGCCCAGCGTGAACAGCTCCATCACCTCGCGGGCGAAGTTCTCGTTGGGCTGGTCCTTGCGGTTATTGGCGGTATCCAGATAGCGCATCATCGCCGGGTCGCGCGCCACCGCGTGCAAGAGCTGGCCGAAGTCGCCCAGCGCGTAGTGGCGCAGCAGCAGGTTCTGCTGGTACATCATCTGCGGCGAGCGCACCTTGTCCAGCGCCGACACGAAATGGTTGTGCCAGAACAGGGTCATTTTCTCGGTCAGCGGCGACGGCGTGTCGCGCATCTCGGCCAGCCACCAGCTGCGCAGCTCTACCACATGCTGGTTGCGCTCCTGCTGCAGCGCCTTCTTCTGCTCCTCGGTCAGCCCCGGCTGGCCAGGGCGTTCGAACGGCTCGTTGGCCCAGCCCGGCGGCGGCATCGCCGCCTGGGTGCGGACGCCGGCCAGTATCTTGTCCACCGCCGCTTCGCGGCTGAGCGGCGCGAAGGCCTCGATCTGCGCCGGGTTGGCGCCAAAGCCGGTGCGCGCCAGCAGGTGGCGGGCGCCGTCCGCGCCGATGCCGGCCAGCGCGCATAGAGGCAGGCCGAGCAGGGCGGAAGCGAGCAGTATTCTTTTGATCATGGGTTCACCGCGGCAAGCCGTTTGCATAAGCGATTGATTGTGAGCATAGAGGGCAGTCTTCGCTCCGGTATTAAGCGGACCGGCCAGAGTGTTAAGTTGTTTGCGCATCTGGGCTATACTGTCGCCCTGTCACCGGGGGTGCCCTGCAAACGGGCTGAGAGACACCCTGAGAACCTGATCTGGATCATGCCAGCGGAGGGAGCGTGATGAAGCGGAACCTCGTCCGCCTTGCCTGCTTGCTCCGTGGCCGTACCGCGCGGAGATTGTCCATGAAGCTGTTCCCCAAACTCGTCGTCGTCGCTTTGAGCCTGGCCGGCCTGTCCGTCCAGGCGGCCGAATTGCGCGTGCTCGCGCACAGTTCGTTCAGCGTCGACAAGCCGCTGCTCGCCGCATTCGAGAAGCAGACCGGCGCCAAAGTGTCCATCATCAAGGCCGGCGACGCCGGCGAGATGGTCAACAAGCTGATTCTGACCAAGGGCAGCCCGATCGCCGACGTGGTGTTCGGCCTCGACAACAGCCTGATCGGCAAGGCCGAGCAGGCTGGCGCGCTCGCGCCGCTGCCGGCGGAGCTGGCCCGCGGCGGCAAGGTCAGCCTGCCGGGCGCGGCCGCCGTCGACTACGGCTATGTGACGCTGAACTATGACAAGGCCTGGTTCGCCAAGAACAAGCTGCCGCTGCCCAAGACCCTGAGCGACCTGACGCAGCCCGCCTACAAGAACCTGCTGGTGGTGGAAAACCCCGCCACCTCCAGCCCGGGCCTGGCTTTCCTGTCCGCTACCATCCATGCCTTGGGCGAGGACAAGGCCTTCGCGCTGTGGGGCAAGCTGCGCGACAACGGCCTGAAAGTGAGCAAGGGCTGGACCGAAGCCTACTACACCGACTTCTCCAAGAACGGCGGCAGCCGGCCCATCGTGGTCAGCTACGCCACCAGCCCGGCGGCCGAGGTGTTCTACAGCAAGGACAAGCCGGCCGACGCGCCGACCGCCAATCTGCTGCTGCCGGGCTCGGTGTTCCGCCAGGTGGAGGGCGCGGCGCTGGTCAAGGGCGGCAAGGAGCCCAAGCTCGCCCAGCAGTTCATCGTCTTCCTGCGCTCGGACGCGGTGCAGAAGGACATCCCGACGCGGATGTGGATGTACCCGGCGATGGACAACATCCCGCTGGACCCGGTTTACAAGCACGCCGAACAACCGGCCGCGCACGACACCCCCGACAGCGCGACGCTGGCCGCCAAGCAGCGCGCCTGGGTCGGCCGCTGGACGCGGGTGGTGCTGAAGTCCGGGCAGTGATCCGGCGATGACTTGCCCGGTTTCGCCTCTGTTATGATCCGGGCAAGTTCACTTGGAAGCTCACTCATGATCGACGACATCGCCAGCCCCCGCCTGATCCTGCGCCATCTGGACGCGGATTTTCTCGAATCCTGCCTATGCGGCGACATCGACGCCGCCGCGGCGCGGCTGGGCAGCCGCCCGGCCGACGGCTGGATGGAGGAGACGGCGTTGATGAAAATGCGGCTGGCCGACATGGCGGCGGAGCCGGCCTACGCGCCGTGGTCGGTGCGGGCGCTGCTGCGTCGCGACGATCTGGCCATGGTCGGCCACATCAACTTCCACACGCTGCCCGGCCATCCTTATCTGAACGGCTACGGCGACGTCGAGCTCGGCTACGCGGTCTATCCCGAATTCCGCCGCCAGGGCTACGCCCGCGAGGCCTTGCTGGCGATGTCCGGCTGGGCGGCGCGAAGCGGCGGCGTGGCGAAGCTGGTGTTGTCGATCGAACCCGGCAATCTGCCGTCGCAGGCGCTGGCCGCCCAGCTTGGCTTCGCCAAGGTGGGCCAGGTGCGCGACGACGACGGTTGCGAAGATGTGCTGACGGCCGATTGGCCGTTGCCTGGAGCCTTTGTTTGAAGCAGTCCGCCGTGCCCCGGCTGATCCTGGCCGGACTTCCGCTGTCCTTTCTCTTTCTGCTGGCCGTCGCGCCGCTGGCCCGGCTGTTGGCCGAAGGCGGCTTGCAGTTCGATCCCGCCTTGCTGGCCGACGGCTATCTGCGCTGGCGGCTGTTGTGGTCGCTGATCCAGGCCACGGCCAGCTGCCTGTTGTGCCTGCTTCTGGGCATGCCGCTGGCCTGGATGCTGGCCCGTTACCGCTTTGCCGGGCGGGCGCTGCTGCTGCGGCTGCTGATGCTGCCCTTCGTGATGCCGACGCTGGTGGCGGCGATGGGCGTGCTGGCGCTGTTCGGGCCGCGCGGCGTGTTCGGCGTCAATCTGCAGGACACGCCGTGGCTGCTGCTGTACGGCAATCTGTTCTTCAACCTGCCGCTGGTGGTGCGCGCCGGCTGCGACGGCTTTTCCCAGGTGCCGGCCAGCCGGCTGGCCGCCGCGCGCACGCTTGGCGCCACTCGCTGGCGGGCGTTCTGGCGCGTGGAATGGCCGGCGGCGCTGCCGTGGCTGCTGTCCAGCCTGTGCTTGGTGTTCCTGTACTGCTTCTCCGGTCTGGGCCTGGCGCTGGTGCTGGGCGGCCAGCGCTACGCGACGCTGGAGGTGGAGATCTACACCCTGGTCGCTTACGAGCTGAATCTGGCCGATGCCGGCGCGCTGGCCTTGCTGGTGTTGCTGGTGTGCGGCGGCATCGCCGCCGTCTACGCCGCCTTGGCGCGCCGGCTGGCCACCGCGGCCAAGGTGGAGCCCTTGCCGCTGCGGCGGGTGGAGCGCCCGGCTGAGCGATTGGCGCTGGCCGCCGCGTTGTCGACGTTGCTGTTGTGCACCGGCCTGCCGCTGCTGGCGGTGCTGTGGCGCGGCCTTTCCGCCGGCGCCGAGTGGGCGGCGCTGTGGGACGAGGACACGCGGTTGGCCTTGTGGAACAGCGCTCGCTTCACCGGCATGACGGTGCTGGCCGCCGGCGCGCTGGGGCTGGCGCATGCATTGGCCTGCGGCCGCAGCCTGGCGCTGCGCGCTTCCATCTTCCTGCCTTTCGTCGCCTCGCCGGTGTGCGTGGCCTTCGGCCTGCTGCTGCTGTATCCGCAATGGAGCGGGGCGCTGGGCCTGCTGATGGCGGCCTACGCGCTGCTGGCTTATCCGCTGGTGGCCAAGGCGGCGCTGGCGTCGCTGGACGGCCAGTCGCCGCATTGGCTGGCCGCCGCCCGCGGCCTGGGCGCCGGCCCGTGGCGGGCCTTCCGCCGCGTCACCTGGCCGCTGTTGCAGCCGGCTATGCGGCGCGGGCTGGCCTTCGCCGCCGCCACCGCGGTCGGCGAGTTCGCCGTCACGCTGTTTTTGTCGCGGCCGGAATGGCTGACGCTGACCACGCTGATCTACCAGCGGCTGGGCCGCCCCGGCGAAGCCAATGCCGACGCGGCGATGCAGCTCTCCTGCGTGCTGATGCTGCTGGCGCTCATCGTTTTCTGGATCATCGAAACCGCCGGCGGCGCCGGCCCGGAGGAGGACAGCCGTGCTGACGCTGCGAAACCTGAATAAGCGCTTCGGCGCGCGCGTGGTGGCCGACGACGTGTCGCTGGGTTTATCCGCCGGCGAGACGCTGGCCCTGTTGGGACCGTCCGGCTGCGGCAAGAGCACGCTGCTGAAAATGATAGCCGGCCTGGAGCGGCCGGACGGCGGCGCGCTGGCCTTCGATGGCGAAGACCTCGACCGAGTGCCGCCGGAGCGGCGCGGCTTCGCGCTGATGTTCCAGGACTTCGCGCTGTTTCCGCATCTGGACGCGTTGGGCAATGTGATGTTCGGCATGATCGAGCAGGGCGTCTCCAGGCGCGACGCGGCTAAACGCGCGCAGGCGATGCTGGCCCGCGTAGGCCTGGCCGAGCACGGCGCGCGCAAGGTGTGGACGCTGTCCGGCGGCGAGCAGCAGCGGGTGGCGCTGGCGCGGGCGTTGGTCACGCGTCCCAGGCTGCTGTTGCTGGACGAGCCGTTCTCCAGCCTGGACGCCGATCTGCGCCGGCTGCTGCAGCGGGAGTTCCGCGAGCTGCTGCGGGAGGCGGGCATTCCGGCCATCATCGTTACCCATGACCGCGACGAGGCGTTCGCACTGGCGGACCGGGTGGCGGTGTTCAAGGACGGCAGGCTGCTGCAATGCGCCGCGCCGCGGCAGCTGCTAGCCGCGCCGGCCAATGCCTGGCTGGCGCGCTTCATCGGTTTCGACAACGTGCTGGAGCATGCGGCGGTGCCGCCGGGCGCGCTGCTGCTGGGCGATGATCAGCCGCCGGCGCGCATCGTGGAGCTGACGCCGTTGGCGGACGGCTTGCGGCTGAGAGTGGAAGCCCAGGCGGGTCCGCTGGCGTTGATGCTGTCGGCGCGGGAGGCGGAGTGGCTGGGCGACGCGCTGTTCGTCGGCGGAACGCTGGGCGTCGGCGTCGACGAATCGCGCCTGCTGCGCTTCCCCTCGCTCAGTTCTTGACCTGTCCCCACACCTTGGCCAGCAGGCGCAGCAATTGCTGGCGCTCCTGGGCGTCCAGGTGCGAAGTCAGGCCGGCGCAGGCGCGCCAGAAGTCGGGCAGCGCCTGCTTCAGCAGCGCGCGGGCTTCCTGGGTCAGGCTAAGCTGCAGGCTGCGGCGGTCAGCGGGGTGGGGGTGGCGGGCGATCAGCCGGCGCTTCTCCAGCCAGTCCAGCAAGCCGGTGGCCGAGGCGCGGGTGATGCCGAAGTAGTCGGCGATGCTGGATGGCGTCGGCGGCTCCGCGCCCAGCCGGCCGTCTTCGAACAGGCGGAACAGCAGCAATACGTGCAGCTTGTTTTCCGAAATGCCCAGCGGCGACAGGTGTTGGTTCAGGCGCAGCAGCACGTCGTCGCCCAGCCATAGCAGCAACAGGCCGGCGGCGGCGGCGTCCTGCGGCGTGTCGGCGTCGGCGGTGTCCGCCATCAGTTGCAGATGGGGCGCCATCGCGGCGCTGGCGTCTTGCGGGTGTCGTGCGTCCATGAGGATTCGCCTGGCTGGGTTGTGGCTAGGTGATGGGCCGCGATGATGCTAGCTGAAAAGGCGCGGCGCGTCGAACTCCGTTCTCGCATATTTTATTAGTTTAACTAACTATATGCTTATCGTATTATGTGGAAGCCGGCATCAGCCGGCTTCATATGGAAAAGGAACGGAGATGACTATCGAAGTGCAAGCTTTGCATCATGTCGGCTTCAGCGTGCCCAAGCATCAGGTGGCGGCGCTGCAGGCTTTCTATGGCCAGCTGTTCGGTCTGGAGGCGGATCCGTCGCGTCGGCGCATACCCGGCGTGCCCGGCTGCTTCCTCGATTTGCCGGGCGCAACCCAGCTGCACATCATGGGCAAGGATGGCGTATCGCCGTACGCGCAGGGCGAAGGGCAAGACCCGGTGAGCAACCATGTCGCGCTGACGGTGGCCAGCCTGGAGCGGGCCGCGGCGGAGCTGAAGGAGAAGGGCATCGCCTTCTTCAGCCAGCGCGGCGTGGCGGCGGACAAGCTGGAGCAGCTGTTCGTCCGGGATCCGGCGGGCAATCTGCTGGAACTGAGGCAGGCAACGGCCTGAGCGGCGACAGGGCGCTCATAGCGTCCTGCGCAGCGCGCTGGGCGTGAGTCCGTAACGCTGGCGAAAGCGGGCGGCGAAGCGGGAGGCCGACGCGTAGCCGCTGGCCTCGGCGATCTCCCCGATGGGCCGCTGGCCGCTTTGCACCTGCTGCAGGGCCAGGCCCATCCGCACCTCTTCCAGGATCGTCTGGAATCCGGCGCCTTCTTCCGCCAGCCGGCGGCGCAGGGTGGACGCGCCCAGGTTGAGCCGGCGCGCCGCCGCGTCCACGCTCCACGGCGCGGCCGGGTCCAGCATCAGCAGCTGTTTCAGCGCCTGAGCCAAATTGTCGGATTGCTCTCGCAGCAATGGCCCGGCCTGGCCGGCCAGCGCCAGGGCCAGCAACACGCCCTCGGCATGATGCTGGCGGATTTCCGGCGCCGCGCCGCCATGCAGGCTGTCGATCAGCAGGCTCCACGCCGACTGCAGCGCGCCGTCCATCGTCGGGCAGAGCTCGAGCCCTGGCCGCTGCCGCAGCAGCAGCGGGCCGTGGCGGTCGCGGAAACGGTCCAGCAGACCCGGCGGCAGGTTGACCACGTCGGCCAGGTAGCCGTCTGGCCCCGGCAGGTTGGCGATGTCCAGTTCGCAGCCGGCGGGCATCAGCACCAGCTGGGCCGATCCGGCCGACATCTCCCGCTCGCCCAGCCGGATGCGCTTGCCGCCGAGGCGGACGCGGCACAGCGCCGGCGCGAACACCGGCACCCGCCGCATATGCTGCGGCAGGCGGGCGCGGATCTCGCCGGCCTCGATGCGGCTCAGGCGGTGGGCGATGTCGTGCATCGGGCTCAGCGGCCGTAGGTGGCGGTGATCTGCGCCTTGCCCAGCGCGTTGGCGTTGAGCATGAAGCCCACCAGCGCGCCGCTGGCGTTGGCGTCGATTGGCAGCTTGTCGGTCTTCAGCGCCCAGACGGTGAACTGGTAGCGGTGGGGTTTGTCGCCTTCGGGCGGGCAGGCCCCGCCGAAGCGGGCTTCGCCGTAGTCGGTGCGGCCCTGCACCGCGCCCGGCGGCAGCTTGCCGCCCACGCTGCCGGCGCCTTCGGCCAGCGAATGCACATTAGCCGGCAGGTTCGCCACGGTCCAGTGCCACCAGCCGCTGCCGGTGGGAGCGTCCGGGTCGTAGGCGGTGATCGCGAAGCTCTTGGTGCCGTCCGGCGCGCCGCTCCACGACAGCTGCGGCGAGACGTTGCCGCCCTCGCAGCCGAAGCCGCTGTAGACCTGTTTCAGGCTCAGCGGCATGCCGTCGGCGATGCTGTCGCTGGACAGCTTGAAGGCGTCGGCCTGGGCGGCCAGCGGCAGGGCGAGCAGGCTGGCGATCAGCAGGGTGGTGCGCATATCGGTTCTCCTGTGGCTAGATGGTGGGAGCATGTTAAGCGTCGGCGCGCGGCGCGGCTGCGCCGAAACGCTCGCCTGCGGCGCGGGCGCGCTCGCGACGACTTTAGCAGCGCGGGCGGGGAATGGGTATGATGCGCGGCGCGATAAAGGAGGGAAACATGCTGAAACGATTGGCGCTGTGGCTGATCCGGATGTATTAGCGGCAATTGTCGCCGCGCAAGGGATGCGGCTGCGCTTATCGGGCCGCGACCAGCCGGAGCGGATATTCCGGCCTGGCCTATCGGGCGATCCGCCGCCACGGCTTGCGGCGCGGAGGCTGGATCGCGCGCGAGCGCCTGCTGCGTTGCTCAGGCCAGAACGTCGGCGGCGGCCGGCCGGTTATTGCGAGCCGCCGTGCGGGCCGGAGTGCCTGAGCCTGGACAGCTGCCTGGGCGAGGCCGCGTGCCGGTCCGGCGAATGCCTGACGCATTCCTGGCTGGATTGGCGGCGGAGCCGCCGGGAGATGGACAGGCGGGCTGATCAGGCTGCGACCGCGTCCTCGCCGTAGGCGAAGCGGCGCAGTCCTTCCCCCGCCAGCCGATAGCGTATCCACTCGGCCTGCGGCGCGGCGCCGATCGATTCATAGAAATCTATCGCCGGCTGGTTCCAGTCCAGCACGCTCCACTCGAAACGCCCGCAATCGTTGTCGCAGGCCAGCCTGGCCAGATGCCGCAGCAGCGCCTTGCCGGCGCCGGCGCCGCGCAGTTCCGGCGTCACGTACAGGTCTTCCAGATACAGCCCGTTCTTGCCCAGCCAGGTGGAGTAGCTGAAGAAATACACGGCGAAGCCGGCCAACTGGCCATCCACGCGGCACATCAGCGCCTGGGCTTTGGCTTCGGGGCCGAACAGCGTGGCCTCGATGTCGGCGACGCCGGCCTTCACTTCGTGTTCGGCGCGTTCGTAAACGGCGAGCTCGGTGATGAAACGGTGGATTTCGGCGGCATCCCTGGGCTGGGCGGGGGTGATGGCGATCTGCATGGGTGGCTCCCTAAGATGGTGGAAATGTCGGTTTCGAACATCTTAGAGCAAGTGTTAGAATGAAAACAGTGCATTGTTTTCAGGTAAAAATGAAAAATATTCATCCAGCTCTGCGCGGCCTGGATCTCAACCTGCTGTTGCTGTTGGACGCGCTGTTCCGCACCGGCTCGGTGCTGGCCGCGGCCGACAGTCTGGCGATCAGCGCTTCCGCCTGCAGCCACGCGCTATCGCGGCTGCGCCTGGCTTTGGGCGACCAGCTGTTCGTGCGGGTGGGCGGGGGGATGCGGCCCACGCCCAGGGCCGAGCAGCTGGCGCCAGTGGTGGAGGCGGCGTTGGCGCTGCTGTCCGATGGCTTGAGCCGGGGCGCGGATTTCGACCCGTCCCGCAGCGAGCGCCGCTTCGTGCTGTCCGCCACCGACTACACCGCCTTCGCGGTGCTGCCCGCTTTTCTGAACCGGATGCAGTCGATGGCGCCGCGCTTGAGCTTTCGCGTAGTCCAGGCGGAGCGCAAGCTGCCGCTGGAGGCGTTGCTGGCCGGCAGCATCGATTTCGCGCTCGGTTATTCGGAAGAGGGCGGGCCGCCGGCGGCGGACATCGAGGAATTCGATTGGCCGGAGGAAGAGTACGTGGCCATCGCCAGCCGCGATCACCCGCGCATCCGGCAGGGGCTGAGCCTGGAAGGCTATCTGGCGGAGCGGCACGCGGTGGTCACGCCGTGGAACGAGCCGCGCGGCGTGGTGGACCTGGTGCTGGAAAAGATGGGGCTGGCGCGGGAGGTGGCGCTGCAGCTGCCGTCGGTGCTGGCTGCGCCGTTCATCATCGGCGGCGGCGAGCTGATCATGACGCTGCCCCGGCGCGCGGCGCTGCGCTTGGCCGAGGCGGCCGGCGTGCGGCTGTATCCCGCGCCCTTCGCCATTCCGCCGTACCGCTTGAAGCTGTATCGCCATCGCCGGCACGCGGGCTCGGCCGCGCACGACTGGGTGTGGCGGCAACTGGTTGCCGGCGGACCGGTGGCGCTGCGGACATGAAAAAGGGCCGGCATGGCCGGCCCGGTCGGGAATCGCTGCGGATCAACCCGCCAGCCAGCTGCCGGGATGGGATTCCAGCCAGATCTTGATGTTTTTGGCGTCGTTGACGCGCGCGGCGCTGGCGCCGGCGTCCAGCAGCACGAAGATCAGCGGCTGCGAGCCGACGACGGCCTGCAGCACCATGCAGCGGCCGGCTTCCTGAATGTAGCCGGTTTTCTGCACCGCGATGTCCCAGTCGCCTTCGCGCACCAGCGCGTTGCTGTTCTTGTACTGCAGCACGCGGTTGCGCACCGACACGATCTGGTGCCGCTCGGTGGTGGTGAATTCGCGGATCAGCGGGTATTTCTGCGCGGCCTGCACCATCTTGGCCAGATCGGCGGCGGTGGAAGTGTTGCGCACGTCCAGGCCGGTGGGATCGTGGAAGACGGTTTCGGTCATGCCCAGGCTCTGGGCTTTGTGGTTCATCCGTTCGACGAAGATGGCGGTGCCGCCGGGGAAGGTGGTGCGCGCGAGCGTGGCTGCGGCGCGGTTTTCCGACGACATCAGCGCCAAGAGCAGCATCTCCTGCCGGCTGAGCGTGGTGCCGACCGCCAGCCGCGACGTGGTGTGCTTCAGGCGGTCGATCTCGGCGTCGGACACCGTGACCTGCTGGTCCAGCGACACGCCCGAATCCAGCAACACCATCGCCGTCATCAGCTTGCTGATCGACGCGATGGGCATGCGCTGGTGGGCGTTCTTTTCATACAGAGCCTCGCCGGTCAGACCGTTGAGGATCAGCACCGAATGGGAATTGAGCCTGGGGGCGGTGTAGCCGGACATTTCGCTGGCTACCAGCACGCCTTGGGGCGAAGCCGCCAGCACCGGCATGGCCAGGGCCGCCGATACCAGCAGGCTTGCGATTTTCTTGATCATGCGTCACTCCACTGTGCGCTTATTTTGGAGAAAACCGGACGGCATTTTCACGGCATCTGCAGGCAAAATCAGTCAAGATGTTGGCATCATTTGTTGCAGGCGCCCGCTGCGTCCTGTTTGCATTTTAAACAATGTCTCCGCTCTGTGTAGGGCAAATTGCGGTTTTTCACAGCAGCGCGCGGCGGCGGTTTTTCCTTGCCTGGCGGTCCTTTGCCGGGGATGGGGAAACGGAAGGTGAGATCGGGCGGATATGGGCGTAAAATCAACCTTTTCGCCATTGCTCCGGGGCCGCCATGCTGCTCACTTTTCCCGACAGTCCGTTTCAACTGAACCAGCCTTTCCCGCCGGCCGGCGACCAGCCGTCCGCCATCGAGAAACTGGTGGAGGGCCTGTCCGACGGCCTGTCCTACCAGACTCTGCTGGGCGTGACCGGCTCCGGCAAGACCTACACCATGGCCAACGTCATCGCCCAGACGGGACGGCCGGCCATCATCATGGCGCACAACAAGACGCTGGCGGCGCAGCTGTACAGCGAGATGCGCGAATTCTTCCCGCACAACGCGGTGGAATATTTCGTCTCCTACTACGACTACTACCAGCCGGAAGCCTACGTTCCCAGCCGCGATCTGTTCATCGAGAAAGATTCCAGCATCAACGAACACATCGAGCAGATGCGGCTGTCGGCGACCAAGTCGATATTGGAACGTCCCGACTGCATCATCGTGGCGACGGTGTCGGCGATTTACGGTATCGGCGACCCGTCCGACTACCATCAGATGATTCTGCACCTGAAGGAAGGCGAGGCCACGCCGCAGCGCGACATCATCAGCCGCCTGACCACCATGCAGTACAGCCGCAACGACCTGGACTTCGGCCGCGGCACCTTCCGCGTGCGCGGCGACGTGATCGACATCTACCCGGCGGAAAGCAGCGACACCGCGCTGCGCGTCAGCCTGTTCGACGACGAGGTTGAAACGCTGACGCTGTTCGATCCGTTGACCGGCACGACGAAACAGCGCGTCGGCCGCTTCACCGTGTTCCCGTCCAGCCACTACGTGACGCCGCGCGACACCGTGCTGCGCGCCTGCGAGCAGATCAAGGACGAGCTGCGCTACCGCATCGAGTGGTATCAGAAGGAAGGCAAGCTGGTGGAGGCGCAGCGCATCGAGCAGCGCACTCGCTTCGACCTGGAAATGCTGTACGAGATGGGCTTCTGCAAGGGCATCGAAAACTACTCGCGCCATTTTTCCGGCCGCGGTCCGGGCGATCCGCCGCCGACGCTGATCGACTACCTGCCCAAGAGCGCGCTGATGTTCATCGACGAGAGCCACGTCACCGTGCCGCAGGTGGGCGCGATGTACAAGGGCGACGCCGCGCGCAAGGCCAACCTGGTGGAATACGGCTTCCGCCTGCCGTCAGCGGCCGACAACCGGCCGCTGAAGTTCCACGAGTTCGAGCAACTGATGCCGCAGACCATCTTCGTCTCGGCCACGCCGGCGGTGTACGAGAAGGACCACGCCGGCCAGGTGGTGGAGCAGGTGGTGAGGCCGACCGGCCTGGTGGACCCGCAGATCGAGATCCGTCCGGTGGCGACCCAGGTGGATGATCTGCTGTCCGAAATCCGCGACCGCATGGAGCGCGGCGAGCGGGTGCTGGTCACCACGCTGACCAAGCGCATGGCCGAGCAACTGGCCGACTACTACACCGAGCACGGCATCAAGGTGCGCTATCTGCACAGCGACATCGACACCGTCGAGCGGGTGGAGATCATCCGCGACCTGCGCCTGGGCATGTTCGACGTGCTGATCGGCATCAACCTGCTGCGCGAGGGCCTGGACATTCCCGAGGTGAGCCTGGTGGCGATCCTGGACGCGGACAAGGAAGGCTTCCTGCGCTCCGAGCGCAGCCTGATCCAGACCATAGGCCGCGCCGCGCGCAACCTGAACGGCCGTGCGCTGCTCTACGCCGACCGCATCACCGATTCGATGAAGAAGGCGATGGACGAGACCGAGCGCCGCCGCGCCAAGCAGATGGCGTTCAACGCCGAGCACGGCATTATCCCCCGCGGCGTGGAGAAGAAGATCAAGGACATCATCGACGGCGTCTACAGCGTCGAAGCCGAGCGCAAGAAGCTGGTGGACGAAGCCAAGGTGGCGATGATGGACGAGAAGACGCTGTCCAAGGAGATCAAACGGCTGGAGAAGGAAATGCTGGAGGCCGCGCGCAATCTGGAGTTCGAACGGGCGGCGCGCATCCGCGACGAATTGAAGCAGTTGAAGGAAAAGGCCTGGCTCAGCGAGTTGTGAGCCGGCTTAGTCCATTCAACCCCGCGTCGGCGACGCGGGGTTTTTTTGCGTCCTTCTGGCGAGCGGGCCGTTCAGGCAGGCTCCAGCAACTCCTGCGGCAGGAAAGCCAGCTCGTCGCGGAAGAAGCTGCGCTCGCCGCGCCGCAGTTGCGGCAGCAACTGTTTCAGGCGCAGCGCGCTGGCGCAGGCCTGCCGGCTGACGCCGCCTTCCCAGGCCTGGAACCATAGCGTTTCCAGCAGCAGATTGGCCAGTTGCAGCGGCGTCAGCGGCAGTCGGCCCTGATCGTGCTCGTCCAGCGTCAGCTCGGCGACGGCGGTCCAGCTGCGGTAGCCCTTGGCGGCGGAAAACGGGCAGGGCGACAGGGCCAGCGCGAGGCGCATCTCCTGCAGCGGGAATGGCCGCGCGGCCTGGAAGCCCGCCAGAGCCGGGCGCTTGGTCCGCTGACAGTCGCCGCGGGCGATGCGCAGCAGGAAGACGACGTTCCACGCCGAGCCGTTGCCGACGCCGAAGCGATCGCAAATCCATTCCGACAGCCCCAGCCAGCGTATCGCCAGCCGCTGCATGTCCGCGACCGGCAGCGCGCGTTGCGGATCGACCAGCGCCTGCTTCCAGAACAGCCACAAGCACCAGCCCAGGTTGGCCGCAACGTGCTGGGCGGCGTCGATGGAGTCCGCCTCGTAAGCGGCTTCCAGCGCGCCGGCCAGGTCCCGCAACGCCGCTTCGGCGCGTTCCGGCGCTTGTCCCGAGATGGCCGCCTGCTTGTGCAACAGCGCGCCCAGGTTCAGGCATTCGAAGCGCACGCGGGGGTTGTAGCGATAGACCGGCTGCAGCTCTCCCGGATTGCGCAGTTGCGCGAGGCAGGCCTCGGCGCCGTCTGGCTCGCCGCGCGCGTAGTGGTCCCAGGCGCGGGCAATGCAGGCCATGGCGGCAAAGGTGGGTTGGGCAGTTTCGAAGCGGCGGCCGTCCAGCACCTGGCCCAGTTTCTTCAGCGCCAGCCGGCTGTCGTCGAACTGCGCGCCGCGGCGCCAGGCCAGGCTTTCCTTGGTCAGGGCCAGCGCCTGCTGGAAATCGTTGTGCGCGGCCAGGCTGGCGGCATGGAAGGAAGCCGCCACCTGCGGGCCCGCCAGCCTGCCCATGCCGTCGCGCTCGTCGCGGATCGCCTGGGTGAGCTGGCTCCAGTAATCCAGGCCGCGGGTCAGCGCCTCCAGTTGCGAAATCGAATCGGGAGCCTCCGCCGCGGCCGGCTCCAGGCCGAGGAATTGTTCCAGCTGCCGGCGGTCTGCCGGCAGTCCGTCCGCCAGAAATTCCAGCCGGGCCATGCCGTCAGAGGCCAGCCAGAAAGGGCCGCGGCTGCGTCCGTCCGGATTGAGCAAGGAGGCGGGTTCGCGCCGCGGCGCGCCCCAGCCGGCCTCCACGCCCCAGGCGGCGAAATCGGCGAAGGCGCGGGAAACCAGCATGCGCGGCGTCCGGCTGGCCGGAAAGCGCTGCCGCAGCGCGGCGACCGCCACCATGCCGTCTTCGTGGGCCGCGGCGTAGTAAAGCCGGACCAGCAGCCACAGCGATTGGAAGCGTACGGGTTTGCCGGCATGGCGGTAGGGCGGGGTGAGTTCGAAATGGATGGCGTCGGCGGTCATTATTTCAGGTTACGGCAGTTACGGACCGCGCGGTTTACCCCGCCGGGCCGGGCTGGCTAGAATCTTGCCAAGATCAAGGTTTGGCAGGAACCGTGATTTTGGAGCGGCAGGCGAGCGGCGAGTTCTCCCCAAAATGGAAATTTGGGAAATCGCCGCCTTTATTTGAAATATAAATGGAAAATAAAATGCACAGAATATTTAAATTTGCCGGCGCGATGCTGGGCCTGGCGCTGGCGGCCGGGGCCTGCGCGGCGCAGGGCAGCCTGAGCCTCAAGCACCTGAAGGGCGGCGTGTACGTGGTGGAAGACGACTATTACGCCAAGGAGAACTCGGCGGTATACGTCGGCGCGGAGCATGTGACCGTGGTGGGCGCCACCTGGACGCCGGACACCGCCCGCGAGCTGGCGCGGCAAATACGCGCGGTCACCGACAAGCCCATCGCCGAGGTGATCAATCCCAACTATCACACCGACCGGGCCGGCGGCAACGCGTACTGGAAGTCGATCGGCGCCCGCATCGTCGCCACCCGGCAGACGGTCGACGAGATGAGCCGCGGCTGGGACGACATCGTCGCTTTTACCCGGCAGGGTTTTCCGGATTACCCGGCGCTGCCCGCCTCAATGCCTGATCGGGTGTTTCCCGGCGATTTCGAATTGCAGGGCGGCAAGGTCAAGGCCTTTCATCTGGGGGCGGCGCATACCCGTGACGGCATTTTCGTCTACTTCCCGGAAGAGAAGGTGCTGTACGGCAACTGCATCCTCAAGCAGGAGCTGGGCAATCTCCATTACGCCGATTTGAACGAGTACCCGAAGACGCTGGACAGGCTCGCGCTCAGCGGGCTGGACATCGATACCGTCATCGCCGGCCACCTGGACGCCCTGCACGGCCCCGAGTTGATCGATCACTACCGCCAGCTGTTGAGGCGTCAGGCTTCGGACGCGGCGGCGCAGGCGCGCTGAGTTCAGCCTTGCCAGGCGGGCCGGCCCTTGACGGCCTCGACGATCCAGTCACCGCGGTGGTCGTAGATCAGGTTGAAGGTGGTATGGCCTTCGCTGGCGTCGCACAGCGCCGCGCCTTGCCTGCTGTTGTCGAAGTCGATGACGGTGCCGGCGTGGCGGCGGCCGACGCCGGCATAGAAGCGCGGCAGCGGCGCGCAATCGATGTGGCTGTCCGGCTGGGCGTCGATGAAGCTGGACAGGACCATGCGGCCGTCGCCGGTGCGCACCGCCTGGCCGACATTGCAGGGCCGCCGTCCTGCGTCGTAGTGGGGAATGCTGATGCGGAACGCCTCCTCGTCCACGCCGGGGTGGTGGCGGGGGGCGCTCAGCTCCGGTTCGGGGCCCAGGCTCATGGTGACCGCGTTGGGGGAGGGCAAGCCTGAGCGCGAGGCGCGCACCGGCTGGCAGGACATGGCCTGGCCGGAGGGAAGGCCGGCGCGCGGCGCCGGATCAAGGCGGGCCTGCGCGGCGGCGAAGCTGGACGACAGCAGCTCCAGGATCAGGATGGAGCCGGTCTCGGAGATCGGCGGCAGCGTCCGATGGTAAAGGCTGTTGCTGTAGACGGCGCTGTCCGCGCCGGCGTAGCGGGCGGGTTCCTGAAACAGGAAGAAGTCCTGAGCGTGTCGGCTGTTGTTGAGAATATTGATGGTGTAGCGAGCGTTCATGCCCAATGTCCGGGTGTGTGTTTTTCGTTGCCGGGCGGCTGTGGCCGCTGCAGAGGCATCGGCTGTCTACAGCAGCAAGCGTGCCAGTTTGTAAAGTATTGTATTCATTGCGCTTGTCCCGATTCGTTGCCCCGCCTGGTGGACGAATTCGTCCATTTTTCGATTTTTTGATGGATGAATCCGGACGCCATCTCCGCTCGTCTTTCTTGTCATTTTGAAAGTCGTTGGCATAATGCCTTGCCATATTCGGCGCGCCAGCCTGGCGCGTCCTTTGCTCAAGGTCGCCATGGACATTTCCGCGCACGATGTTTCTCCGCTTTCCGTCCCGCCTGGTCCGGCCGAGCGGGCGATAGGCCAGTCGGCGGTTTTCCAGCGTTTGCTGCAACTGGTGCGGCGGGTGGCGCCGACCGACAAGACGGTGTTGATCTGGGGGCCCACGGGCGCGGGCAAGGAGGTCATCGCCCATGAGCTGCACCGCCACAGCCTGGTGGCGGGCCAGCCTTTCATCGATTTGAACTGCGCGGCGATTCCCGAGCACCTGATGGAGGCCGAGCTGTTCGGCCACGCCCGCGGCGCCTTCACCGGCGCGCAAGGCAGCCGCGTCGGCCTGCTGGCCCAGGTGGGGCGGGGCACCTTGTTCCTGGACGAGATCGGCGAACTGCCGCTGGCCTTGCAGCCCAAGCTGCTGCGGGTGCTGGAAACGCGCAGCTTCCGCCCGCTGGGTTCGGCCGAGCCGCAGCATTTCGCCGGCCGCGTGGTGGCCGCCACCCATCGCGACCTGCAGGCGGCGGTGCGCGATGGCCGTTTTCGCGAGGATCTGTACTACCGCCTGTCGGTGTTCGTGCTCAGCCTGCCGGGGCTGGAGCAGCGCCGCGACGACATCCCTTCTCTGGTCGAACATTTCTCCGCGACGCAGCCGCGCCCGCTGCGCTTCGCTCCCGACGCCGTGTCGCGGCTGCAGAACAGCCGCTGGCCTGGCAATGTGCGCCAGCTGCGCAGCCTGGTGGACAGGCTGGGCGTGTTGTCCGACGGTCCGCTGATCACGGCGGCGGCGCTGGACGAATTCCTCGAGCCGCACGCCCATCCGTGGCAGGCCGACGCGGACGAGTTGGCGGACGCCATGCTGGCCCTGCCGGGCGAGGACAAGCTGGCGGCTGCCGAGACCCTGCTGCTCAATCGGGCGCTGCAGCTGTGCCGGGGCAACAAGGCCGCGGCCGCGCGCATGCTGGGGGTGGGCCGCAAGGTGGTGGAGCGCCGGCTGGGCGCGCGGGAAGACAAGCGCCAGACGCTGCGCCGGTTGCTGGAGGACGGCGGCCGGTTGCTGGAAGCGGGCGATCTTGAGCAAGCGGCTCGAGTCCTGTCGCGCGGCTTGGCCTTGCTGGAGGAAGCGGCGCTGCAGCAGGAGGCGAGGGAGGAGCACTTCCACCTGCTGCGCCAGCTCGGCATCTGCCACAGCGCGCGGCACGGCTGGTCCAACGGCGAGGCATTGTCCTGCTATGAGGCCGCGCTGGCGGTGGGCAAGGAATTGGATCGCGAGCCGGAGATCATGTCCATCCTGTTCGGCGTCTGGACCAGCCAGCTGATGTCGCTGGAACTGGACCGGGCGCGCGGCACCGCGCAGCGGATGCTTCAGCGCGGCCAGGCGGCCGGCGACGCCAGCGCGCTGGCCGACGCCCATTTCGTGATGGCCAACACCCTGTTCTGGCTGGGCGACCATGCCGAGGTGCTGGCCTGCTTGGAGCGGGGCGGCTTGCTGGGAGGCGGCCGTGGGCGGCGCATGGGCACCCAGGGTTTCGATCTGAGCGGGCTGGTGCTGACCTTCGAGGGGCTGGCGGCCTTCCAGCTGGGGCAGTTCGCCCGGGCGTGGTCCGCGCTGGCGGCCTTGCTGGCGAGACGGGCCGGCGAGGATCAGCCTTTCAGCCGCGCCATCGCGCTGCAAGGCGCGGTATGGCTGGCCTGCCTGTTCGAAGACGCGTCGCTGGGCGAGCTGGCTGCGCAGATGGAACAGCTGTCCCGGCAGCACGGCTTCGCCTTCTACCTGGGCGTCGCCCAGTTTTTCCTCGGTTGCGGCCTGGCTAGAGAGGGGCGCGCAAAGGATGCGGAGGCTGCGATGCAGGAGGGCTACCAGGGACAGATGCTGCGGCATGGCGGCAAGCTGTTCCACTCTTTCTACGCCTGGCGGCGCTGCGAGCTGTTGTTGGCGTCGGGACGGGCGTCCGAGAGCAGGGCGCTGGCCGAGCAGGCGCTGGAGCTGGCGATGGCGCACAAGGAGCGCGCCTATCTGGGCGAGTTGCTGATCGCGCGCGCCAGCGCGCTGAGGGCGCAGGGCGATACCGCCGGCGCCGAGCAAGGCTTGCGCAGCGCATTGACCACCGCGGAAGCCTTGGGCGCGGTGCCGCCCAGAGTGGAAGCCGCGGCCCGGCTGGCGGACCTTTTGGCCGCGTCGGGCAGGGAAGAACAGGCGCGGGAGATGCTGGAAACCACCTTGCGGGCCTGCGATGGCCGCGGGGAGCCGGCCCACCCCGTGCTGCAAAGGGCGCGTCGCCTGCTCGGCGGCTTGCCGGGCGGCCGCGCCGACCACAACGCAACAACAGGTGCAAGCCATGGCTTTTGAACTTTCATCCCGCGATCTGGAACCCTTGCTGCAAGGCGCGTGCTTTTTCGGCAGCGGCGGCGGCGGGACGATGATCTCCGCCCGCCATCTGGCGGCGAATTTCCGCAGCGGCGACTACTACCCGACCGACAAGGTGCGGGTGGTGGATGTGGACGAGGCGACCGACGGCGACTGCGTGATGGTGGCCTATATGGGCGCGCCGGATGCGATCAACCAGGTGCGATGGCCGAACGGGCCGGTGGAGGCCGCGCGCGCCGCGCAGCAACGGCTGGAGTCGCAGGGGCGCAAGCTGGCCTACGTGGTGGCGCCGGAAAGCGGCGCGCTGGGTTTCGTGGTGGCCAGCCTGGTGGCGGCCAAACTGGGGCTGGCGGTGGTGGACGCCGACGGCGCCGGCCGCGCGGTGCCGTCCTTGCCGATGCTGACCTACGCCGCCGCCGGCGTGCCGCCTACGCCGGCTTTCCTGGCCGGCGAGAGCGGCTTGTGCGTGGAGCTGGGCGTGCGCATGCCGCCGCCGGACGGCAAGCCGCAGGAAGACGTTTCCACCGTGGTGGAGCAGATGCTGCGTCCCATTCTGACCAATCCGCAGTTCGGACAATTCGGCGGCCTGGCGATGTGGATCATGTCGCCGGAACAACTGGACGGCGCGCTGCCGGTGCGCGGCACCCTGAGCCGGGCGCTGAAGCTGGGCCGCGCGCTGCAGGACGGCGAGGTGAAGACCGCGGAGGCGATGCTGGACTTCCTGCGCCGCGAGCTCGACATCAAGGGCAAGCTGCTGTTCGGCCCGGCGACGCTGGAGTCGTCCGAGGTGGCCACCGCCGGCGGCTTCGACTTGGGCAAGGTGAGCCTGGAGGACGGCGAGCGCCGTTGCACGGTGCTGTACCAGAACGAATCGCTGCTGGCTTGGGACAGCGCGGTCTCCCATCCGCTGGCGACCGCGCCGGACGCCATCAGCTACTTTGTCGAAGGCGATGGCCAGCATGTGTTCAGCAACGGCGACCTGTCGGGCGATGACCATGGCCTGGACCCGGCCGTGCGCGGCCGCAAGGCGGCGGTGATCGCATTGCCGGCCGCCGCGCCGCTGCGCAAGGGCCTGATCCTGCAAAGCTTCGCCGACGAACTGGCGCAGCTTGGCTACCTGGGGCCGTACGCGCCGGTGGATGCATGCGTGGAGGGCGCGCGATGAGCTTGCGCATCTGCGTGCTGGTGCCGGTGGGCGTCGATACCTTCAACCAGCCGATACTGGAATCCATCCGCCCGGTTATCCCGGCCGATGTCGAGGTGGAGGTGCGCAACCTGCCGCGCGGCACCAGCCATATCCAGGACCGCATCGACTGGCTGGCCAACGGCCTGGCGGTGGTGGAAACGGCGCTGCAGCTGGAGCGCGAGGGTTTCGACGGCATCTGGCTCAGCGACTTCGACATGTGCGGCGTCGAAGCCGCGCGCGAGGCGGTGAACATCCCCATTGTCGGCGGCTTTCCGACTGCGGCATTCAGCGCGCTGCTGCTCAGCCAGCGCTTCTCCATCGTCACCGTGCTGCAGTCGACGCTGGCGATGCAGCATGGCCATGTCCAGGCTTACGGCCTGCAGGATTCGTTCAGCTCGATCCGGGCGATAGACTGCCCGGTGGACCAGCTGTCCAATATGGATGTGGTGGTGCCCAAGGTATACGAATGCGCGCTGGAGGCTGTCCGCCGCGATGGCGCGCAGTCCATCCTGCTTGGCTGCACCGGCTTCGTCGGCGTGGCGCGCCGGGTGGAGCAACTGCTGGAGGCGACGCTGGGCTGCTACGTGCCGGTGATCGACCCCAACCAGGCCGGCTTCAGCTTGCTGCTGTCGCTGGCGCGGATGCGGGTGCGCCCCAGTCGGCTGTGCTACGGCAAGGAGTCGCTGCCGGTGATCACCTCGCTGTCGCGGCAGGCTTGACGGCTTGCCGACGAAAAATCCCCGCTGCGGCGGGGGTTTTCTTTCAGGCGCGGGCTTCTGCCAGCTGCCGTTTGCGGAAGCGCTGGGCCAGCATCGCGCACACCATCAGCTGGATCTGGTGGAACAGCATCAAGGGCAGCACGATGGCGCCGATCGCGTGGCCGGCGAACAGAACCTTGGCCATCGGCACGCCGCTGGCCAGGCTCTTCTTCGAGCCGCAGAACAAGATGGTGATCCGGTCTTCGCGGCTGAAGCCCAGCTTGCGGCCGGTCAGCGAGGTGATCGCCAGCAGGAGGCCCAGCAGGATGGCGTTGACCGCCAGCAGGCCAGCCAGCGCCGCTGGCGGCGTCTGTTGCCACAGTCCGCTGATCACCGCCGCGCTGAACGCGGTGTACACCACCATCAGGATCGACCCCTGGTCCACGTATTTCAGCAAGGCCTTGTGCTTGTCCACCCAGCCGCCTATCCAGCGGCGGGCGATCTGGCCGGCGATGAAGGGCAGCAGCAACTGGTAGACGATGTCCAGCGCAGACCCCATGTTCTGCGCCGCGCCGCTGTGGCTGGCCATCAGCCAGCCCACCAGCAGCGGGGTGATGAAGATGCCCAGCAGGTTGGACGCGGTGGCGCTGCAGATGGCGGCCGGCACATTGCCCTGGGTCATCGAGGTGAAGGCGATCGACGACTGCACGGTGGACGGCAGCATGCACAGGTAGAGCACGCCCAGGTACAGCTCCGGCGTCACCAGCGGCGTCAGCACCGGCTTGAGCAGCAGGCCCAGCAGCGGAAACAGCGCGAAAGTGCAGGCGAGCACGGTCAGGTGCAGCCGCCAGTGGCCGGCGCCGGCCACCACCGCTTCGCGCGACAACTTGGCGCCGTGCAGGAAGAACAGCAGGCCGATCGCCAGATTGGTAGCCAAGTTGAAGATCTGCGCGGCCTGGCCGGAGCAGGGCAGCAGGCTGGCAAGCGCGACGGTGGCCAGCAATGCGAGGGTGAAGGAATCCAACAGCTTGGGCATGGCATCGGGCATTCGTTGTTTGATCTTGCTATTGAAGCGCGGATTAATTAAGAATACAAATGCATTTATCTGATCAATTAAAAAGATATTTTTATGAATTTCACGCTGAGACAGCTAAGAGCCTTCTGCCGGGTGGCCGAGCATGCCAGTTTCAGCCGGGCCGGCGATGAGCTGGGCCTGACCCAGCCGGCGGTCAGCCGCGCGGTGCGCGAGCTGGAGCAGGCGCTGGAATTGCGCCTGCTGGACCGCACCACCCGCGAAGTGGCACTGACCGCGGCCGGCGCGCGGCTGCTGACCAAGCTCAGGCGGGCGCTGGAGGAGTTGGACGAGGTGCTGGACGCCGCGCGCAAGGAGAGCGAGCAGGCGCTGGGCAGCGTCCACGTCGCCAGCAGTCCGACGCTGTCGGCCAGCTTGATGCCGGCCATCGTTTCCGCCTGCCGCGAACGCTATCCGCAACTCGGCCTGCTCCTGCATGATCAGGTCCAGCGCCTGAATGTCGCGGCGGTGCGCGGCGGCGAGGTGGATTTTGGTTTGGTGGTGGAGCCGGAGCCCTGCGACGATCTGGAACAAGAAACGGTGCTGATCGACGACTTCTGGCTGGTGTGCCGCGCCGATCACCCGTTGGTCGCCGGGGAGCGGGTGGAGTGGCGGCAACTGGACGGCGAGGCGCTGGTATTGCTGGACGGCAGTTCCGGCAGCCGGCCGCTGATAGACCAGCTGCTGCGCGAGCATGGCCTGGATTGTCCGGTGGCGCAGCAATTGGGCCATTCCCATTCGGTGTTCCGCATGGTGGCCGCAGGCATCGGCGTCAGCGTGTCGCCGGGGCTTGCAATGCCTTTGCCGGAGAACTGTGGCCTGACGGCGCGTCCCTTGTCGCCGCGGGCCAGCCGCCGCATCGTGCTGATCCGCCGGCGCAATCGCACGCTGTCGCCGGCCGCGGAGCGGGTATGGCAGCTGGTGCTGGAGATGCGCGGACAGTTGCAGGCGCTGGCGCAGGGCGCAGGACAGGCGGGGCGGCTTTGATCGGGGGAGGGGGCGCCCGGACGCCGCCATTGCAGCGGGTCCTGGCGCCTGGAGCTTACTGGGCGGTGTTGGATGCCCAAACCGGGATCTTCGGCTCGTAGATCACCAGGTTGCCGTCATCCTGCATGGTGACGAAACATCCGGGCTTGCCGTTGGTGCCGGATGCCCACAGCGCTTTGCCGTGGAAGTCGTACAGCACAAAGTTGCCATCGGTCTGCATGATGGCGCGCATGGCGTCCTTGCCATTGGTGTTGGAGGCCCACAGCGGATGGTGGTTGGCCATCCGGTACAGCACCAGGTTGCCGTCGCTTTGCAGAATCAGCTGGTAGGCGCCGTTGGTCGACAGCAGGTATTCGTTGATGCCCAGGACCTGATTGGGGAGAAGGGTGCTTGCCATGTTGCCACTCCTTGAAATGAGGTTGTCAGGAAAAGCTGAGGCAGAAAGCGATGTGGATTGCGGTTGGCCAAGTTTTACAATGCCAGCTGCTATCCACATGCTGGTCGCATGGTATTTCCAATCCGGCGGCGGCGCAATATATAAATTCCTGGAATGTAGATATTTGAGCGGGAAATATGGATTTCATGTCTTAAAGTACAGCTTTATTATTTTTCGACTTGATTTTTTAGCATGGTTGTATAGTTTTGAAACGCTTTTCTGAAATGTCGGAATTGCTATCTTGATAATTAGGCGCAGTGTTTTTGTGTAACAATTTCAGGTTGATTCTGAATAATTAAAAATGTGATTGTTCATCGTTCTGATTCAGTTTTCGTTTTGTCCGGAATGTATTTCATTGAGTTTCGGAAAGTGGCATGTGCTGGATTTGGAGAGGCTCTGTTGCCTAAATCCGCGCGCTGAAGGCTTGGTAAGCTAGCAACATGACCAAGCCTGCTTCGGAACAGTATCGAACCGCTAACTGGCAAGCCTGCAAGCAAGCCCTGATCCAGCGCGGCTCGCTGTCCATCTGGCTGGATGTGAACATGAAGTGGCAGGCAAGATCGCAAGTAAAGCGAGGTCGGGCGCAGACCTGCAGCGATGCGGCCATTCAGTTCTGCTTGACCGTCAAGGCCTGCTCGGTCTGACGTTGCGACAGACCATCGGTTTCATCCAAAGCCTGTTCAAGCTGGCGGGCCTGGCTGAATGAGCCGATACAAAAGCGGGCAAGACCAATGGCCTTGCCCGTTTCGCTTGCGGCCTGCCGCCGCCGCGATGGTCTTAATAGCCCAGCAACTGCCAAACGCCATCGGTTTCATTGGCGAAAGTGGTGGCAGTTTCCAGCGTGCGGGTCTGGTAGTTGGACGCGCGCGAGGCGATATGTACTTCTACGCGGCCGCTCGGGGTGTTGGCGGTCTTGATGAAGGCCAGGTCATTGTTGGTCAGCAGCTGCCAAGTGCCGTCGTTTTCGTTGCCGAAGGTGGTGGCGGTTTCCAGCGTGCGGGTCTGATAGTTGGACGCGCGCGAGGCAATGTGCACTTCTACGTTGCCGCTCGGGGTGTTGGCGGTCTTGATGAAAGCCAGATCGCCGTTCGCCAGCAACTGCCAGGTGCCGT
>NZ_JZJL01000042.1 GCF_000971335.1 Chromobacterium vaccinii
GCACAGTGCATTGAATTACCTGACCCCGGCCGAATACCGGGAGAAACGCTTACCCCAACCACGCCTGATTGCTACCTAATCAGTGGTATACCAACTGGGGAAAGGTCAATGTAGTGTGAATTCTTGGACAGACTGTCCATCTTATGTCGTTGCGGGAGATCTGCATTTTTGCAAAAATGCGCGGCAGATATTTTATGCAGCGCATATTATTCAAAATGTCGAATTAACCCCTAGGGCGGAAGTCTTGAGCAAATTCAAGGGCGGCGAGTGGCTGCTATTCGGCGCGGTCTGGCTTGCCTGCACGCTGCTTGTGACGGCGCAGTGGGGAGTGAGCGAATATCGCCGCTTGCAGGACGGCTTCGAGCTGGCCGCGCATCAGGCGTATGCGGGTGTGGCCAGGCGGCTGGACCAGAACGAGTCGGTGCTGTCGGCGATCGATGCGCTGCTGTTGTCGCGCGAGCCGTTTGATGCGGCTGCCGTCGGCGCCTTTTCCCGTGAGATGCTTCCCCGTTATCAGCAGTTGTACGCCATCCAGTTTCTCCGCAATGTTTCCGCCGATAATCGGGTGGTTTTCCTGAGAGAGATGGAGCAACGCTTCGGCGAGACTTTCTATATCCGCGATTTCGACGTCGTGGGGCGACGCAGCTGGCAGCCTGCCCCGGTGCGAGCCCAGTCTCTAGTCGTCTCGATGATAGAGCCGGATCTGCCGGCAGCCAGTCCCGTTTATGGTTATGACGTGCTTGGCGATGCCTATTTCGCTCCGGATTTGCGGCGGGCGATTTCCGGCGGGCAGAAAGTGTCTTCTCGTCCCTTCGAACTGTATGACGGCGGTGGGCGGGCCTATCTGCTGATGCAGCCCTTGTTCCGGGACTCGGAATCGCCAGGCAGAAAGCGGCTAGCCGGGATGGCGGTGCTGGTGGTTTTCTGCGATCGGCTGTTGCAATTGCCGGTCGATGCCAGCCTGTCCAATAATCTGGATTTGGCCTTGCTGGCCAAGGAGGGCGGGCATGAGCTGTTGTATGAGCGGCTTCATCGCGTCGCCGAGCATGATTGGTGGCCGGTCGTCACCCGATTGGAGGCGAAGCTGCCGCTGAACAGCGAAGCGCAGCCATTCGTGCTGGGCGTCGCCCAGGACGTCCGCGTCAGCGATCTGGCGTTGTTGCCGCTGCTGTTGAGGGAGCTGTTGCTGACGCTGCTGCTGGCCGCCGCCGGCCTGATATATTCCCAGCGCATGGCCTTGCGCAGGCAGCGCAGCCTGGCGGATGAGGAGCTGTTTCTGCAGAGCGAGCGCGCGTCTGTGACCTTGAATGCGATTCATGACGGGGTGATGATCCTGCGCCAGGATCGCAACATTGAAATGGCGAATCCAATGGCGCTGAGGCTGGTGGAAATGCCGGCCGAAGAGGTGCTGGGCCAGCCTTGCCACGAGGTGTTCCGGCTGCTGGGGGAGCTGGCCTCGGAGTTCGCCGAGGATCCGATAGGCGAGTGCTTCCGCACCGGTCTGCCGGTGGAGTTGCAGGAAAGAATGCAGCTGACCACCGCGCGTGGCAAGGTGCATTTCGTCGAGGGCGGCGTCGCGCCGCTGCTGTCCCGCGACGGCGTGCTGATCGGCGTGGTGTGCGCGCTGCGCGACATGGGGCCGCTGCGCCAACGCACGGCCGAGGCGTTGGAGGCCAGCGAAACCCGGGTCAAGGAGCATTTGGAAAAGCTCTCGCACGTGGCGCGGCTGCACACGATGGGGGAGATGGCTTCGGGCATCGCACATGAGCTCAATCAACCGCTGACCGCCATTTCCAATTATTGCCAGGCGGCGATGCAGATGCTGGAGGGCGTGGATGACGCGCCGCCGCAGGTGCATTCGGCGCTGAAGCTGGCGGTGGCGCAGGCGGGCCGGGCCGGCGAGATCATCAAGCGGCTGCGAGCGCTGGTCAGCAAACGGGCGATCGAGACGCGGCTGATCGATATCAACCAGGTGGTGGGCAACTGCATGTTCCTGGCGGAGTACGATCTGCGCGAGCGGGGCATCGAAGTGGTGCAGCTATTGTCCGGTTACTCCATCCCGGTGATGGCGGACAGCATTCAGCTGGAGCAGGTGGTGTTGAACCTGCTGTCCAACGCGATGGATGCCTTGAAGGACGAGCCGCCTATGAAACGGCACGTGATCATCCATACCCGGCGCGAGGGGCGGAAGGGAATCCTGGAGGTGAGAGACACGGGGCGTGGGATTACTCCCGATCTGCTGGAAGTGCTGTTCCACCCGTTCTTCTCCACCAAGCCGCATGGCATGGGCTTGGGCTTGTCGATCTGCCAGACCATAGTCGAGCAGTACGGCGGGCTGATCTCGGCCGAAAACATACCGGCCAGCGGCGCCTGCTTCCGGATCGAGCTGCCGCTGGCCCTGCAGGCGGAGCGGCAGCTGAGCTAGTTCAGGATGCGCGCGTCAGCGCGCCGGGCAGGGCGCGTTGGGCGCGTTCCTCGCGCGGCGTGATGTTGAAGTGGTTGCGGTAGGTGCTGGAGAAATGCGGACCGCTGGAGAAGCCGCAGGCCAGACCGATCTGGACGATGGATTTGCTGGTTTGCTGCAGCAGTTGCCGGGCGCGGCTCAGACGCAGCTCCAGATAGTATTTCGACGGCACCGTGCCCAGGTATTGCTTGAACAGCCGCTCCAGCTGGCGGCGGGACACGCCGACGTAGTAGGCGATGTCGTCGGTGGACAGGGGCTCCTCGATATTCGCTTCCATCAGGCTGACAGCCTCGGTCAGTTTGGGCTGGCTGCCGCCGATGCGGGTGGCCAGCGGGATGCGCTGGCGCTCGTTGCCGGGACGGATGCGCTCCATGCTGAACAGCTCGGACAGCTGGGCGATGAATTCGTGGCCCTGCTGCTTGCCGACCAGGTCCAGCATGAAGTCGAAGGTGGCGGCACCGCCGGCGCAGCTCAGGCAGCGCCCCTCGCTCTCGTACAGATTGGACGTGACGATCACGTCCGGGAATTCCTCGGTCAGCCGCGCGATTTCGCGCCAGTGTATCGTCGCGCGCTGTCCCGCCAGCAGGCCGGCGCGCGCCAGCCAGTAGCTGCCGCAGCCTAGGCCGGCCAGGGTCATCTTGTCGGCGTTGCCGCCCCCCAGGGCCTTGCTCAGGTCTTCCAGCGCGAAATCGCTGACGATCTCGTCGGCCAGGATCAGCAGGTAGTCCAGCTTGGGCGCGTAGGACAGCGGCAGGTCCACCGCCAGCTTGATGTCGTTGGATAGCTGCACCGGCGCGCCGTCCAGCGACAGCAGCAGCGTTTCGTACAGGCGCTTTTCCGCCAGCAGATTGGCGTGCGTCAGCACCTCGGAGGCGCTGGCGAAGTCGGCCATCGAGGCGTGGGGCAGGAGCAGGAAGCCAAAGCGCAGGGCTTTGCCGGTTTGGGGCGGGTGACCCATGGTGTGATTGTCTGTGTCAGTTGGCAAAAATGCCGCCATGGCAGGCAAGCCTGGCATGGCGGCGTTATCTCGCCCTGCATTGTACGATTTATTTCAGCGGGCCGGCACAAATTGTTGCCGGCCCGCGCGGCCTCACTGCTTGCGGGGCGCGAGGAAGGCCAGGTAGCGGCGCTCGGCCCGCTTCATCAGCCAGACCAGGCCGAAGGTGAGTGCCAGGTAGATCAGCGCGGCGGTGAGAAAGGGCTCGAACGGCATGTAGCTTTCGCTGTAGATGCGGCGGGCGACGCCGGTCAGGTCGGCCAGCGTCACCAGGCCGGCGATGGCGGTGCTCTGCAGCATCATGATCACTTCGTTGCTGTAGGCCGGCAGCGCGCGGCGCAGCGCCGATGGCAGCACGATGCGGCGCAGCATCAGCCACTGGCTCATGCCCATCGAGCGGGCCGCCTCGATTTCGCCCCAGTGGGTGGCGCGGATCTGGCCGGCGATGATCTCGGTGGTGTAAGCGGCGGTATTCAGCGTGAAGGCCAGGATCGCGCAGACGTAGGCGTCCTGCAGATAGCGCCAGGCCCAGCTGTCGCGCACCCAGTCGAACTGGGCGAGGCCGTAGTAGATGATGAACAGCTGCACCAGCAGCGGCGTGCCGCGGAACACGTAGCCGAACAGCCAGACCGCGCCCGCCAGCGCGCGGTTCTTGGAGACGCGGGCCACCGCCAGCGGGACGGCCATGGCCAGGCCCAGCAGCAGGGACAGGCCCAGCAGCTCCAGCGTCAGGATCAGGCCGTCGGTGCTGGACAGCATCGGGCCGCCGTCATGGGCGCCGAAGAACTCGGGCAGCCGCTCGATAATCAGTTGGGGATCGATCACAGTCCGCTCTCCTTGGCGCCCATCGAATAGCGTTTCTCCAGCCAGTGGAGCAGCAGGTTGGATACGCCGGTCACCACGAGGAACAGCGCGCCGACGACGACGTAGACATCGAACGGCTGCTGGGTGGCGGATTTGGCGGCGTCGGCGCGGTACATCACGTCATTGAGGCCGATCACCGACACCAGCGCGGTGGACTTCACCAGCACCAGCCAGTTGTTGGAGAAGCTGGGCAGCGCGTAGCGCACCATCTGCGGCAGCTGGATGCGGAAGAACACCCGCAACGGAGACATGCCGTAAGCAAGGCCGGCTTCCATCTGGCCCTTGTGCACCGCCATCATCGCGCCGCGGAAGGTTTCCGTCATGTAGGCGCCGAAGATGAAGCCCAGCGTGGCCACGCCGGCGGCGAAGGGGTTGATGTCCGGGCTCTGCCAGCCGAAATAGCCGCAGATGTCGTTGAGCGCCATCTGGGCGCCGAAGAACAGCAGGAACATCCACACCAGGTCGGGAATGCCGCGCACCACGGTGGAGTAGAATTCGGCCAGCAGAGTCAGCGGGCGGGAGTGGCTGGACTTGAACAGCGCGCCGACCAGGCCGAGCGCGACGGACACGACCAGCGAGGTGCCGGCCAGTTTCAGGGTCAGCACGCCGCCTTCGAGGATGCTGGGAAGGTAGCCTTGAAGCATGAAGCAATCTCGGAAAAGGGGATTGCCGACGCCGGCGCGCCGGCGTCGTATCGGGTGGTTCAGTTCAGGGCTCAGCCGCCGTAGATGTCGAAGCTGAAGTACTTGTCCTGGACTTTCTTGTAGGCGCCGTCCTTGCGGATCTGGTCGATGGCCTTGTTCAGGCGTTCGACCAATGCCTTGTTGCCCTTCTTGACGGCGATGCCGCAGCCCGGGCCAAAGTATTTGACGTCGGAGTAGTTGGGGCCGACGAAGGCGTAGCCCTTGGCCTGGGCGGTCTTCAGGAACTCCTGCTCGCCGACGGCGCTGTCGACGAACACGGCGTCCACGCGACCGGACTTCAGATCCAGGAAGGATTCAGGAGACTTGGCGTAGGACACGATGGCGGCGCCGTTCTTGCCCCAATTGTCCTTGGCGAACTTTTCCTGGGTGGAGGCGCGCAGCACACCGATCTTCTTGCCCTTCAGGCTGGCGGCGTCCACCTTGGTGCCGTCCTTGGCCACCATGCGGCTGGCGATGTTGTAGTACTTGTGGGAGAAGTCCACCGCCTTCTGGCGCTCCGGCGTGATCTGCATCGAGGAGATGATGGCGTCGAACTTGTTGGCGTTCAGCGCCGGGATCAGGCCGTCCCAGTCCTGGGGCACGATCTGGCAGGTGACTTTCATCGCCGCGCACAGCGAATTGGCGATGTCGATGTCGAAACCTTGCGGCTTGCCGTCGGCGCCTTGCTTGGAGAAGGGCGGGTAGTTGAGATCCACGCCGATGCGCAGGGTTTCCGCCTGGGCGGACAGGGAAGCGAGCAGGGCGATGCCGGCGCTTGCGATCAGGGCTTTTTTCATGATGTTGCTTCTACTTCTCTCTCGTTGGCCGCTGGCGCGATGCGCAGGCGGCCGGCTTGTAAACCCCGCACCGGAGGCGACGTTAATGTTCCGATCCGGGCCGTTTTGTGTTCTGAATTGACCAACGGTTTTTGCGATAGCCAACAATAAGCGGCTGATTTGGTCAATCCCCACAAGCAAGTGCGCACATTCTACCTTACTTTTGCGAGCAAATGGAAATATCATAAAAATCAACAAGTTACGCGATAATTGTTTGATGATCTACAATGCGTGCTGTTACGAGATTTGTGTAATTGTCCGTCGCTTTGCTGTAAGGTGTCGGCTGGATTTTCGGGCGGCTTATGCGCCTGCGTTGTTGCCTCTGGGATAGGCGTGGCGCTTTTTGTGTAAGTGCATGTCGCATTAAGGAAATCCGGCCGGGGTGGCGCTATCTACAATGCCCCGACAACCTCCCTGCTCACAACAAGAGAAGCTAAATGTCGCTTACCAACAAGACCGAACTGGCCAGCCTGATCGCTGATATTCAGGCAGTGGCCGAGAGCAAGCTTTCTTCAAAGGAGACCCAACGACTCGCCGCCTTCTTCCCGATCTATTTCGAAGAGACCGAACATGCCGACCTCAGGCAGTTCTCCTCGCTCGATCTGTTCGGCGCAGGGATGGCGCACTACGAGTTCGCCGGCAAGCGCTCTGCCGGACAGGTCAAGTGCCGCATCTATAACCCCGATTTCGAACGCGACGGCTGGCAAAGCACCCACACGGTGATCGAAGTGGTGAACGACGACATGCCGTTCCTGATCGATTCGATCTCCATGCTGCTGTCGCGATACAACCTCAATCTGCATCTGCTGGTCCACCCGGTGTTGGCGGTTGCCCGCGACAAGAGCGGCGTGCTGGCCGAGGTGAAGCGCACCGAGGACCGCAGCCTGCCGCTGGAATCCTTCATCCACGTCCAGATCGACCGCATCAGCGACGCCGAGCTGCTGGCCAAGCTCGAAGCCGAGCTCAAGCGCGTGCTGGCCGATATCCGCCTGGTGGTCAGCGACGAGCCGAAAATGCGCGAAGTGCTGGCCGGCATCGGCAAGGACCTGGCCAAGCTGAAGGGCGACCGCGCCGCCGAGGCCAAGGAGGCGGTAGCCTTCCTCGACTGGATGGCTGGCCGCAACTTCCTGTTCATGGGTTATTGCGATTACGACCTGGTCAAGCGCGACGGCAAGGACAGCCTGAAGATCGTCAAGGAGTCCGGCCTCGGCATCCTGAAAGAGCAGGGCGACAAGGAGTACTCCGCCAGCTTCGAACAACTGCCGCAGGAGCTGCGCGAACTCGCCCATCTGCCGCAGCTGATCATCCTGAACAAATCGCAGACCCGCTCCATCATCCATCGTCCGGCCTATGTCGACTTCGTCGGGATCAAGCGTTTCAACGACAAGGGCCAGGTGATCGGCGAGCGCCGCTTCCTGGGCCTCTACACCGCCAGCGCCTACCAGATGTCGCCGAAGGATGTGCCCATCCTGCGCCAGAAGGTGTCCACCGTCGTCAAGAACTGCGACTTCGTCGACGACAGCTACAAGTCCAAGACTCTGGGCTTCGTGCTGGAAAGCTACCCGCGCGACGAACTGTTCGAGATTCCGGCCGAAGTGCTGGCGCCGATCGTCGAAGGCATCGTCAGCCTGCAGGAACGTCCGCGCGTGCGGCTGTTCGTCCGCGCCGACCGCTACCACCGCTATGTCAGCAGCCTGGTCTATGTGCCGCGCGACAGCTTCAGCACCGAAGTGCGGCTGAAGATCGAAAAGGTGCTGATGAACGCCTTCAACGGCGCCAGCGCCGAGTTCAGCGTGCAGATCGGCGACGGCACCCTGGCCCGCGTCCATTACATCATCCGCACCGCATCCGCCAAGCTGCCTGAATTCCACGCCGCCGACATCGAGGCTGAAATCGCCCGCCTGGTGCGCGGCTGGAGCGAAGAGCTGCACCAGCAACTGGTGGAAGCCCACGGCGAAGAGCGCGGCAATGGCCTGTTCAACCGCTACAAGGATGGCTTCCCGCTGGCTTACCGCGAAGAGTTCGCGGTGCGCAACGCGGTGCTGGACGTCCAGCACCTGGAGGCGATCTGCCCCGAGCAGCCGCTGGCGATGAAGCTGTACCGACCGTTCCATCGCGGCGGCGCATCGTTCAATCTCAAACTGTTCCGCGAAGGCGAGCCGCTGGGCTTGTCCGCCAGCCTGCCCATCCTCGAGAACATGGGCGTCAAGGTGCGCGACGAGCACCCGTACTGCGTGAAGCGCAGCGACAACAGCCAGGTGTGGATCAGCGACTTCGGCCTCGACGTCGGCGGTTTCGGCGAGCAGATGGCGCAGGACCAGGTGCAGCAGGACTTCCAGGAGCTGCTGGCCCAGGTGTTCGCCAAGCGTTGCGAAAACGATGGCTTCAACCGCCTGGCCTTGGTGGCGGGGCTGGACTGGCGCGAAATTTCGCTGGTGCGCGCGCTGGCCAAGTATCTGCGCCAGGGCGGGCTGACTTTCAGCCAGGCCTATATCGAGCAGTGCGTGGCCAACTACCCGGCCATCACCCGCAGCCTGGTTGAGCTGTTCTACGCCCGTTTGGACCCGGCAGGCTTCGACGACGACAAGGGCGAACTGCTGCTGGCCGCGGTGCGCGGCATGCTGGACGGCGTGGCCAACCTTGACGAAGACCGCATCCTGAACGGCTTCCTGGCCGTGATCCTGGCCACCCGCCGCACCAACTTCTGGCAGAAGGCGGAAGACGGCCAGTTCAAGTCCTACATCTCGTTCAAGCTGGAATCCAGCCAGGTTCCGTTCCTGCCGCAGCCGCGGCCGATGTTCGAAATCTGGGTCTACAGCCCCCGCGTCGAAGGCGTGCACCTGCGCGGCTCCAAGGTGGCCCGCGGCGGCCTGCGCTGGTCCGACCGGATGGAAGACTTCCGCACCGAAGTGCTGGGCCTGGTGAAGGCGCAGATGGTGAAGAACTCTGTGATCGTGCCGATGGGCTCCAAGGGCGGCTTTGTCGGCAAGCAGCTGCCGGCGCCGTCCGAGCGCGAGGCTTTCCTGGCCGAAGGCATCGCCTGCTACAAGATCTTCATCTCCGCCTTGCTGGACGTCACCGACAACCTGGTGACCGGCCAGATCATACCGCCGACCGACGTGCGCCGCCTGGACCCGGATGATCCGTACCTGGTGGTGGCGGCCGACAAGGGCACGGCCACCTTCTCCGACATCGCCAACGGCATTTCCGAGGCCTACGGCTTCTGGCTGGGCGACGCCTTCGCCTCCGGCGGCTCCGCCGGCTACGACCATAAGGGCATGGGCATCACCGCCCGCGGCGCATGGGAATCGGTGAAGCGCCACTTCCGCCACCTGGGCATCAACACCCAGGAGCAGGATTTCAGCGTGATCGGCATCGGCGACATGGCCGGCGACGTGTTCGGCAACGGCATGCTGTTGTCCGAGCATATCTGCCTGAAGGCGGCGTTCAACCACCTGCACATCTTCCTGGACCCGACTCCCGACGCGAAGAAGAGCTTCGCCGAGCGCGCGCGCCTGTTCAATCTGCCGCGCTCCAGCTGGACTGACTACAATCGCGAGCTGATCTCCAAGGGCGGCGGCATCTTCGAGCGCAGCGCCAAGTCCATCCCGCTGTCGCCGGAAGTGAAGGCGTGGCTGGAGACCAGCAAGGATCACATGGCGCCGAACGAGCTGATCCATGAGATCCTCAAGGCCAAGATCGATCTGCTGTACAACGGCGGCATCGGCACCTATGTCAAGGCGTCCACGCAGAGCCATGCCGACGCCCGCGACCGCGCCTGCGATCCGGTGCGCGTCAACGGCAACCAGCTGCAAGCCCGCGTGGTGGCCGAAGGCGGCAACCTGACGTGCACCCAGCTGGGCCGCGTCGAGTTCGCGCTGGCCGGCGGCCGCATCGCCACCGACGCCATCGACAACTCCGCCGGCGTGGATTGCTCCGACCACGAGGTCAATATCAAGATCTTGCTGGGCGCGGTGATGCAGGCCGGCGACATGACGTTGAAGCAGCGCAACGAGCTGTTGGCCGAGATGACCGACGAAGTGGGCCACCTGGTGCTGCGCAATAATGTGCTGCAGACCCAGATTCTGGCGATCAAGCGCCAGGAGTCGGCGGCGATGCTGACCACCCATGCGCGGATGATCGCGCACATGGAAAAGACCGGCGAGCTGAACCGCGAGATCGAGTACCTGCCGTCCGAAACCCAGATCAACGAGCGCCGCCTCGCCCGCCAGGGCCTGACCGTGCCCGAGATCGCGGTGCTGCTGGCCTATAGCAAGATTTCGCTGGATCAGGCTATCCTGGCCACCGACGTGCCGGACGACAAGGACTTCCTGCCGGTGTTGGTCAACTACTTCCCGAAACCGCTGCAGCAGCGCTTCGGCAAGCAGATGGAACAGCATCAACTGCGCCGCGAGATCATCGCCAACCAGCTGGCCAACCAGATCATCAACCGCATGGGCACCACCTTCGTGTTCCGGATGCAGGAGGAGTCGCCGTTCTCCGCGGCCGACATCGCCCGCGCCTGGTGGATCGCCAGCCGCGTGTTCGACGCGGAAAGCCTGTGGGGCCAGATCGAGGCGCTGGACAACAAGGTGCCGGCCGACCAGCAGATGCAGCTGATGGTGCTGGTGCGCACGCTGGTGGAGCGCGTGACCCGCTGGGTGCTGCGCAACAAGCGTCCGCTCGGCTCCGTCAACGCGGTGATCGAGCAGTACGCGTCCAAGGTGCAGGGCCTGCTGGCGCAGCTGCCCAAGCTGATTCCGGCCGCCGACTACCCGGCGGTGGCCGCGCTGGAGCAGCGCATCGCCCACGCCAACCTGCCGCAGCCGCTGACCCAGGTGCTGGCGCGCCTGGAGTTCGCGGTGCCGCTGATGGACATCATCGAGATCAGCGAGGGCAGCAAGCTCAAGCTGGAGCAGGTGGCCGCCAACTATTTCCAGCTGGGCAGCACGCTGCAGCTGGACTGGCTGCGCGACGCCATCACCGGCCTGCCGCGCGACAACCGTTGGCAGTCGCTGGCTCGTTCCGCGCTGCGCGACGACCTGTACAGCGTGCATCGCAATCTGGCCCGCCAGGCGCTGGAAGGCGTATCGGCGGCGGACTTCGCCGCCAAGTGGCTGGTCAACCGCCAGGGCGCGGTGGAAATCTGCGGCCAGATGTTCGCCGAGCTGCAGTCGTTCAGCGCGCTCGACCTGGCAATGCTGTCCGCCGGCATGCGCGAGTTGAACAACCACCTGTTGGCCTGATGCCGATGGCCTGAAAATTCCGGCCGCGAGGACGGAATGAAAAACGCCGCGAGGACTCCTCGCGGCGTTTTTGTTGATAATGCCGGAATATCGGATTTACATTGGTTTTGTGGATTTTAGTAGCTCAAATGTCACTGAAATTGTGTATCTTTGCCGATCTCGACGTCATGCCGTGGCAGCGGCGGGCTTCGTTAAGAACAATACACAAGGAGCAAGTGATGAAACTGATTTCGCTGGGCATGACCCTGGGCGCCGCGCTGGCGCTGGGCGGCTGCATGTCCGATTCCTCGTCCGTGAGCGCGACGCGCACCCAGACCGGCGACGAAGCCGCCGCCGGCCAGGTGGCGGTCAAGATGATCGCCTTCAACGATTTCCACGGCAACCTGGAAGCGCCAGGCGCGCTGGCGATTCCCGATCCGCAGGACCCGAGCAAGACCGTCAAGGTGACGGCCGGCGGCGTCGACTATCTGGCGGCCTGGGTCAAGCAGCTGCGCGCGCAGTCGCCGAACACCGTGGTGGTGTCGGCCGGCGACCTGATCGGCGCCAGCCCGCTGGTGTCCGGCCTGTTCCACGACGAGCCGACGGTAGAGGCGATGAATCTGCTGGGCCTGGACATCAATGCGGTGGGCAACCACGAATTCGACGATGGCCAGGATGAATTGCTGCGGATGCAGAATGGCGGCTGCAAGCCAGGCGCGGCCGATACTTCTTGTCTATACGGCGGCGGCTTCGCCGGCGCCAAGTTCAAGTTCCTGGCGGCGAATGTGCAGAAACAGGACGGCGGCACGCTGTTTCCGGCTTACGAGATCAAGAAATACGGCAATATCCCGGTCGCCTTCATCGGCATGACGCTGAAGGGCACGCCGGACATAGTGACGCCCACCGGCATCCAGGGCCTGAGCTTCAAGGACGAGGCGGACACCGTCAACGCGCTGGTGCCCAAGCTGAAGGCGCAGGGCGTGGCCGCGGTGGTGGTGGTGGTGCACGAGGGCGGCTACCAGAGCGGCAACTACAACGAGTGCAAGGGCATTTCCGGCCCCATCGTCGACATCGTCAAGAAACTGGACAAGGCGGTGGGGCTGGTGGTCACTGGCCACACCCATCAGGCTTACAACTGCCAGATCGACGGCCGCACCGTCACCAGCGCCAAGAACTATGGCCAGTTGTTCACCGAGATCAATTTCAAGCTGAGCCCGGCGACGCGGACCTTCGTGCCGGGGTCGATCCAGGCGGTGAATCGCCTGGTGACGCAGGACATCGCGCCGCTGGCCAATATCAGCAGCCTGGTTCAGTTCTATCTGGGCAAGGCTGCGGAAAAAGGCAACAAGCCCGTAGGCACGCTGGCGGGCGCGCTGACCCGCAGCGCCAGCGCGGCGGGCGAGTCGACGCTGGGCGACGTGCTCGCGGATTCCCAGCTGGATGCGGGCAAGGCGCAGGGCGCAGTGGCGGCCTTCATGAATCCGGGCGGCATCCGCGCCGATCTGGCGCCGGCGGCAGACGGCAGCGTCAGCTACAAGCAGATCTACACCGTGCAGCCCTTCGGCAACACCATGATGACGATGACGCTGACCGGCGCGCAGATAGACCGCTTGCTGGAGCAGCAATGGAGCAATCCGTCCCAGCCCAAGATCCTGCAGGTGTCGTCCGGCTTCAGCTACAGCTGGAGCCAGTCGGCCCCGGCCGGCAGCAAGGTGGACATCAACAGCATCACGATCAACGGCGTGAAGATCGATCCCGCAGCCAGCTACACGGTGCAGGTGAACAACTTCATCGCCGGCGGCGGCGACGGCTTTACCGTGCTGACCGAAGGCGGCAACCGCGTCGGCGGCGGGGTGGATGTGGACGTGCTGCAAAGCTATCTGGCCAAGCACGCCAACTTGCCGGTGCCGGCGCTGAACCGCATCGTTCAGCTGCCATGAGCGATGGGCCTCTCCGCCTGCGGGCAGGTGGAAGGGCTCTGCGCCTGTTCAAAGTCCGGCGAGCGAGGGCGAGACAAGGAGAAAACAGCTGAAGAAGCGCAGCGCGCATACGGCGCGTGAGATTCCGAGGCTGTTTTCGCCGTGCCGCCGACGCGCGGCAGGCATGGGGCGGGCTTTCAGAAGTAGTCTATCTGGTCGGCGATGAGCGGGGATTCCAGCTTGCCGCCGGCCACCAGCTTTTCATAGCCGCAGACCTGGTCGCGGCCGTGGCTCTTGGCGTAGTAAAGCGCGCGGTCGGCTTGTTCCAGCAGCTGGTCCGGCAGCAGGCCGGGCGTGATGGGGGTGTAGCCGATGCTGATGGTGATGCAGCCTGCTTGGGGGAAAACGTGCCGCCGGACCGAGGCGCGGAAGCGCTCCAGCGCGACTTCGGCCGGCTCTGCGTCCCCGCATTCCAGCAGCAGCGCGAATTCTTCGCCGCCATAGCGGAACAGTCCGTCTTCTTCGCGGAAGCTTGCCTGCATCAGCTGAGCCATCAGCAGCAGCACCTCGTCCCCGACCATGTGGCCGAAGCGGTCGTTCACCTGCTTGAAATGGTCGATGTCCAGCAAGGCCAGCATATGGGTGGCCGCGGACTCCGCCTCATGCTGCAGGGAAGCGATCAGGTTGTAGAAGCGCAGGTCGAACTTGCGGCGGTTGTGCAGCGCGGTCAGCATGTCGCGGTCGGCCTCGAACAGCAGCCGCAGGAAGTTCTCGTGTATCCGCGCCATCGCCAGCAGCATGTCGCGGTTGACGTCGGCGTCCGGGCCGCAGTGGATCACCACCAGCGAGGTGATGTTGCCCATGCAGTGCAAGGGCAGGCACAGGCCGCTGGGAATGCGCAGCAGCGCTGTGTTGTCGTGATGGGCATGGCTGAACAGCTCGCGCAGGAACGGGGAAGGGGGCAGCCAGCCGTCGGCTGGGGTTTCGCGGACCTCCGGCTTGCCGGACGCGGCCAGCGCTTCCAGCCGCCGGCAGAGATAGGGCGAGCCGTTGACCCGGCGGCAGGCGAACAGCTCGACCCTGTCGACATGCATCAGCTCCACCAGGGTGGACAGCAGGCTGGACTCCAGCATTTCCTGCTCGCGCTGCGAGGTCAGCTCGACCAGATTGTCGAGCAGCAGCTTGCTTTCATCCTGCTCCGCGGGAGACGTCGGCATGGCGGGAACTCCTGGAATGGCCGCGATGCGGCGCGTCCGCGCCGCAAGTTCCCAGAATTATAGGCAAGCCGCCGAAGAAAACAGTCCTAGCCGCGACCAGTGCTGCCGAAGCCGCCGGCGCCGCGGTCGGAAGCGTCGAAGTCGTCGACGATATTGAAGCCCACCTGCACCACCGGCACGATCACCATCTGGGCGATGCGCTCCATCGGCTCCAGGCGGAACGGTTCCTGGCCGCGGTTCCAGACCGAGACGAACATCTGGCCCTGATAGTCGGAATCGATCAGGCCGACCAGATTGCCCAGCACGATGCCGTGCTTGTGGCCGAGGCCGGAACGCGGCAGCAGCATGGCGGCCAGGCCCGGATCGTTCAGGTGGATGGCGATGCCGGTCGGGATCAGCTTGGTTTCGCCCGGCTGGATGGTCATCGTCTCTTCGGTGGCGGCGCGCAGATCCAGGCCGGCCGAGCCGGAGGTGGCGTAGGCGGGCAGGTTGTCGCGCAGGCGCGCGTCCAGGATCTTGACGTCGATTACGGGTTGCATGGTGTTTCCTTGTGATGCGGGGCGGCCGAAAGCCGCCCGATGGTTGATTCTTCAGCGCTTGGCCAGCAGGGCGGCCAGGTGGTGGACGATGGCGGCGGCCACGTCGTCCTTCGGCATCTGCGGCAGCGGGTGCTCGCCGGCGTCGTCCAGCAGCACCACCTGATTGTCGTCGGCGCCCATCGCCTGCTGGGCGAGGTTGGCCACCAGCATGGGCAGCTTCTTGCGCCTGCGCTTGGCCTCGGCGAATTCCAGCAGGTTCTGGCTTTCGGCGGCGAAGCCGACGCAGAACGGCGCGGCCGGCAGGCTGGCGACGGTGGCCAGGATGTCCGGGTTTTCTTCCAGCTCGATCGTCGGCGCGGTGGCGCCTTTCTTGATCTTGTGCTCGCTGCGGTTCTTCACTCGGTAGTCGGCCACCGCCGCCACGGAAATGAACACATCGCTGCGGCCCACCTCGGTCAGCACCGCCTGTTGCATCTCGGCCGCGCTCTGCACGTCCAGCCGGCGCACGTTCAGCGGCGTCTCCATGCCGGTGGGGCCGGATACCAGCGTGACTTCGGCGCCGGCGTCGCGGCAGGCGCGCGCCAGCGCGTAGCCCATCTTGCCGGAGCTGATGTTGGTGATGCCGCGCACCGCGTCTATCGCTTCGTAAGTGGGGCCGGCGGTCAGCAGCACTTTTTTGCCGGCGAGCAGCTTGTCGGCGAAAAAGCCGTGCAGCAGCTCGACGATTTCATGCGGCTCCAGCATGCGGCCGTCGCCGGTCTCGCCGCAGGCCTGGAAGCCGTTGCCGGGGCCGAACACGGTCACGCCGTCTGCTTCCAGCTGGGCGATGTTGCGCTGGTTGGGCGGGTTTTGCCACATTTGCAGATTCATCGCCGGGGCGACGATCAGCGGGCAGGTCCGCGCCGCGGCCAATGTCGAGACCAGGTCGTCGCAAGCGCCGTGGGCCAGCTTGAACAGCAGGTTGGCGGTGGCCGGCGCGATCAGGAAGGCGTCGGCGCGGCGCGACAGCTCGATATGGGCCATCGCGTTGCTGGGGCGCGGATCCCACAGGTCGGTGTAAACGGTGTGGCCCGACAGCGCCTGGAAGGTGGCGGGCGTCACGAAATGGGTGGCCGATTCGGTCATCACCACTTCCACTTGGTGCCCGGCCTTGATCAGCTGGCGGGTCAGCTCGGCCGACTTGTAGGCGGCGATGCCGCCGCCGATGCCGAGGAGGATGCGTTTGGCAGTCATCTCTATGGTTTCGAAATCAGCCGTAAACTGGCCATTCTAGCGGATTTGTCCTTTCGGGTGGTCGTGTCGTCGGCAGTTCATGCCAATGTTAATGTCATTGCCTGCTTCTATCTTGTTGGCCTGACCCCACAAACAATGCTATAGCCAGAAGGAGGATGCGAGATGTCCATCGCCAGTTGGCCCGAGTCCGAGCGTCCGCGGGAGAAGCTGTTGTCCCAGGGCGCCGCGACGCTTAACGATTCCGAATTGCTGGCCATCTTCCTGCGCACCGGCATCAAGGGCGTCAACGCGGTGGAGCTGGCGCGGCGGCTGTTGCAGGAATTCGGCTCCCTCTCGGCGCTGCTGGCCGCGCCGCTGCCCGCGTTCAAGGCCAAGCAGGGCCTGGGCGAGGCGAAATACGCGCAATTGATGGCCTGCACCGAGCTGGCGCGGCGGGCGCTGTCGGAGCAGCTGAAACTGGGCGACGCGCTGTCCAGCCCGCAGCAGGTGAGGGATTATCTGAGACTGAGCATAGGCAGGCGGGAGGTTGAAACATTTGTTGTGATTTTTCTGTCGGCACAAAACCGGCTGATCGAAGTCGAAGAAGTGTTCAAGGGAACCTTGACCGAGACCCGGGTGTATCCGCGTGAAGTGTTGCGGCGGGCGTTGCGGCACAATGCGGCGGCGCTGATTATCGCGCATAATCACCCGTCAGGCGTCAGCGAGCCGTCCAGCGCCGACCGGGTGCTGACCGACACGCTCAAGCGGGCGCTGGAACTGGTCGATATCAGGTTACTTGACCATTTTGTCGTGACCGGCGGGCACGCGGAGTCGTTCGCCGAGCGTGGTTGGCTGTAGCAGGCGCGTGAGCGCGCGGGGCTTGATGCGATGGCGGTTTGACAGTGCCGCCCCCGATGACGGGGCCCGCGAACAATAACTGTTTGCTTGACCTTTGTTCTCCACCGCATCATAAGGAGGTCGTCATGAACATCCTGCGTTTGCTGAATGAATCGGATTACATTCAGGTCAACAACCAGTTCGTCAAGCCGGACTTCCACACGGTTTCAGAAGAGTTTTCGGACGACGACGACGTGGTGCTGGAAGCCACGCTGGATGGCCAGGAGCTGGTGCTGACCGTGGCCGACCTGACCGATGCCACGCCGCTGGCCGACGGAGGGTTCTGGCTGGAAGGCCTGGGCTATCTCCGTTTCCTGTCGCAGCAGAATCTGCATTGACGTTTTGTCTCCGCATTCCCCGATGGCCCGGCCGACGCCGGGCCATTTCGTTTGGCGGCCGTGGTTTGACCTGCCTCAACTCCGGCACGGGCGCGATGTTCTAGAGTGGCGGCTGTTATTTGCCAGTCATAAATCGGGAGCGTGGAGCGCGTATGCAAAAGTTCAGGATAGGCATGGTGGGAGTGGGGGAAACAGGCACGCCTTTGCTGAAGCAGTTGCTGGATGCGTCGTTCGTCGATCTGGTCGGCGTGGCGGATCTGGATCTGCGGTTGCCGGGCATTCTGCTGGCCAAGGAGCGCGGCGTGCCGGTGACCGATAATTTCATCGAGATCGCCGAGCAGGGCGAGCGCGTCGACATCATCATCGACGTCACCGGGTCCCGCAAGGTAAGGGAAGATCTGCGCCGCTACATGCAGTTTTCCGGCAACACCCATACCGTGATCGTGCACGAGCGGGTCGCCTTGCTGATGCTGTCGCTGGGCGCCGGCCGCTGGGTGGAAACCAGGCATGACGAGCTAAGCTATTGATCTGGAATGTTTGGAATGTGAGGCTGTCCCAGCGATAAGGGAGAGCTGCACGAGGGGATGCGGGAGGCTTGCGCCTCCCGCTTTTTTATTCTCCGGTCGGCGGTTCCGGCGAGGCCGCGTTCTTGTATGCTGAGAGTGTAGTCCGCGCGGTATGGCGCCGCGGGCTATCCTTCATTGCCGTGCAAGGGGAATTAAATGATCAAGCCATCTTCATCCGCCTGGCTGCTGCTATTGCTGCCCGGACTCGCCTTCGCCGCCCTTGGGCAGCGCATCGATTTATCGTCTTCCACACCGGTGGCGGGCCGTCAATTGACGGCGGCAGCCATCGGCGCGCCCTATCGCGTGGTGCAGGATCAGGATGTGGCGGGAAGGGTGATACGCCAGTATGTCGCCGGCGACGGCACCGTTTTCGCCGTGACCTGGAGCGGACCGACGCTGCCGGACCTGCAGCAGTTGCTGGGCGATTATTTTCCCGCTTTCCGCCAAGCCCAGCAGTCCAATCGTCGAGGACTGAATGCGCTGCAAGGGCAGGCCGGCGGCTTTGTGGTGCAGTCCCGCGGCAGGCTGGGAGCATTTTCCGGCTTTGCTTGCGACAGCGCGCTGTTGCCGGCGGGCGTGACCGTTGACCAGCTGAAATGAGGGCGAAACGATGCGCAGAATGATATCGATATGCCTGATGCTGTTGTTGAGCGCCTGCGGTGGCGGCGGCGGCGGGGGGGGAGACAATCTGTCCAACGGCGGCAATGGCGGCAGCACTTCCGCCAATAGCGTGGCGATGACGGTGGACTCGGGGCCAAGCGGCGTGCAGGGGGCGTTCAACATTCCTTATGTCTCGGTCACCGTGTGCGCGCCGGGCAGCACTAGCAATTGCCAGACCATAGATCACGTCCTCGTCGACACCGGCTCCACCGGCTTGCGGATACTGGCGTCGGCTTTGAGCGCCCCGCTGCTTGCCGGGCTGGGCAGCCAGCAGGTGAGTAGCCGCCAGGTAGTGGAGTGCATGCAGTTTGTCACCAGCATCACCTGGGGCGCGGTCAAACTGGCCGACGTCAAGATGGCGGGCAAGGTGGCGAGCTCGTTGCCGATGCAGGTGATATCGGACCCGGTTTATACCACGGTTCCTAGCGGCTGCGCGTCGCGGGGCACCAATGACGGCACGCTTGCCGGTCTTGAGGCGAATGGGATCCTTGGCGTCAGCCAGGCTCTGCAGGACTGCGGCGGCAGTTGCGCGAACAGCACGTCCAACAGCGTGTATTACTTATGCTCTGGAGCATCCAGCTGTGTCGGCGGCGCGGTGCCTGTTTCGCAGCAGGTGGCGAATCCGGTGGCGGCGTTCAGCGGCGATAACAATGGCGTGCTGCTGCAATTGCCCGGCGTGGCTGCAACCGGCGCGGCAACCGCGACGGGCTCGCTGACTTTCGGTATAGGCACGCAGTCGAACAATGCGATTCCCAGCGGAGCGCAGGCTTTCCCGGCAGCCAACTCCGGCTTTACCATCAACACCAGTTACAAGGGCGTCAGCTATTCCAGTTTCATCGATAGCGGCTCCAATATCCTGTTCTTCCCGGATAACGGCATAAGCACTTGTACGGTATACAGTTCGACTTGGTTTTGCCCGTCTTCGCAGCAGAATCTGAGCGCGGTGCTGTCCAGCGGCTCCAGCAGCAGCACGATCAACTTCAGCGTGATCAGCGCGCAGTATCTGACGAGCAGCAACAATGCGGCCATGCCCGGCATTGCGGCGCCGGCCTCGGGCTCACTGTCCACTCAATTCGACTGGGGCCTGCCGTTCTTCTATGGGCGCAGCGTGTTCATCGGTTTTGTCGGCGGCAGCAATGCCTTGGGATCCGGACCTATGTATATTTTCTGAGCTAGTCCGATCTTGCGGCGCAACAATATCTGATCTATAACGCAATCGTCATCACGATGACATCTCCTCTGTCTTTGTGCTTGAGGATAATGGCAAACAGGCCCGGAACATTCCGGGCCTTTTTTTGTTATATGGGCAGCACGAAATATCAGTTAAGCCAGCATTCGTTCCATGCTACATTTCCATGTCATTTTTATTTCGGAACAAGCGTGAACGCGGCGAAGAAGATACGCCAGTTGCTGGATCAGAGCGAAGAGCCGGAACAGGTGGAGGTGTTGCTGCAAATGGTGGCTGGCTTGCAACTGGGGCAGCCGTTCGACCTGAGGCGGCTGTGCGGGATCGAGCAGTCCTATTTTGAGCTGGGCATGGCGCTATTGAAGGATTGGCACGCCGATCATCACATCGCCGCGCGCAGCAAGCTGGTCGAGTCCATTCTGGCGCGCGACCACGGCCTGCAGCTTCAGCTGTGCCATCTGGACGTCCCGGCCGGCTGACGCTTGCTGTTAGAATGGTCGTCTTTGCGCGACGGAGACGACCATGCTGGCGGATGTGGAACTGGCCAAATCCTATCGATTGTTGAACCACGGGCCGACGGTGCTGGTGAGCAGCGCGGCGGGCGGCAGGCTCAATGTGATGGCGGCGGCCTGGGCGATGCCGCTGGATTTCGATCCCCCCAAGGTGCTGGTGGTGGTGGACAAGTCCACCTATACCCGCGAGCTGATCGAGGCCAGCGGCGAATTCGTGCTCAACATCCCGTGCCGCGCTCAGGCGGCGCAGGTGGTGCAGGTCGGCAGCGAGAGCGGCCACGGGCAGGACAAGTTCGCGTCCAGCGGGCTGGAGCCGATGCCTGGGCTGAAAGTGGGCGCGCCGCGGGTGGCCGGCTGCATCGCTTACCTGGAATGCAGGGTGGTGCAGGAGCCGCATAACCAGCAGCAGTACGATCTGTTCATCGGCGAAGTCGTCGCGGCCCAGGCCGACAGCGAAGTTTACAGCGATGGCCGTTGGCATTTCGCCGATGACGCCAAGCGCAGCCTGCATTACATCGCGGGCGGCGCTTTCTTCGCCACTGGCGAGGCGTTCAGCGTATAAGAAAAGAACCCGCTTATGATCGCAAACAGGCGCCAAGCGCCGTGGTTGTGATCCGATAAAAAAAGCCCGCCTTCACGGCGGGCTTTTTTGTTGGCGTCGCGGCGCTTACTGCCAGTCCACCAGCGCATACAGCTTCTTGCCGCGCTTGAGCAGCGAGTATTGGCCGAACAGGCGCTCGCCGTCGCCGATGGCGTGCTCCAGGCTGTCCACCTTGATGCCGTTGACGCTGACCGCGCCGCTCTGGATGAAGGTGCGCGCCTCGCTCTTGGACTTGGCCAGGCCGCCGGCGGCCAGCGCGTCGACCAGGCCGCTGGCGCTCTTGTCCAGGTGGATGGTCGGCAGGCCGTCCTGCGCCAGCTGGGCGAAGTCATCGGCGGTCAGGCTGGACAGATCGTTGCTGAACAGGCTGTGGGTGATGCGCTGCGCCGCTTCCAGCGCGGCCTTGCCATGCACCAGCGCGGTCACTTGCTCGGCCAGGATGCGTTGGCCTTCCGGCTTGCCCTCGCGGGTCTTGTCGGCCTCCTCGATCGCGGCGATCTCGTCCACGGACAGGAAGGTGAAGTAGCGCAGGAACTTGTACACGTCGGCGTCGGCGGTGGAAAGCCAGAACTGGTAGAAGGCGTAAGGCGAGGTTTTGCTCGCGTCCAGCCAGACCGCGTTGCCTTCGCTCTTGCCGAACTTGGTGCCGTCAGCCTTGGTGATCAAGGGCAGCGTCAGGCCGTATACCTGGGTCTGATGGATGCGGCGGGTCAGGTCGGTGCCGGCGGTGATGTTGCCCCACTGGTCGGAGCCGCCGATCTGCAGCTTGCAGCCGTGGCGGCGATACAGTTCGGCGAAGTCATAGCCCTGCAGCAGGCTGTAGGAGAATTCGGTGAAAGAGATGCCCTGGTCTTCGCGGGCGATGCGCTGTTGCACCGCTTCCTTCTTGATCATGGCGTTGACCGAGAAATGCTTGCCGATGTCGCGCAGGAACTCCAGAGCGCCCATCTGGCCGAACCAGTCGTAGTTGTTGGCCATGATGGCGGCGTTGCCGCCTTCGAAGGACAGGAAGGGCTCCACCTGCTTGCGGATTTTATCCACCCAGCCTTCGATGATGTCCGGGGTGTTCAGTTTGCGTTCGGTGGCCTTGAAGCTCGGGTCGCCGATCATGCCGGTGGCGCCGCCCACCAGCGCCACCGGCCGGTGGCCGGCCTGCTGGAAGCGCTTGAGCATGAGAACCGGGACCAGGTGGCCGAGGTGCAGGCTGTCCGCGGTCGGGTCGAAGCCGCAATAAAGCGTAACCGATTCCTTGTTCAGCAGTTCTTGCAGCGCGGCCATGTCGGTGGTTTGCGCGATGAGGCCGCGGGCCTCCAGATCCTGAAGAAGGGCGGTTTGCGTCATTTGACTGGGTCTCCAACACGGTAGAAAACAACGGCCCGTTGCGGGGCCGTCAGGGGATGCGGTTCCGACGCCGCTTCGCGTCGCCGGGAAAAACGTCCATCTTAACCGAAAATGGAGCGAATTGCGCTTCCGGGCGTAGAATAGCCATACCCATAGCATGGGCGGGTTTGCCCAGATGCCGCATTGCGGCAAAATGTCGGGCGGGAAATCAGAAAAGGAAAAATCGATGTCGCAGCAGGTCAAGGTATGGGATGTTCCCACTCGTTTGTTCCACTGGACGCTGGTGGGATTGTTCTGCGCCATGTGGTACTGCGCCGAGCAGGGCGGCGAATGGCTGCAATACCATATCTATTGCGGCGTCGCGCTGGCGTCGCTGCTGGTGTTCCGTCTGATCTGGGGCGTGATCGGCAGCCAGACCGCGCGCTTTTCCAGTTTCGTGCGCGGTCCGAAAGCCATCCTGCGCTATCTGAAGGGCGAGTTGCCGGAGCGCGAAGCGCCGGGCCACAATCCGCTGGGCGGCTGGATGGTGGTGGCGATGCTGCTGGCGCTGGCCGCGCAGGTGCTGACCGGCTTGTTCGCCGCCGATGTGGACAGTTATCTGTACGACGGCCCGCTGGCCAAGCACATCGACAGCGGCCTAGCGGAATCCGCCACCGGCGCGCACAAGCTGCTGTTCAACGGCTTGTTGGGCTTGGTGGCGCTGCATATCGCCGCCATCGTCGTCTACCGGGTGGTGAAGAAGCAGAATCTGGTGGGGCCGATGCTCACCGGCTACAAGAAAATGGCCGGAGAAAAGCCGAGCTTGCGTTTCGCGCACGGCGCGCTGGCTTTGGCGGCGCTGTTACTGTCGGCCGGCGGCCTGTATTTCGCGCTGCTGCGGTAGGGGCCAGCCCATAGTCTGCGGCGTGTCGTTGAAAACGGTTTTCGCTTGCGTGCCGATTGTCAGGTAAACGGCATGAGGCTGCCATCGCGGCGGCGCGTCGGCTTTGCTGCGCGCCGCCGTTGTATTTTAGCTTGTCAGCGGGGCCCCAGGATTCGCCGCAGGCTGCTGGCAGGCGGCGCGCCTTGCACCTTCTGCATTTTCCCCTTGTCGTCCTTGAAGAAAATCATGGGCGTGGCGAACGCGCCGAAGCGCTCCATCAGTCGATGATTGCTGTCCAGCTTGGCCTGAACGGCTGGCGGAATAGCGGTTAATGGTTTGACGCCGCCGCTGGCGTGTTGCCGCTCGTGGCGGTCGAAAGCGGCGGCCGGGTTGCTGTCGCCCAGAATGGCCGCCGCCTTGCCGGGGCTGTCCGGTTTGATGATGCCAACCATGATATGGCGGATTTGCACTTTCCCGGCTTTGACCCAGGGGCGGGCATCGTTCCAGAACTTGTTGCAGTAAGGGCAGTTGGGGTCGGTGAAGGCGTAGAGCACGCGCGGCGCCTTGCTTTCTCCATCGGCGATCCAGAAACTGCCTTCCAGCTGTTGCCACAGCGCTTGACTGAACTGTTTGTCCAAGCCGGCCTGATTCCAGGCTTGCCCCTTGCTATCCAGCATGGCGCCGACAATGGCCTGCTTGCCGTCGGCGGTGAGGTAGATGGTTTGCGGCCGGCTCAGGTAGAGCGCGGCGTAGCCGGTCATCCCGCCGGGGGCGGAGAAGCGGTCCAGGATTTCATAGCCTTGCTGCTCCAGCGCCTGCAGCGGCGCTGGCAAGGGGCTGGCCGGGGCGGCGAGCGCTGGCAGGCTGAATGGCAGGGCCAATAGCGGCAGCAGCCAGTTTCGGCATGGAGTGGTCATGGAGTGTCCTTTGCTGAATGGGGCGCGTCGCGCAGCGCGGCCAGCTTGCTGGCCAGCGTGGCGGCGGAGAGTTCGCCCAAGTGGGTGGCGGCCAGGCGGCCTTGCGCATTGAAAAACAGGGTGGTGGGCAGCGCGGCGGAGCCGTATTCCGCGCCCAGCGCGCCGCTTGGGTCGAGCAGCACATGCTCCAGCCGCAGCCCTTCCGCTTGCAGGTATTGGCTGACCGTAGCTTTGTCTTCGCCTTGATTGGCGAAGACAAAGCGGACGGCCGGCTCGTTTTGCTGGGCGGCCTGCAAGAGCGGCATTTCACGGCGGCATGGCGGGCACCAGCTGGCCCATAGATTCACCACCGCGGGATGGCCCTGAGCCAAGGCTGGCAGCGTCACGGGCGCGCCGGATAGGCTGCGCAGGGTTTGGCCGGAGAGCGGCTGCGCTTCCTCCCGCGCGAGCCAAGCCTGGGCGGAGGCCCAAACCAGCCCGCCGGCCAGCAGCGCCGCCGTGAGCGGCTGGCGCAGGGCGGGCTGCGCCCAGCCGCGCCATAGCGCCAAGGCCAAGGCACCCAGCGCGCCGGCCCACAGCGAAAAGCCGCCGTCGCGCAGGTCCAGCATGCTCCAGGGTTGCGCCCGGTATTGTTCGAACCAGATGGCGACGAAGCCCAGCCGCGCGGCCAGCGCTCCCCACAGCAGCAGGTCGTTGAGATGGCTGGCCACGCTGACGCCGTGGCGGCGGCCGGCCAGCCAGCCTGCGGCATGGGCGGCCAGCAGCGCGCCGCCGAGCAGCGCTGCTGCGGCGGGAATGGCCAGCGGGCCTAAGTGGAAGCTCAGCATGGTCATCCTTGTTCTTTGGCCTGTTTCAGGCGGGCGAGGAATGCATCGGCGCTTAACTTGCCGATGATGCGTTGCGCGCGGCGCTCTTTGCCGTCTGGGCCGATCAGCAGCAGGGTGGGAGGCCCCAGCACCTGGCGCGAGGCCATCAGTTGGCTGCTGTCGTCGCTGGCGGCGGTGACGTCCGGGCGCAGCAGGCGCATGCCGGCCAAGGCTTGCTGCACGCGGGCGTCGCCAAACACTTCATGCTCGATTTCCTTGCACGCCACGCACCAGTCGGCGTAGTAGTCCACCAGCGTCCATTGACCGTTGGCGCGGGCGGCGTCCAGTTCCCGCTGCAAGGCGGCGGGGCTGCGCAGCGTGGCAAAGGCATCCATCGCCGAGGCCGGCGCGCCGGCGCTGGCTGACAAGGAGAAGGCCAGGGGTTGCAGCGGATTGCCTTGCCCGGCGGCCGCGCCCAGCAGCATGGCGGCAGACCACAGCCCCAGCAAGATGGCGCTGCCGCGCAGCAGCCATTGCCGGCCGCTGGCTTGCCAGGGGTGGCTGATGCGGAACAGTCCCGCCGCCACGGCGAACAGCCACGCGCCGGACAAGGCCAATGCGGCGGCGGCGGGCAGCACCCGCGCCAGGAACCAGATGGCCATTGCCAGCAGCGCAAAGCCGAAAGCAGCCTTGACCCGGTTCATCCACAAGCCGGGGCGCGGCAGCAGCTCGGGCCCCAGCGCGCCCACCGCCAGCAGGGGGGTGCCCATGCCCAGGCCCATGGCCAGCAGCGCCAGGCTGCCTTTGAGCGTATCGCCGCTTTCGCTGATGTACAGCAGGGCGCCGGCTAGCGGCGCGGTCATGCACGGGCCCACCAGCAAGGCCGACAACACGCCCATGCCGGCCGCGCCGCCAATCGTGCCGCCTTGCTGGCGCTGGCTGGCTTGATTGAGGCGGTCGCGCAGGAAGGCGGGCAGCTGCAATTCGTAGGCGCCGAACATCGCCAGCGCCAACAGGACGAACAAGCCGGCGAACAGGCTCAGCGCCCATGGGGTTTGCAAGGCGGCTTGCAGATTGGACCCCATGGCGGCGGCGGCCGCGCCCAGGGCGGCGTAGGTCAGCGCCATCGGCAGGACGAAGGCCAGCGCCAGCACGAAGCCGCGCCTGGCGCTGGCGCCGCTGCCGACGATCAGGCTGCTGAGTATCGGCACCATTGGCAGCACGCAGGGGGTGAAGGCCATCAGCAGGCCCAGGCCGAAGAAGGCCAGCAGCGCCCAGGCGATGCCCGCTTGCGCCAGCCGGCCGGCCAACGCCTGGTCTTCGCCTTGCGCGCTCGCGGCGGCATCCGTGGCGATATCCGCTTCGGCCCCGGCTGGCGGCGCGCCGTTTTGCAGCGTGACCACGCGGCTTTGCGGCGGGTAGCACAGGCCGGCCTTGGCGCAGCCTTGCCAGCCTATGCGCAACTGGCGCGCTTGCTTGGCTTGCGCCAGCGCTTCCAGGCGTTTGAAGTACACTTCCGATTCGCCGAAGAATTCGTCGGAAATGATTTGGCCCGCCGGCATTTCCAGCGAAGGCGCGTCGCCGGTCGGCAGGGCTTCCACTTTGATGTTCTTGCGGTACAGATAGTAGCCGTCGCTGATGTCCCAGCTCAGCTTGACCTGGCCGTCGCCCAGCTCGGCCACGCTAAGGCGGAACGCTTGCTCCGGCGGCAGAAAATCGGTTTGCGCGCCGGCGGGCGCGGCCCACGACAACGCGAGCAGGAGCAGGCTCCAGATGAAGCGCAACATCGGCATCTCCTCATGGTTGGGATGCCGGGAAGCCTGCTGGCGAAGGATTAAGGCAGCGTTAACCGTGGGATAATCCGCCGCGTGCAAGCTTGGCGGCAAGGAGGGCGACATGCGGGTATTGCTGGTGGAGGATAATGAACTGATCGCGCTGGGCATCACCGCGGGTTTGCGCGCCCATGGTCTGGTGGTGGATGGCGTGGGCACGGCGGCGCAGGCGGAGGCGGCGCTGGCCACGCTGGACGCCGACGCCATGATTTTGGATCTGGGCCTGCCGGACGAAGACGGCATGCGTTTGCTGGCGCGGTTGCGCGCCAAAGGCATCGCATTGCCCATTTTGGTGCTCAGCGCCCGCGACGGCGTGGCGGACCGGGTGGCCGGGCTGCGCGCCGGCGCGGATGATTATCTGCTCAAGCCGTTTGATCTGGATGAGTTGGTGGCGCGCTTGCACGCCTTGCAGCGCCGCGCGGGCGGCCGCAGCGTGGATGTGATGGAAGACGGCCCCTTGCGGCTGGACCCGCTGCGAGGCGAGGCCTGGCTTGATGGCCAGGCGGTGCCGTTGGCGCGGCGCGAGCTGGCGCTGCTGGCGGCGCTGATGCAGGCGCGCGACCGCATTCTCAGCGCGGAGCAGCTAAAAGACCGGCTGTACGACTACAGCGAGGAAATCGAAAGCAATGCGCTCAACGTCCACATCCACCATTTGCGGCGCAAGCTGGGGCCGGAGATCGTGGAGACGGTGCGCGGCTTGGGATATCGCTACGGACGGGCCGGCGCATGAGCTTGCGCCTGCGTTTGCTGCTGTTGATCGGCGTCTCGCTCAGCCTGTTGTGGTGCGGGGTGGCGGCCTGGACCTTGCATGATCTGGACCGTCAGCTGCGCCGCACGCTGGATCAGCGGCTGGCGATGTCGGCGCAGATGGTGGCCGGTTTGATGGCGCAGCTGCCGTCGCCGCGCGCGGGGGCGTTGCCAAGCTTTGCCGGCATCCACGCCGGCATCGCCTGCCAGATCGTTTCGGTGCGCGGCGAGGTTTTGCTGCGTACGCCCGGCGCGCCCGAGGTGAAGGCGTCCCGTTTGCCGCTGGGCTACGCCGATCAGCAGATAGGCGCCGTGCATTGGCGCAGTTACACGGTGGAGGCCAATGGCCTGTTGGTGACCACCGCCGACAGGCTGACTGAGCGCGACGCGTTGTTGGCCACGGTGCGCTGGGCCGCGGCCGTGCCCTTCATCGCCGCGCTGGCCGGCAGCTTGATCGCCTTGTGGTTTGGCGTGCGCCAGGGCCTGTTGCCGCTGGAGCGCCTGCGCCAAGCGCTGTCGCGCCGAGCTCCGGATGCTTTGGAGCCGGTCGACTCCCGTAATTTGCCTGGCGATTTGCAGCCCTTGGTCGCCAGCCTGAACGATTTGCTGGGGAAAATGGCTCTGGCGCTTTCGCGCGAGAGGCGTTTGACCAGCGATGCGGCGCATGAACTGCGCACGCCGCTGACGGCGATCAAAACCCATCTGCAAGTGGCGCGCATCACCCAGGGGCATGACGCGCAGACTGCCTTGGCGCGCGCGGAGGACGGCGCGGACCGATTGCAGAACACGCTCAGTCAGCTGCTGACCCTGGCGCGGGTGGAGGGCGAGTTTGACTGGGAGGATGGCGGCGTGGCCTTGGCGAGCGAGGTGGTGGATCTGGCGGCGCGCGACGCCGCGCCGCGCCAACCAGAACGCATCGCCATCGGTCCTTCGCCGCAGGCTCAGTTGGCGCTGCCGCAGGCGCTGGCGGTGACGGCGCTGCGTAATTTGCTGGACAATGCCTTGCGTTATTCGCCGCCAGGCTCGCTGGTGCGGCTGAGCGTCTGGAGAGAAGGGGCTTGTTTGCATTTTGAAGTGGCCGATCAAGGCCCGGGCCTATCCGCAGAATCCATGGCCCGGGCCACGCAGCGGTTCTGGCGCGCGCGCCAGTCGGCGGATGGCGGCAGCGGCCTGGGTCTGGCGATTGCGGCGGCCATCGTCGAGCGTTTTGGCGGGCGGCTGGCGCTGCGCGCGGAAGAGGCGGGCGGTTTGCGCGTCATATTGACTTTGCCGGCGCGGGATTGATGTTGGCGGAGCGGCGGCGGGCAAGGTGTTTTGCGCGCGGTTGTCCCGCTCCAAAACGTTGAACAGATCAAAAACGATCCAAACGACAAAGCCGGCACGTAGCCGGCTTTTTGATTCTCGTCGCGCGGGGCGCTTATTTTTCCGGGCCGCGGAAGGCGTCGTGACAGGTCTTGCAGTTCTGCGCCACCTGGCCGTAGGCCTTCTTGATGGCGGCCAGGTCGCCGGCTTTGGCGACGGCGGCGAGGTTGTCCACCGACTTCAGGAAGACGTCGCGGTCGGCCTGGAACTTGGCCGGCTGGCTCCAGATTTCCGGTTTGGCGCGGCTTTTGCCGGTGATGCTGTTCGCCGGGAAGTGCTTGAACGGTTCCGCGGCCAGCGTCTTCATCGCTTCCGCCTGCTGCTCGAACTTCGCCTTGTCGTAGGGCGCGCGTTCGCGCACCGCCATGCCCATCGGCTCGAACGATTGCAGCAGCATCTTCTTGAAGGCCTGGCTGCGGATCTCGGCCGGCGTGTCGGCGTGGGCGGCGGGAATGGCGATCGCTGCCAGCAGCAGCGCGGTCAATGTCTTGTTCATGGCGTCTCGAATGGATGGCTATGCTTGTCGAATGCCGGCGCGGCGCGCCGTAAGAGCCTGTTTACGATCTTTCTGCGAGCATCACAGCCCAGCCAACAGGCCATCTGCCGCGTTGTCAGGCTAGGCCTTGGAATCACCAAGGCCTACGCCCTCCGCCTTGCATCTGGCCTGTTGGCTGGGCTGCCCTCCGGGGCCATTCTCTGTCGGCGCATGGCTTTGTCAAGCGGCCCTTGTAGTGAATGACACTGCGGCGGGCCGTTTTTCGTGCCCTGCATCCGGCAGAAAATGGCCGATGCCACAAAAAGATCGTAAACAGGCTCTAAGCCGATTATATCGATGACGGCGGGAAATGGGGCCGGGTGGGCGGCCCGAAGGGATCAATCCTTGCGGAAATCCTTGTGGCAGGCCTTACAGGTCTGCTGGGTGGCGCCGAACTGGGCCTTGATCGCGGCCAGATCGCCGGTCAGCGCCACTTGCTTCAGCTTGGCGGTGGCGGCCTTGTGGTTGTCGATGGCTTTCTGCCAGTCGGCGGGCTTGCTCCAGATTTCGGGCTTGGCGTCAGTCTTGCCCGCGCCGCTGCCGGCGGGGAAGTATTGCCAGGGTTGCTGCGACAGCTGTTCCAGCTTGGCGGCCTGCTTGGCGAATTCGTCCTTGTTGTAAGGAATTTCGCCTTTGACCATCTTGCCCATCTCGCCGACCACCGGCTTGTACTGCTTGAACGTCTCCTTGCGCTGGCTGGCCGGATCGGCGGCGAACGCCTGGCCGGCGATCAGCAGCGCCAGCGACGCCATTAACATCTTTTTCATCGAAAGCTTCCTTTTTTGGCATGAAAAGACGCCCGCAGCCTATCACAGCGGGCGGACCGTCAAAACCCGCATTATGTAAATGGTTGAATGGTTGTGATGTTATACAGTAACATTCGCTCATTATTCAGCTGATGCCATATCCTATGGACCCCACCGTCTATCTCGCCGCCGCCGAGCGCCATTGCGCCGCGCGCGGCAGCAAGCTCACCGATCTGCGCCGCCAGGTGCTGGAACTGGTGCTGAACCGCCGCGGCGTGGTCAAGGCCTACCAGGTGCTGGCCGACTTGCAGCAGCAGCGCGGCTCGGCCGCGCCGCCCACCGTCTACCGCGCGCTGGACTTCCTGGTGGAGCTCGGCCTGTTGCACAAGGTGGACGCGCTGAACGGCTTCATCGTCTGCGAGCACTTCGACTGCCAGCACGAGAGCCTGATCCTGGTGTGCGAACAATGCGGCCGCGTCAACGAGGTGGACGCCGCCAGCGGCCTGGCCCGGCTGCGCGAGATGGCGCAGGCCGCCGGTTTCGCGCTCAGCCCGCAAAACCTGGTGCTGGCCGGACGCTGCCAGTCCTGTGCAGCCTGAATCTGAAGAAATCATGAACAAGACCAAAGTCAATCTGTTTACCGGCTTTCTTGGCGTGGGCAAGACCACCGCGCTGCGCCACCTGATCGCCAATCGCCCGCAGCACGAGAAGTGGGCGGTGATCGTCAACGAATTCGGCGAAGTGGGCATAGACGGCGCCGCCTTGCTCAACGACGAGCTGGCGGTGGCCGAGATCGCCGGCGGCTGCCTGTGCTGCGTCGCCGGCCCGCAGATGACCGCCACCGTGGCCACGTTGTTGCGCCGCGAGAAGCCGGACCGCCTGCTGATCGAAGCCAGCGGCCTGGCCCACGCCGCCGGCGTCATCGACGAATTGCGCGCCAAGCCTTTGGGCGAGGCGCTGGAAGTGGCCGCGGTGCTGACGCTGGTGGACCCGCGCCAGTTCATCCAGCCCGATTACCACCGCCAGCCGCTGTACCGCGACCAGATCTCCATCGCCGACGTGCTGGTGGCCAACAAGATAGACACCGCCGACATCCCGACCATGGAAGCCTTCCGCGCGCAGGCGGCGGCGCTGTTTCCGCCCAAGTCGCTGGTCGGCGAGGTGAAGGACGGCCAGCTGGACGTCGCCTGGCTGGACGCCGAGCTGGCGGCCAAGCCGCGCTACCGCCCGGCGGTGCTGCCTGACAACACAAGCGCGTGGCAATCGGCCGGCTGGACTTTCGAGCCGGAACTGAATTTCGACGGCGAGCGGCTGACGCGGCTGTTCGACGACCTGCCCGCCAAAGTGCCGGGCCTGGTGCGCGCCAAGGGCGTGTTCCGCGTGCTGGACAGCTGGGTGTGGCTGAACTGGGCGGCCGGGCAGTGGGGCGCCGCCCAGGTGTCCTGGCGCCGCGACAGCCGCTTCGAGCTGATCGCGCCGGAATTCGACGCCGCCGCGGTGGAAGCCTGGCTGAAGGAGTGCCTGGAATGAGCGGATCGCATTCGCACGATCACGGCCACGCGCACGAGCCGCACCGCCATGTCACCGCCTCCAATCTGCGCCCGCCGCTGAGCCTGCTGGCCATGTCGGCCGGCCAGCGCGTCGCGCTGACGCTGCTGCCGCTGGCTGGCCTGTGGCTGCTGGTGTGGTGGGCATTGCGGGAGCTGGCATGAGCATCATCCTGAACAACCTGACGGTGTCTTACCAGCGTCATCCGGCGGTGCACCACATCAGCGGCCGCTTCGCCGACGGCGACGCCACCGCGATTTTCGGGCCCAACGGCGCCGGGAAAAGCACCTTGCTGAAGGCGATGATAGGCGCGCTGACGCCGGATTCCGGCCATGTGGACCTGAACGGCCACCGCCGCTCCGACATCGCCTATCTGCCGCAGCAGGCGGAGATCGACCGCAGCATGCCGGTCAGCGTGCTGGAGCTGGTCGGCACCGGCCTGTGGCACCAGAGCGGGCCGTTCGGCCGGGTGGGGCGCGACGGCATGGCCCGCGCGATCGAGGCGCTGGAGCAGGTGGGGCTGGCCGACTTCGCGTTGCGGCCGATCGCGGCGTTGTCCAGCGGCCAATTCCAGCGCGTGCTGTTCGCCCGCATCCTGGTGCAGGACGCCAGGCTGATTCTGCTGGACGAGCCGTTCAACGCGGTGGATGCCAAGACCACGGAAGACCTGCTGGGCCTGGTGGCGCAGTGGCGGCGCGAGAAGCGCACCGTGATCGCGGTGCTGCACGACGCGCTGCAGGTGAGGGCGCATTTTCCGCACACGCTGCTGATGGCCCGCGAGGTGATCGCCTGGGGCGAAAGCGCCGCGGTATTGAACGATGACAATCTGCGGCGCGCGGTGGACACCGCCGCCCATTGGCAGTCCCAGGCGCCGGTTTGTGGCCTGGATGGAGCGAGAGCCTGATGCAACATTTGTACGATCTTCTGGTATCGCCCTTCGTCGAGTTCGCCTTCATGCGCCGCGCCCTGGCCGGCTGCCTGGCGCTGGCGCTGGGCTCCGGCCCCATCGGCCTGTTTCTGGTGATGCGGCGCATGAGCCTGATGGGCGACGCGATGAGCCACGCGGTGCTGCCGGGCGCCGCCGTCGGCTTCATGTTCGCCGGCCTCAGCCTGCCGGCGATGAGCCTGGGCGGCTTCGTCGCCGGCGTGCTGGTGGCGCTGCTGGCGGGTCTCGCCACCCGCTTCACCAGCATCAAGGAGGATGCCAGCTTCGCGGCGTTCTACCTGCTGTCGCTGTCGCTGGGCGTGCTGTTGGTGTCCAAGGGCGGCAGCAATGTCGATCTGATGCATATCCTGTTCGGCTCGGTGCTGGCGGTGGACGACGCCGCGCTGTACCTGGTGTCCGGCGTGGCCACGGCGACGCTGCTGACGCTGGCCGTCATCTACCGGCCGCTGCTGCTGGAGAGCCTGGACCCGGTCTATCTGCGCGCGGTGGGCGCGCGCGGCGCTTGGTGGCATCTGCTGTTCCTGATGCTGGTGGTGCTGAACCTGGTGGCCGGCTTCCAGTCGCTGGGCACGCTGATGGCGGTGGGCTTGATGATGCTGCCGGCGATCACCTCGCGGCTGTGGACCGAGCGCATCGAGGCCATGCTGGCGCTGGCGGTGGGCATCGCCTTCCTCAGCGGCCTCGGCGGCTTGCTGCTGTCTTATCACTTCGAACTGCCATCCGGCCCCGCCATCATCCTGCTGGCCGGCGTGGTCTACCTGCTGTCCTTGTTGTTCGCGCCGGTGGGCGGAGCCTTGCCCCGCTATATCCGCGCGCGGCATCTCGAATCTTGAACCGATAGGGGAAAACCCATGAAGAAGACTCTAGCCGCTTTGCTGCTGCTGGGCATGCCGGCCTTGGCGCTGGCCAAGGTGCCGGTGGTGGCCAGTTTCAGCATCATCGCCGACATGACCCGCGAGATCGGCGGCGACCGCGTGGAAGTGGTGTCGCTGGTCGGTCCGGACCAGGACGCGCACGTGTTCCAGCCGTCGCCGGCCGACATCAAGAAGGTATCCGCCGCCAAGGTGCTGGTGACCAACGGTCTGGGCCTGGAGGGCTGGATGTCGCGTCTTGACAAGGCGGCCAACTTCCGCGGCGCGACCGTGGTGGCGTCCAAGGGCATCAAGACCCGCCAGGCGCCGGAAGAGGAGCATGCCGACGAGGATCACGGCCATGACCACGGCGACGTCGATCCGCACGCCTGGCATGACCCGGCGCGGGTGCAGACCTATATCAAGAACATCAGCGCCGGCCTGATCCAGGCCGATCCGGCCGGCAAGGCCGAGTACCAGCGCCGCGCGGCCGATTACGCCGCCAAGGTGAAGGCGGTGGACGACTGGGCGAAGCAGCAGTTCGCCGCGGTGCCGGCCGCCAAGCGCAAGATGCTGACCTCGCACGACGCCTTTGGCTATCTGGGCGAGCGCTATCAGCTGAAGGTGCTGGCGATCCAGGGCGTCAGCACCGAGTCCGAGGCTTCCGCCAAGGGGGTCGCGCAGCTGACGCGCCAGGTGAGGAAAGAAGGGGTGACGGCGATCTTCATGGAGAACATGAGCGACACCAGGCTGCTGAAGCAGCTGTCGGCCGAAGCCAAGGTGCGGATAGGCGGCAAGCTGTACGCCGACGCGCTGTCCGGCCCCAGCGGCCCGGCTGCCAGCTATCTGCAGCTGATGCGCTACAACGTCGACACCATCATGAAATCGTTCCGCTGACGAGTTGAGCAAGCTTCCACACGCCGATTCCCGCCACGCCCAGTCCGGCCGCCAGCCGCACCGGGCGTTTTTGCATCCAGCGCCGCAGGCCGTCGGCGAACACGCCCATCAGCAAGAGATTGGGCAAGGTGCCCAGGCCGAAGGCCAGCATCATGCCGGCGCCGTTCCAGGCCGATCCGCTGGCCAGCGCCGAGATCGATGCGCTGTACACCAGGCCGCAGGGCAGCCAGCCCCAGGCCGCGCCGACCGCGACCGCGCCGCCGGCCGACCGCACCGGCAGCAGCCGGCCCACCAGCGGCTGCACCCGCCGCCAAAGCGGTTGTCCCAGCTTTTCCAGCGCTACCACGGCCTGGGCGAATCCCGCCAGATAGAGGCCCATCGCGATCAGCATCAGATCGGCGAGCAAGGCCAGACCCAGCTGCCAGGCATGGGTGGAGGCCAGGCTGAGCCCGCCCGCCGCCAGTCCGCCCAGCAAGGCGCCGATCAGCGCGTAGCTGGCGACGCGTCCCAGATTGTAGCCGGCCAGCACCCGCCAGCGGGCGTAGCCGGGCGGCTGGTGCAGGGTGAGCGCGGCGACGATGCCGCCGCACATGCCGACGCAGTGCCCGCCGCCCAGCAGGCCGGCGAGGAACAAGATCCAGAAATTTGTCTCAATCATGCCGCAAGCGCTTCAGGAAAGCTCTATGGTAACAGAGGGCATGACGTAGCGGCTTGAACGTGCCGATTTGGCTTGATGACGGGGTTTGCGGCGGTTTGTTCGATTCTTTTTGGCATTGTTGAAACAGTCATTCTACAAAAAAGGTTGAAGATAATTGTTTCGCCTACTGGCCAAAAGTACAGTTTGCAAAGAAAATGGCGGCTTGGGCGAGACAAGAAGGGCGGCGCTGTCTATAAGACGGACGCGGTCCAAGCCCGGAGCCAGGCTGGGATATGGGAGCGATTGCCGCGTAAGGCGGATCGATCCGGCCTGGGCTGCAATGAAAAGGAATGGGGATACATGAGGAACACAATATGGCCAGGTATCTGACACTTGAACGGCTGGGCAAATCGGCCATCATCACGCTTTCCAACCTGCCTGCCAATCTGCTGACGACCGATGGCCTGAACGAGCTGACGGCGACGCTGCAGGCGCTGAATGCGGATGATGACGTGCGTTCGGTGGTGATTACCGGCGCCGGCGACGCGTTTTTTTCCGCCGGAGCAGATTTGAAGCAGTTCGCCGCTGGCGACAAGGCCGCGGCGGATGTGGTGCTGCAGGCCTTCGCCAACGCGCTGCAGGCGATACGCGCCTACCGCGGCGTCACTGTCGCCGCCGTCAACGGATTCGCGCTGGGCGGCGGCTTGGAGTGCGCGCTGGTGTGCGACTACATCATCGCCGAGCGCGGCTCCAAGCTGGGCCTGCCGGAAGCCAAGGTCGGTCTGATTCCCGCCGCCGGCGGCACCAAGACGCTGGCCGACAAGGTGGGCGTGTCCTGGGCCAAGCGCATCATCCTGGGCGGCGAGGTGGTGTCGGCCGAGCAGGCGCTGAAGATAGGCCTGATCGAAGAGGTGGTGGATCAGGGCTTCGCCAAGATCGTCGCGGTCAGCCTGGCCAACAAGGTGGCGGGGCAGGGGCCGGTCGCGGTGGCCGCCGCGCGCAAGCTGATCGAAGACAGCCCCAATCTCAATCTGGACGAGCATCTGAAGCGCGAGCGCGCGGCGACGCTGGGGCTGGTGGGCGGTTCGGAACAACTGGAGGGCGTGGCCGCCTTTCTGGCCAAACGCGCGCCCAGTTGGGCGCAGGACGACGACGACTGAGCCGTCGCCGCTTTGCGAGCCGATATGACGACAGCCGCCTGCGCGCAAGTTTTGCCGCCGGCGGCTTTGTTTTGGCGGCGTCTGCCATGTTAGCCTAGTCGTCATTTGGCATATTCGGCCGCGGACGCCTGCGGCCGGCATCGCAGGGGAGAGCATGGAAATCTACCAGTTGCGCACCTTCGTCACCGTGGCCCAGCAAGGCCACCTGACGCAGGCGGCCGAGTTGCTGCATCTGTCGCAGCCGGCGGTGACCGCGCAAATCAAGGCCCTGGAGGAAGAAGTGGGCATGCAGTTGTTCGAGCGCAGCGCCGGCGGCGTCAGCCTGACCCGGGCCGGCCAGGAGTTGCTGCCGCAGGCGCAGGGCGTGCTGGCCGCCGCGCGCGACATCATCAACCACGCCAAGCAGCTGAAGGGCCAGCTGTCGGGACAGGCGCGCATCGGCGTGACGCTGATGCCGGACCTCCTGAAGCTGGGGCCATGGGTGGCGGCGCTGGCGGACGCCCACCCGCTGCTGGAGGTGAAGCTCACCCATGGCGTATCGGTGGATGTGCTGAATCTGGTGCGCAAGAAAGAGCTGGACGCCGGCTTCTACTTGGGCAAGAACCCCTATATGAACGTCAGCACCGTGCCTTTGCGGATGCTGAATTTCCGCGTCGCCTTGCCGCCGGCCTGGGCGGGGCAGGCGGCGGAAGGGCGGCTGAAGGAGCTTGGCAAGCTGCCCTGGGTCGGCATCTCGCAGTTTTCCAGCTTGTCCAAGATCACCGCCGAGTTGTGGCGGGAACTCAATATCTCGCCTAAAAAGGTGGCGGAGAGCGATCACTTGTCTGTAATACTGGAGCTGGTGGCCGCAGGCGTGGGCGCGGCTCTGGTGCGCGAGGAAGACGCGCTGGCCTGGGAGGCCGCCGGGCGCGTCCGGCTGGTGCCTGACCTGCGCAAGAGCGCCGAGCTGCAGTTTGTCTATCCGGCCGACCGGACCGGCGATCCGGTGCTGGAAACCTTGTTGCGCGAGTTGCTGGCGGTCTGGGAGCTTCCCTGTCCGCAAACGTGAGTCCGGGCGCGCGAGCGCCGTCGAATGAGGAGGCCGCATGGCCAGATGGATAGTCGGAGCGATGGAAACATATTGCGGCGCGGTGGAGCAGGGGCAGCGCCGCTGGCTGGACGCTCAGCAGGAGGCGTGCAGCTGTTGGCTGTCGTCGATCACGCCGAGCTTCGCCTTGTCGGAAGGGGAGATGGAGCGGCGGATCGATGGCGGTCTGCTGGCGGGCGCCTCGATATGGCAGGCCCAGGCCGACATCCAGCGTGGATTGATGCTGGCTGCCGAGAGGCTGTGGACCGAGATGGGACGCAGCATCGCGCGGCAGCTGCCCGATGACGGGGCGGCGCCGATCGCGGCGGTGCGCCAGGCGCTGGAGGTGGGCTGCGCTTCCGGCGCGGCCTTGTCCACCGCGTCGCGGCAGGCCGGGCATTTCGCCGCCACCAACTTTTCCGGCATTCCGCTGAAAGCCGCCCGCGATGTGAGGCGCGTGCTGCGGCAATCCTGATCCGCGGTCGCCGCGGTTTGCGCAGGCGCATGGTATGCTGACCGCATCGGCCCGGAGATGGGCATCAGGGGAAAGCGTGCGATGAGAATCCATGGCGCCTGTCACTGCGGCAATATTTCCTTCGACCTCGACTGGCCCGACGGCGCGGCGATCCCCGCTCGTCGTTGCGGCTGCGGCTTCTGCCGCAAGCATGGCGGCGTCTGGACCACCTCTCCCGCCGGCAGGCTGGAGGTGACGCTGCGCAATCCGCAGGGGGTATCGCATTACCGCTTCGGCACCCGTACCGCCGACTTCCACATCTGTTCCGATTGCGGCGCCGCGCCGCTGGTCACCAGCGAGATCGGCGGCCGTTTGCGCGCCGTGGTCAGCGTCAACGCCTTCGAGACGCCTGGCCTGCCGCTGGGCGATGCGGCCGACGTATCGTTCGATGGCGAGAGCGAAACGGAGAGGCTGGCGCGGCGCGCCCGCAACTGGATCCCCGATGTCCGTTTCGTCTGATCGCCTTCCCCTTATCCGGCTGGAGGCCTTTTCGGCCGAGGCCTTGGCCGATCTGGCCGATGGCAGGCAGCCGGCAAGCCTGGGCCGCCGCTGCGAGGAGGGCGCCTTGCCGCCGCCGGAGGTGGCAAGTCGGGCATTGCGTTTGTTGGCGTCAGGCGTGGCCGAGCGTTGGAGCCTGCCCTACGCGATGATCGATGAGCGCGGCGCGATTGTCGGCGCCTGCGGCTTCAAGGGAGCTCCCTGCCTGGGGCTGGTGGAGATCGGCTACGGTGTGGCCCCCCTGCGGCGTGGACGCGGCATTGCCGCGGCCGCCGTGAGGCTGTTGCTGGAGGAGGCGGTCATCCGCGGCGGCGCGCGCCGGGTGCTGGCGCGGATCAATCCGGATAATGCCGCGTCGTCGCGGGTGGCGGACAAGCTGGGTTTCGTCCGCGGCGAGGTGAGGCTGGACGATGACGGCGAGCCGTTGGCGCAATGGCTGTGGCCGCCTTCAACTGATTTTGCCCATGATGGAGAAGCGCCATGAAGCTGATCGGCATGCTGGATTCCCCCTATGTCCGCCGCGTCGCGGTTTCCCTGCAGTTGCTGGACCTTCCATTCGAACACCATCCCTTGTCGGTGTTCAGCGCATTCGGCCGTTTCCGGGAGATCAATCCGGTGGTCAAGGCTCCCACCCTGATCTGCGACGACGGCACGGCGCTGATGGACTCCACGTTGATCCTGCAGTACGCGGAGTCGATCGCGCCGGGGCGCAGCCTGCTGCCGTCCGATCCGCAGCGCCTGCTGCGCAGCCTGCGGGTGACGGGGCTGGCGCTGGCGGCCTGCGAGAAGAGCGTGCAGATCGTCTACGAGCGCAAGCTGCGCCCTGAAGACGCGCGCTACCAGCCCTGGCTGGAGCGGATCAGCAGCCAGTTGCTGGCCGCTTACGACGAACTGGAGCGGGAGCTGGCATCCGGCGTGCCGGACATCGGCGGCGGGGCCATTGATCAGGCCTGGTTGAGCACTGCCGTCGCCTGGCACTTCAGCAGGCGGATGACGGCTGACATCGTGCCGGAAGATGAGTATCCGGCCTTGGCCGCCCTGTCCGCGCGGGCGGAGGCTCTGGACGCGTTCCGGGCTGCGCCGTATGGAGATGGCGCGTATCCGGTCCGTTTTTGATGCGCTGCGTCAAATAACATATCCTGCATGTTCCTGGGGCGTGATCAACGACCGCAGCGGCGGCTGGTATTACTGCTTCACTACCGGCGACATCGTCAGCGCGGTGCAGTCCGGGCGGCAGATCGTTCTCGACGTCTACGGCAAGGGCAACACGGTGAAGTGCGGCGATGTGTTCACGCTGACTGCGCCCTGACCCTGCTGCGATGACACAATAAAACGCCGCCGCATTTCACAATGCGGCGGCGTTGTCGTTGACGCTTGATGGAATTACTTCTGATGCGCGTCGTCGGCCACGATGCCGCGCACCTTGGCCACGTCGCCGGCAGCCACCGGACTGGCGGCGTTGCCCCAGCTCTGGCGCATATAGGTGAGCACGTCGGCCACCTCCTGGTCGTTCATCTGCTGGGCGTAGCCCGGCATGCTGTATTCCCAGGCCAGGTGGCGCGTGCGGGCGTTGACGCCGCCTTCCAGCACCACGCGGATCAGCGAGGTGGCGTCGCGTGCCATCACCGCCGAGCTGCCGGCCAGCGCCGGCACCACCTTGTCATGCCCCTGGCCGTTGGCCTGGTGGCAGGTGGCGCAGTTCTCGAAGAACAACGTGGCGCCGGTGCGCACCGGGGCGACGTCGGCCGCGCCCGCGCCCGGAAGGCTCTTCAGGTAGACGGCGATCGCCGACAGGTCGGCGGTGTTGATGTGCTGGCTGCTGTAGTGCACCACTTCCGCCATCGGGCCGAATGCCGCGGTGTAGCGGTTGCGGCCGGTCTGCAGGTATTGCACCAGCTCGTCGGCCGACCAGCCGCCCAGGCCTTCGCGCGCGTCGCCGGTCAGGTTGCCGGCGTACCAGCCGGCCAGCTGCGCGCCGGTCAGGTAGCCGGGCTTCTTCTCGCTCAGCGCCACTTCCTGGAAGGCGACGCCGCGCGGGGTGTGGCAGGTGCCGCAGTGGGCCATGCCCTGCACCAGGTAGGCGCCGCGATTCCACTCGGCGTTCTTGGCGGCGTCAGGCTGGTAGCGACTGTCGTCGTGGAACATCCAGCGCCACAGCGTCAGCGGCCAGCGCATCGACAGCGGCCAGGGAATGTCGCTGTCGCGGTTGGCCTGCTTCACTGGCGCGACGCCGTGCATGAAGTAGGCGTACAGGTCGCGCATGTCATCGTCGTTGATGCGGGCGAACGAGGTGTAGGGCATGGCCGGGTACAGCGAATGTCCTTCCTTGGCCACGCCACGGCGCAGCGCGCGGGCGAAGTCCTCGTAGCTGTAGTTGCCGATGCCGGTTTCCTTGTCCGGCGTGATGTTGGTGGAGTAGATCTTTCCCACCGGGGTGTCCATAGGCAGCCCGCCGGCGTTTTCCTTGCCGCCGGGCGCGCTGTGGCAGGCGATGCAGTCCGACACGCGGGCGAGGTAGGCGCCGCGGCGCACGCCGTCGGTGTCGACATGCGCCAGCGCGGCGTTCGCCGCACAGGCCAGCAGGGCCGCGAGACCCAGGGTTTTCATCAGTTTCATCACGGTGTTCCTGTTAGCTCAGCTCGTTGACGGCGCGCCATGCCTGGTCGATGGCGGCGTGGGTGTACGGGTTCCAGTCGGAGTCGGAGTTGGCGATCGCCACCTTGCCGGCCGGGCGGCGGGCGGTGGCGATGATGCGCTTGGACTCTTCTTCGTCGTCGTACATCGAGTTGAGGAAGTAGGAATAGCCGTGCGACCAGCGGTTGACGGTGATGGCCGCGATGTCGCGGTTGTGGTCGAAGCCGGCGGGGCCGAGGATGCGCTGCAGCTGGCTGCGGATCATGTTCTCGTGCTCGGAGAACGGCATGGCCAGCAGTTTGGCGCGGCCCATCTTCCACTGGGTGCGCGGGTCCAGATTGGAGCCGGCGATGGTGGGCACGTAGACCATGTGCAGGCACATCGGCTCTGACGGCTTGCGCGGATGCTGGTAGCCGCCGATGTCCACCGGATAATCCATCTTGATGCGGCTGTACGGCATCGACGGGCAGTACAGCTCGTGCACGCCCAGCTTCATGAAGCTGTCCCAGTTCTTCAGCACCACCTTGGTGTAGACCAGCGGCGCCTTGACGTTCATCGCCAGCGCCTGCTTCTGATCGTTTTCCAGCTCCGGCATGATGTGCGGGATCATCATGTTGTAACAGGCCATCACCACGTGGCGGCCCTGCACGCGGCGCAGCCTGCCGCCCTTGTCCAGATAGCCGACGTCCACCGGGCCCTTGGCGTTTTCCACGCGCACCACGGTGCTGTTCAGCCGCAGCCGCACCGGATTTTCCGGCAGGTCGAGCTTGCTGTAGTCGAAGCGGGCAAGCACGATGTCGTTCATGTCCTTGCCCGGCGCCGCCTGCGGAATCATCTTGCGCACCAGGAGGCGGGCGATGGACGCGTTGCCGTCGGGGAAGTGGTAGATGTAGGGGTCGCGCAGCTCGGCTTCCGCCTCGGCGCTGATCTTGCCGAGGCCGGCCACGCCGTGGAAGCCCGGCAGGTCGAGGTTGCGCGCGTCCAGCGCCGGCAGGCCGTCGATGCCCACTGCCTGGAAGTCGTTGCTGCGCGACTGGAAGAAGCGGATCGCGGTGGCGCTGAGGCCGACGTGGCGGGACAGGTAGGTGCTGTAGCTGATCTTGGCCAGATAGGCTTCGCGCTTGTTCTTGGGCATGTCGCCCAGGTAGTCGCGGGTGCTGGTGTGCAGGGCGATCAGCGCGTCGCGGTCCTGCTTCGACATCGGGAAGTCGTTGATGAAGTCGCGGATCGGGCGCGCGTTCAGGCGCTTGGGATCGATGTCGTCCGCCACCTGCAGATAGGGGTCGCCGCCTACGGTCTTGTCGATGCCGAAGTCTTCCTTATTGAAGAACACGCCGCGCGACAGCTTGAGGTCGGGATAGAAATTGCGGTGGAAGTGGCTGGCCAGGCCATCGATGTCGATGGTCAGTTCCTTCATCAGCGCCAGCGCTTCCTTGCTGAACACGTGCTTGGGCGATTGCAGCGATTCGGTGCCGCCGTAGCCCAGCATCAGGCGGTTGCCGACCTTGAACTCGTTGCGCTTGGCGTGGCCGCCGAAGTCGTCGTGGTTGTCCAGGATCAGTACTTTGGCTTGCGGATGCTTCTTGCGGTAGTAATGCGCGGCCGCGAGGCCGCTGATGCCGCCGCCTACCACCACCAGGTCGTATTGCTCTTCCACCTTGGCACCGCCCAGGTTGAACGCGTGGTGGGCGCGGCCCAGCTTGTGGGCGTTCTCGAAGGAGCCGTCATGGTTGCCGCGCAGTCCGGTGAGCGAAGGCGGGTAGTAGCTGGCGCTGATCTGTCGGGGTGCGGCACGGAGGATTTCCAGCGGAGTGAGCCCGGCAGCCACCGTCAGCGCAAAACCGTTGAGGAAGTCTCGTCGGGTAATGGACATGGCTTTTCCTGTGTTGTTGTTGGAATAAACCAGCAGCCTCTGCGTGCTGTCTGGCGTTCCATTATAACAAATTGTAAATATAGTTAATTTTTATGCTGCGGGAATGACGAATCGAGGCAGGGAAACGAACAGGCCCGGTTGAGCCGGGCCTGGGAGGATGGGATGGGGCCGCGCGGCGGCGGGATCAGGCCAGGGCGATTCTCTTCTTCAACAGGCCCAGCGCCAATGCCGTGACCAGGGTGCCGGCGGCCAGCGCCGCCAGGTAGCTGAGCAGGTGTTCCACCGCATTGGGGATGGGCAGCACGAACACGCCGCCGTGCGGCACCTTCAGTTGCACGCCCATGGTCATCGAGACGGCGCCGGCCAGCGCCGAGCCGGCCATCAAGGCCGGGATCACGCGGAAGGGATCGCGGGCGGCGAAGGGAATGGCGCCTTCGCTGATGAAGGCCAGGCCCAGCACCGCGGCGGCCTTGCCGGCCTCGTGCTCGTCGGCGGTGAAGCGGTCGCGGAATAATCGGGTGGCCAGCGCTAGCCCTAGCGGCGGCGTCATGCCGGCGGCCATCACCGCGGCCATCGGCGTGTACACCTGGCTGGCGATCAGGCCGGTGGCGAAGGCGTAGGCCGCCTTGTTGACCGGACCGCCCATGTCGAAGGCCATCATCGCGCCCAACAGCGCGCCCAGGGCCAGCGCGCTGCTGCCCTGCATGCCCTTTAGCGCCTCGGTCAGCGCCGACAGCACGGCGGCCACCGGCTGGCCCACCACGTAGATCATCAAGAGGCCGGTCAGCAGCGAGCCTAGCACCGGCAGGATCAGCACCGGCTTCAGGCCGTCCAGATGCTGGCCCAGCTTGATCCGGCGGTTCAATTCGCGGGTGCCGTAGCCGGCGATGAAGCCGGCGGCGATGCCGCCCAGGAAGCCGGAGCCCAGGCTGGCGGCCAGCATGCCGCCCACCATGCCGGGCGCGATGCCGGGGCGGTCGGCCACGGAATAGGCGATGTAGCCGGCCAGGATGGGCACCATCAGCGCGAAGGCGGATTTGGCGCCGATCTGGAACAGCGACCACGCCAGGGTGCCCTTGTGCGCGTCGTCGAAGGCGTAAATGCCGCCCAGCGCGAAGGCGAGCGCGATCAGGATGCCGCCGGCGGTGACGAAGGGCAGCATGAAGGACACGCCGGTCATCAGGTGGCGGTAGGGGCCGTCCTTGGCTTTTTCCGGGCTCGCGGCTGTGGCCGAGCCTGCGCCTTCCCATGGCCGCGCTTCTTCGATGGCGCGGCGGATCAGCGCCTTGCCGTCGCCGATGGCGGCCTTGGTGCCGCTCTTGAACAGCCGCTTGCCGGCGAAGCGGTCCAGCTGCACCTGGGTGTCGGCGGCGATCACCACCAGATCGGCGGCGGCGATCTCGGCGTCGGTCAGCGCGTCCTGCGCGCCGACCGAGCCCTGGGTTTCCACCCGCATCGCGTGGCCCAGCGCCTTCGCGCCCTGGACCAGCCCCTCGGCCGCCATGAAGGTGTGGGCGATGCCGGTGGGGCAGCCGGTGATGGCGACGATGCTCAGCGCGCGCTCGGTCGCCGCCGCGCCATCCAGCTGCGCGGCCGGATCGGCTAGTACCGCGTCCAGCGTGGCATGGCGCGCGGGCCGCTGCCCGGCGCGGCCGTCGTCGGGACAGTCCACCAGCAGGATCTGGCTGGCGGCCTGCAGGCGATCCGCGTCCAGCGCCGGTTGTCCGTCGATTTCGATGTCTATCCGCTTGCCCTGACGCTGGGCGGCCTGTCGCAGCGCTTCGGCGGCCAGCCTGGCCTGGGTGCTGCGTTCTCCTGCGCGGATGATGGCGACGATGCTCATGTGTTTCCCCTGTTGCTAAGCGGGCGCGGCTCAGGCCGCGTCCAGGGTTTGCAGGCTGACGGCGGCGGCCAGCTCTCGTATCTGTTGTTCCGGCGGCAGATGGGGACCGACGCGCTGCAGCTTGGCGACGGCGAAGGCCACCGCCAGCCTCAGGCTGTCGGCCGCGTCCAGGCCCTGGCGCCGGGCGGCGACCAGGCCGGCCACCAGCGCATCGCCGGCGCCCACGGTGCTCAAAGGCCGCTGCGGCGGCAGGCTGGCCAGCAGCGCCGCGTCGGCGTCCACCAGCAGCGCGCCTTGTTCGCCCAGCGACACCACCACCCGGCCGACTCCCATCCGCTGCAGGCCGCGCGCGCAACGGACCACGTCGCCCAGGCCGGGCAGCGGGCGGCCGGCCCATTGCGCCAGCTCCTCGCGGTTGGGTTTCACACAGTCGGGCAGCGCTTCGGGCGGGTTGGCCAGCGCGGCGGCCAGCGGCGAGCCG
>NZ_JZJL01000043.1 GCF_000971335.1 Chromobacterium vaccinii
TGAACTTTCTTCGACCGATACGCGCAAAGCGTTGATTTATAATAAAAGGAGCCGGAAGGGATTTTCATGAAAAAGCAAAACGCCTCCCCATGAGCCACACTCCAGAGCTGTCGCCGCCAAACAAAACCGGCTCGAATCCATGATTCGAGCCGGTTTGCTTATACCTATTAATATAGATAACAGCTGATCACTCCTCGCCAGCACGCTTTTTGACAATGCTCCTGCCGCTGCCGCGCTTGCGCGCCGCCGACTGCGTTTGAGATGGCTCTTGAGTCGGAGCGACCGCCGGCGGAGCATCCTGGCCACCCTTCGCAGTCTGACGACGGACCGGCGGCTTGGCTGCAGCCGGAGAAGCCTTTGGAGCCGAAGCGCCAGCCGGCTTTTCTTCGGCCGGCTTCGCTGAACGGACTCGCCCCTTAGGCGCGGCCGGCGCGCTTGCGGGCTTGGACACCGCTCCTTCGGCTTTTTGGCCCTCCACCGGCTTGGAGGTCTGCCGGGCCGCGGGAGCGGGTGCCTTCCCCGTCTCGCCGACAGCCGGCTTGGCCAAGCGGGTTCGCCCCTTCGGCGCGGCCGGCAGGCCTGCAGGCTTGGTTGCCGGGGTGCCCGTCTCAGGCGCCGCGCTCTCGGCTTTTGCAGCTGACATCTTGCCTTCCGCAGGCTTGGCTGCCTGGTCTGCCGCCGGCACAGAAGCAGCCCTCCTCTCTCCGGCTGGCTGGGCGGGACGCCTGCGTCCCGCCGGCGCCGGCGGCAAACCGGCCGGCTTCGACTCAGGCGGCTCGCCACTCGCCGGCGCCGCTGCAGCAACATGCGACCCTGCGCTTCCTTCGGCTTTTCCACCGCGACGGCGGCGGCTGGAACGGGCTGAGCCCCGCTTCTCGGCAGCGCCCTCGGCCGCCTCTTGCGCCGCGGGAGAGTCCTTGAACAGCGCGAAATCCACCTGGGAGCTTTCCAGATTGGCGCCCATCACCTTGACAGTCAGCACATCGCCAAGCCGGTACTGAACGCCGCTCTTCTCGCCGACGATGGCTTGCACATCCTTCTTGAAATGGAAGTAGTCCTTGCCCAGCTCGGAAATGTGCACCAGCCCTTCGACATATACATCGTCCAACAGCACGAATACGCCGAAGCTGGTGACCGCGCTGATCTTGCCTTGGAAGATCTCGCCAACCTTGTCGCGCATATAGTAGGTCTTGAGCCAGGACTCGACGTCCCGGCTGGCGTCGTCGGCGCGCCGCTCGGTCATCGAGCAGTGCACGCCGAGCTGCGCCCACTTGCCCGGCTTGTATTTGCCGCCCTTCAACACCGCCTTGATCGCCCGATGGACCAGCAGATCCGGATAGCGGCGGATAGGCGAGGTGAAATGGGTATAGGCTTCGTAAGCCAAGCCGAAGTGGCCGTGGTTGTCCGGGGTGTAGACCGCCTGCTGCATCGAGCGCAACAACATGGTCTGCAGCACCGGAGCATCCGGGCGCCCGTGGATCTGCTCGGCCAGCTTGCCGTAATCCTTGGCGCTAGGCTTGTCGCCGCCGCCCAGAACCAGGCCGACCAGCCGCAGATAGGTGCGCAGGTTTTCCAGCTTCTCTTCAGTCGGCCCCTCATGGACGCGGTACAGCGCCTTGTGGCCGTTTTTCTGCAGGAAATCGGCGGAACAGACGTTGGCCGCCAGCATGCACTCTTCGATCAAGCGATGCGCGTCGTTGCGCACGATGGGCACGATGCGCTCGATCTTGCCCTGCTCATTGAAGATCATCTGCGTTTCCACCGAGTCGAACTCGATGGCGCCGCGCTTGGAGCGCGCGGCCAGCAGGATCTTGAACAGCGCGTACAGGTCCTTCACCTGCGGCAGCATCGGATGGTCGGTGCCGTTCTGCAGCCAATCCCACACTTGGTTGTAGGTGAGGCGGGCCTTGGACTGCATCACCGCAGGATAGAACTTGTACTTCTTGACCTCGCCCTTGGCGTTGATCTGCATGTCGCAGACCATGCACATGCGCTCGACGTCGGGATTCAGCGAGCAGATGCCATTGGACAGCGCCTCCGGCAGCATCGGGATCACCCGGCGCGGAAAATAGACCGAAGTGCCGCGATCCAGCGCCTCCTTGTCCAGCGCGTCGCCCGGCTGCACGTAGAAGCTGACATCGGCGATCGCCACCACCAGGCGGTAGCCCTTGCCCTGCTGCTCGGCATATACCGCGTCGTCGAAATCGCGCGCGGTTTCGCCGTCTATCGTCACCAGCGGCAGTTCGCGCAGATCGACGCGGTCCTTGGTCCAGTCTTTCTTGCGCACCTTCTTCGGCGTTTCCTTGGCCTGAGCCAGCGCGTCGTCCGGGAAGCGGTGCGGCAGCGCGTGCTTGCGCAGCGCGATCTCGATCTCCATTCCCGGGTCGGCGTAGTTCCCCAGCACCTCGGCCACTTTGCCGACCGGCTGATGGCGGGCGTCCGGCTGCTGCAGAATATCCACCATCACCACCTGGCCATCCTTGGCGCCGGCGTCGCCGCCCGGCTCGATCAGGATGTCGTGATTGATGCGGCGGTCTTCCGGGCGCACCACCCACACGCCGCGCTCATGCTGGATGCGGCCGACCAGCTTGGTCACCGCGTGCTCCAGCACCTCGACGATCCGGCCCTCCTGCCGGCCGCGGCGGTCGACGCCGGACGGCCGCACCATCACGCGGTCGCCGTGCATCACCTTCCTCATTTCACGCTCGGGCAGGAAGATGTCGCTACCCGTGCCTTCGCCTTCATCGGGCATGGCAAAGCCGAAGCCATCGCGGTGGCCGGAAACCTTGCAGCGGATCAGATCGAGTTTCTGGGCGACGCAGACCGCGCCCTTACGATTGATGATGATTTCGCCATCGCGCTCCATCGCGCGCAGACGGCGTTCAAAGAAGGATGATTCGTCGCCGTGAATCGACAACATGCTAGCCAATTCACCCGGGAATAACGGCACCCCCTGCTCGGCGAGAATCTGCATGATGAACTCGCGGCTGGGCAAGGGATTGGAATATTTGAGTTTTTCCCTCTCGAGGAATGGATCCTGTTCGCGGAGGGAAGGACTTTTTTGCTTTTTTGAGGTTTGAGCCATTGACACCCTCAGAATTATGTCTATAATTCGCTTCTCGTTGCAGCGATGCAACAGAATGATACAGCAAAGCGACGCCCAGGTGGCGGAATTGGTAGACGCACTAGGTTCAGGTCCTAGCGCCCGCAAGGGTGTGGAAGTTCGAGTCTTCTCTTGGGCACCAATCTTACTATTGTAAGCCCGTCGCCAAGCTGGCATCATGAAAATCTGGTTGGCCCAGGTGGCGGAATTGGTAGACGCACTAGGTTCAGGTCCTAGCGCCCGCAAGGGTGTGGAAGTTCGAGTCTTCTCTTGGGCACCAATACAGATTAAAAATCGGCAGTACCGAAGCAATATGCCCAGGTGGCGGAATTGGTAGACGCACTAGGTTCAGGTCCTAGCGCCCGCAAGGGTGTGGAAGTTCGAGTCTTCTCCTGGGCACCAGATATTTTAAAATCTGACGCTTTCAGTTCCAGATTTCAGCAGCAATACAATTTAAAGTTTTAGCCCAGGTGGCGGAATTGGTAGACGCACTAGGTTCAGGTCCTAGCGCCCGCAAGGGTGTGGAAGTTCGAGTCTTCTCTTGGGCACCAAATTCAACGAAAACCCCATTGCTTCGGCAATGGGGTTTTCGTTTTTCAGCGCCCCGGAAAATACACGCTCACCCGCAATCCGCCCTCCATCGCCTGATCCAGCGACAAGCGCGCGCCATGCCGGCCCGCGATCTCCCTGACGATGGCCAGCCCCAATCCGCTGCCTTCGCGCCTCTCTCCCGCTAACCGATAAAATCGCAGCAACACCTTTTCCCGCTCCGCTTGCGGAATGCCTGGCCCGCTGTCTCTCACCTCCAGGCAAGCGCGCTGCCCATCCCGCACCGCCACCGTCACTACCGCCCCCTCTCCTGCGTAGCGCAAGGCGTTGTCCAGCAGATTATTCAGCAACTCGCGCAGCAGGGCGCGATTGCCGCGAACCGAAACGCTGTCCTCGCCCTCATATCCCAGATCCGCGCCGCGCTCATGAGCGGCGGCGGCCCACTCCAGCGCCACCTCGCGCGCCAGCGCCGCCGCGTCCACCATTTCCAGCGCGATGGGCTGGCCGTTGTCCGGCTCCAGCCGCGACATCTGCAGCAACTGCGCGACCATGTGCCCCGCCTGCCGCAGGCCAGCCAGCAATCGACGAAGTTGCCGCCGCTGTTCGGCTGGCTCCTCCTCGCGCAAAGCCAGTTCCGCCTGGGTCTGCATCACGGCCAGCGGCGTCTTCAGCTGATGGGCTGCATCGTCGATGAAGCGGCGGCGGGCGGCGAACAAACGCTGCAGCCGCTCGCCGTGCAGATTGAGCGCGTCCACCAGCGGCGCCAGCTCGCTGGGCAGCCCCGCCTTGGGCAGAGGCTCCAGATCGTCTTCGTTTCTCGACGCTACCTCGGCCGACAAACGCCGCAAGGGCCGCAGTCCCCTGCTTACCGCCAGCGAGACAATCAGCAGCAGCGTCAACACCAGCAGGATTTCCTGCAGCAAAGAGCCCAACAACAGGCTGCGCGCCAGCTCCTGCCGCGATTCCGGCGTTTCCGCCACCTGCACCCAGACATCCTGGTCCCGCAACGTGAGCATGTCCCGCACCGTTTGCCGCAGGCTGACCAGGCGCACCTCCTCGCCCAGATAGTCGGCGTCGGAAAACTGCAGCGCCGGCGCGCCCGCGCCCTTTCTCGCCGGCGCCGGCAAATCCTCGTAGCCGGTCAGCACCCTGCCCTTCTCGTCGCTGACCCGATAAAACACCTTGCCGGCGGCATTGCTCTCGAACATCTGCAAGGCGAAGTACGGGATGTCCACCCGGATTTCTCCGCTGTGGCTGCTGATGCCGTTGGCGATGGCTCGGGCCGAGGTGTGCAGCATGCGGTCGAATGCCGCGTTGGCGCCGGCCAGGCTGCGTTGATAAGTCAGATAGGCGTCCAGCGACAGCAATAGCAGCAAGGGCAGCAACAGCCCCCACAACAAGCGCAGCCGCAGGCTGTCCGGACGCCGCCAAGCCTGACCGCTAGCCATGGCCGCCATCCGTCCGCGCCAGCAGATAGCCCAGGCCGCGCAAGGTGACGATGCCGACGTCGCCGTGCGCCAGCTTCTTGCGCAGCCGATGCACGTAGATCTCCATGGCTTCGGCGCTGCCGGATTCGTCCAGGCCGAAGATGCGCTCGGACAGCGCGTCCTTGCTGATGGCCTTGCCGCCCTGCAGCATCAACAGCTCCAGCACCGCGTGCTCGCGCGGGGTCAGCTTCAAGGCCTGGCCCGCCAGCGTGAACACCCGGCTGCCGCCGTCATAGCTCAGCCCGCCCACCGCCAGCAGATTGTGGTCATGGCCGTGGCTGCGGCGTATCAGCGCCCTCACCCTGGCCTCCAGCTCCACCAGGTCGAACGGTTTGGACAAGTAGTCGTCCGCCCCCATGTCCAGCCCCCGCACCCGGTCCTCCACTGATCCGTGCGCGGTCAGGATCAGCACCGGCACCGACTTTCGGCGGGCCCGCAAACGTCTGAGCACTTCCCAGCCATCCAGCCTGGGCAGGGCCAGGTCCAGGATCACCAGCGCATAGTCCTGGGTATGCAGCACATGATCGGCGTCCTGGCCGTCATGCATCGCGTCGACGGCGAAACCCGCCTGCGTCAGGGCTTTGAGCAGGGACTCGGCCAGATCCAGATTGTCTTCCACCAGGAGAATGCGCATGACTTGCCAAGCTGAAAGCGGATTGAAAGGTTTACTCTAATACCATGCTTGCCAGACCGCAGCCAATAGAGCCGTGGAATCAAGACGGGCCCGGACAGGGCCCCAACAGGAGAAGGCATCATGCAAGGCAAGCTGAAACTATCACTCTGCGTCGCGGCGTTAAGCGGCTCCGCCTGGGCGGCGCCGGCGCACTACCCGTCCAGCTATCAGAATCTGGAAGCCGCCGCGGCCAAGGAAGGCAAGCTGATCATCTATTCCGCCACCGACAGCGCCGTCGCGCGGCCGCTGCTCAAAGACTTCCAGTCGCTGTATCCGGCGGTGAAGGTGGAATACCACGATATGAACACCACCGAGATCTACAACCGCTTCATCAGTGAAAACGCGGCCAACAGCGCCAGCGCCGATCTCGTGTGGAGCTCGGCGATGGACCTGCAGGTCAAGCTGGTCAACGACGGCTACGCCGCCAGCTACGCCTCGCCCGAGACGCCCAACCTGCCCAAGTGGGCCCACTACCAGCAACAAGCCTACGCCACCACTTACGAACCGGTGGCCATCGTCTATAACAAGCGCCTGCTCAAGCCTGAAGAAATTCCGCAGACCCGCGCCGACCTGATCCGCATCCTGAAGGCCAATCCCTCGCGCTTCAAAGGCAAGGTCACCACCTATGACATCGAGCGCTCCGGCGTCGGCTTCAACTTCCTGACCCAGGACTACCGCTACAGCCAGCAAGGCGTATGGGACCTGGTGCGCGCGCTGGGCCGATCCGGCGTCAAGCTGCAGACGTCCACCGGAGCGATGATGGAGCGCATCTCCTCCGGCGAGAATCTGATCGGCTACAACATCCTCGGCTCCTACGCCTTCGCCAAGGCCAAGAAGGACCCGTCCATCGGCTATGTCTACCCCAAGGACTACACCCAGGTCGCCAGCCGGCTGGCCATCGTGTCCAAGAAAGCCAAGCATCCCAACGCCGCCCGCCTGTGGCTGGACTACCTGCTGTCCAAGCGCGGCCAGGACATCCTCGCCAATCAAGCCGACCTGTTCTCGCTGCGATCCGACGTCGGCGGCGCAGCCTCCCTGTCCGCGCTGAACCAGCAATTGGGCAGCAGCATCAAGCCAATCCAGATCGGCCCCGGCCTGCTGGTTTACCTCGACCAGGCCAAGCGGCTGGACTTCATGCGCAACTGGCAGCAATCGCTGAAAAACTGAGCGCCGCCCCTCGCCCGGCGCGCCGCATCGTCTCCGCGCCGGACGCCCATACTCCGGAGTCCACGCAATGCACACTTCCTCCACCGCCGCGGCATCGCCGCCGGTGCCGCCAACCGCGCCCGGCCGCCGACTGACGCGCCACCTATGCTGGCGCAATCTGACCATCGCCTGTGTCGCGCTGGCCGTGATGGCGCCGCTGTCGCTGGTGCTGTACCAGAGCCTGCTCAACCAGCCCTTTTTCATGACGGACAAAAGCCTGGGGCTGGGCGCCTACCTCTTCATTTTCGCCGACCCGGACTTCTGGTCCGCGCTGAAGAACTCGGTGGCCATCGCCGTCGGCATGGCGCTGATCGCCATACCGCTGGGCGGCGTGCTCGCCTTCCTGATGGTCCGCACCGACCTGCCCGGCCGCCGCTGGCTCGAGCCGCTCCTGCTGACGCCGGTATTCGTCTCGCCCATGGTGCTGGCCTTCGGCTACGTGGTGGCCGCTGGCCCGGTGGGTTTCTACTCGCTGTGGCTCAAGCAACTGTTCGGCTGGGACGAGTTGCCGTGGAGCATCTATTCGCTGACCAGCATCGCCGTCATCGCCGGCCTCACCCATGTGCCGCACATCTATCTCTACGCTTCCGCCGCCCTGCGCAACCTGGGATCGGACGTGGAGGAAGCGGCGCGCGTGGCCGGGGCCAGCCCGTTCCGGGTGGCGCGTGATGTCAGCCTGCCGATGATCATGCCCTCGCTGCTGTTTTCCGGCGTGCTGGTGCTGTTTCTAGGCTTTGAGATCTTCGGCCTGCCGCTGGTGCTGGGCGATCCGGAAGGCCATCTGGTGCTGGCCACTTATCTCTACAAGCTCACCAACAAGCTGGGCATTCCTTCCTATCACCTGATGGCCGCGGTGGCGGTATGCCTGATCGCCATCACCTTTCCGCTGGTCCTGCTGCAGCGGCGCCTGCTGCGCAGCGCCAACCGTTTCGTCACGGTGAAGGGCAAGGCCGGCCGCCAGCACGCGCTGTCGCTGGGCGCCTGGCGCTATCCCGCCATCGCCATCGTGCTGCTGTGGCTGCTGCTGACGGTGGCGGTGCCTATTTCCGGCATCGCGCTGCGCTCGGTGGTCAGCCACTGGGGTGAAGGCGTATCCCTGGCCGAGGCGCTGACGCTGGAACACTTCTCCCTGCTGTTCGAGGAAGACAGCATCGTGCGCGCCATCGTCAACACCCTGGGCGTGGGGGTGATAGGCGGCGCGCTGGCGGTGGGCTTCTACACGCTGGTGGGCTTCGCCGGCCATCGCCGCCATGATTGGGGCAGCCGCCTGCTGGACTATCTGGTGCTGCTGCCGCGCGCGGTGCCCGGCATCCTGGCCGGCCTCGCCTTCCTGTGGGTGTTCTTGTTTGTCCCCGGCCTGCAGGGCGCGAAGAACAGCATGTTCTCGATCTGGCTGGCCTACACCGTGGTCTGGCTGGCCTATGGCATGCGGCTGGTGCAAAGCGCGCTGCTGCAGGTGGGGCCGGAACTGGAAGAAGCCGCCCGCAGCGTCGGCGCCAGCCCGCGCCGCGCCAGCCTGGACGTCACCCTGCCGCTGATCCGCTTCGGCCTGATTTCCAGCTGGCTGCTGATCTTCATGATTTTCGAGCGCGAATACTCCACCGCCGTCTACCTGCTGTCCCCCGGCACCGAAGTCATCGGCTCGCTGCTGGTATCGCTGTGGGCCACAGGCGCGGTGGACCAGGTGGCCGCGCTGTCCGTGATCAATATTCTGATGGTGGGCGCCGGCTTGGCCGTGGCGCTGCGCCTGGGAGTGAAACTGCATGACTAAGCTCGTCGTCGACAATCTGTTTCTCAGCTATGACGCCACGCCCATCCTCAAAGGCGTGTCCTTCATCCTCAATGCCGGAGAAGTCGTCTCGCTGCTGGGCGCTTCCGGCAGCGGCAAGACCACGCTGCTGCGGGCCATCGCCGGGCTGGAGCAGCCCTCCGCCGGCTCCATCCGCCTGAACGAGCAAACCCTGTACGACGGCGATGCCGGCCACAACCTGCCGGTGGAGAACCGCTCGCTGGGCCTGGTGTTCCAGTCTTACGCGCTGTGGCCCCACCGCACGGTAGCGGAAAACGTCGGCTACGGCCTCAAACTGCGCAAGACCGGGCAAAAAGAGATAGCCGACCGCGTGGGACAGGTGCTGGAGCAATTGGGTCTGGGCGCGCTGGGCCAGCGCTACCCTCATCAGCTATCAGGCGGCCAGCAGCAGCGGGTGGCCATCGCCCGCGCCCTGGTGTACAACCCGCCGGTCATCCTGCTGGACGAGCCGCTGTCCAATCTGGACGCCAAGCTGCGCGAAGAAGCCCGCGCCTGGCTGCGCGAACTGATCATAGAGCTGAAACTGTCCGCGTTGTGCGTCACCCACGACCAGGGCGAAGCGATGGCGATGTCCGACCGCATCCTGCTGCTCAAGCATGGCCGCATCGAACAGGCCGGCACGCCGACCGAGCTCTACTCCCAGCCCGCCAGCCTGTACAGCGCGCAGTTCATGGGCGCCAACAACACGCTGAGCGCCACCGTCGCCGCCAGCGAAGGCGACAGCGTCATCCTGCACGGCGACGGCTGGCAGCTGAAGGCCACCGCCCGCCAGCCCTTGCCGGCGGGAAGCCAAGCGCAGGCGGTGATCCGGCTGGAGCGGCTGCGAGTGCGCGACGAGCCCGGCCACAACCGCCTGCCAGCCAAGCTGCTCACCTCGATGTATCTGGGCGACCGCTGGGAATACCTGCTGCAACAAGGAGAAAACCGGCTGCGCGCCTACGGCCAGGAAGCCAGGGCGGCTGGCGAATGCTGGCTGGAGTTCGGCGAGCGCGACACCTGGGCGTTCGGCCGGGAAGCATCCAATCCAAGCTAACCTCAGGCAAGCGGCCGCTCCGGGCACAAACCCGGAACGGCTGTCACTCATGCCCGCCCGATACCTGCCGTCCGGCATCCTGCTCCAGCTTCCAAAACTGCAGGCTGGACAATACGGTCAGACCGCCCATGAACAGGAAAGCGTGGCCAAAATCGCCGGCGGTCAGCTGTTGATGGCCCTGCAACCAGGCAGCGCCCTGCAACGCGAACGCGCCCACGGTCACGCCGAAGCCGGCAGCCAGTTGCTGCGCGACGCTGGACAAGCTGGTGGCGTGGCTAAGCCTCTCCTTGTCGACATCGGCGAAAGTGATCGCATTCAGGCTGGTGAACTGCAGCGAACGCAGGCAACCGCCCACCACGAACACCAGCAGCAGCAGCCAATGCGGCGTGTCTGCCTGAAACAGCGAGTACACGGCCACCGAACACCCCGCCAGAATGCTGTTCACGACCAGCACCCGCCGAAAACCGAACCGCTGCAACACCTTGGAGACAACGGTCTTCATCCCTATCGCGCCCATCGCGGTGGAACAGGTCAATAGGCCGGACTCGAACGGCGAAAAGCCGAAACCCAACTGCAGCATCAAGGGCAGCAGGAAAGGAATGGTGCCGATGCCGACCCGGAATATGAAGCCTCCGACCACGCCGGCATAAAAAGTGGGCAGCCTGAGCAACGACAGATCCAGCAGTGGATGCGACTGCCTGCGGTAATGCCACAGATAGGCCAGCAGCAGCGACGCGCCCAGCATGGATAGCCAGATCGAAGCGGTGGCTGACAACATGTGCTTGCCCTCGGTGGCCAGCCCCAGCATCAGTATCGACAGTCCGGTTCCGGTCAAAAGAAAACCCCACCAGTCCAGCCTGGGCACTTCATCCTCTTTCAGATTGGCGATAAAACGGCCCGCCAGCGCCAATCCGAGCAGGCCGATAGGAATATTGATCAGAAAGATCCATCGCCAGTGGAAATAAGTGCTGATGAAGCCGCCCAGCGGCGGCCCTATCACCGGTCCCAGCAGCGCCGGCACGGTCAGGTAGCTGAGCGCCCGCACCAGATCCGCCTTGTCTATGGTGCGCAAGATGACCAGCCGCCCCACCGGCACCATCATCGCCCCGCCGATGCCCTGCAGGAAGCGCGCCAGCACAAAGCCGTGCAGGCTGCCGGTCATCGCGCACAGCAGCGAGCCCAGCATGAATACCAGAATGGCGGAACGGAAAATGCGGCGAGCGCCGAAACGGTCGGCCATCCAGCCGCTGATGGGAATGAACACCGCCAGACTGACCAGATAGGACGTCAACGCCAGCTTCAGCGAGATCGGGTCCACCCCCAGATCCTGCGCGATCACTGGCAGCGAGGTTGAAATCACGGTGGCGTCCATGTTTTCCATGAACAGCGCCGTGGCGACGATGAGCGGCGTCAGCATGCCGGGAGCGATTTTCAACTGCATGACAAAAGGATATGAGCGAGAAGCGTTTCAGTTTATCACTCTGCGACCGCCAGCGTGCCGAATGTCATGAACGCTAACAAAAAGCCGCCCGACAAAGCGGACGGCCCGGCAACCTTCAGAGTGGAGCGGCTTAGTTGAAGGTCAGCGCCGAGGCAAAGTCACCCATCGGCTTGCCGCCGTTCCTCACCAGCGCGACATCCCGCGCGATCACGCCCGGCAACGGCTGCAGGCCGAAGCGCCGCGTCAGGAATCGCAGGATGGATGCGGTGTCGTACTGGGTGTGATCGACATAGCCCTTCTTGGCGAACGGCGAGATCAGAATGGCCGGAATGCGGGTGCCCGGCCCCCAGCGGTCGCCCTTGGGCACCGCCGCGTGGTCGTAGAAGCCGCCGTTTTCGTCATAGGTGACGACCACCAGCATGTTCTTCCACTGCGGGCTTTGCTGCAGCTTGGAAATCACCGAGGCGATGTGGGCGTCGCCGTCCGCCACGCTGGCGTAGCCTGCATGCTGGTTCAGGTTGCCCTGCGGCTTGTAGAAAGCCACTTGCGGCAGCGCGCCCGCGGCTGCGGCGCTCAGGAAATCCTGATCGAAATCCTTCAGATGCTGGCTGCGATAGGCCGCCTGTTTGAACGAATCAAAACTGGCATAGTAGTTGAACGGTTGATGGTGAGCCTGGAAATTGGGCACGCCGCCGTTGTAGATCTTGCTGCGGTCGGCGGTGGACTGCGCCCAGCCGCCGGCATACCAGGCCCAGCTGATCTGCTTCGCGTCCAATCGGTCGGCGATGGTCGCCTGGGTCTGCGCCGGCAAGGTGTTGGCCTTGGCCGGATCGGCGTAAAGACCGCTGGCGTCGCCGGAAGCCGGCGCGTTGCCGCTGGGCTGGAACGCCGGCTGCATGGTGTTGACCGCATAGTACATGCCGGTCGCGTCCTTGGGCGTCAAATTATTGTCGTTCAGATACTTGGCCGCGCCGGAGAGCACGGATGCCGGCGTATTCGCCGCCGGCGTCAGCCGCACGAAATTGCCCTTGTCGTCGGTATCGATCGCAGAGATGCTGCCCTTGGCCGGCGAAGCATCGGCATTCGGATACTGCGGCGCGCAGGCGCAGACCAGATACTGGTGATTGAGGAAGGAGCCGCCGAAAGCGCCCATGAAGAAGTTGTCCGCCAGCGTGTATTGCTGGGCCAGCTTCCACATCGCCATCTTGCTGCCGTCGTAATAGCCCATCGACAGGCCGCCGGCGTCGGAATAAGCGGCGAACTTGTCGTTGGCGCCGCCATTGATCTGCATCTGGTTATTGTAGAAGCGGTGGACCAGGTCGCGAGTCACCACCGATTGCGGCACCGCCACGCCGGTGCCGTTCAGCCCGTTTGGATTGTCGATCTGGAACGGCGTATTGGCGAAGCCCATGGTCTGCGCCTGGCTCAAGGTCACCGCCTGGCCGGCGGCGGTCAGGCCGCCCCAGGTCGGCGGCAGCGCCGGCAGAGTCGAGTTGTCGAAATCCTTCTGCGCGACGTAGCCGCCCCTGGATGACGGATTGACGCCGGGAATGCCGTTGGCGCCAGGAAACAGGCCGTACAGATTGTCGAAGCCCCGGTTCTCGGCGTAAATCACCACCACGTTCTTGATGTCAGACAGCGCCATCCGCCTGTGCAGGCTGCTCTTGACGTCGCCGCCGGCGCCCGCCTCCTTCACCGCGCCGGCGATGGCGTCGATGTTCTGGTTGATCGCCGCCTTCAGCGCGGCTTTGACGTCGGGATCGCTTTCCTTGTTGTGGTCGCCCAGCAGCTTGTCCGCCGGCACGCCCACCCGCGCGGCCACCGCCTTGCGCGCGCTGTTCAAGTCCATGCCGCCATCCATCAGATCGGCCACCTCGGAAGACAGCGAGCTGACCACGCCGTTGGCCGCCGCCGGCGCGCGGAATACCAAGGGGTCGGTCACCGGCGCGGCGGTCTGGGTATCGGGGTCGTACCGAACGGCATCGGTGCCCACTTCCACCACCACGTCGCCCTGGCCGCTCAGACGAAACGCGCCATTGTCGTCGGTATAGGTCGAGAGCTCGGCGGCATCGCAGCGGCCGTTGCCGTTGCGGTCCAGACAGACTTTGGCGTGGCGGAAGTAACTGCCGGTCACCACCCCGCTGGTGGAGGCAGAGCCGCCGCCGCTGCCGCAGGCGCTCAATACAGCGGCGCCGACCAGGGTCAGCGCCAGGCCACAGGCTAAACGTTGCATCACGGATTTCCTTGCTGTTTAACGGAAAATGCGAAGTATCGCGACGGCATGTTACATTACATTTACATTCTGTCAGTATTTCCCGTATGAACAGATGCCGCATTTCCATTTTCATCTTTTTGTCATTAACCCCAAGTACAGTCCCGCCACCGCAATCGACACCGCCATCATGCAACGCCTTCTGCTCTCCATCGCCTTCGCCTGCGCCGGCCTCGTCCAGGCTGCCGCTCCGGCCAAACCCGCCTATCAGAGCGCCAGCTATGCGCCCGGCCCGCACCCGGTCAGCGCCAAACAGCTGGAAGAGCTAGGCCGCCAGCTGTTCTTCGACCGCTCGTTGTCCGCCTCCGGCCGGATGTCCTGCGCCACCTGCCACAGCCCGTCCCATGCCTACGGCCCGCCGAACGGATTGGCCGCTCAACTGGGCGGCAAGGATGGCAAACAGCCCGGCACCCGCGCCGCGCCTTCCCTGCGCTATCTGCAAAGCGTGCCGCCATTCAGCGAGCACTTCCACGACAACGACGGCAACGACAGCGAAGACGCCGGGCCCACCGGCGGCTATACCTGGGACGGCCGCGCCGACTCCGCCCATGCCCAGGCCTCGCTGCCGCTGCTGGCCGCCAACGAAATGGCCAACGGCACGCCGGCCGCGGTGGTCGACAAGCTGCGGCGCTCCGCCGCCGCCGCGCGCTTCCAGAAGCTGTTCGGCACCGACATCTTCAGCCACCCCGCCCAGGCTTTCGACAAGGCCGCGCTGGCGCTGGAAGTGTTCCAGCAGAATCCGCGCGAGTTTTATCCCTACAACAGCAAGTACGACGCCTACCTGCGCGGCCAGGCCAAGCTGAGCGCGAAGGAAGCGCGCGGACTGAAGGCGTTCAACGATCCGGACAAGGGCAACTGCGCGTCCTGCCACATCAGCCAGCGCAGCGAGAGCGGCGCCTTCCCCGCCTTCACCGACTACGGCCACATCGCCGTCGGCGCGCCGCGCAATCCGGAGCTGGCCGCCAACCGCGACGGCCATTACTTCGATCTGGGCCTGTGCGGCCCGGCGCGCACCGACTTCAAGAACCGCGGCGACTACTGCGGCCTGTTCCGCACTCCTTCGCTGCGCAACGTGGCCAGCCGCACGACCTTCTTCCACAACGGCGCCTTCCATGACCTGCGCCAGGTGCTGCGCTTCTACGCCGAACGCGACACCCGCCCCGGCAAGTGGTATCCGAAGGGCAAAGACGGCAAGGTAGCCAAGTTCAACGACCTGCCGGCGCGCTATCAGGCCAACGTCAACATGGAAGCGCCGTTCGGCGGCAAGGCGGGCGGCAAAGCCATGTTCAGCGAGCGCGACATCGACGACATGCTGGCCTTCCTGAAAACGCTGAACGACGGCTACAAGCCGGCGGGCCGCGGCAAAAGCTGAGCCGCGGCGGCGGGACAGCGGCTATGCTGAAGGGTCGATTCCATACCGCCGGAGAGCTCGATGAAAGTTCAGCGCATCGTCGCCAATATCGCCACCGCCTCGCCGGCCGCGGCGGAACGCTTCTACCGCGATGTGCTGGGCCTGGACATGGTGATGGACCACGGCTGGATCCGCATTTACGCATCCGACGCCGCCATGCAGCCGCAAATCAGCTTCGCCAGCGAAGGCGGCTCCGGCACCCCGGTGCCGGAACTGTCCATCGAAGTGGACGATCTGGAGCAGGCGCTGGCGCGCGCGCAGAGCGCCGGCATCGCCATCGAATACGGGCCGGCGGTCGAGCCCTGGGGCGTGCGCCGCTTCTTCGTCCGCGACCCGCTGGGCAAACTGGTCAACATCCTCCAGCACTTGGGCTGAGCCTTTCCCGCCACGGGCTCCGTACATCCACTTAATCCCGCCAAACGCTCCCCCGCAGCACCCGCTCCCGGCATATGTTTCAAACACGGACGGCCTCAACGCCGCCGGGCAGATCATAAAAACAGCCGCATCCACGCACCCGCATCAGGAAAGGGACCGACGCGCCGCGTCCGGCCCCGGGAGCCCCCATGAGCAAACTCAGACCGGCCCAGCTCGGGCCCATCGTCGGCCATACCACCGCCAGCAGCGCGCGCGTCTGGATACGCGGCTCCGCCGGCGACGAGGGCGCAGACATCGACGGCGAGTGCCGCACCATAGGCGTGATCGCCATCGCTTGGGAAAACGGCCGCCGCCCGCGCCGGCGCCGCGTCCATTATTTCCGGCTGCGGCGAGAGTACGACCGCACCGGCACCTTCACCCTGGGCGAGGAGCTGGGCCTGAAGCCGGCGGACAGCGCGCCCGCCCCGCTGCTCCCTGACACCGATTACATCGTCCGCGTCGGCACCCTGCTGCTGGACGATCCCGCTCCGGAAGACGACAGCCTGTCCCACGACGAGCTGGCCAAGCGCCTGCCCGCCGCCGAAGTCTGGCTCGACGATCTGGAGGCGCTGCCGGCGGAAGAATCCGAAGCCCGCTTCCGCACTTTCCCGGCGGCGGACGCGCCCGCCGGCCGACTGAGCTTCATCGTCGGCTCCTGCCGCTATCCCGGCCTGCTGTGGAAGACCAAGCAATCCGACGCCATCTTCGAGCCGCTGCTGCAGGAAGCCAAGGGGCAGGATGGGCGCGACGCCGCGCGGCTGCTGTTGATGGTGGGCGACCAGATCTACGCCGACATGCTCAACCGCCACGTGCCGCTGGGGCTGGCCGACACCTTCGAAGAGTTCCAGCAGCGCTACCACAGCGCCTTCGGCTCCCGCCACATGCGCCGGCTGCTGCGCCAATTGCCGGCCTACATGATCCTGGACGACCACGAAATAGAGGACAACTGGAGCCAGGACCGCGTCCGCCGCGCCGAGAGCCGGCGCGTGTTCAACCTGGCCATCGCCGCCTACCGCAGCTACCAGTGGGTGCACGGCCCCAGTTGCTACGGCCAGCGGCTGTTCTACCAGTTCCAGTGCGGCCGCTACCCGTTTTTCGCGATGGATTCGCGCACCCAGCGCTATATGGACGACGTGCCGGACAATCTGGACGACAACCACCTGCTGGGCCGCCCCAGCCTGGCCGACGAGGAGCCCAGCCAGCTCGACCTGCTGCTGGCCTGGCTGGCCGATTGCCAGGACAAGCTGGGCGACACGCCCAAGTTCATCGTCAGCCCCAGCGTGTTCGCGCCCAATCCGATGGACGCCCGCAGCGGACGCGCCGGCTGCGGCGCGGACCGCGCCCGCTGGTGCGAGGCCACCGACTCCTGGCCCGCCTTCCCCGCCACCCGCGCCGCGCTGCTGCGGCTCATCGTGGAGAAACGGGTGCAGAACGTGGTCTTCCTGTCCGGCGACATCCACTGCAGCAATATCGCCGAGCTGAGCCTGAGCGGCTCCGCCGAGGCCGAGCGGCTGCGCGTGTTGTCGATCACCTCCTCGGCCTTCTACTGGCCCTTCCCCTTCGCCGACGGCGACCCGTCCGGCTTCGTCCACGACTCGCGCGCGCAGGGACAGGAAGACGGCTTCGACTTCTGCGCCGGCGGCAAGCCGCACCGGATGGACTACCGCGCCTGGAACTTCACCCAGGAAGACAATTTCTGCCGCGTGGACCTTGATCCCGCGACGGCGAAACTGACCGTGACGGCTTTCGGCAACCAGGGACAAGTGCTGGAGAGCGGCGGCTGGTTCGGCCAAAGCGGCAAACCGCTGCGCGCGGAGCTGGCGCTGGCGCCGTGGACTGAGACTTGAGTCGAGCGCATCCAGGCAAACAAAAAGCCCACCGCGAACGGTGGGCTTTTCTCTGGCTGAACCTAGGTTCGATTACAGACCGAACGGGTGGCGCAGCACGATGGTTTCTTCGCGGTCCGGACCGGTGGACACGATGTCGACCGGGGCGCCGCACACCTCTTCGATGCGCTTCAGATAAGCCTGGGCGTTTGCCGGCAGGTCTTCCCAGCGCTTGACGCCGACGGTGGTGCCGGTCCAGCCCGGCAGGGTTTCGTACACCGGCACGCACTTGGTGACGGCGTCAGAGCCGAACGGCAGGATGTCGACCTTCTGGCCATCCAGCATGTAGCCGGTGCACAGCTTGATCTCTTTCAGACCGTCCATCACGTCCAGCTTCATCACGCACAGGCCGGACACGCCGTTGATCTGGATCGAGCGCTTCAGCGCGGCGGCATCGAACCAGCCGCAGCGGCGCGGACGGCCGGTAACGGAACCGAACTCGTTGCCGCGCTCGGCCAGGAAGGCGCCGATTTCGTTTTCCTGCTCGGTCGGGAACGGACCGGAGCCCACGCGGGTGGCATAGCCCTTGACGATGCCCAGCACGTAGTTGAGCATTTGCGGCGCCACGCCGGCGCCTGGCGCGGCGGCCCCGGCCACGCAGTTGGACGAGGTCACGTACGGATAGGTGCCGTGGTCGATGTCCAGCAGGGTGCCCTGGGCGCCTTCGAACAGGATGGGCGTGCCAGCCTGGTCCAGGTCGTACAGGATGCGGGACACGTCGGCCACCATCGGCTTGATGCGCTCGGCCATCTTCATGGTGTCGGCCAGGATCGCTTCGTAGCTTACCGGCTCGGCCTTGAACAGATTGGTCAGCAGGAAATTGTAGTAGTCTACGTTTTCCTTCAGTTTGGTCTCGAAGCGGGCCGGATCGAACAGGTCGATCACCTTCAGCGCGCGGCGGGCGACCTTGTCTTCGTAGCAGGGGCCGATGCCGCGGCCGGTGGTGCCGATCTTGGCGTCGCCCTTGGCGGCTTCGCGGGCCTGGTCCAGCGCGATGTGGTACGGCAGGATCAGCGGGCAGCCTTCGGCGATCTTCAGGCGGGCCGAAGCGTTGACGCCGGCGGCTTCCAGCTCGTCGATCTCCTTCAGCAGCGCTTCGGGCGACAGCACCACGCCGTTGCCGATGAAGCACTCGACATCCGGACGCAGAATGCCGGACGGCACCAGGCGCACGACGGTTTTCTTGCCATTCACCCACAGGGTGTGGCCGGCGTTGTGGCCGCCTTGGAAGCGCACAACGGCACGCGCGTGGTCGGTCAGCCAGTCAACGATTTTGCCCTTGCCTTCGTCACCCCACTGGGTGCCAATCACGACAACGTTCTTGGACATTGGAAAAAACCTCTTCGTCAGTCAGATTCAAACAAAAATTCAATGAAACGGCGCCAGCTGCCAGCCATCGGCAGCGGGAACCAGCTCTCGGTCGCAATTCAATGCGGCCGCGGATTCTCCCAGGTAATCCACCACCACCATCTCGCCGCCGGCGCGCAGGCGCGCCACTTCGGCCGCTGCCGCCGGCAGATGGCGGGCGGAGACGCGGATGCCGCGGCTGGGATCGCGCTCCGGCAGGATGCGCAGCAGATCGCGCAGATCCAGGCTAAAGCCGGTGGCCGGACGGGCGCGGCCGAAACGGCGGCCGACATTGTCGTAGCGGCCGCCGCGGGCGATCGCGTCGGACCAGCCCGGCGCGTAGGCCGCGAACATCAGGCCGGTGTGGTAGAAGTCGCCGCGCAGCTCGGCCAGATCGAAGCTCAGCTCCACCCTGCCCTCCATCGCGCGGGCGATCGCCGACAACTGCATCAGACCCAGCTCCACCTCCGGCAGCGACGGCAGCCGGGTGCGCGCCTTCTCCAGCACCGCCACCGGGCCGTACAGCTCCGGCAGCGCCAGGAAGGCGCTCTTGTAGGGCTCGGCCACGCCGGCCACCCGCGCGGCGATGCCGGCGGCGTCCTTGTTCTGCAGCAGGCCGAACAGCTCGCGGCTGACCTCGGGCGACAGGCCGGCCGCCGCGGCCAGGCCGCGGTAGATGGCGATATGGCCGACGTCCAGCCGCAGCTTCTTCACGCCGGTTTTCTCCAGCGTGGACAGCATCAGCTCGATGATCTCGAGGTCGGCCTCGATGCCGGCGTAGCCGTACAGCTCGGCCCCCACCTGCAGCGGCTCGCGCGAGCTGGTCAGGCCGGACGGGCGGCTGTGCACCACGCTGCCGGCGTAGCACAGGCGCGTCACGCCGGTGCGCTCGCCCAGCAGGTGGGCGTCGATGCGCGCCACCTGCGGCGTGATGTCGGCGCGCAGGCCGAGCTGGCGTCCGGACAGCTGGTCGTCCAGCTTGAAGGTTTTCAGGTCCAGCGTGTCGTCGCCTTCGCTCACCAGGGAGTCGATGTATTCGATCAACGGCGGCAGCACCAGCTCGTAGCCGGCCACGCGAAAGCCTTCCAGCATCGCAGCCTTGGCCGACTCCACCTGGCGCGCGGTGGCCGGTAGGATGTCAGCGATGTATTCGGGTAACAGCCAATTACGCATTTCGTTTCAACAGAATAAAAGGCGGGAGGGGACCCGCCTTGTCATCAGCAAACTGGCCAGGTCGCCCCGGCCAGTGTTCTTAAAAATCAATTGTCGCCTACTTGCTCTTGCCTTGCCCCGCCTGCGGATTCTTCAAATATTTGAAGAAATCGCTGCTCGGATCGAGCACCATCACGTCGCTCTTGTTCTTGAACGACTCCTTGTACGCTTCCATGCTGCGCCAGAACGCGTAGAACTCGGGGTTCTTGCCATAGGCGTCGGCGTAGATCGCCGCCGCCTTGGCGTCGCCCGCGCCCTTCAGCTCCTGCGCCTTGCGGTAGGCTTCGGCCAGGATCACGTCGCGCTGCTTGTCGGCCTCAGCCCGCACGCGCTCGGCGTCGGCGGAGCCTTCGCTGCGCAGCTGGCTGGCCACGGTGCGGCGTTCGGACTGCATCCGGTCGTAGACGGAACTGCTTATTTTATCCGGAAAATCGACTCGTTTTAAGCGCACGTCGAGAATTTCCACACCTATTTTACGCGCATCCGCGTCCGCGCGCTTGCGAACCGTCTCCATCACCTGGTCGCGCTGGCCGGAAATGACGTCGGCGACGGTCTTCTGGCCGAACTCGGCGCGCAGGCCGTCGTTGATGGTCTGCTTCAGTCGGGCCACCGCGCCAGCCTCGGAGCCGACGCTCTTGTAGAACTGCGACACATCCACAACCCGCCATTTGACGAAGCTGTCGACCAGCACGTTTTTCTTCTCGCGGGTGTTGAACAGCTCCGGCGCCTCGGCGTCAATGGTCTGCACGCGACGGTCGAAGTAGCGGACGTTCTGCAGCAGCGGGATCTTGAACTGGATGCCCGGCTCGGAGATCACCTTCACGACTTCGCCGAACTGGAAAACCAGCGCGTACTGGCGCTGATCGACGGTAAACAGCGACAGGCTGGCGACGAACAGCACGCCGACCACCGCCGCCAGGGTGGGAATCAGTCTTTCAGTCATCGCTCCGCTCCAAAGAAATCACGACCGCGCGACGCGTCGCGCCCGTTCTTCGCCGCAGGCGGCGAAGCCGGCTGGGCCGGGGCCTCGGGGGCCGGGGTTGCGGAGGGTTGCGCCGGAGCGGCGGCGCCCGGAGAGGCCATCTGCGTGAGCTTGTCCAGCGGCAGGTAGAGCAGACTGTTGCCGCCCTTCTGGTCCACCAGCACCTTGCTGCTGTTGGTCATGATCTGCTGCATCATGTCCAGGTACAGCCGGTCGCGCATGACCTTGGGCGCCTTGTTGTATTCAGGCAACACTTGTTTGAAACGCTCGGCATCGCCCTGGGCACGCTCCACCACCTGCTGCTGGTAGCCTTCGGCCTCCTGCACCAGGCGCGAGGCCATGCCCTTGGCCTTGGGCACCACTTCGTTGGCGTAGGCCATGCCCTCGTTGCGCAGCTTGTCCTTGTCCTGGCCGGCCTTCACGGCGTCGTCGAACGCCGCCAGCACGGCCTGCGGCGGCTGCACGTCGTTGATGTTGACCTTGGCGACGCGGATGCCGGCGCGGTAGCGGTCCAGCACATCCTGGATCAGCTTGCGGGCGTCGGCGGCGATCTGGGCGCGGCCTTCGTTCAGCACGAAGTCCACCTTGTTGCGACCCACCACCTCGCGGATCGCGGTTTCGGCGGCCTGCTTGACCAGATCCTTGCCGTCGCGCTCGCGCGCGGCGTTGTTGAACAGGAAGGCGCGCGCGTCCTTGATGTCGTACTGCACCGACAGCTGCACGTCGATGATGTTCTGGTCCGAGGTCAGCATCAGCGACTCTTCCGGCACGCGGTTCTGCGCGCTGCCGCGGTAGCCCACTTCGATGCTGCGCAACTCGGTCAAGTTGACGATCTCGGCCTTCTCGAACGGATACGGCGCATGCCATTGCAGGCCGGGCTCGGTCAGGCGGTTGTAGCTGCCCAGCCTCAGCACCACGCCCTCTTCGCGGGCGTCGACGATGTAGAAGCCGCTGGCCAGCCACAAGGCGGCCAGCACGCCGACCACGACGGCGGCGCCGCCCTTGTACGACGGCGGAGTGAACGACGCGCCGGGGCGGCCGCCCTGATTGCCGCCCTGGCCGCCCTTATCGGGCTTGCCGCCCAAGAGGCGGGACAGTTTTCGGTTCAGATCACGGAACACTTCATCGAGGTCCGGTGGCCCATTCTGGCCGTTGCGGCCACGGTTCGGGTCATTCTGCGACATGCTCGTATGGTTCTTTATGGTTGTTTGCGAAAGGTTGCACCCGTTCGGCAATCGCCTCGCGCAAGAGTTCCAGGCCTTCGCCCTTCAACGCCGACACGCGCACCGAGACGATCACGCCCTCCTCGTCCCGTTCGATCTCCGGCGGCAGCTCGCGCAGATCGCTCTTGTTCCACACGATCAGCTGCGGGATGCCGTCGGCTTCGATTTCGGCCAGCACCTTGTTCACTTCGTCTATCTGCGCGTCGCGCGTATCGTTGGCGCAGTCCACAACGTGCAGCAACAGATTGGCCTGCACCGTTTCCTCCAGCGTCGCGCGGAACGCCGCTACCAGGGTATGCGGCAGATCGCGGATGAAACCGACGGTGTCCGACACCACCACCGAGGCCTGGTGGTGGAGGAACAGCTTGCGGCTGGTGGTGTCCAGCGTGGCGAACAATTGGTCGGCGGCGTAGATGTTGGCCTTGGTCAGCGCGTTGAACAGCGTGGATTTGCCGGCGTTGGTGTAGCCGACGATGGACACCGAGGCAACGCCCGCGCGGTTGCGACTCTTGCGCTGGGTATTGCGCTGTTTCTGCACCTGAGCCAGCCTGTCCTTCAACGCCTTGACCCGGATGCCCAGCAGCCGGCGGTCGGTTTCCAGCTGGGTTTCGCCCGGGCCGCGCAAGCCGACGCCGCCCTTCTGCCGCTCCAAGTGGGTCCAGCCGCGCACCAGGCGGGTGGACAGATGCGACAGCTGGGCCAGCTCCACCTGCAGCTTGCCTTCGTGGCTGCGCGCGCGCTGGGCGAAGATGTCCAGGATCAGGCTGTTGCGGTCGATCACGCGGCACTGCAGCGCGCGCTCCAGGTTGCGCTCCTGGCCCGGCGACAGCGCGTGGTTGAAGATCACCACGTTGGCGCCGGAGGCCCGCACCATGGAGGCGATCTCCTCCACCTTGCCCTTGCCGGCGAACAGCGCCGCGTCGGGACGCTGCCGCTTGCCCTGCACCATGCCCAGGATTTCCACCTTGCTGCCGCGCACCAGCTCGGCGCACTCCGCGACGCTCTCCTGGTAGTCGGCATCACCAAAATCCAGGCTGACCAGGATGGCCTGGTCGCCTAAGTCGGGACGATCAAACACTGTTTGCTAACCATATTGAGTACGGCGGTAAATGACAAAGGCCGAATGGCCGCATCCTGGGATGCGGCCAATCGGCCCGATCGGCGAAGCTAAGACGGCTTAAGCGTCCTGCGCCTGTTCCTGCTTTTGCGCCGGGTGCTCGTGCGGGATGTTGACCGGGCGGGCCGGAACCACGGTGGAGATGGCGTGCTTGTAAACCATCTGCGTCACCGTGTTCTTCAACAGAACGACGTATTGGTCGAAAGATTCAACCTGACCTTGCAGCTTGATGCCGTTAACCAGATAAATGGAAACCGGCACGTGTTCCTTGCGCAGGATATTCAGGAAGGGGTCTTGTAACATTTGCCCTTTAGAGCTCATTCGTTTTTCTCCGAATCGTTGATTGTTGTATTAACTGTCCAGCGAACAGCGCGGCGGCCTGCTTATTTTTAGCAGAAAACATTCCGTCGTACTATTTCTTGCTGTTTTTGCCGTAGCGAACTTCCTTTTCCCTGCCCCGCATCTTGGACATTGGCTTGGCCTTGGCCCGCGGCTTGTCCTTTTCATCGTTGTCGAACGGATTGTCCGACGACTTGTACTGCACTCTCAGCGGCGTACCCTGCAGCTTGAACACTTTACGGAAAGTGTGTTCCAGATAGCGGGTATAACTGGCCGGAATGCTGTCCAGCGCGTTGCCGTGCACCACGATTATCGGCGGGTTCTGGCCGCCCTGGTGCGCATAGCGCATCTTGGGGCGGATCAGGCCGGACCGCGGCGGCTGCTGACGCTCCAGCGCCACCTGCAGCACGCGGGTGAGCTTGGGGGTCGCCAGCTTGGCCATGGCCGCGCGGTAGGCTTCGTCGATGGACTTGAACAAGTCTGCCACACCGCGGCCCTCGATGGCCGAGATGTAATGAAACTTTGCGAAATCCAGGAAGTTCAGCTTGCGGGCGATCTCGCGGCGCACGTTTTCCTTCTGCTCGCCGTCCAGATTGTCCCACTTGTTGACCGCCACCACCAAAGCCCGGCCCGCTTCCAGCGCGAAGCCGGCGATGGTGGCGTCCTGTTCGGAGATGTCCAGCTGCGCGTCCAGCACCAGCACCGCGACGTTGGCGTCCTCGATCGCCTTCATGGTCTTGATGACGGAAAACTTCTCCAGCATCTCGTTGACCTTGGCGCGGCGGCGCACGCCCGCAGTGTCGATGATGGTATAGGTATGGCCTTCGCGCTCAAAATCAATATAGATGCTGTCGCGCGTGGTCCCGGCCTGGTCGAAGGCGATCACCCGCTCTTCGCCGAGGATGGCGTTCACCAGCGTGGACTTGCCGACGTTGGGGCGGCCGATCACGGCGAACTTCGGATGGCGGCTGTCTTCTTCCTCCACCTCGTCGGGAAAGCCTTCCAGCACCAGTTCCATCAGTTCGCGCACGCCGTCGCCGTGGGCGGCGGAGATCACCAGCGGTTCGCCCAGCGCCAGTTCGTGGAACTCGGCCCCGGCGATCGCGTGCTTCATGCCTTCCGCCTTGTTGACGGCCAGGAATACCGGGCGGTCAAGCTGGCGCAGGCGGTTGGCGATGATCTTGTCCTGCGGCGTCAGGCCGGAGCGGCCGTCCACCAGAAAGACCACGGCGTCCGCCTCGTCGACGGCCTGCAGCGTTTGCTTGGCCATCTCGAACAGGATGCCTTCGTCCACCACCGGCTCGAAACCGCCGGTGTCGACCACCAGATACGGCTTCTCGCCGACCCGGCCTTGGCCGTAGTGTCGGTCACGCGTCAGGCCCGGCTGGTCGGCGACCAGCGCGTCGCGGCTGCGAGTCAGCCGGTTGAAAAGGGTCGACTTGCCCACATTGGGGCGGCCGACCAGCGCTACGGTAGGTTTCATCTAAAACTGCTTATCCCAGATTCAGCATCGCCAAGCGGCCGTCCTGCCCCTGGATCAGGGCGGAGGAGCCGAGCGACACCGGTTGATTGACCGGCCCGGTGGTGCCGATCTTGTTGCGTCCGACGATGCCTCCGCTCTCGTTGGACAGCAGATGGGCATAACCCTCGCCGTCCACCACCAGCACGAAGCGTCCGATCATCGCGGGACCGGAAACGCCGCGGTATTTGAGGTCGTCGTTTTTCCATACATTGCGGCCGCTCTGGCGATCATACGCCCAGATCGAGCCGTCTTCCGCAGTCACGTAGACATTGCGGGCATCCACAGCCACACCGCGGCTGGACGACACCTCGCGCGCCCACTGCAGGCTGCCCGAGCGGGCGTCGAAGCACGCCACGCGGCCCTGGTAGGCCACGGCGCACACCTGGCCGCCGTCGAAGACCGGGCGGCTGGTGACGTCGGTGACCCGCTCCAGCTCGGTGGCGCCGCGCGGCGTCGCCACCGCGCCCTGCCAGATGGTGTTGCCGGTGAGCGGATTGACAATGTCGACGCGGCCGCCGGCCTGCCCCACCATCACCGCTTCCTTGCCCACCGACTGCATCGAGCCGTTGTTGCGCACGGTCAGTTGCGGCAGCACGTTCACAACCGACCATTGCTGCTTGCCGTCGGCCAGGCTGAAGCCGGTCAGGCGGGCATCGTTGGTGCGGACCACGGCGATATCGCCGGCGATCTGCGGCGCCTCCAGCATCAGGCTGGTCAGCGGCTGTTCCCACAGGATCTTGCCGCTGGTGCGGTTGACGGCCAGCAGCTTGGCATCCTGGGTGCCGACCAGCACGGTGTCGCCGGCGACGGCCACGCCGCTGGCCAACGCGCGCTTGAGCGACACATCGGACTGCGCGCGGCCGGACAGCGCGTCCACGCTGCGGATGCGGCCTTCCACGTCGGCGGTCACCACATTGCCGTTGGCGTACACCGGCAGGAAGCTGGCGGCCGGCGCGGCCTGCTGCAGCGTCCATTTGACGTCCAGCGTCTGCAGCGGCTTGATCGCCGCCAGCGGCGTCGGCTGGAACTGGGTGGAGCCCTCGAACCAGCTGGCGCAGCCGGCCAGCAGCAGCGAGGACGTCAGAGCGGTAAGCAACAGTTGGCGGCGCATGCGGTCAGCCTCCCAACGCGTCGAGCTTGGTTTGCGCCAGCTGGCGGCTCGGGCTGTCGCCCAGCATCTTCGCCAGCGCGGCCTTGTAGGCGTCGCGAGCGCCGCTGCTGTCGCCCTTGGCGACGAACACATCGCCCTTCAGCTCCAGGAACTCGGCGTCGAAAGCGGCCGGATGGGCCTGGTTCAGCTCGCCGATCGCGCCGTCGAACTTTTTCTGGTCCAGCAGCAGCGAAGCCAGGCGCAGACGGGCGATCGCCTGCAGCTCCTCGTCCTTGCCGTTCTTCAATACCCACTCCAGCTGGCTGGCGGCCAGCGCCGGGTCGTTCTTGTCGAACGCGGCCTTGGCCAGCACCAGCGCGGCGCGGCTGGCGTAGAGGGTGCCGGCGTATTCGCCCTGCAGTTGCTGGGCGGCCGATTTCAGCTTGGCGATGTCCTTGGCGGCCACCGCGTTGTCGACGGCCTCGTAGGCGGTCGCGGCCTTCTCGGACTGGCCGCGTTCGTACATGCCGTAAGCCTTGTAGCCCAGGTAGCCCAGGCTGACGGCCAGCACCGCGCCGCCGATCAGCTTGCCCCACTGCTGCCAGAATGCCTTCAGAGAATCGATCTGTTCCTGTTCCTGCAAGTCGAACGCCATCGCGTTCCCCCTTCCTATCAAGCTTTCAGAGTGGCGAGGGTGGCCAGAACCGCATCGGCCGCCACGGTCTGCTGGGCGGCTTCGGCGCGCAGCGCCTTCACCACCACCTGACCGGCCTGGATTTCGTTTTCACCGACGATCAGCGCGAACTGCGCGCCGCTGGCGTCGGCCTTTTTCATTTGCGACTTGAAGCTGGCGTCGCCCAGATGCTGCACCACCGAGTAGCCGGCGGCGCGCAGGCTCTGCGCGAGCTTCATCGAATACAGGCCCGCGCCCTCGCCCTGGTTGACCAGGAAGACGTCGACGCTGCGCTGCGCCGGCAGCAGGCCCTTGTCCTGCAGCAACAGCAGCACGCGCTCCATGCCCATGCCGAAGCCGATGCCGGAGGCGGCCTTGCCGCCCAGCTGCTCGATCAGGCCGTCGTAGCGGCCGCCGGCGCAGATAGTACCCTGGGCGCCCAGCTCGGAGGTCACCCACTCGAACACCGAGCGGTTGTAGTAGTCGAGGCCGCGCACCAGGCGCGGGTTCTCGATGTACTCGATGCCCAGCGCGGCGATCATCGCCTTCCAGCCCTCGTAATGGGCGCGAGACTCCTCGCCCAGATAGTCGGACAGCTTGGGCGCGGCGTTGGCCATTTCCTGCAGCGCCGGGTTCTTGGTGTCCAGCACGCGCAGCGGGTTGGTGTGCATCCGGCGCTTGCCGTCCTCGTCCAGGATGTCGACGTGGCGCTCCAGGTAGGCGATCAGCGCCTCGCGGTGGGCGGCGCGCTCTTCGGCGTTGCCCAGCGAGTTGATCTCCAGCCGCACGTACTGGCTGATGCCCAGGCGGCGCCACAGATCGGCGGTCATCGCGATGATCTCGGCGTCGATGTCCGGACCGGCCAGGGCCAGCGCCTCCACGCCCACCTGGTGGAACTGGCGGTAGCGCCCCTTCTGCGGGCGCTCGTGGCGATACATCGGCCCCATGTACCACAGCTTGGGCGTGGCGTTGTACAGCAGGTTGTGCTCCACCACCGCGCGCAGCGTGCCGGCGGTGCCTTCCGGGCGCAGCGTCAGGCTGTCGCCATTCAGGCTGTCGACGAAGGTGTACATTTCCTTCTCGACGATGTCGGTCACTTCGCCGATGGAGCGCACAAACAGCGGCGTGCCTTCGACGATGGGGGTGCGGATGTTCTGGTAGCCGTAGTCGGCCAGCAGCTTGCGCAGCGCCTCTTCAAAGTATTCCCACTGGTAGGATTCGGCCGGCAGCACATCGTTCATGCCCTTGACCGCTTGGTATTTCTGAGCCATTGCTATCTTCTTGTATCAGCTGGATTCTGGTTTCGTCAGACGCTCACCGAACGGATCGGAATGATGCGATTGCCATCCTCGCGGCGCTTGGCGCCGCCCTCCCCGTAACGGGTCTTCACGTATTCGTCGACGATGGCGGTGAACTCCGCGGGAATGTTGTCGCCTTTCAGCGTCACATCCTTCTGGCCGTCAACGTAAACCGGCGCCACCGGCACTTCGCCGGTGCCGGGCAGCGAGATGCCGATGTCGGCCAGCTTGGATTCGCCCGGCCCGTTGACCACGCAGCCCATCACCGCCACCTTCATGTCTTCGACGCCCGGATACTGCAGCCGCCAGATGGGCATCTGCTCGCGCAGATAGTTCTGGATGTGGTCGGCCAGTTCCTGGAAGAAGGTGCTGGTGGTGCGGCCGCAGCCCGGACAGGCGGTGACCAGCGGCGTGAAGCTGCGCAGGCCCATGGTCTGCAGCAGTTCCTGCGCCACCACCACTTCCTTGGTGCGCGCCTCGCCCGGTTGCGGCGTCAGCGAGATTCGGATGGTGTCGCCTATGCCTTCCTGCAGCAAGACCGCCAGCGCGGCGCTGGAGGCGACGATGCCCTTGCTGCCCATTCCGGCCTCGGTCAGACCCAGGTGCAAGGGGTAGTCGCAGCGGCCACCCAATTCGCGATAGACGCTGATCAGGTCCTGCACATTGCTGACCTTGCACGACAGGATGATGTTGTCCGGTGACAGGCCGATCTCCACCGCCTTGTCGGCCGACTCCAGCGCCGACACGATCAGCGCCTCCTGCATCAGCTTGGGCAGCGGTAAGGGATTCGCGGCGCGGTTGTTGGCGTCCATCATCCGCGCCAGCAGCGCCTGGTCCAGGCTGCCCCAGTTGACGCCGATGCGGACGGCCTTGTCATGCTCCATCGCGGTGCGGATCATGAAGGCGAACTTGTCGTCGCCCTTGGCGCCCTTGCCGACATTGCCCGGATTGATCCGGTACTTGGCCAGCGCCTTCGCGCAATCGGGAAACTCCTTCAGCAAGCGGTCGCCGTTGAAGTGGAAATCGCCGACCAGCGGCACGTCGCAACCCAGGTCGTCAAGCCGCTGGCGGATTTCCGCCACGCGGCCCGCCGCTTCCGGCGAGTTGACGGTGATGCGCACCACTTCGGAGCCGGCCTGCGCCAGCTGGTATACCTGCTCGGCCGTGCCCGCCGCGTCGGCGGTGTCGGTGTTGGTCATCGACTGCACCATCACCGGCGCGCCCGAACCCACCAAAACATGTCCCACCCGCACCAGGCGGGTGGGACGGCGCGCGATGTTCACGCTATCCATTCGCTACCCTGCATCACTTGAGTTGAATCTTGGCGGTGGTGCCCTTGATCTTGTCGGCCAGATCCACCGGCTTGCCGTTGTAGCTCAGTTCCACCTGGCTGGCGTTGCCTATCACCACCTTGAACGGCGCGGTGCCGACCACTTCGGCCGGATCGCCCGGCTGCATCACCTTGTAAATCAGCCTGCGGCCGTCGGCGTCCTGCACCGACACCCAGGCGGCATCCTTGACGTTGACGCTGACCTTGTCGGTGCCTTGGGACTGCGGCGCGCTGGCCGCTTGCGTCTTGGCCACCTTGGCCGGCGCGCTCGCCGCCGGTTTCGCGGCGGCCTGGACAGCCGAGGCCACCGGCTTCGCCGCCACGGCTGCCGGCGCCGAGGCCGGCTTCGCGGCCTGAACGGCGGCTTTCGCCGATTCGGAAGCCGCCGCCTTGGCGGCCGGGGCCGACGACTGCTCGGTCAGCATCGGCGCCAGCTCGTTGGCGGAGCGCTCCGCCGGTTTCTCCGGCGAGCCGTCGCGGTTGGCGTACCAGTAAGCGCCGCCCGCCACGGCCACGCCCAGCAACAGCAGGACCACCCACTTGCCGGCGCCTGCTTCCGTGGCTTCCTCCACCGCTTCCACCGGCTCGGGCGCCTGTTCGCGCGCGGTGGTGCCCTTGACCAGATTGGCCACGTCGTTCACCGCCGACGGAAAATGCTGCTCCAGCGCCTTCATCAACGGTTCGGAATCCACTTCCAGGAAGCGGGCGTAATTACGGACGAAGCCGCGGACGAAGGTGGCGCCGGGCAGCGAGTCGAAATCGTCGCGCTCTATCGCTTCCAGCTGCCTGAGCGACAGTTTCAGCCTGTCCGCCACTTCTCCCAGGCCAAGGCCGGCCGCTTCCCGGGCGGCCTTCAAGGTTGCGCCGATGCCGCTGGGCCTCGGCGTGTCATGATGTTCGATTTTTTCTTCCATCCTCAGCTTCCACTCAACAGCAGTTGTGTTTCCCTAGAGTCCGGAAACCGGTTCTTTAGTTCATTCTCGCATGCGCGCTCCAGCGCCGCGTTACCGGTTTTGCGGGCGATCCTGGCGCCCAGCCACAGCTCGGCGGCGCCCAGGCCGTCCATCCCGCCGCCGCCGCGCAGCCGTTCGAAATAGAACGCCGCCAGCTTGGCGTTGCCCAGGCCCAGATGCATTTCGGCCAGTTCGCTCAACGCCGGCCCGTAGTTGGGCGCGACGCGCAAGGCGCTCAGCAAATAATCGTTGGCCTGATCCGTCCGCCCCAGCTTGGCGCTGCAGCGGCCCAGATTCAAATAAGCCGACTGTGGCGAATCATACAACGGATTGGCCAGCGCCTTCTGGAACAGGGCCAGCGAATCCTGCTCCCTCCCGTGCTCGCACAGGAACAAGCCGTAATTATTGTTGGCCTGCGGATTGCCGGGCTCCAGCCGCAGCGCCTGCTGGTAATCCTGCTCCGCCCTGCCGTCCATCTGCAGCAGGCCCAGCACGTAAGCCCGGCTCAGATAGCCGGTGACATAGGCCGCGTCCGCCGCCACCGCCTGGTTGGCGTTGTCCAGCGCGGACTTGAGGTTGCCTATCCTGGCGTACTCCACCGCCAGCTGGCTGCGGATCTTCGCCACTTCCGGCGGATTGCCATCCGCCGCGGCGGGAGCGACTACGCCAAATGCCAACAGCCATCCAGCCAATCTCCCCCGCCATGACGTCATGATTTCCTGTCCTCTATGATCTGCGTCCACTTGGCCTGGCGCCGCGTCTTGTCCTGCACTTGGCCGGCCAGCTGGCCGCAAGCCGCGTCGATGTCGTCGCCGCGGGTCTTGCGCACGGTCACCACGTATCCTTGTTCTTGCAGAATTTCACGGAAAATGCGAATCGCGTTGTTGCTGGAGCGATCATAACCCGAGTTCGGGAACGGGTTGAACGGGATCAGATTGAACTTGCAAGGCACGTCCCGCACCAGCTCCAGCAGCTGGCGAGCATGTTCCGGCCTATCGTTGACCCCGTCAAGCATCACATATTCAAAGGTGATGAAATCGCGCGGCGCCTTTTCCAGATAGCGGCTACAGGCGGCCATCAGTTCGGCAAGCGGGTATTTCTTGTTGATCGGCACGATCACGTCGCGGATCGCGTCGTTGGGCGCGTGCAACGACACCGCCAGCGCCACCGGGCACTCCTCGCGCAACCGGTCCATCTGCGGCACCAGGCCGGAGGTTGACAGCGTCACGCGGCGGCGGGACAGGCCGTAGCCATGGTCATCCAGCATGATCTGCATCGCGCTGACCACATTGTCGAAGTTGGCCAGCGGCTCGCCCATGCCCATCATCACCACATTGGACACCACGCGCTCGTTCTTGGGCGTCACGCCCATCGCCTTGTTGGCCCACCACAGCTGGCCGATGATCTCGGCGGTGGACAGGTTGCGGTTGAATCCCTGGCGGCCAGTGGAGCAGAACGTGCACTCCAGCGCGCAACCCACCTGGGATGACACGCACAAGGTGCCGCGGTCGTCTTCCGGAATGAACACGGTTTCCACACCGTTGCCGGTGCCGACGTCGAGCAGCCACTTGCGGGTGCCATCACTGGACTCCTGCCCGGTCATCAGCGACGGCACGCCCACCTCGGCGCGCTCGTGCAGCTTGGCGCGCAGACTCTTGGCGAGGTCGGTCATCGCGTCGAAATCGTCTTCGGCCATCTGGTGCATCCAGCGCATCACTTGCTTGGCGCGGAACGGCTTCTCGCCCATCTCGGCGAAATGCCGGGTGAGCTGGTCCAGATTGAAGTCGAGCAGGTTGGTTTTCATGCAATCCTCAGCAGGCAAAAGAGGCCGCCGGCAGCGGCGACCTCCGGTCATTCAACTACTTTTGAATCAGCGGGAGCTGATTTCGGAAGCGGCGAAGAAGTAAGCCACTTCGATGGCAGCGTTTTCCACGCTGTCGGAACCGTGAACGGCGTTGGCGTCGATCGATTCGGCGAAGTCGGCGCGGATGGTGCCGGCTTCCGCTTTCTTCGGATCGGTGGCGCCCATCAGTTCGCGGTTCTTCAGCACGGCGTTCTCGCCTTCCAGCGCCTGGATCATCACCGGGCCGGAAACCATGAAGTCAACCAGGTCCTTGAAGAAAGGACGCTCTTTGTGCACGGCGTAGAAGCCTTCGGCTTCGGCGCGGGACAGTTGCTTCATCTTGGCGGCGACGATCTTCAGGCCCGCGGACTCGAAGCGGTCGTAGATTTTGCCGATAACGTTTTTGGCTACTGCGTCCGGCTTAACGATGGACAAGGTGCGTTCGATTGCCATATAAATTCTCCCTAACGACAAGACAAGTGGCTAAACTTGAGTATTATTACGCCACTCGGGTTACCCAATTCTGACGAACCCGCTATTTTAGCAGCGTTTTCAATCACGTGCTGCATATTCCGATCAGGCACCATGCGCGAACAAAACCAACAGCAGCAGCCGTACGACGGCGAAGACGAATCCAATCTCAACGGCAAGCTGAAAAAGCGGCTCTGGATCGCCGGCGGCCTGGTCGCCGTCGCGCTGGCGGCCATTCCACTGATGGACGCGCTGACCAAGCCCAAGGTGGAAATGAGCAGCGACGCGCAAAGCCCCAGCTCCGGCAAGATCATCAAACCGGCCTCATCGGCCGACGCCGGCGCCATCAGCGTCCAGATCAAGTCCGCCAGCGCGCCGGCCGCGCAAAGCAGCGCCCCGGCGGCCGAAGCCGTCAACCACGCGCCCGCCTCGCCGGCCGAAACCATTCCGGCGACGCCGGACCTGAGCAAAACGCCGGCCGTCGCCAATCAACAGCCCCCGCATCGCGCCGCGCCGCCAGCCGCTCACGCCCAGCAACAGGCTGCGCCCCAAGCCCCGGCGGCAAAACCCGCCACACCCCCATTCCGGGAAGCGCAGGCCAAGCCTCCGGCGCAACGCGCCGCCGCGCCGCGCGCCGAAACCGCGGCCGCAACACCGCAAAGCGCCGCGCCGGCAGAGACCAACCCCACCCCGACAGCGGCCGCCCCCAGCCCGGCCAAGGCGGAGCCGGCGGGCAGCTCGGTCGGCTACCAGGTCCAACTAGGCCTATTCTCCAGCATGGGAAACGCGCAAAAACTGGTCAGAGACCTGCAAAAACACGGCATCGCCGCGCACACCGTCACCCGCGTGCAGCTGGGGCCGTTCAAAAACCGCGCCGAGGCGGACGAAGCGATGAAGAAACTGCGCGAGCTCGGCTATTCCCCGCTGCTCGCAGCCAGCGGACAGTAAGCCGACACGCCGCTCGAAGCCGGCCCAAAACCAAAGCCCCTGGCAAACGCCCGGGGCTTTCTTATCGCCAGGCCCCACTGCCACGGCAAACCCCGCCACGCCCACCCCGAAACCAGCAATACCGAACAACGCGGCAAGCAAACAGGCGCGACCGAGCACGCGGACGCCAGCCCACCACAACCCGGGGCAATCACGACAGAAAATGGATTCGCAGGCTCGCGCCGCTTCAACCAGCCAAGCAACCGAGAACAAGAACAAGGAGAGGAAAGAGGCGCAGCCCCCGAGGAGCCTTTCAAGCAGCCGATGCCGCCCGAAAAATGGATTTGACGCGCAATAGCAAAAGGCCAGCTCTTTCGAACTGGCCTTTTGCTTTTAATTCTGGCAGGCGATACAGGGCTCGAACCTGTGACCCTCGGAATCAAAATCCGATGCTCTACCAACTGAGCTAACCGCCAACACTTCTCGATACGCGCTGCGTTTCGAGAGGAGAAATATACCTCTTACCCTATACGCTTGCAAGTCTTTTTCGAAAATAATTTTCAGCCGATCCGCACCTCAACGTCATGCCGTCCCTAGACATCATTCGCACAGAGATATTACTTATGGCTGAATATTTCAGAATTGAAACAAAATGATGGCAAAGTCACCATGATTTTTGTCATAATAAATTGACGAAATGCAATGTCGATATCATATTATTTCGCAATCGAGCGATCCTCGACATCACTCGGCCATCACCCAATGCACCGACGCCGCTGCCGGCCGTTGCCGCGCCGGCCAGCGCCGCCAAAAAAAACAAATGATTTCCGTTCGCAAACTTGCTTATGGAATCCATCCGGGATCGACAAGCCATGTTGCTCAATAACCGAGTCCGCAAGCTCGACTTTCAGGATCTGGTGATCTTCCAGCTGATCTACAAGCACAGAAGCGTTACCGAAGTAGCCGAACAACTCAGCGTCAGTCAATCCACCATCAGCTACTGCCTGAAGCGGCTGCGCGATTGCTTCGATGACGAGCTGTTCATCAACTCTCGGCTCGGCATGAGTCCCACCCAAAGGACCGAAGCGCTGTCGCCCCGCATCCAGAGCATTCTGAACCAGATGGCGGAATGCGTTCAGGAAGACGCCGCCTTCAATCCCAACGCGGACACATCCTCCTTCACCATCTACGCGCCGGAATACTTCGAGATTCTGGTGATGCCGGAACTGATGAAGAACATCCTGGAGGCCGGCTACAGGGTTTCGATCAATATCAAGAAACCGGAAAAAGACTTGCCCTACGCGGATATCGTCGGCGGCCAGATCGATCTGGCCATCTTCTTCGGCCCCGGCTTCTATCGCACCTACCCCGGCCTTACCACCCAGACATTGTTCCGCGACCATCTGCTGGCAGTACAGGACGGAGAGGACGACCCGCGCCCCCTGCCGCTGGACGACATGCTGGAGAGGCGGCACGTGTTCCCCACTCCCTGGATCTCCGACAGCAATATGGTGGACGGCTGGCTGCTCTCCCAAGGCCGCCATCGCACCATCGCGGCGCGGGCCAACAGCTACTATTCGGCCATCGAGCTGCTGCCCGGCACGGATCTGCTGCTGATGCTGCCGCGGCGGATACACGAGCGGGTGAAGCGCCAGCAGCCCAATATCGGCGCGCGCCCGGTGCCCGACGGCATGCCCGACTTCACTCTGGACATGGTGTGGAGCGCGGCGCTGGCCAACAGCCAGGCCAATATCTGGCTGCGCCAGCAACTGATCCGCGCCTGCGCCAACATTTAGCCCGGGCTCAGCTCAGCGCCGCCCCGCCTGGACCGCGAAGTGCCGCGGATATTCGGCCGGACGGAACCTCGCCACCATCGCCACCATGCCTGCCGACACCAGCGCCAGCAGCAGCCAGGCCTGGGTGAAGCTGGACGACACATCCTTGATGTAGCCGGCGATCAGCGGCGACAGCGCGGCGATCAGATAGCCCACCCCTTGCACGAAGGCCGTCAGCTGCCCGGCGCGGCGCGGCGCGTCCATGTGGTCCATCGCCACGATCAGACTCATCGGGAATAGTCCGCCGATGCCGAAACCCAACAGGCCGGCCCAGACGATGGGATAAGCGGTCGGCGCCAGAATCAGACCGGAGAAGCCGGCGATCACCGAAGCCAGCACCAGCAGCAGCACCGGGCGGCGATCCAGGCTGCGGCTGGCCAGCGCCGGCGTCACCAGGCCTGACACCACTTCCATGCTGGTCAGATAGGCCAGCAACAAGCCGGCATGCGTGTCCTGCCAACCCTGCTCCACATAGAACGGCGGCAACCAGGCCAGCACGCAGGTATAGGATGCGGTGCCTAGGCCGAAGAAGATGCCCAGCAACCAGGCCCGCGGCCGGCTGGAGAACGACTCCGCCGGCGCCGCCGCGCCCTGCTCGGCGGCGGAAAACGACACGATCTCGCCCCGGATCGCGTACCACGCGGCCAACGCCACCGCCGCCAGCGCCGACCAGGCGGCCAGCGCATGCTGCCAATCGCCCAGCCAGCCGCCGATGAAAGGCGACGCCGAGGCCGACAGCGCGGCGCCGCCCATGATGGCGGTGACATACACCCCCATCAGCAGCGCCACCGCGTCCGGAAAGCGGCTCTTGATGATGCCCGGCATCACCGACTGGATCACGGCGATGCCCGCCCCGGCCACCACCGCGCTCAGAATCAGGTCGAGCGCCGTCGACGCGTACAGCCTGGCCAGGCTGGCCAGGCCGATCACCAGCAAGGAAACCGCGATGGCGCGGTGCTCGCCCCAGCGCGCCGCCAGCCGCGCGCCGCGGAACATCGCGAAACCCATCGCCAGCACCGGCAGCATGGTCAGCAAGGAAATCAATGTGTAGCTCAGGGGAATGCTGTTGCGGATCGAGGTCAGCAACGGCCCGATGGCGGCCATCGACGGCCTGAGATTCAGGCCGACCAGCACCAGCGCCAGGATCAGCGGCGCGCGGGAAGGTTGGTTCATGTTCTAACTCCATGCATTTCGAGATGACTTGAGCATTGAATAGCTGTAAACAATTAAATGCAATTCAAAGTTTCGAATCGACTATCGGTTTTTTCGCAAACCCCTCGCCAAGCTGCTGAATACACTGCCGCCATCCCCGCCGATCAACCCGAAACCATGACCGCCATCGATATGGACGCCGGGCCGCTTTCATCGAAACAGGCGCTCAGCGGCCATTGCCGCCCTCGCCTCCGACACGCCTCCCCGACCGACAAAGAGCGGCAAGCTTCCCCCGCATCGACAATCCACTAAAAGGCGTGCCAGCGAGAACATATTCAATTTGGAATATCCATACATAACCGAACACCGTCCCAACCGGTATTTTTATAAGAAATTCACATTGAGGAATATTGCACGCATTACCTGACTATTTAAAAGATTCGAGAATTTAAATGTGCGAATCGAATTAATACAACATGACAATGTCACAAGCCAGCCATCATAGCCCTGTCGATTTTCGGCAAACCTACGGGAGATGTGATGAAGATCCGAGTTGCAAAGCACGGAACTGCTTTATGGAATCTTGCCGCAAGCGCCGTGCAGAAAAAGTATCAGTGCGCCTATGAAGCGCAAGTTGAGCCGAATCCTGAAAATTTCGTTGTCGCAATAGACAATGACCAGAATATCCTGGCTTGCGCGGGAATTACATTCGCCGAACGCGCGCCATTATTTTCAGAACAGTATCTGGAAAAACCAATTGAACTGCTGACCCGGGAAACATGGCAGCGCGAATATTATCGTAGCGACATTGCTGAAATAGGCAATCTGATTTCAAACGATAAAAACGCCTCGGTCAGCATCATCAAACTGGTGCCGCTATTGGCATGGTGCATGGGCGCCAAGGCGCTGCTCTGCACCATCACGCCCAAGGTGGCGGGCCTGCTGAAAGCCTGCGACATCGAATTCGAACCACTCTGCGAAGCCGATCCATCCAAAGTGGCCGGCGGCGCGCGGGCCTGGGGCAGCTACTACGAAAGCCGCCCGATCACCGGCCTGATCCACGTCGCCAACCATCGCGCGCTGTTCCACAGCCTGACCACATCGATGGATTTCATCCGCAGCAACCACACAAGCCAACTGGAGACCATGTCGTGAGCCTGAGCCGTCAGCTGCACCAACAATTGCTGCGCCAGCCGGAACAGACCGCCTGCGTCGATCACGACGCCGACGGCGGCGTCCGCCGCAGCCTCAGCCGCCGCGAGCTGGCCGATGCCGCCCACTCCCTGGCCGCGCGCCTGCAGGCGGAATTGCCGGCCGGCCGCGCGGAATCGCGCCCAGTCGTCGGCATCGTCATCCGCAACAGCATCGACTGGCTGATCGCCGACCTGGCCTGCCTGTTCGCCAATCTCACCAGCCTGCCCCTGCCCCAGGCCTTCACCCGCGCCCAGGCCGAGCATCTGGCCGCCAAGTGCGACTTCTTCCTGGTGGACGAAACCGGCGAAGCCATCCTGGAACAGCGCTGGGGGCTGCGCCCCGCCGCCGGACGCAAGCTGCGCGCGGACCTGTCGGCGCCGACGCCCGGCGCCGCCGTCGAAACGCAGCCCTCTCCGCCGGACGGCGGCTGGATCTGCAAGATCATCCACACCTCCGGCACCACCAGCCGCCCCAAGGGCGTCTGCCTGTCCGAAAACGCCATCGCCGCCACGCTGGCCAGCCTCGGCGAAGCGCTGCCGGCCGAGTGCCATCGGCGCTATCTGTCGCTGGTGCCGCTGAGCCTGTTGCTGGAGCAGATCACCGCCGCCTATCTGCCGCTGCTGTCCGGCGGCGCGGTCCACTTCCTGCCGCAGAGCGTGCCATTGCTGGGCGAGCCCGGCGGCAACGCCGACAAGATGATCGACTGGCTGCTCCAGGCCCGCCCCAGCGCCTGCACCGTGCCGCCGGTGGTGGTCAACCGCCTGCTGGCGCGGCTGGAGCAGGGAGACGCCGCACTGGCCGGCTACCTGGCCGCCGGCGACGCGCCGCACATCACCTGCGGCGGCGCGGCGGTCAGCGTCGACGTGCTGGCCAAGCTGTCCGCCTTCGGCGTGGAGGTGTTCCAGGGCTATGGCCTCAGCGAAAACGCCTCGGTGGTCAGCGTCAACACCCGCACGGCCAACCGCGCCGGCAGCGTCGGCCGTCCGCTGCCCCACGTCCAGGCGCGCATCGCCGCGGACGGCGGCATCCAGATCCGCAGCGCCTCGCTGTTCAGCCACTACTCCGGCGAAGACCCGAGCGCCTGCGCGAAAACCGCCGACGGCTGGCTGGACACCGGCGATCTGGGCGAACTGGACGCCGACGGCTACCTGTTCATCAGCGGCCGCAAGAAGAACGTGATCTGCCTGCCCAACGGCCGCAACGTCAGCCCGGAGCAGGTGGAGCTGGAGTTGCGCCAGCTGGAGGGCATCCACGACGCCGTCGTCTTCCTTGACGAGGAGGACGGGCTGGTCGCCCTGCTGCACACCGCCGAGGCGCGCGAAGCCGCGCCCTGGCTGAGCTGGATGGCGGACAACCTGTCCGACATCGAGCGCCCCGCCCGGCTGTGGCTGCTGCCCCGCGGCAGCGAGCTGCTAAGCCGGCTTTACACCGTCACCGGCCGCCCCCAGCGCGGAGACATCGCCCAGGCTTACGCCGCCCGCCGCGGCGCCCCTTCATCCAACGAGGAAAACCACAATGAACATGGCCGTCTTGTCGCAGTCTGAAACCACCGTCAAACGCCTGGCCGCCGCCGACATGCGCGGCCTGGACACCGAAGAGCTGCTGTCCGAGCTGGCCGAAACCGGCGTGCTGCTGTTCCGCCACGGCGCGGAAACCGTCGACGAGTTCTGCGATTTCGTCAAACGCCACAGCTCGCGGCTGAGCCTGGACCCGGCCCGGGCCATGGAGGGCGGCGCCGCCCAGCTGGTGGACGCCGGCACCGACGCCGTCGGCCTGCACTGCGAGAACGGCAACTCGCCGTTCTGGCCGGACCTGACCTGGTTCTACTGCAAGGAAGCGCCGCGCAAGGGCTCGCAGACCACGGTGTGCGACGGCGCGGTGGTGCTGGAACAACTGTCGCCCCGCGCCCGCGACTTCTTCCTGCAGAACGAGATCCGCTATTCGCGCAACGTTCAGGCCGACAAATGGAAGCGGCTGGCGATGCACTACACCTCGGGCGTCAGCCACCCGGACGAGGTGAGCTTCGAGCACTTGCAGCGCATCATCGGCGACGATCCGAACACCCAGATCACCTACAACCCGGCGGACGAATCCATAGGCTACGACTTCACCGTGTCGGCGGTCCTGGTCTCGGCCATCAGCCGCCAGCCGGCCTTCGCCAACAGCATCCTCGGCCCCTCGTACAACTACGAGAAGCCGCGCATCACCGTGGCGGCCAGCGGCCTGCCGATTCCGGCCTCGATGATGGACGAGATCATCCGCGTCAGCGACGCCGCCACCATCCCGGTCAACTGGGACGACAACGACTTCGTGATGATAGACAACCGCCGCGTGATGCATGGCCGGCGCGCCATCATCGACACCCGGCGCAAGATCTTCAACGCCCTCAGCTATCTGTAAGGAGAACGCCATGACAGCACGCGACGCCCTGCCCGCCGTACTTGGGCAGATACTGAGCGCGGAGGGAGCGATCCTGACCGACGCCGGCGGCCGCCGCATCACCGACCTGGCCAGCGGCGGCCTGGGCTTCGGCCTGCCGGACATCATCGGCAAGGTCCGCGAACAGGCCGCCGTGATGGGCCTGTCCAACCGGGTGATGATGTCCGCGCCGCTGCTCACGCTATGCCGCGAACTGGCCGGCATGCTGCCGCCCGCATTGTCCAACGCCTATGTCTGCAGCTCCGGCGACGAAGCCTTCGAAGGCGCGCTGAAGCTGTGCAAGGGCCTGCGGCCGCAGCTGCGGCGGCTGGCCCACATCCGCGGCAGCGAATTCGGCTCGCTCAGTTACGGCCGCTGCCTGGAGGAGCCGGAAGGCTACGGCCAGCTGCGCCGCTTCCTCGGGCTGGAGACGCTGACGGTGGAGCGCGACGGCGCGCTGCCCTCCATCGCCGAGCTGTCCCAGTGCTATGCGCTGTGCTACTCGCCGCTGGTCCGCCAGAGCGACGGCTCGCTGGCCGCCCTGCCGCCGGAGCGCCTGCTCGCCATCGCGGCGCTGGCCCGCTCCGCCGGCGTGCCCCTGGTCTGCCAGGCCAGCGAAACATGCCTGGGCGCCGCCGGAACGATGTTCGGCCACGAACTCTCCGGCGTGGTGCCCGACATCCTGGTGCTGGGCGGCGCATTGGGCGGCGGCGCGGTGCCGATAGGCTGCTATTTCACCTCGGCCGAGCGCGCCTACCAAGTGTACGGCTGCAGCTCCCCCGCCAAGCACGGCAGCACCACCGGCGGCAATCCGCTGTCCTGCACCGCCGCGCTGGCGGCGCTGGAGCACGCCGCGCGGCAGAAGGCGCCGGAGCGCTTCCAGGCGCTGGGCAAACAGATCGCCGGCGCGCTGCCGGAGTACGTGTCCGGCGTGGTAGGCGGCATCGCCAACCTGCGCCTGCCGGACGGACTGGACGCCGCCGGACTGCCCGGCCGGCTGCTGGCCGCCGGCGTGCTGACCCGCCCACCCCGCGGCCGCACGCTCACCCTGCACCCCTCGGCCGCCACCCGCCCCCAGGCGCTGGACGCCGCTCTCGACATCATCAGGAGGACATTCGATGACCACCGCCGCCATTGACCGCCGGCAATTGCTGGACGACTGCGAAAAACACTGGGGCGCGTCCGCCGCCAAGCTGTACCGGATCGCCGGCAGCCAGGTGGAGGCGGAAGCCTCCGGCTGCGAAGTGCGCGACCATACCGGCCGCCGCTACCTGGACTTCGCCTGCAGCTACGGCGTCTTCATCGTCGGCCACCGCCACCCGGCCGTGCAGCGCCGCGTCGACGCGCAACTGGCGCAGCTGGCCTGGACGCCGCGCGGCGCGGCCCACCCGGTCCAGCAGGAGCTGACCGAGCGCCTGAAAGCGCTGGCGCCCGGCGACTGGGGCGACGTCCGCTACATGCTGTCCGGCGCCGAGGCGGTGGAGCATTCGCTGCGCTACGCGCTGGCCGCCAACGCGCCGCGCCGGCGCATCGTCATCACCGCCGGCGCCTATCACGGCAAGACGCTGGCGGCGATGAGCATACTCGGCCAGCGCCAGCACGAGGCCAGCTTCGGCAAGCTGTCGGCCGACGTGGTCATCGTGCCCTACGGCGACATGGCCGCGATGCGCGAGGCCGTCGGCGACGGCGCCTGCGCCGTCTACCTGGAGCCGATACTGGGCGGCGCCCACCTGCGCATGCCGCCGCTGGGCTATATGGAGGACATCCGCGCGCTGTGCGACCGCACCGGCACCCTGCTGGTGGCCGACGAGATCCAGACCGCCTTCGGCCGCTGCGGCAAGATGTTCGCGGTGGAATACGCCAACATCGAGCCCGACATCCTGATCCTGTCCAAGGGACTGACCGGCGGCTACGCGTCCATCGCCTGCGCGATGTACCGCAAGCAAACGCTGGAGCGGCTGCCCGCCCCGGCGGACGACCACGACAGCTGCGGCGGCCACCCCTTCGCCTGCGCCGCCGCGCTGGCCGCGCTGGACGTGATCGAGGAGGAAAACCTGCTGCAGGCGTCGGTGGAGCGCGGCCAGCAGCTGCGCCAGGGCCTGATGCAGCTGGCCCGCCGCTTTCCGGACATCATAGAAGACGTGCCCGGCATCGGACTGATGACCGGCCTGCGGCTGAAGGGCGCGGTGTACGAATCGCTGCTGTCGATGGAGCTGGGCAAGCGCAACGTGCACACCGGCCATTCGATGAACGAGCGCGCCGAGCGCCCGGTGCTGCGCTACTACCCGCCGCTGAGCGTCAGAGCCGACACCATAGACGAGGCGCTGAAGCGCACCCGCGAGGCGCTGGAGGCCGTGGCCGCGCTGCCGGCGTGGAAAATCTCGGTGATGCGCCGCGTCACCCGCTCCATGTACCGCCTGCCCAACGCGCTGCTGCGCAAGATGTGAGGATGCCCATGCACGATATCGACGCCCTGAGCCTGCGGGAGATGGCGGACCTGCAGCGGCGCGGCCGCCTGGCCAGCCGCGACCTGGCCGAGCACTACCTGGCGCGCATCGCCGAGCGCAACCCGCGGCTGAACGCCATCGTCGAGCAGACGCCGCCCGAGCGCCTGCTGGCCGAGGCCGAGGCCGCCGACGCCGCGCTGCGGCGCGGCCGCCTCCTGGGGCCGCTGCACGGCGTGCCGCTGAGCCTGAAGGACGCCTGCCACGTCCGCGGCTTCCACCCCAGCCGCGGCGTGCGCGAGCTCCACGGCGCGGCCAGCGGAGCCAACGCCACCGTGGTCCAGCGATTGTTCGACGCCGGCGCCGTCGCGCTCGGCCTCAGCAATGTGCCGGAAATGTGCATGGCCTTCGACACCGACAACCTGCTCTACGGCCGCACGCTCAATCCGCACGATCCCGAGCGCTCCGCCGGCGGCAGCAGCGGCGGCGAGGCCTCGGCCATCGCCGCCGGCATGAGCCCCGGCGGGCTGGCGTCCGACGCCTGCGGCAGCGTGCGCGTGCCCGCCCACTTCAACGGCGTGTGCGGGCTGAAGCTGACGCAATGGCGCGCGCCGCTGACCGGCCAGTTCCCGCACGACCGCTCCGGCCTGTTCCACCTCAGCTCCTCGTTCGCGGTGATGGGGCGCGGCGTCGACGACATCGCGCTGCTGGGGGAGCTGATCAGCGGCCCGGACGGGCAGGACCCGGACACCGTGCCCGCGCCGTTCCGCGACTACCGCGAGCAGCCGCTGTCCTCGCTGCGCATCGGTATCTGGCAGGAAAACATGGGGCCCGCCCGCCCCTCCCCGGCCACCGGCGCGCTGCTGCGGCATGCGGCGGCGCTGCTGGACGGCGCCGCCGCGTCGGTGACGGAAGTCGTCCCGCCGATGGTGGACGAGGCTTTCGATGTTTTATGGAAAGTGCTGGTGCTGGGCGGCGACGGCGGCCGCGGCTGGACGCAGTTGTTCAGCCGGATGGGGAAGGAAACCTTCTCGGCGCCCATCGCCCAGTTGCTGGAGTGGAGCGCCGAACTGGAAATGAGCGTGGACGAGCTGCGCGCGGCGCTGGTGACGCGGGACACGGTCCGCCACCGGCTGGCCATGATGTTCCGCGACATCGACGTGCTGATCTGCCCGGTCTATCCGGACGTCGCCTTCCGTCACGGCGAATCGCTGCGCGAACCGGGCGCCTACCGCTACGTGTTCCCGTTCAGCCTCACAGGCTCGCCGGCCGCGGTGATTCCGGCCGGCCGCTGCCCGGATAGCGGCATGCCGATCGGGCTGCAACTGGTGGGCCGCCATTGGGACGAACACCAGCTGCTGGCCGCGGCCGCGCACCTGGAGCGATTGCTGCCGGCCTGGCATCCGGTTTAGGCAAATCATTCCCGACAATAAAACAACGGGCCCATTTTGAATTCCAGATCCAATATCCGGCGATTCAAAATGGGCCCTGTTTATATTTGGGCAAAAAAGCGGGCAATAAAGAAAGGGCTTAGTCTCGCGACTAAGCCCTTGATCTT
>NZ_JZJL01000044.1 GCF_000971335.1 Chromobacterium vaccinii
ATCACGCGCGGCAGGCGCAGCTCGGCGACCAGCGGGTCGCCCAGATTCGGCCACGACATCTGGCCGGCGGAACTGGACAGCGCCAGCAATGGCAGCGCCACGCTGGCGACGGCCAGGCCGGGCCACAGCAGTCGGGCCCCGCTCACATCTTCACCATCCGTTCGACCACCTCCGGGCTGCCCAGGCCGATCAGCATGCCTTGCTGCGGCGGCAGCAGATAGATGCGTCCCTGCTTGCCGGCCGGCGTGGCGGCGATCTCGGGGCGTTTGGCGAAGGCGTCCTTGCCGCCGTAAGCGGCGGCGGTGTGGCTGCCCAGAATGATCACGTCGGGCTTCAACGCCAGCCAGGCGTCGCGGGCCAGCGGTTTGAAGCCGTTCAGCCCGGCCGCGGCGTTGACGCCGCCGGCGGCGCGGATCAGCGTGTCGGACGCGGTCTCGCTGCCGGCGACCAGGCTGCCGTCGTAGCTGACCAGGTAACGCAGGGCGCGGCCGGCGCGCGGCTGCATGCCGCGCTGCCAGTCGGACGCCAGCTTGGCGGCGGCGGCGTCGCGGCCCAGCAGCGAGCCCACCTTGCGGATGGCCTCGGCGAAGTCGCGGCCATCCTCGCGGGCGCTGACTTCCTCGGCGCGCAGCTTCAGCTTCTTCAACTGCGGCCACAGCATAGGCGGCTGGGCGGCGGCGCTGCCCAGCACCAGGGTGGGTTTGAGCTTGGCGATGGCCTCGGCGTTCAGCGCGCGCGAGAACCCCACCACCTGGGCGTGGGCCAGTTCGGCTTCCTTGCTGCCGCGGTCGCGGCCCACCACCTCGCCGGCCGCGCCCAGCGCGACGACGATTTCGGCGATGTCGGGCGTCACCACCACCAGCCGCTCGGCGGCGGAGGCGATCAGCGGCAGCGCCGCCAGCAGCAGGCCGGCCAGCAGGGGCTTACGCGACATCGGCTTTCTCCAGCGGCGGCAGTTCTCCCAGCAGCTTCACCCATTCGGCGCGCTCCGGGCGGCCCGGCTTGCGCTCGCCGAAGAAGGTGGCCAGCGATTCTCCCCGCTCGTCGAATAGCTCGAGGGAGCTGACCACGCCGTTGTCGCCCGGCTTGCGGGTGACCCAGGCTTCGGCGATCAGGTCGGTGCGCAGGTGCAGGTTGAAGTTGGGGTCGAGCACGTTCAGCCAGTCGCCGACCACCTGGACGTTGCGCACCGGACCGGTGTGGATCTGGATCATGCCGCCGTTGCCGGCGAACACCATGATCGGCGCCTCGATGGCGGCGGCGCGGCGCAGCAGCTGCTCTACCGCGTCTTCGCGCACGCGCCAGGCCTGTCCCGGCGGCGCCAGACGGAAGCCCTGGCGGCGCGATACCCGCCAGCGGCGCAGAAAGGGGTGGAAGGCGTGCACGTCGCTGAGGCTGTGCCATTCGGCCTGAAAAGCGTCGCGGTCGATGGCGTCGTCGGATTGCTCGGCGGCTGGCGCGGCGGCCGGCTCCAGTTCCAGCGCGGCGGCGGGCGCGGCGAAGCGCGCCGCCAGCTCTTCGTAGGCGGCGACGTCGCTGTCGGCGGTCAGGTACACCTTGTGCACCGCCTCGCCGTGGCGGTCGAAGAACTGCAGGCTGCGCTGCACGCCGCGGGGCGTCTCGCTGAGCACCGCGAAGCCGTGGCGCCAGTGGAACAGGAAGATGCGCAGGTCGATCACCGGGTTGATGGCGAGGCCGACCTTGCCGTTGAACTCGACGTTGGCGTAATCGCCCTTGGTCTCGTGGACGCAGGCGTGGTTGCGCGTCAGCGCCATCACCCGGCCCAGCGGGGCCAGGGCGGCGAGGATGGCCTGCCATTCCGGCTGCAGCGGGGTGGCGGCCGGATCGGCGGCCACCAGCTCGCACTCGCTGACGCCCAGCGCGACGGCGGCGTCGCGGGCGCGCAGCTTGGGCTGGCTGGCTTTGAGGGCTTGGTAGCGGTCCCATAGCTGGCTCATGGTGTTCTCCTGTGGGTGCGGCAGGCGGCGCGGCCGCCCGCGGGGTGGATCAGAATTGGTATTCGACGCTGGCGCTGAAGTTGCGGCCGGGCTGGGTGTACAGATCAATCGGGTCGCTACTGGACACATTCCGCACGTCGGCGTCTTTCCAGTGCTTCTTGTCGAACAGGTTGAAGACGCCGGCGCGGATGACGGTCTGTTTCGCCGGCTTCCAGTAGGCGGTCAGGTCCAGGGTGCCGTAGCCCGGCGCGCCGAATTGGCCCGGCTGGTCCGTCTTTTTGGCGGCAGCCGTCCGCAGCAGCGCTTCGCCGCCGAAGCGGTCGGAGTCATAGCGCGCTCCCCAAACCGCAGTCAGCGGCGCCACTTCGCGCAGATGGGTGTTGTCCTGCAGGTTGCGGCCATGGGCGTAGGCCAGCGAGGCGCTGGTGCTCCAGCCCGGGGCGAAGCGCCAGTTGATCCTGCCTTCCACCCCCTTGATGTCGGTCCGGCCGATGTTCTGGTATTGGCTGGTCATCAGGCCGTTGGCGGGGGGCAGGGTGACCAGGGAGATGAAGTCGCGATAGCGGTTGTAGAACGTGGTCGCGGCAAAGTCGAAGCTGTTCCACTTGCCTTTCAAACCAAGTTCGATGCCGCGGCTGGTTTCCGATTTCAGGTTCGGGTTGGCTATCACTTGGTAGCCATAGCCCATGCCGCGATTGACGAAGACCATATTGGCCTGGTCGAACGGCGGCGCGCGGAAACCGGAGCTGAGCTGGGCGAAGGCGGTGTAGTTGTCGGCCAGCGGCAGGCTGATGCCGAGCTTGGGCGAGAACGCCTGGTCGCTGAACGACGGCACGGTTTGCGGATTGGGATTGTTAAGCAGGTAGGCGGCGTCCATCTCCGGGCGCATCTTGTAGCGGTCCCAGCGCAAGGACGGCGAAACCACGATGCCGTTGGCGAACTTGATATCGTCGCTGACAAACAGGCCCAGGCGGTCGGATTTGCTGTCCGGGAACAGCTTGCTCGGATAGCCCGGCATCAGCGAGGACGCGTTGTTCGCCGTGATCGCGTATTTGCTGCGCGGGCGCGAGGTGTCGCTGCTGCTGAGGTCGACGCCCCACAGCAACTGATGTTGCGCGTTCAGAGCCTGGAAGTTCTGCACCGCGTCCAGGCTCAGACCCACGGTTTTCTGCTCGAAGCTGTAGTCGTTGAGGGTGCGGTTGCCGTTGGCTACGCCGCTGATGTCCTTATCGCTGTTTTCCAGACGCTGTCCATAAACCTTGAGCGTCAGCTCATCCAGCGGCCCCAGTTGCTTGGCTTTCCAGGCGACGGTTCCGCGGGTGCGCTTGGTGTGGTCCTGGGCCTGGCTGTAAGGCGCGCGCGCGGTGATCTGGTTCAATAGATCGGCATCGGCGGAGCGCTGGTATTGTTCCAGCGTGAATTCCAGCCGGTTGCTCGCACTGGCGTTGGCGCCGAATTTGGCGAGGAAATTGTCGCTGTGCCAGTCTTTGGGATTGGGTTCGGTCCGGCCGGGGCCCTGAATGGCGTTTTGGCCCTGGTTTTCCGTTTCATGGCCGTTGCGGCGGGTGTAGTGCAGCAACAGGTCGCCGCGTTCCGACTTGGCGGCGACGGCGCCTGCCGCGCCCCAGCTGTGGTCTGCGGACGCGCCGAAGGTTTTGATGCTGCCTCCCACGCCTTTCTCTTCCGGGACAAAATCGTCTGCCGTCAGGGTGCGGTAGCCGATGACGCCGCCAATGGCGTCCGAGCCGTACAGGCTGGAGGTCGGGCCTTTGACGATGTCGATCGCGCGCAGGGTTTCCAGTTCGACGGCGTCGCGTCCCGATTCGTATATGCCTGGCCGGCCGCTGTAACCCTCTGGCAGGCGCACGCCGTCGATCAGCATCAGGATGCGGTTGCCGTCGATGCCGCGTATGGTCCAGCCGGCGTTGCCGCGGCGGCTGGGATCCGTCGCCACGTCGACGCCCGGTTCGTATTTCGCCACGTCGGCGATGTCGCGGATCAGGCGGTCGTCCAGCTTGTGGCGCGACACCACGGTGGCGTTGGGCGCGGTTTCCGCCAGCGGCTTCTCGCTGCGGTGGGCGGTGACCTGAACGGTCTCCATCGTCGGCGCGGTGTCGGCGAAAGCGGGCCAGGCGGCAGCCAGGCTCAATACCAGCGGGGTGGCTCGGAACAGGGCCATGGAAACTCCAGTGTCGTTGTTGTTTCCGCTGGCTGGCTGTCGGCTGGCTTGCGGTTGTTTATTTGATCAGTATCAGTTTGCCGTTGCGGGTGAGCTGCAGGCGGTAGATCTCGCCCTGATGCTCGATCAGCACTTCGCGGCCGTCGCCGAACAGCTGGCGGCTGTGCAGCAACGGCGGTGATGCGGGAGGAGCCGCTTTCACCGGGATGGTCTGAGGAGGATATGTGTTCATTTGCTAATGATAACTATTATCATTCTTATCGGCAAGGCGTGATTTATGTATCCTTCATGGGTTGGGTTTGCCGTTTAAAATGCCGATTGGCATGGATTATGGGCGGCGCGCGCCGAAACCATTCGCGCCAGATGCAGGGATTCCGTGGCGGCGATTCCGCCCGCGCTTGAAATGGGGGCATGCGCTTAGGCGGCGGCATCGTCTTTCATCGGTCTGTCGGCGATGGCGATGAAAGCCCGGCTGAGCGCGCACCGCGCACTATCCTGAAATGGCGGGATTCAGACATAATCAAGCAGACGGCAAGTGAAAGAAAGCGGGTGAGACCGTCTCTAGACCTGGAGCGATCCGGTCGATGCCCGCGCGGGAAAACAAGGGGAACGAATATGTTGGCTATCATCGGCGGCAGCGGGTTGGCCCAGCTGCCGGTACTGGACGTCACGCATCGCCAGGTAGTGCGCACACCGTACGGCGATCCTTCCTGCGCGCTGACCTTCGGCAAATTATCCGGTCAGAATGTGGTTTTCATCGCCCGCCACGGCTACGGCCATTCGCTGGCGCCGCACGATATCAATTATCGCGCCAATCTCTGGGCGCTGCACAACCAGGGCATCAAAGGCGTGATCGCCATCGGCACGGTGGGCGGCATTCGTCCGGACATGGCGCCGGGGCGCCTGGTGGTGCCCCACGACATCATCGATTACAGCTGGGGGCGTAAGCACACCTTCTTCGAAGGGCCGGAGCGGCCGGTGGTGCACGCCGAATTCACCAATCCCTATGACGCCGATCTGCGCCGCCGGCTGCGCGAGGCGATTCAGCGTTCCGGCATCAGCGGCGTGCACGACGGCGTGTATGCCTGCACCCAGGGGCCGCGGTTGGAGAGCGCGGCGGAAATCCTCAAGCTGGAACGGGACGGCGCGGACATCGTCGGCATGACCGGCATGCCGGAGGCGGCGCTGGCGCGCGAGCTGGAGCTGCCTTACGCCCACTTGTGCCTGGTCAGCAACTGGGCTGCCGGCAAGGGACATCAGCGCAGGGTGGAGTTCGACCCGGCCGTGGCGGCCAAGAGCGTGCAGGATATGATGGATATCCTGCAGGCCTGTTTCGGCAGCTGATTTCCCGCGGCGCGGACCCTTCATCCAGTCGACCGGCGGAGTCCTGTCCGGAGCGGAGCGCTCGCCTTTCTGCGAGCCGCTTCCATCTCCGGCTCAAGTGCTTCGCCGTTCGCGCCGATAAAAGCCGCAATGGACGCGCTCTCGGTGCCGCTTGCCGGCTCCGGCGCGCGATCTGGCATAAACTGACTGGAAGCCGCAGGCGGAATGCCCTCCAGAAAGCCGATCCAGCCTTGCGAAAGCCTGATTTACATTGGAATGGATTATCAAATCCATTTAATATACGCCGGGCGCAACAAGAGAGAGATGTATGAAAGCCGTGATTTTGGCCGGTGGTCTTGGTACGCGCATCAGCGAGGAGTCCCATCTTCGCCCCAAACCCATGATCGAGATCGGCGGCAAGCCCATCATCTGGCATATCCTGAAAATCTACTCCGCCCACGGCATCAATGATTTCATCATTTGTCTGGGCTACAAGGGATATGTGATCAAGGAATACTTCGCCAACTATTTCCTCCACACTTCCGACGTCACGCTGGATCTGAGCAACAACCAGATGTTCGTGCACGAGCGCCACGCCGAGCCGTGGCGGGTGACCCTGGTCGACACCGGCGAAAGCACGCAGACCGGCGGCCGGCTGGGGCGGGTGCGCAGGCACCTGGAGAACGAGCAGGACTTCTGCTTCACCTACGGCGACGGGGTCAGCGACATCGACATCACCGCAGCCGTCGAGTACCACCGCAGCCAGGGCGTGGAAGCCACCGTCACCGCGGTGCATCCGCCCGGCCGTTTCGGCGCGCTGGAGATCCGCGACGAGCGGGTGGAGTTTTTCAAGGAAAAGCCGCGCGGAGACGGCGGCATGATCAACGGCGGCTTCTTCGTGCTGAAGCCATCGGTGCTGGATCTGATAGACAGCGACGACTGCGTGTGGGAGTCGGAGCCGCTGGAGACGCTGGCGAGCCGCGGCCAGCTGGCCGCGTATGAACACAGCGGTTTCTGGCAGCCGATGGACACGCTGCGCGACAAGACCTTGCTAGAGGAGCTGTGGCAGAGCGGGGAGGCGCCGTGGAAGCTGTGGTGAACCCGGCCTTCTGGCGCGGACGCAAGGTCTTTTTGACCGGCCACACCGGCTTCAAGGGCGGCTGGCTCAGCCTGTGGCTGGCCTCCATGGGCGCAGAAGTGCACGGATATTCTTTGGCGCCGGAGCGCTCGCCGTCGCTGTTCGATGCCGCCGCCGTCGGCGGCCGGACCGCGACGACGCTGGCCGACATCCGCGACGCGGCGGCATTGGCCGACGCCGTTTGTTCCTGTCGCCCGTCCATCGTGTTCCACCTCGCCGCCCAACCCCTGGTGCGGCACAGCTACGCCGACCCGCTGGGCACCTTCTCGACCAATGTGATGGGCACCGCCAACCTGCTGGACGCGGTGCGCCATTGTCCGGGCGTCGAAGCGGTGGTGGCGGTCACCACCGACAAATGTTACGAAAATCATGAGTGGCCGTGGGCCTACCGCGAGAGCGACGCGCTGGGCGGCCACGATCCCTACAGCAGCAGCAAGGCCTGCGCCGAGCTGGTGTGCGCCGCCTACCGGCGCTCCTACCCGGGCTGCGCCCCCATCGCCACCGCGCGCGCCGGCAATGTGATAGGCGGCGGCGACTGGTCGGCCAACCGGCTGGTGCCCGACTTGTTGCAAGCCTTCGCCGAGGGCCGCTCCCTAGCCATCCGCAGCCCCGGCGCCATCCGCCCCTGGCAGCATGTGCTGGAGTCGCTGGCCGGCTACCTGAGGCTGGCCGAGCGGCTGGCAGCGGGGCAGGGCGATGCCGCGTCGGCCTGGAATTTCGGCCCGGCCGACGACAGCAACCGCCCGGTCTCCTGGATCGCCGACACGCTGGCGCGGCAATGGGGCGGCTCCGCCGGCTGGCACCGCGACGGCGGTGATCATCCCCATGAAGCGCAGACCCTGCGGCTGGACAGCGCCAAGTCGCGCCAGCAACTGGGCTGGACGCCTCGCTGGGATTTGGAGGCGGCGCTGTCGGCCACGCTGGACTGGCACCGCGCCTGGCTGCGCGGCGAAGACATGCAGGCCTTTACCTTAGAGCAGATCTCAGCCTATACGCGCGGCTGAGCAAAGAGAGCAAGACATGACTGACACAAGCCGAGAGGCCATCCTCGCCCTGGTGCGTCAATACGCCGAAGCGCGCCTGGCCCAGGCCGAGTTCATCCCCGGCCAGACCGCGGTGCCGCCGTCCGGCAAGGTGGTCGGCGCCGCCGAGGTGGCGAACATGGTGGACGCCGCGCTGGACGCCTGGCTGACCACCGGCCGCTTCAACGCATCTTTCGAAACCCGGCTGGGCGAATTCATAGGCCTGCCGCACGTGTTGACCGTCAATTCCGGCTCGTCGGCCAATCTGGTGGCTTTCACTGCGCTGACCTCGTCTAGGCTTGGCGAGCGCGCGATCAAGCCGGGCGACGAAGTGATCACCGTGGCCGCGGGCTTCCCCACCACGGTCAACCCCATCATCCAGAACGGCGCGGTGCCGGTGTTCGTCGACGTTCAACTGCCGACCTACAACATCGACGCCGATCTGCTGGAAGCCGCGCTGTCGCCGCGCACCAAGGCCATCATGATCGCCCACACGCTGGGCAATCCGTTCGACCTGGACAAGGTGGCCGCCTTCGCCCGCAAGCACGGCCTGTGGCTGGTGGAGGACTGCTGCGACGCGCTGGGCTCCACTTTCAACGGCCAAAAGGTCGGCACTTTCGGCGACATCGGCACGCTGAGCTTCTACCCGGCCCACCACATCACCATGGGCGAGGGCGGCGCGGTGTTCACCCGCGATCCGCAGCTGCGGCTGATCATGGAATCGGTGCGCGACTGGGGCCGAGACTGCTACTGCGCGCCGGGCAAGGACAATACCTGCGGCAAGCGCTTTGGATGGCAATTAGGTCAATTGCCCTGTGGCTATGACCACAAGTACACCTACTCCCACATGGGGTACAACCTGAAGATCAGCGACATGCAGGCGGCCTGCGGCCTGGCCCAGCTGGATCGGCTGGAGGGCTTCATCGCCGCGCGCAAGCAGAACTTCGCTTATCTGAGCGAGAGGCTGCAAAGCTGCGCCGAATTCCTGGTGCTGCCGGAGGCGACGCCGGGCTCCGACCCGTCCTGGTTCGGCTTCCCGCTGACGCTGAAGCCGGAGGCCCAGGTCAGCCGCGTCGATCTGCTGCACTACCTGGATCAGCATCGGATCGGCACCCGCTTGCTGTTCGCCGGCAATCTGACCCGGCAACCTTATATGCAAGGCCGGAACTACCGCTGCGCGACGCCGCTGCCGGTGACCGACCGCATCATGAACGACACCTTCTGGATCGGCCTCTATCCGGGCCTGAGCCGGGAAATGCTGGATTTCACCGTCGAGAAGCTGGAAACCTTCCTCGGCGCCAACTTCGACTAGGGAGAGGCCCATCATGAGCAAGCCGCTATTCATCTTCGAGATGGCCAACAACCACATGGGCAACGTCGAGCACGGCGTCGCGCTGATCCGCGCCATCCGCGAGTCCTGCCAGGGCTTCGATTTCGACTTCGGCTTCAAGCTGCAGTATCGCAATCTGGACACCTTCATCCACTCCAGCTTCAAGGGCCGCGACGACGTCAAATACGTCAAGCGCTTCGAGGAGACCCGGCTGCAGCCGGAGCAGATGCAGAAGCTGGTGGCCGAGATGAAGGCCAACGGCTTCAAGGCGATCTGCACCCCGTTCGACGAGGAGTCGGTCGATCTGATCGAAGAACACGGCATCGAGATCATCAAGATCGCCAGCTGCTCGTTCACCGACTGGCCGCTGTTGGAGCGCATCGCCCGCAGCGACAAGCCGGTGGTGGCGTCTACCGCCGGCGCGCGGCGCGAGGACATCGACAAGGTGGTCAGCTTCATGCTGCATCGCGGCAAAGACCTGACCATCATGCACTGCGTGGCCGAGTACCCGACGCCGGACGACCATTTGCACCTGTCGCGGATCAAAGCGCTGCGCCAGCAGTATGCCGGCGTGCGCATCGGCTACTCCACCCACGAAGACCCGGACTTGATGGAGCCCATCATGCTGGCGGTCGCCCAGGGCGCGACGGTGTTTGAGAAACACGTGGGCCTGCCCACCGACCAGTATGGCATCAACAATTACTCCGCCAATCCGGAACAGGTCCGCCGCTGGCTGGCCGCCGCCGCGCGCGCGCTGGCGATGCTGGGCGATGGCGAGGACGACGCGGTGTCGGAAACCGAGCAAGCCAGCCTGCGCTCGCTGCGCCGCGGCGTGTTCGCCACCCGCCCGGTGGCCGCCGGCGAGGCGCTGAGCGCCGACAACGTCACCTTCGCCTTCCCGCCGGTGGAAGGGCAGCTGACCGCCAACGAGTGGTCCAAATATGTCCGCTACACCGCCAAGACGCCGATCGCCGCCGACGCGCCCATCATGGCCGCCGATATGGAGCCGGTGAACCTGCGCGACAAGGTGCAGAAGGCGGTGGAGGCGGTGAAGGCATTGTTCAAGCGCGGCAAGATCGTGGTGCCGGGCCGTTCCGAACTGGAAATCTCCCACCATTACGGCATGGAGCATTTCCACGAATACGGCCTGACCATGGTGACCGTGGTCAACCGCGAGTACTGCAAGAAGCTGATCGTGATGCTGCCGGGCCAGACCCATCCGGAGCAGTACCACCACAAGAAGGAAGAAACCTTCATCGTGCTGTACGGCGAGATGACCATCTGGCTGGACGACGAGGAGCGCCAGGCGCAGGCCGGCGACGTCATCACCGTGCAGCGCGGCGTGCGCCACCGCTTCCATAGCCGCAATGGCGTGGTGTTCGAGGAGATCTCGTCCACCCATTATGTCGACGATTCCTACTATACCGACGAGCGGGTCAGCGCCAACAAGGACCGCAAGACCCGCCTGACCTACTGGATGTAAACATGGCCGCAAAACTCGTCCGCCTGGCGGACTACGTGATGGATTTCCTGGCCGCGCGCGGCGTGCGCCACGTGTTCCTGCTGCCTGGCGGCGGCGCGATGCACCTGAACGACGCGCTGGCGCAGCAGCCCGACATCCGCGCGGTGCACTGCCACCATGAGCAGGCCTGCGGCATCGCCGCCGAGGCCTACGGCCGGCTGGCCGAGCGCACCGGCGTGGCGATGGTGACCACCGGCCCCGGCGCCACCAACATTCTGACGCCGGTGGCCGGCGCCTGGATCGAATCGCTGCCGCTGTTGGTGATCTCCGGCCAGGTGAAGCGCGCCGACTTGCTGCAAGGCAGCGGCCTGCGCCAGAAGGGCGTGCAGGAAGTGGACGTGGTGTCCATGGCGCGCCCGGTGACCAAGTACGCGGTCACCGTCACCGATCCGCAAGCCATCCGCCAGCATTTGGAGCAGGCGCTGCATCTGGCGCACAGCGGCCGTCCCGGCCCGGTGTGGCTGGACATACCGCTGGACGTGCAGGCCGCGCCCATCGATCCTTCCTGCCTGCCCGGCTGGCAGCCGGAGGCGGAGGCCGCGCCGGTCAAGCAAGACTATGTCGCGGCCATCGCCGATCTGCTGAAACAGGCCGAGCGGCCGCTGATCCTGGCCGGCCACGGCGTGCGCATCGCCGGCGGAGCCGACGCGCTGCGCCAGTTGAGCGAGAAGCTGCAAGTGCCGGTGGCCGCCACCTGGAACGCGATGGACCTGGTGCCGTGGGACAGCCCGCTGTGCGCCGGCCGCCCCGGCGTGGTGGCGCTGCGGCCCGGCAACTTCGCGGTGCAGAACTGCGACCTCTTGATCGCCATCGGCAGCCGTCTCGACAACATCCTCACCGCCTACAACCCCAAGGGCTTCGCCCGCGCCGCGCGCAAGGTGGTGGTGGACGTCGACGCCGCAGAGATCGCCAAGCTGGAGATGGAAATCGATCTGCCGCTGGCGATGGACGCCAAAGCCTGTCTGGAGGGCTTGCTGGCTGATGGCGAGCGCCTGCCCAAGGCCCGCTGGCAGCCGTGGCTGGACCGCTGCGCCGACTGGAAGCGCCGCTACCCGGTGCAGGACGGCGCGCCGTTCCCGAAGAGCGGCCAGATCAGCCACTACCATTTTGTCGACGCGCTGTCCGACGCCGCGCCGGAGAACACGCTGATCTCCACCGGCAGCTCCGGCCTCGCGGTCGAGGTGTTCTACACCGTGTTCCGCAACAAGCCGGGCCAGCGCGTGTTCCTGACTTCGGGTCTCGGTTCGATGGGCTACGGCCTGCCGGCGGCGATAGGCGCCTGCCTCGGCAACGGTTCCCAGCCGATGATCGCGGTCGAGAGCGACGGCAGCCTGCAGCTGAACCTGCAGGAGCTGGCCACGCTGAAGGCGCTGCAACTGCCCATCCGCCTGTTCATCATGAACAACAACGGCTACGCCTCCATCCGCAACACCCAGCGCAATTATTTCGACAGCCGCTACGTCGGCACCGGGCCGGAAGCCGGCGTGCTGATTCCGGACGCGCTGGCGCTGGCCGAGGCCTACGGCCTGCCGGCGCTGCGCATAGCCCGCGTCGAGGAGTTGGCGGAAGGGCTGGCCAAGGTGATGGCTCACCCAGGCCCGATACTGTGCGATGTGCGGCTGAACGAGAACGAAACGCTGCAGCCCAAGGCCGCCGCCTTGCCGCAGCCGGATGGCTCGATGCTGTCGATGCCGCTGGAGGACATGTCGCCGCTGCTGCCGCTGGAGCAGTTGCGCGCGGAAATGCTGATTCCGCTGTTGCCGGCGTCGGAAGCCGCCAAGCGAGGCGTTTGAGCGATGGCCGCCGTCGACCATTGCCGCATCTGCGCGCAGCCGCTTTTTGCCGAGCCCTTGCTGGTCCAGCATGACATGCCGGCCGCGGCCCAGGGCCTGCCGACCGCCGAACAGCTGTCCGCCGACCGCGGCGTGGAATTGGCGCTGCGCCAATGCGGTGGCTGCGGCCTGGTCCAACTGGATGCCGAGCCGGTGCCGTACTGGCGCGACGTGATCCGCGCCGCCGGCATCTCGCCGGAGATGCGCGATTTCCGCCTGAAGCAGTTCGGTGGCTGGCTGAGAGACCACGGCCTGGCGGGGCGCAAGGTGCTGGAAGTCGGCTGCGGCCGCGGCGAATACCTGTCCTTGCTGGCCGATGCCGGCGCCGACGCCTATGGCGTCGAGCATCTGCCTGCGTCGGTGGAGGCCTGCCATCAGGCCGGCCTGCGGGTGGAGCGAGGCTTCGTCGACGGCCCGGACACGCGGCTGGCGGCCGGCCCGTTCGACGGCTTCATGATCCTGAATTTCCTCGAGCACATCCCCGCCGCCCACCTGACCCTGCAAGGCATCGCCGCCAATCTGGCCGACGGCGCCGTCGGCATGGTGGAAGTGCCCAACTTCGACATGATCCTCGAGAAGGGCCTGTTCGCCGAGTTCATCCCGGACCACCTGTTCTACTTCACCGAGCGCACGTTGGTCCGGTTGCTGGAGGCCAACGGCTTCGAAGTGCTGGATTGCAGAGCCGCCTGGCACGACTACGTGTTGTCGGCCACGGTCAGAAAGCGCCGCCCGCAGAATCTGTCCGGGCTGATCGCCTGTGAAACGGCGCTGCGCGCGTCGTTCGACGACTTCCTCGGCCGCTTCGAATCCGGCCGGGTGGCGATCTGGGGCGCGGGTCACCAGTCGTTGGCGCTGATCAGCCTGATGGGCATCGCCGGCCGCATCCGCTATGTGCTGGATTCCGCGCAGTTCAAGCAGGGCCGCTACACGCCCGCCACCCATCTGCCCATCGTGCCGCCGGAGAGGCTAAACGACGGCGAGGTGGACGCGGTGATCGTGCTGGCGGCCAGCTATAGTGCGGAAGTGGTGAGGCAGATCCGCGCCCGCCACGGCGCGCGCGTCGCCATCGCCATGCTGGACGGCGACGCGCTGCGAACCCTTGCTCCGGAGGCGTAGCCATGCCGCATCGATCATCGGTTTCGCCGGAGGCCGTCTTGCAGGCGATCGAAACCCTGCGCGAGGCGGTGGGATCGGCGCGGGACGGCCTGCCGGAAGAGGTATTCCTGTTCGTCAGCAGCTTGACGCCGATGGTCAACGTCGACCTGCTGATCCGCGACGATCAGGGACGCACGCTGCTTACCTGGCGGCACGACCGCTTCTACGGACCGGGCTGGCACATTCCCGGCGGGATTATCCGTTTCAAGGAGAGCTCGGCCGAGCGCATCGCCGCGGTGGCGGCCAAAGAGCTCGGCGTCGAGGCAGCCTTCGACCCGCGTCCGTTGTGCCAGCACGAGATCGTCAATCACAGCCGCGACGTCCGCGGGCATTTCATTTCGCTGTTGCACGAATGCCGGCTGCGGACGCCGCCGGACGAGGCGAGGCGGTTCGACCCGGCGTCCCCCCGGGATGGAGACTGGGCCTGGCACCGGCGCTGTCCGGACAATCTGATCCGGGTGCATGAGATTTACCGGGCCTTCATCGATGGCGAGCAGGGGGGCAGTCCGCTCCCCTCGGCTCAAGTTTCGCTCGGGCAGGCCGAAAATCATATAAGAAATGCTCATACAGAAAACCGGGCGGCACGCTAATCTGGCATAGCCTCTCTGATACACTCGAAATACTTGAAAAGCCTTGCCGGCGCCTGCGCGGATGGCGAGGATGGAAAGATCTGGAGATACCCACATGAATGCTCCCCTGGAAACCGCGAACTTGGCTTTGAGCCAGGCAGAGCAGACGAAACGCAATGATCTCGCGCAGCGCAAGCCGTACATCGCCGCCAAGCTGGCGCGCATCGCTGAAATGGAAGAGCGCGGGGAGATCAGCCCCATCATCCGGCTGGAGAAGAGCTATCTGTGCAATTTCAAGTGCACGCATTGCTCGGCCGAATACTATATGGACCGCCACCTGAAGAATGTGATCAAGGTGGTGGATACCCGCAGCAAGATGGAATTCGAGGACATCCGCAATCTGTCGCGCCAGGCGGACGAGCTGGGCCTTGCCCGCTTCGTGATCACCGGCGGCGAGCCGCTGGTGATGAAGGATCTGGACGATGTCGTCGCCGCCATCGATCCGGACAAGCATTATGTGATCGTCGACAGCAACGGCTGGTTCCTCGATCTGGACCGCGCCAAGCATCTCAAGTCGATCGGCGTGGAAAAGATCCAGCTGTCGCTGGACAGCTTCGTCGAGAAGGACCATGACAACTTCCGCAACAAGCCCGGCTCGTACAAGCGGGTGATCCGCGCGGTGGACGCCTGTCTGGACGCCGGCCTGAACCTGATCCTGTCGACCGTGCTGGTCAAGGGCCGGGCCAAGAGCAAGGAATTCCGCCAGATGTGCGAATACGCGACCCAGCGCGGTTTCGGCCTGTACGTGTCCTACGCCAAACCGACCGGTTCCTGCACCGAGCACCCGGAATTCGTCATCGACAAGGAAGACGCCGACATCCTGCGGCAGATGGAGAAGGAGTACAACGTCTTCACTCACATGACGCCTTCCTACGGTTCTCACAAGGGCTGCATCACGGTCAAGGGCATCATCACCGTTACCTCGACCATGGAAGTGACGCCGTGCCCGTACATCGATTTCTCCATCGGCAATCTGCGCGAAACGCCGCTGAAGGAAGTGCTGGCGCGCGGCATGCGCAACCCGTGGCTGGGGCCGCACCGCCCCGACTGCCTGATCGGCGAAGACCCCAAGTTCATCAAGATCCACACGGAAAAGACCGCGGGCGCCAAGTTCCTGCCGCTGCCGTGGGGACAGGGCTTCTCCGACGAAGACTCGCTGCACGACTGACGCCGGCACGACCCACAGAACCACGGTAAAGGCTTTACCCGATGAACGCACCAGACATGATCCAAACCGCGCAGCGTTTCGACGCCCACGGCCGCTGCCTGCCGCATGAGGCGACCCAGGCCGCCTGCCATCGCCAGACCCGGCGTTATTTCCTGCCGGCCCAGCCGGCGCTGGACTACGCCGCCATCCATCAGCGCATCGTCGGCCAGTTGGGCGACGCCGGCTTGGACGCGGCCGAGTTCGAGCGCCGCGCGCGCGCCATCCTGGCCCGCTTGGCCGCTGACGAGGCCACCCGCGGCATCCTCAACGGCCCGTACATGCCCTTCCTGCTGCCGGCCGCCAGCCACGACGACATCGGCGCGGCGCTGGAGAGCCGCTATCTGCCGGGGGTGGAGCGGGCGTACGCCCAGGCGCTGCCGGAATACAGCTTCTCCAACCATTACAAGGCCGGCTTGGCCGGCAAGCTGACCCCGGCCGAAGGCTCGCGCCATCAGAGCTTGATCGACGCGATGGCGAACGGTCCGGTGGTGGGTGTCTACTTCCCCTGCCTGCTGGAGTATTCGATTCCGGCGGCGATCGAACAGATGGCCAGCCTGCCCGGGGATTTCCTGCTGGCGGGCGGCTACGACACCGCGGCCGCCTTCATCGGCTCGCCCGACCTGCTGCTGCGCAAGGATGGCTATCCGCCGCTGTTGTGGCTGGCGGGGCTGGACAGCGAGAAAGAGGGCATCGGCTATCATTTCGAGGCTTACGGCTACGACCTCACCTTCAACCGCCGCGTTCACCAGAACATGGCGGCCGAGTACTGGGCCGGCGGCCTGGTGGTCCTGGCCGAGTAGGCGGGCCGGATGGCAGCCGTCAGCCCGGCCGCCCGGCCGCGTCGCACGCTGAACGACGATCTGGACGCCATCCTCGCGCGCAAGCCCGAGGTGTGGGAAAACCTGCGCGGCGCGTCGCTGTTCGTCAGCGGCGGCACCGGTTGGTTCGGCCGCTGGCTGCTGGAGGCCATCGTCCACGCCAATGCCCGGCTGAAGACCGATATCCGCGTGCTGGCGCTCAGCCGCGATCCGGACGCGTTCGCGCGGCAGGCGCCGCATTTGGCCGCTAACCCGGCCATCCGCTTCCATGTCGGCGACGTGCGCGATTTCGCGTTTCCCGCGCAACGCTTCACCCACGTCATTCACGCGGCCACCACTTCCGCTCATGAAACCTTTAATGGCGAAAGCCCATTGAACAAGTTCGACACCCTGGTGGCCGGCACCCGGCGCGTGCTGGATTTCGCGGCGGAGGCCGGCGTCGGGCATTTCCTGTTCACCAGCTCCGGTGCCGCTTACGGCCCGTCGCCGCGCGGCCTGCCGCTGCGGGAGGACGATCCGGTCGCGCCAGACACGATGGACCCGGACACCGCGCTGGGCCAGGCCAAGCGCGCTGCGGAGTTCCTGTGCGCCGCCTACGCGCGGCGCCATGGCTGGCAATTGAGCGTCGCCCGCTGTTTTGCTTTCGTCGGCCCCTTCATGCCGCTGGACATCCATTATGCGATCGGCAATTTCATCCGGTGCGCGTTGCGGGGAGAGCCTATCATCATCAATGGGGACGGCTCTCCGGCGCGTTCCTACCTGTATATGGGCGATCTGGCGGCATGGCTGATGATGTTGCTGCAGCGCAAAGGGGAGGCAGCGGTCTTCAACGTTGGATCGGATCGCATCGTCACCATCGCGGAGTTGGCGCATCTGGTGCGCGACCGTCTGAATCCGGGCATCGAGGTGCGGATCCTCGGCCGCCCGGACGCCAGCGTCGGCAACCCGGTGCGCAGCCTCTATGTGCCGGACATCGGCCGGGCGCGGACGGAATTGGGCCTTGATGCATGGACATCGCTGGACGACGCCATCCGATTTTCGGCGGATGCGTTTCTACAAGCATGACCCCGCAAGTCTGGCTGCGTTTTCCGGCTAGCGTTCTGGAGCCAGGCGGCCGCGGCGGGGCTCGGCGCAAGGAATACACGAAAGCAAGAAAATATGCAGATCGAGAAAAAATTCTACAACGAGAAGCACCGGCCTTATTACATCTGCGCGCCAGGCTATACGCGGACTTCCAACGGCGTCCGCGCCATGCACCTGCTGTGCCATTACTTGAACAAGCTGGGCGAGGAGGCGTATGTCTTTTCGCCGGAGACCAATCCCAAGCTCAGGACGCCCTACCTGACCCCGGACATCGTCGAGCGCCACAAGACGACCAAACTGTCTCCCATCGTGGTCTATCCCGAGGTGGTGCACGGCAACCCGCTCAACGCCAGCGCGGTGGTGCGCTACATCCTCAACCATCCCGGCCTGCTTGGCGGCCCCAAGGATTATCCGTCGTCGGACATGCTGGTTTTCTGGCATCAGGACTATGTCGATTTTGCCAAGTACTCCGATCCGTCCTACGTTTTCATCCCCTCCATCGATACCGGCATCTTCAATAACGACGACAACCATCACGATGCCGATCGGCACCTGACGCTGGTTTATCCCGGCCGCTACAAGCATGCGGAGCGGGAATTCCCCGAGCTGTTCAAGGACTCCACCGTCATCACCTACGACTGGCCGCAAAGCCATGAGGAGCTGGCGGCGCTGCTGAGGCAGGGCAAGGTGGTGTACACCTTCGCCAACTCCGCGATCATTTCCGAGGCGCTGCTGTGCGGTTGCCCGGTGGTGATCAAGGAGACGGTGTATTCCAAGAAGCCGGAGGAGCGCGCCGGGGTGGCCCTGGGCCTGGCCTTGCCGGGGGTGACCTTCGAGGATACGCCGGAAGCCATTGCCGCGGCGCACGCCAAGGCTCTGGAATACCAGCAGGTCTATCACCAATACCAGCTCGACCTGCTGAATCAGCTTGAAATCTTCATCGACAGATCGCAGAAACTGCCGCAAAGCGCGATGAACGAAGTGGTGTGTCCTTCGTTCCAGGCGGCCGCGGCGCCGAGCGCGGAAGAGGCGAGCTACGATGCCTGGATCGCCAGGCATGCGTTGAAGCCTGCCGCCGCCCAACTGCACGCGGAGCGGATGGTCCACAGCTGGGGCGGCCAGCCGCACTTCATCATTCTGATGCCGGTGACGTCCGACCGCTGGCCGGACGCGATCAAATCGATCAATGCGCTGAAGCAGCAGCTGTACAAGCATTGGCAGCTGATTTTCGTCGCCGATTTCGACGAGCCCAGCGCGGTGTTCCAGTATTCCGACGTTCTGGGCTGGCTGCGCATAGACAATGTGCGCGACGCCAACCAGCTGACCCAGGCGTACGCGGCGGTGCTGGGCGCGCTGCCGAGCGACTGGATAGGCATCCTGCCGGTAGGGGCGGAGCTGGAGCCGCAGGCCCTGCTGTCGCTTGGCGACCACGCCGCCTTGTATCCGGAGTGGCAGGCCATCTACAGCGACAGCGATGTCATCGCTGCCGACGGCAAGCGCAGCCAGCCGGCGTTCAAGCCGGATTTCAATCTGGATCTGCTGCGCGGCTTCGACTATGTCGGTCCTGGCGTCTGGCTCCGGAGCGAAGCGCTGCAGGATGTCGGCGCTTTCGCCGAGGCTCCCGGCGCGGACGGCTACGATGCCCTGCTGCGGGTGCATGATCGTTATGGCGCGGCGGTCATCGGCCACATCTCAGACATGCTGCTGCATTTGCCGGCGGCGTCCGAGCCCGCCGAGACGGCTGCGCTGGAGCGCGCGCTGGCGGCCCACCTGTCGCGCCAGGGGCTCGACGCCGGCATCCAGCCGGGCGCGGTTCCCGGCACCCGCCGCATCCGCTACGCGGCGCCGGAGAGGGCCAAGCTGTCCATCGTGGCGGCGGATGCCGGCGGCGGTTTCCATCTTGCCCCTTGCGTCGAGGCGTTGCTGGCAGGCCTGAATGGTTTCCCATGCGAGATACTCGCCGTGGCCCCGGCGGCGGATCTGCCGGATTCCGCCAAGCTGCTGCCCTGCGATCCGTCGCTGAGCCTGGCCGCGCGCTACCAGTTGGGCGCGGAGGCGGCGAGCGGCGATTACCTGCTGTTCGTGGACAGCCGGGTGGAGATCGCGCAACCGGGCGCGATCGCCGCGCTGCTCGGCCTGGCGGCGCGGCCCGAAGTCGGCGCGGTCGCGCCGCGGCTGTTGCGGCCGAACGGCGCGGAAATCTGGCGCGGACCGCTGTTGCTGGGGGCGGAGGAAGGCGCGGCCACGGTGTTCGATGGCGCCGCCGAGTCTGGCGCGGGCCATCTGAACCGGCAGGCGGTGGAGCACAACCCGGGCGGCCTGCTGCTGGACTGCTTGATGATGGGCCGGTCGTTCTACCAGCAGATCGGCGGCATCGACGTCTCGCTGCCGGATGTTTTCAACGCGGCCGTCGATCTGGGGCTCAAAGTCCGGGCGGCGGGCAAGTGGCTGGTGTGGACGCCTTTCGTTTCCGCGGGCCGGCAGGCGGATATCGACGCGCCGGCGGCGACCGCCGTCTGCGACGCGGATGCCATTTCCCAGCTCTGGCAAGGCTGGCTGGCGCAGGATTCTTCCCATAATCGCCACCTGGCCCTGACAGGCGGGCAGGCCTTCCAGCTTGATAACGTGTTTTCCCCGGAGTGGGATACCGATTTCCATGAGCGGACGCGAGTGTTGGCGCTGCCGGGAGAGTCGCAGGCCGGCGCGAGGCGTCTCTGCGCGCCGTTGGGGCGTCTGGAGGAAGACAACCAGTGCCTGGCGACGAGGTTTCCCGCCGCGCAGCGCATGCCGGGTCCAGGGGAGATGGAGAGGCTGGCGCCGGATGTGCTGTTGCAGACCGTGCGCTTCGATCCGGCTTTCCTGGCGTGGCAGCGCCGGCAGAGGCGGAGCCGGCCCGGCATGCTGTCGATTCTGGCGCTGGATGGCCTGGATTGCGGGCCAGACATGACGGTCCGCTATGGCTTGGCCCATTTGCGGGCCCTGGCGGGAGAGGTGGACAGGATCATCGTACCCACCGAGTCGTTGCGCGAGATGGTCGGCAGCTTCGCCCAGGACGTGCGTCTGGTGCCGGATGGGTTGGACGAGGCGCGTTGGGAGAATCTGCAGTCGTTGCGCCGCATCGGCAAGAAGCCCAGGGTCGGCTGGACCGGAACCCATGGCGAAGCCGCGGATCTGCTGCTGCTCAGCGGCCTCATCCTGGCGACGGCCGGGGAGATCGACTGGGTCGTATTGGGCGACTGCCCCGATGTGCTCAAGTCTTGCCTGGCGGAACACCATCCGTTTGATCTGTCCGGCGACGATTATCCGGCCAAGCTGGCCAGCCTGAGCCTGGACTTGGCGGTGCTGCCCAAGACCGCCGTGCTGGTCAATGAGGTGGCCAGCCCCTTGCGTCTGCTCGAGTACGGCGCGCTCGGCATACCGGTGGTCTGCAGCGCGGTGGGTGAATGGGGCCGCACGCCGGCGCCGGCGGCAAAGGTGGAGAATGACACCGCGTGCTGGGGCCGCGCGCTGCGCGAATGGGCGGGCGATCCGGAGGCATCGGCCAGGGCGGGAGACGAATTGCGGGCCTGGGTGCGGGAAAATGGCCTGCTGGGTCGATATTTGTCCTCATGGCAGCAGGCCATCGGCCGATAAAGCGTTATGCGGCATCGTTCCATCCCGCTCAGCGCGGGCAGGTGGATGGCGGTGCGATCGTTTGGATAGATGAGGCGGGGCCCGAGCGATAGGGGCCCGCAGCCGGTTTTCGTGAAATCGTTAGCGTTGCAGATGAATGGCGAGTCCGGCGCAGGGCGCCAGGATCAGACCGTTGATCGGGGAGGGTGGGATGAAGAAACTGCTGTTTGTCGTGCCCATGCACATTTCCTGGGACTCGTTTACCAAACCCGAGTACTACAATGTGCAGCTGGCCAAAGGCGATGGGAAGGTTTACAACATTCCCCGCACCGATTTGCCCTTGGGACCGCTGTCCATCTCCGCGTACTTGAAGAAATTCCTGTCGCTGGACGTGAAGCTTATCGATTTCAACGCCGAGGTGAACGCGCTCGATGCGGTGCCCTTCGATTGTTTCGAGGCCTTGTGCCGGCACTTCTTCCAGCAGATCAAGGATTTCCAGCCCGATTTCGTCGGCATCTCCTCGCTGTTCAGCCCGTCCTTTCCCAATTTCATGGATTGCGGCAGGGTGGCGAAGGAGGTCTGGCCGGACAGCATCGTGGTCGGCGGCGGCAACATCCCCACCAACAGTTACGAGCAGATCTACCGCGACATGGGCTGCACTTTCTTCGACGGCCTCTGCTTCGGCGAGGGCGAGAAGCCGATGTTGCATTTGCTGGAGTCGGACGATCCGCGCGGCTTCCTGGCCAACTCGGATGCCTGGATCACCCGGGGCAAGGTGATGGGCGAGGCGCTGTTCGCGCCCAAGCACGACTTCATCGACGATCTGGATGAAATCCCGTTCTTCGATTACGACCTGTGCGATATCGACAAGCACGAGATCAATCAGGTGGTGGCGTCCTACCACAATCTGGACAAGACCCGCGGCTTTCACGTGATGACCTCGCGCGGCTGCCCCTTCCTTTGCACCTTCTGCGCCTCGCACCGCACCCATGGCCGCTCGATGCGCTACCACTCGCTGGCGCGCGTGCAGGAGGACTTCACCCGCCTGGTGGAGAAGTACGACGCGGCGACGGTCATCTTCCAGGACGACCACCTGATGGCCGATTCGGACCGGGTGTACAAGATCCTGGAGATCGTGAAATCGCTGAAGCTGCAATCGGTGTACCAGAACGGCCTGACGCTGTACGCGCTGGACCGTCCGATGCTGGAGGCCTTCTGGGACGCCGGCGTCCGCCACCTGGTGCTGCCGGTGGAAAGCGGCAGCGAGAAGGTGCTGAAGAAGCAGATGAGAAAGCCCTTGAAGATGAAGATTTCCGAGAGGGTGGCCAGGGACTGCCGCGACCTCGGCATCTACACCAACACCAATATCCTGATCGGCATGCCGGGCGAGACCAAGGAAGATCTGGAGGAGGCGCGACGCAATCTGCGCGAGATCGCCTCCAACTGGTTCAACATCGCCTGCGCCAGCCCCATCGTCGGCAGCGAGATCCACGACATCTCCAAGGAGAAGGGCTACATCAAGATCAACGATCTGGGTTCCGACTACCGGACGGCGGTCATCAATACCGAAGACTTCAGCGCCGAGTTCATCCAGGAATACCAGTACTTCATGAATTTGGATCTCAATTTTGTCCATAACTACGACATCCGCTGCGGCAACTACGCCTGGGCGGAGCGCGGGCTGAAGAACGTGCTGCGTCTGAAGAGCGACCATGCGTTCGCCCATTATTACCTGGCGAAGTGCTACCGCGAGTGGGGGCGGGCAGGGGAGGCCGAGCTTCACTATGCCAGTTATCTGGAATCGATCCAGACGCCGTTCTGGGGACGCTGGGCATGGATCTTCGGCCTGGAGGGCGTCAATCCGGCCGACTGGTCGACGGAGCATTACGGCCTGTTGGCGGAAGTCCTGGTCTCTCCGGCCATGGCGGATGCCGACGACGCCCAGATCATCGCGGCTTCCGCTTGAGCCAACCCGGTCTGCTGACCGGACCCATGGAGCGAAACTGCTGGAAATGAGCGGTTTCGCTCCATGTTTTGCCTTATGGCCCGCAAGGAGGGATGGCCGCCCCCGGTGGCTGACGGCGCGGTCCGGCCGCGATCTGTTATGCTGTTTGGAGTGGCCGGATTCATTCATTTCCTAGCGAGCCTCAGCCATGAAATCACAGGAAAATAACGTGGAAAAACAACCCCGCAAGCCGCGCATTGGCGTTCTGACCCGAGACCTGCAGGACGCAGCCTGCTTCAAGCTGCGGCTGGGCGATCCGCTCCGCCTGATGTCGCCGGTGCTGGATGCCCATCTTTTCCGCAATCAAGTTGAGTACAGCTTCGAGGGTGATTATCCATTCAAGGATGATCAGGATTTTGTGGACTCGATGGACATGTTCGTCGTCCAGCGGCTGTTCCCCTACCCGGAATTCAGGCCGGTGCTGGAGATGATCGTCGAGTCCGGCAAACCCTTGGTCTACGAAACGGACGACTGGCTGCTGGACACGCCCGAGCAGCACGTGATGTACAACTTGTGCCAGCCGGCGTTCGACGGCATCGAATGGCTGTTGCCCAAGTGTTCGCTGGTGACCGTGTCGACCGAGGCGCTGGTCGAGAAGGTGAAGCCCTACAACGACAAGATTTTCGTCTTCCAGAATTGCCTGGCGTCGGAACGCCTGGTGGAGCCTATGCCGCACAGCGGCCAGATCACCATCGGCTTCGCCGGCACCAGCACCCACGGCAAGGACGTGGAAATGGTGTCCGCCGCGTTGAAGCGGATTTATCACGAGTACGCCGGCCAGGTGAAATTCGTGTTCTGGGGCGATGTGCCCCCGGACTTCGTCGGCATCAAGGATGTGCGCAAGGTGGCGGAATTCGTCACTTACAACGAATACCTGGCGGAGCTGGCCAAGCTCAAGATCGATATCGGCATCGCCCCGCTGGTGCGCAGCGAGTTCAACGACTTCAAATCCGACATCAAGTGGCTGGAGTACGCGGTGGTCGGCGCGGCGGCGGTCGTGTCCGAGGTCCCGCCATATGCGGATCTGAAGGACAGCGGCCTGGCGGTGGTGGCGGAGAATACCGAAGACGGATGGGTGACCGGGGTCAGCAAGCTGATCGACGATCCGGAGTTGCGCGTCCGTCAGGCGGAGGCCGCCCGCCGCCATGTGCTGGACAAGCGCTTGCTGGAACAGCGGGTCGGCGATCTGCTGGCCCGGTACGCCGAATTGTTGCCGGATGGCCTCAAAGTCCAGATGCCGGCCCAGTTCGGCCATATCATCCAATACGATCTGGGCGAAAACGACATCGACGGCTCGAAGGCCTACCGGCGCTTGGTGAAGCGCCGCCAACTGCGGGAAGTGCACGCGGAGCAGCTTGCCGAGCGCATGATGCTGGCCTGGAAGCAGGTGCCGATGTTCAACCTGATCGTTCTGGCGCCTGGCAACCGCCTGGCGCGGCTGTCGGAAACGTTTTCCGCGATGGAGGACGTGCTGTACCGGAACTGGCGGCTGATCGTGATTTCCGACACGCCGGAACCCGACCCGATTTTCAGCAGCAATCCCCAGCTCGCCTGGCTGCAGCTAGATAGCCTGGAGAACGACCAGCAGGTGGTGGATGTCATCAACAGCGTGATCGCCGATGTGCCGTCCGACTGGGTCATGCTATTGCCCGCGGGCGCGCGCTTGCAGCCCAACGCGCTCGCGCGTCTGGGAGAGGAAATTCACATCCATCCGGAATACGGCGCCATTTATTGCGATCATGACGTGGTCTCGCCGATGGGCAGGCGCTTTCGTCCGGCTTTCCTGCCGGACTTCTCGCCCGATTACCTGCGTTCCATGGACTACACCAGCTACGCGGTGGCGTTCAACCGGGAAACGCTGGCCAAGCTCGGCGGCATGCAAGCCTACCCGCGCGCGCATTGCTACGATGCGCTGCTGCGCGTGTACGAGCGCTGGGACCGCGGCGCGATCGGCCATGTCGACGACGTGCTGGTATCCCTGCCCTGGGTGGACTCCAAGAGCGACCGCCTGGGCAACGCCTCCCGACGGGTGGCGCTTGAGAGCCATATCAATCGTTGCGGTCTGCCGGCGTCGGTGGATGAGGGGCTGGTGCCGGGCACCTTCTATTACCAGTACCAGTTGCTGGCCTCGCCGCTGGTGTCGGTGATCATTCCGAGCAAGGACAAGCTGGAATGCCTGGAGCCCTGCCTGGCCGGCTTGTTCGGCACCACGGCGTACCAGAATTTCGAAGTGCTGATCGTCGACAACGGCTCGGAAGACCAGGAAACCTTCGAGTTCTACGAGCGAATCCAGGCCAGCCATCCGGGCCGGATCCGCATCCTGGCCTATGATGCGCCGTTCAACTTCTCTGCCCAGTGCAATCTCGGCGCGCGCGAGGCGCGCGGCGAATACCTGCTGCTGCTGAACAATGACACCGAAGTGGTGTTTCCGCATTGGTTGGAGCGCTTGCTGGCGACCGCGCAGCAGCCGGGCGTCGGCGCGGTGGGCGCGCGCCTGTTGTATCCGGAGATCGGCCGCGTGCAGCATGCCGGCATCGTGCTGGGCATGCCCGGCGGGATGTATTCGGTGGCCGACCACATCTTCGAAGACATGGATTACCTGTTCCCGGGCTACCTGAACCGCAGCCTGACCATGCAGAACTATTCCGCCGTCACCGCAGCCTGCCTGCTGGTGGAGAAACAGATCTACGAGCTCGTGGGCGGAATGGACGAGGAGAAGCTGCAGGTCTGCTTCAACGATGTCGATTTCTGCCTGAAGGTCCAGGCGGCCGGCCTTCGCAACGTCTACAACCCGTTCGTGGTGCTGTACCACCACCACGCCAAGAGCATAGGCCGCGTCACCACCGATCCGCGCCCCGCATTGAAGGCGGCGGTGCGCGAGCGAGAGGAGATGGAGGTGATGCTGGCGCGCTGGCTGCCGGTGCTGGCGAACGATCCCGGCTTCAACCGCCACCTGTCGCTGCGCAACAAACGCGGCTTGATCGAATCTGACCGCATCGTCGCCTGGGACGCGAAGCTGCCGGGCCGCAAGCGGGTGCTGGGCGTGCCGGTGCCGGGCGGCAGCGGCGAATACCGTTTGAGCCAGCCGCTGTCGGTGCTGCAGGAAAAAGGCAAACTGGATGGCGAGATCCACCAGCCGTCCGCCGGCATTCCCACCGTGGTGGAACTGGCCCGCCAGGCGCCGAATACGGTGTTGCTGCATACCGGCATCAGCGATTATCTCTATGAGACGATGGATGCCTACCGCAAGTACATTCCGGATCTGCGCATCGTGTTCGGCCTGGACGACCTGGTGGGCGGCGTGCCGGAGAAAAGCAGCCTGTACGACCACTGGTCCCGCCACTACCCCGACGCGAAGCAACGCCTTCGCCGGGTGTTGAAGTTGTGCGACGCTGCGGTGGTGTCCACCCAGCCTCTGGCCGATTTCATCCAGAACATGGTGGGCGAGGTGGTCATCGCGCCGAACCGGCTGCGCAGAAGCGTGTGGGGCGACCTGAAGTCCGAGCGCCGCGCCGGCAAGAAGCCCAGAGTCGGTTGGGTGGGCGCTGGCCAGCACCGCGGCGATCTGGAGCTGATCCACGAGGTGATCCTCGCCACTTACAAGGAAGTGGACTGGGTGTTCATGGGCATGTGCCTGCCGCAGTTCCGTCCCTATGTGGCCGAGATGCACCATGCGGTGCCCTTCGCCGATTATGCCGCGAAAGTGGCCAGCCTGAACCTGGATCTGGCGGTGGCGCCGCTGGAGCTCAACCCTTTCAACGAGGCGAAGAGCAATCTCCGGCTGCTGGAGTACGGCGTGCTGGGTTGGCCGGTGGTGTGCACCGACATTTATCCGTATCAGACCAATGACGCGCCGGTATGCCGCCTGCCCAATCGGGCAGACGTCTGGATCGAGGCCATCCGCGCGCGGGTGCATGATCTGGACGCGCTGGCGAAGGAGGGCGATGCGCTGAAGGCCTGGTTCGATAAAGACTACTGGCTGGAGGACCATTACGAGGAATGGTTCCGCGTGCTGCATGGTTGAGCGCTAGCCGAGTCACCGGATGACGTTAAGCCCCGGGTATGCACCCGGGGTTTTTCTTTCCAAAGGAGATAGTCTGCATTTTTGGTAATTTTGCCATTTTCATCAACGTTTCCCCGCCGGGGCCGATCAAGTTGGCAACAGGCAATTATTTTGGTAGCCCGCTGGGCTGATAAGGGGAACGAAAATGGCAATTACCGTCAATACCAATATTTCATCGCTGCAGGCCCAGCTGAACCTGAACGGCTCTCAGGCGTCGTTGTCCAAATCGCTGGCCCGCTTGTCTTCCGGCCTGCGCGTCAACAGCGCCAAGGACGACGCCGCCGGTCTGGCGATTTCGCAGACGCTGACTTCGGCCATTCGCGGCAACAACCAGGCGATCAGCAATGCCAACGACGGTATTTCCGTAGGTCAGACCGCTGAAGGCGCGCTGGGCCAGATCGCCAACAACCTGCAGCGTATCCGCGAAATCGCGGTGCAGTCCTCCAACGCCTCGGTGAGTAACACCAACCGTTCGCAGCTGCAAAACGAAGTGGACCAGCTGACCCAGGAAATCTCGCGTATCGTGCAGACCACCCAGTTCAACGGCACTCAGCTGTTGTCCGGCAGCGCGGTGTTGACTTTCCAGGTGGGTTCGTCCGGCGCCAGCAGCAACCAGGTATCGGTTTCGTCGCAGGATATGACCTCCGCTGGCGTGCTGTGCAGCTACAGCTCGGCGCTGACGGCCACCGGCACGATCAACATCACCACTCAGTCGGGCGCCTCAGCCATTCTGTCGTCGCTGGATTCGGACATCGCGGAAATTTCAACGGTGCGTTCCACCTGGGGTTCGGTGCAGAACCGGTTTGACGCGGTCGTGGCCAACCTGCAGAACTACGTGCAAAACCTGACTGCGGCCAACAGCCGAATCATGGATGTGGACTTCGCCTCGGAAACGGCCAACCTGACCAAGAACCAGATTCTGCAACAGGCGGGCAGCTCGATTCTGAAGCAGGCCAACTCCCTGCCTCAGGCCGCCCTGACGCTGCTGCAGTAAGCGCGTTTGAAGGTGCCTGGCCGCAGCCTGTTCGTCAGGCTGCGGTGGATGGGTGGACTGGAAGCCTGGCGATGAGGATGAAGGAGTTGATGGTGTTGATGTGAAAATTCACATGCTGGCCATAAAGTTCAGACCTCCTCGGTCGATAAGTTGTGTAAGCAAGCTGTTTTGCCCACACAAAGCACCAGGAGAGTCACCATGGCTATTACCGTCAACACCAATGTATCCTCGCTGCAGGCGCAGCTGAATTTGAACAACTCGCAGATGTCGCTGACCAAGTCGCTGCAACGTCTGTCTTCCGGCCTGCGCGTCAACAGCGCCAAGGACGACGCCGCCGGTCTGGCGATTTCGCAGACGCTGACCTCGGCCATCCGCGGCAACAACCAAGCGATCAGCAACGCCAACGACGGTATTTCCGTAGGTCAGACCGCTGAAGGCGCGCTGGGCCAGATCGCCAACAACCTGCAGCGTATCCGCGAAATCGCGGTGCAGTCCTCCAACGCCTCGGTGAGCAACACCAACCGTTCGCAGCTGCAAAACGAAGTGGACCAGCTGACCCAGGAAATCTCGCGTATCGTGCAAACCACCCAGTTCAACGGCACCCAGCTGTTGTCCGGTAGCGCGGTGCTGACTTTCCAAGTGGGCTCGTCCGGTGCCAGCAGCAACCAGGTTTCGATTTCGTCGCAGGATATGACCTCCGCGGGCGTGCTGTGCAGCTACAGCTCGGCGCTGACGGCCACCGGCACGATCAACATCACCACGCAGTCGGGCGCCTCGGCCATTCTGTCGTCGCTGGATTCGGACATCGCGGAAATTTCGACGGTGCGTTCCACCTGGGGTTCGGTGCAAAACCGGTTTGACGCGGTGGTGGCCAACCTGCAGAACTACGTGCAAAACCTGACTGCGGCCAATAGCCGGATCGTGGATGTGGACTTTGCTTCGGAAACGGCTAACCTGACTAAGAACCAGATTCTGCAACAGGCTGGCGCGTCTATCCTGAAACAAGCGAATACTCTGCCCCAGGCAGCTCTGACGCTGCTGCAATAACAGTAGTACACTGATGGTAAAGCCAGTCACAGCTCCGGTTGGGCAACCGGAGCTGTGGCCATGAGGAGCGTAATCATGCAAATCCCTTCCATATTATCGCCAGCCGCGCCGACGACGGCCGCTCCGGTACCCCGTCAGCAGTTGGTAGAGTTGAACCAGGCATCATCCAATGACCAGAGCCAGCCCGTTCTGGCCGATACGACGCAAGCTGTTGCCGCGGCTGGGCAGAGCCAGCAGCAGCAGTCCACTGCGGACTCGCAGCAGAAGCAGCAATCGTTGAGCAAGCAGTTGCAGGATTCCGTCAGCCAGCTCAACAACACGGCGGCGCTTTACAGCAGTTCCTTGCAGTTTTCCGTCGACAAAGACACCGGATCCACGGTGGTGAAGGTGGTCGACAAGGAGAACAACAAGGTCATTCGTCAGATTCCGTCCGAAGAGGCGTTGCGCATCGCCAAGGCGATCGGCGACTTCAAGGGCCTATTGCTGAAGGACAAAGCCTGATCTATTTGTCCCGATGCGGCGATAACATGGGGATAACATGACAGCCATTACCAGTTCCGTGGGCGCATTGGATGTACAGGGCATCGTCAGCCAGTTGATGATGATCGAGCGGCAGCCTCTGAACGCGAGTCAGAAGCGGGCCGACCAATACAATACCCAGCTCAGTACGGTAGGCAAGCTAAGCTCCTCCCTGTCTGCATTGCAGACGGCTTTGTCCAGCTTGTCTTCCGGTCGTTTCCTGCAGGTATTCAAGGCGTCGGTCAGCGATGCTTCGATGGGCGCCGTGACCGCGACCAGCGGCGGCAGCCCCGGCACCTATCAGATCAAGGTCGACAATCTGGCCAGCAGCCGGCAACTGGTGTTCGACCAGTCGGGCGGCGCCTCGATCAAAGATCCCAAAGCGGCTGTCAGCGGCGCGCCGGACACGATTTCGTTTCAGATCAACGGCAAGACCCAGACCGTCAAATTGCGCGACAATCCGGGCGACGCGGTTTCTCTGCAGACGATCAACGACAAGATCAATGCGGCCGGCATCGGTGTCAACGCCACGGTTGTCCAGAACAATGGCGAATACAAGCTGGTGTTGAATTCCGCGTCATCCGGCACCGACAACGAGTTCAAGATCGTCTCAGGCACCGGCAGCAGCGACTCGAACTCCACGACGGGCTCCACGCTGGCGGGGTTGTCGCAGAGCGCTGCCGCAGGGACTGAATCCCGCAATGCGGGCAATGCCAAGCTGACGGTGAATGGCGTCGCGATCACGGCGGGCAGCAACAAGGTGTCCAGCGCAGTGCCTGGGGTCGACATCGATTTGTACAAGGCCGGCGAGTTCACAGTTTCGATGTCGCCGGACAGCGCGGGGGTGGGCAAGAACCTGCAGTCTTTCGTCGACGCTTACAATCAGGTGGTTGGCGACGTGAAGGCCGCCCGCGGCGGCGTGTTGAAAGGCAGCGCGTCGGTGCTGGATATACAGAGCCGGCTGCAGCAGGTATTGAGTACGCCGGTGGCGGGTGTGGACCCGGTAAAATCCTACGCTTTCTTGGCTCAGGTCGGCATGTCCTTGCAGAAGGATGGCACGCTGAAATTGGATCAGACGGCCTTCAACGATGCGCTGCAGAAAGACAAGCAGGCGGTGACCAATCTGTTCGGCAACAGTGCGAATACCGGTTTCGCCCAACGTTTCAATAACGAAATCAACAGCATGCTCGGACCGAGCGGAGTGATTGAAACCAGCAAATCGACCATCAGGTCGAAGGTCAGCACAGAAACCCAGTTGCAGAGTTCTTTGCAGGCGCGCCTGGATACCAAGCAATCGCAGTTGCTGCAGCAGTACACGAATTTGAACAAGACTTTGACGCAAATGCAGTCGGGCTCCAACAGCCTGTTCAATATGATTTCCAGCAGATAAGTTGAAAATGGGCGGACGTCTTTGCGGATCGTCCGCCCGCAATATTTGAAGGTGACCCATGCTGAATTCTCGGATGCTTAAGCAGTTCAATCAGGCGTACGCCAACGACGCCTTGAAGACTGCCGTGTATGGGGCGAGTCCGGTCGGAATCGTTGTGATGCTGTACGAGGGTGCGATCAAGGCCCTGGCTTCGGCGGCCGTGGCGATTGATGGCGGTCGTTTTGAGGAAAAGGCCCGGATGATCAGCAAGACGGTTGATATTCTGGAGGGCCTGCGCGTCGCGTTGGAATTGGATCAGGCTTCCGATGCCGCATCCAATCTGAATGATCTGTACCTGTATATGAAACTCAGGCTGGCCAAGGCCAGCCTTAAGAATGACAAAGAAATTCTGGCGGAGGTGAAAGGCTTGCTGGAAACCATTCTTCCGGCTTGGCAGCAAGTGGACCGGAGCGGCGCGGCGCAACAGCAGGCGGCCGGCCAGAGCGGGGAGTGACGGCGATGGCGGGACCCAGGGCAAAGCGCGGCCTGCCGGCTTTGATCGACGAGCTGGAGCCTTTGAGCAGGCAGATGCTGGAGGCGGTGTCCAAGCGCGATCATCCGCGGTTCACGGAGCTGCACGGGCGGAGCGAGTCCGGCGTGCTGCAATTGCTGAAGCAGCTGGAGTCGGAGGAAGCGCGTAGCAGTCTGAGCGAAGAGCAGCGCGAGACCTTGCGCAGGGTTCTCATCGTGCGTGAAGAAACCCAGCGCCAGCTGGCCAACTGGGCTGGCCAGGTCAAGAGCGAGCTGCGCACGCTCAGCCAGAGTTCCAAGCTTCGCCGCCAGTACAAGGGATGAGCGCGGGCAGCATTCAAGCGCCGGGTTTTGGCTTGGGTTGCGCCGCATTTCGCCATACACTTAAGTCAGTGTGGATCTCACCCTAGGGGCAATCTCCATGTCCGGCGCCTTCTTTCCTTACCTGATGGTCTTATTGTGGCTCGCGTTGGCGGCGGTGGTCGCCTATTTGTACAGCCGGCTGCAGAGACTGGAAAGCAAGCGCGACAGCGTCACTTCTCTGTATCTGGATCAATTGCAGCAGCAGATCAGCGCTTTGCAGCGCGATGTTTCCCGCCTGCAGTCGAGAGCGGAGAACCGCAATCACAGCGATCCGGGATTGAGTCCGTACAATCAGGCGATCGAGATGATCCGGCAAGGGCTGACCGCTTCCGAAGTGGCGTCGCGTTGCGGTATTTCCCGCAGCGAGGCGGAGTTGATCGTATCCCTTTACCGTAATAGCCCGACTTCATGATTCCATCGCTGCCCACCAATCTTCCCGTCAATACGCAGGGTTCGGCGCCGACCGCCAATCCGCTGAGAACCTCGATAGACGGCTCCCGGCTGCTGGAGGCTCTCAGCCAGCCGTCCAAGCTGCCGTCGCTTATGGTGGGTGAACTGCTGACCGCCAAGGTAGCGGATCAGCTGGGCAATAATCAGTTGGCTGTGCTGATCAAGAACGCGCTGTTCACGCTCAGCCTCCCGCAAGGGGCCAATCCTTCCGGCGATACCCTCAATCTGAAGGTGGTGTCGCTGCAGCCGTCGCTGACCTTCGCTTTGCTGGACAGCGGCAAGGATGGCGCCGCCGCCGCGCCGCAGGATGGCTCGGTCGCAGTCAAGCTCAGCCAGGCATCCCGTTACCTGACCGCGTTGCTTACGTCTTCCGAGTCGGCGACTCCGGATGCGGCAGGCTCTTCCGCTCGGGCTGCCGGCAAGCCCTTGCAACTGGATGTTGCCCAGCAGGCGCCGGCGCAGGTGGCCAAGCAGCTGCAGCAGGACGTCAAGCAGAGCGGCCTGTTTTACGAATCTCATTTGAAGGACTTCAGCAACGGCCAGCACCCGTTGGAGCATCTGAAGCTTGAGCCGCAGGCCAAGCTGAGCGTGCCTTTGCATATTTTGGACGATGACCAGAAAAGCAGCCAGCTCAAGCCGCAGATGCAGGAGCTGGGCAGCTTGGTGCAACGCCAGCTGGATGGCCTGGAGAGCCGAACGATGCAGTTTCAGGGCCTGGCTTGGCCGGGGCAGCCGATGCAGCTGCAGATCGAGCAGGAAAAGGCCGAGAACGAGAGGCAAGGCAGCGGGGAGGAGGAGATTCCAGTGTGGAACACCAGCCTGTCGCTGGAATTGCCATCTTTGGGCGGCATGGGTGTCCGGTTGAGGATGGTGGGACAGTCGGTGCAAGTGATGTTCAGCGCCGATGAAGGGGAAACCGGACAGATGATACAGCGCAACGCGGCCCGTTTGCAGAGCGGCATGGCCGCCGCGGGTCTGAATCTGGCCAGCCTGGTAGTGAAGCAGCATGAATCAGCAGAATGACGACAAGCGCCGCTCGGCGGTCGCCCTGTCCTATCGGGAGGGCCAGCATTCGCCGCGGGTGGTGGCCAAGGGTTATGGCCAGATGGCCCAGCGCATCATCGATTGCGCGCAGGAGGCCGGCGTGTTCGTCCACGATTCGCCTGAACTGGTGTCGCTGTTGATGCAAGTCGACCTGGACAAGCATATTCCTCCCGAGCTGTACCGCGCCGTCGCCGAAATCCTGGCTTTCATCTATTACCTGGAACGCCAGGCCGGGGGCAAGGACACGGCGTTCGAAGACTGGTCGGCCGGACGCCGCGAACCTGCCGGCAATCCCTGAGCGCCTCTGGCGCCGTCATCGACAATCCCCTATCCTCGTCCGATCGCTGTTTTTCTATCGGAGAGCGGAATGCGCATTGGTTATATCGGTCTGGGCATCATGGGGCGTCCCTGCGTCCTCAATCTGTTGAAGGCGGGTTTTGACGTCAGCGTGTGGGCGCGCAAGCGGCAGAGCGCGGACGACGTGTTGGCGGCCGGCGCAGCCTGGGCGGCCAGTCCGGCCGAATTGGCTGGCCAGGTGGACGTGCTGGTGACCAATGTCTCGGACACCGCCGATGTCGAGGCGGTGCTGCTGGGAGAGCAGGGCGCGGCGAATGGCGCCCGGCCAGGCCTGGTATGCGTCGACATGAGCACCATCGCGCCCAATGGCGCGCGCCGCATCGCCGCCGCGCTTGAGAAACAGGGTATCGATTTCTTGGATTGCCCGGTGTCCGGCGGTGAGGTCGGCGCGGTCAACGGCACGCTGACCATCATGGTTGGAGGCAAGGCCGAGGCGCTTGAAAAAGCGCGTCCGGCGCTGCAGGCGATGGGCCAGACCATCACCCACATCGGCGCCAGCGGCGCCGGTCAGGTGGCGAAGGCTTGCAATCAAATCGCGGTGGCGGTCGGCGTGGCCGCGGTCGCCGAGATCGTCAAGCTGGCGAAGGCCTGCGACGTGGATCCCGGCCCGGTGCGGGCCGCGTTGATGGGCGGTTTCGCCCAGAGCAGGGTGCTGGATGTCCATGGCCAGCGGATGATAGACGACAACTACGCGCCGGGCTTCAAGGCCAAGCTGCACGCCAAGGATATGCATATCGTGATCGATACCGCGCGCGAGCAGGGCATCAGCCTGCCGGCGGCGGAGCGCACGATGCAGCTGATAGACCAGTTGGTGGCGCAGGGCGACGGCGAGCTGGACTCGTCGGCCATCGCCAGATTGATCTGGCAGCAGAACTGACTTTCACGCTTGCACGCAAAAAGGGCCGCGATATCGCGGCCCTTTTCATATCCGGGTCATGCTCGCATCAGGCGATGCGGTCTTTCAGCTGTTTGCTGGCGACGAAGGAAACCTTGCGCTTGGCGGCGATCTGGATGGTTTCGCCGGTCTTCGGGTTGCGGCCGGTGCGGGCGGAGGTTTCCTTTACCTTGAACTTGCCGGCCACGATGCTGATCTCGCCGTTGCTGGCCAGGGTGTCCAGCAGCACTTCGTCGAAAGCGCCCAGAACGCGCAGCACATCGGCTTTGGTCAGGCCGGACTTGTCGGAGAGAAGGGCAATCAGTTCGGCTTTGGTCATGGCGATGAATCTTTCAAGAGTAGTAAAACCTCATTTTCTGCGATTTTACGCTGCGAATAAAGGTAAAAAAGAAGGGCCGGCTTGTAAATGTCCATCCCATATCCTTGGCCGTGGCATGGCCGCCGCAAGAAAAGGAGCGTTTCTATCTGATTTTCCATGGATTATCATGCTCGAGATAGTTTGGTTAAGTTTTGAATGCCGTGTTTGCGGCATGGAATCTCAAGGAGCGTGAATGTTGGCAGCAGCGAGAATCGCCGTGTTGGCGACAGTATTGGCCTTATCCTGGCAGCCAGCCATGGCCAAGCGAGTGGCGGGGTCCAGCAATCTGGTGACCGAAGACAGCTACGTCAATCATGATGGCGTGCGGGTGCATAAACCCATCCACGCCAAAAGCAAGCCGGCCAACGCCACCGCCCGCTGCCGAGATGGCAGCTACAGCTTCAGCACCCACCATCGAGGCACCTGTTCCGGCCATCGAGGCGTGGCGGAATGGTATCGCTGATGGCGGGGTGCGGTATTGAAATGGCGGTTGTTCGAGTCTTTGTCTGGTAAGGAATTTTCTGGGATATCCCATATCAAAGTAGTTCACCGATCCGGACGCGGGATGGAGGAGTGAGCGATGAGATCGATGAGATCGATCAGTTGCTTATTGTGCGTGGCGCTCGCGCTGGCGGGACCGGCTGCGTGGTCTGCGCCTGGCGGGCATGGCGGTGGCCATGGGCAGGGCGAGGGCAATGGCGCGGCCCACGCGGGAATGGGGGCGACGGATGCGGCCTCAAGCAAGCGCGTCCCGGACAAGCTGGCCAGTGATTCCCGGCTGTCCGCCAGCTTGGCCGCGAAGTTGCCGCCGGGCACCGATGTGCAGCAAGCCGCCGCCGGCTTCCGCAATCTGGGCAGCTTCGTGGCGGCGGTCCACGTCAGCAGCAATCTAGGCATTCCCTTCGGCGAACTCAAAGGCAAGATGATGTCCGGTGATTCATTGGGCCAGGCCATTCATGCGTTGAAGCCGGGAGTGGATGCCGACGCGGCTGCTCGTCAGGCGCGAAGCCAGGCGCGGGCGCAACTAGCGGCGCGCTGACCGAGCGGTCAATTCGCTAGGCGGGGCTAGAGACCCGCCGCCGTTTTATCGCCTGCCGGACCTGCGCTCACAATTTGAAGCGGGCGGTGACATGCTGCAGATTCTGCGACAGGGAATTGAGCTCGCTCGAGGTAGTGGCCAGCTCCTCCACCGTCGCGCTGTTCTGTTCCGCCATCTGAGACACCTGCTCCATGTTCTGCGCCAGCGTCAAACTGGCCGCCCGTTGCTCCGCCAGGCTGGAGGTGATGCTGGCGATGGTGCCGACGATGGATTGGGTGCTGCTCTCGATTTCCTGCATCGAGCTGCTCGCCTCATTGGCGCTGCCCGAGACTGCCTCCACGCTGGTCAGGCTGCCCGCCATGCTGTCCACTACCCGGTGGGCGTTCTGCTGGATCGCTCCTATCATCTGGGTGATTTCCTGAGCCGAACTGGTGGTGCGCTCTGCAAGCTTCCGAACCTCGTCCGCCACCACGGCGAAGCCGCGGCCCATTTCTCCGGCGCGGGCGGCTTCGATCGCCGCGTTCAGGGCCAATAGATTGGTCTGGTCGGCCACGTCGCGGATCACGGTGACGATATTGCCGATGCGCTGCACTTCATCAGTCAGCGACCGCATCTGCACCGAGGTGCTGGAGACAGACTGCGTCACGGTGCCGATCTGGCCGACGGAGGCTTGCACATTGTGGCCGCCGCGGCTAGCCAGCTCCCCGGCGGCGCGCGCCTGGCCGGATGCCTGGTCGGCGTTGTCGGCGACGTGGTTGATGCTGACCGTCAATTGCTCGATGGTCGCGGCCGCCGAAGTGGTGGCTTCGGACTGGCGCTGCGCGCCGCCGGCCACTTCTTCCGACATGCTGGCCAATTCGCGGGCGGCGTTGGACACGTTGTGCGCGTTTTGCTGGATGTTGGACACGACTTCTCGCAGTCCCTTGCGCATGTCCTGGATGTCGCGGGCGATGGTGATCGCCTCATCGCGCGCGGCCGGCAGCGGCTCGTCGGCGCCGGACAGGTCCCCCTGTTTGATCTGATGCACCAGTTGCGCCGATCGGTGCAGCGGCGTGGTGATCTGGCGGGAGATGAACCATGCTGCCATCGCGCCCAGCGTCAGCGACAGCAACGCCACCGCAGTCATCAGGTTGCGGGCCTGGGCATAGCTGTCCTGGCCGTCCTGAACTGCTTTCTGCATTCTTTCTTCCTGGTATTGAGCCAGCTCTCGCAACGCTGCCATGAAGGCATTGTTGGCCGGGGCGAAATGCTGTTTCAGGAAAACATAGGCTTCGCCGTTTTTATTCGAGCGGGCCAATTGATACAAAGGCGCGTATTGCTGGCCCAGCACGGCGCGCGCCTGCTTTACTTTCTCCATCAGCTCATGGCCCCGCGGCGTCACCACGACCTTGTCCAGACTGCTCAGGTTTTCCGTATTTTTCGCGCGCAGGCTTTCCACCTGGGCGATTTCCGACTCTATCGTTTGCGGTTCGGTAGTGATGATGGCGTTGCGCACGCCGCGGCCGATATCCAAGGTGGTGATCGTGATGCGGTCGATCAGCATCACTTTGGGATAGCGATTCTCAATGATGTCTCGCGATTTCTGCTGAATGCCATCCATTTTGAACATCGCCACGATCACCACGGCCAACAGCATCATCAGCACTGAACCAAAGCCGATGAAGAGCTTCTGCCGGACTGTCAGTTGATAAAGCATTGTCCTTCTCCATGGTTTATTCATCTACATTAGGATGTGAAAAGCCATTTTCATATTAGGTGCTGAATGGCAGGACAACCGGTTTCCGGCATCTGTGGCTCCGGTGGCAAGACCGGGGCGTTGCCTGCGGGGAGCCTGGACTGGGGGCGGAGAGCGTTTGGTCTAGAACGAAGGATCCATGACGGCTTGTTTGGCTGTGGAAACGGCGTGCCGGCGTGCGATCTCTCTTCGTTTATGGATGCGCTGGGCATGCTCGAGCGTGGCGTAAGGCGAGCCAGGCCTGCAAGAGGCTGCCCGGCTTTGGTTTCGGGTGCCGCGAGTGATCGTCCAAGGGCAAGACCTTGCTGTCGTGTGGTAGGAGCGGCTTGAGATTGCCGGCTTGCCGCCGATATCCTTTAGGAAGCGTTGCAAGAATGCGTGAGCGTCCTTCGCCATGGCGCGTGTGGGGCTCGTTCTCGGTTGCGCAGTTGGGGCCTCTTGGCCACTGTTGAACCGGCTCGTACTTTTGCGGAGATTGGGCGTAATATCTGCCAAATCATGGTGATGTTGTAATAGGGCAATAAATGTGACATATGAGGGGCGTTGGCGACAATGTCGATGCCTAATATCGATGTAATCCTCTCATTGCAAGTTAGCGAGGTCAGTAATGTCTTCCAAGTGTTTATTGATTATCCCGCCTAACATCACCTTCGAGGCGTTTGTCAATCCGTCCGCAAACAGCAAATACTGGATGCACAAGAATGGACGGAAATATGGTGTTCTGATCACCGATGTTCCTCTCGGTGTCTTGACCATCAGCGCCTGGTTGAAAGATAGATGCAATGCCGAGGTTCAGGTTGTAGATTTCAATACGGAAATACATAAAACATGGGATAGCCCGGAGGCAAGCTCGTTCCATGACTGGTTTGAAGAGGTTTTCCTGTCTATAAAACAGTCTGGATTCGAGCCGGATTTGATAGGGTTTTCATCGCTTTTCATTACCGGCTATGACAACCTTTTGGCATTGGCTGCAGTCGCTAAAAAGATTTTCCCGGACGCATTCAGAATATGCGGCGGTAACTTGCCGACAACCATGTATCGAGAGCTTTTCTCCGATAGTCCGGATGCGTTTGATGCGCTCTGCTTTGGCGAAGGCGAGCTGCCTATTACAGAACTGATGGCGGCGGAAAACAAGGCTGATTATTGCAATGGCTCTGCTCAATGGATTACAAAAGAGAATCTGAAGCAGGGTACGATGTATCAGCATAACTTTATTTCTAATCTGGATGAGATTCCCGATTTGGATTATGACTGCATTGATCTGAAGGATTACCACCTTAATCCAACCATCAAGGCATACACTTCCATTGGTGATAGAACAAATTATATTACGTACATGGGGAGCAGAGGCTGTCCATTTCATTGCACATTCTGCGCCGCGCATACGGTGCATGGACGGAAAATGCGAAGCTTCACGATAGAGAGGATAGAGCGGGAGTTATTCGATCTATGTGAAAAGTATGCTCCCAATACGCTGGTTATCGAGGATGATATGTTTCTTTGGGACAAAGAATGGGCCGCCAGCGTTTTGAAAATCGCGCAAAAGCTGAATTTGACCTGTTTCTTCCCGAATGCGCTTGCATTGTATGCGCTGGATAGGCCCATGTTGGAGGAGTTGCATCGTACCGGCGTCAGGCAGTTGACGCTCGCAGTCGAGTCAGGCAGCGCAAGAGTGCTGAAGGAGGTAATGAGAAAGCCGCTGAAGCTGTCGATCACAAACCGGGTGGTCGAGGACTGCCGGGATTTGGGAATCTACACCGATTGCAACATCATCATCGGCATGCCTGGCGAAACATTGAATGACATCAACGATACCCGGGAATTCCTGCGCTCTCTGGATGCGAACTGGTATCGGATCAACGTTGCGACGCCATTGGCGGGCAGCGAGATGTACATAAATGCGGTCAAAAATGGGCAGATAAAAGGCGATATACGCATGGCGGGCTATAAGCGATGCGTAGTCGAAACTAAGGACTTTACTCCTGCGCAAATTGAGTCCATCGCTTATGACATCAATTTGGAAATGAATTTTCTGCGAAACTCCGATATCAAATACGGAAACTATGAGCGCGCATTGGAGACATTCGAGAATGTCTTGTTGTTGCGTAATGACCATGCTCTGGCGATGTATAAAATCATTGAGTGCAAGAGATTGATGGGCGTTGGGCCGATTGATGAGGAACTATGGACCCGGTTGGAGGACATGGTGCAAGCGACGCCCTTCTGGAGTAAATATTTTCAGGATCATGCCTTGGCGTTCCGGGATTGGACTGAGGCCGAGTTGAAAACAGGCTAGCGCAGGATATATAGGCGGGCGCCATGAGCCGTCCTTTCTGGAGAGAGGGCGGCTCTTGGCATTTTGGGTCCCCGATGTGAGTCATGAGCTCATGGCGATGGCAGGGAGGGGGAAGCGGCGTTGCGAAAACGCAGCCAAAGACCACTGCCATGGCAATGGCGCTCAAATCGCTACCAGGCTTTGATCCAGGCCTTGATCTGCTTGCTCATGTTCCACCTCGAATACTGAGTGGACGCCTCAAGCCCGCATCGCTGATGGAATGTCAAAAATCTGAACAGCGAATAGAGCGGGTGTACCCAAACGAGCCTGTGAAAAGTACTCTGGGCACATCCTTGGGTACACGGCAAGCGTGCGCTTTGTTGACACTCCATGACACGATTTGCAATGAATAAAGCCCCAACTGGCGGGGCTTTTGTGGTTTCGATGACACGCCGTGACGCGTCGTGAAAGCTTACTCGATTGGATCTGATTATTGAGTAGCAGCATCAAAGGCTTTCCAGTCAAGGATGTTGCTACTCGCGTTTTTGCATTGTGTACACCCATGTGTACACGCTAAAGCGGAGTGCTCGTCTTTTCCCGCTGCCATCTGGTCGCTCACGCTCGCCGTCCGCATCGGGGTGATTTACCCCGTTCAGGGTGATTCGCCCTGTTCAGGCTGTTTTGGCCTGTTCGTACCAAATCGGCCTGTTCGTACCGATTTGGTACGATGGTGGAAGTCGCCGATAACTCACACCAGCAGCAGACAAGCCAAA
>NZ_JZJL01000045.1 GCF_000971335.1 Chromobacterium vaccinii
GCCGCCTTCCAGCACCGCGCTGCCGCCGACGCTGATCAGCACATCGTTGCCTGCGCCGCCCTGCAGCGTGTCGCTGACATTGCCGCCGATCAGGATGTCGTTGCCGTCGCCGCCGACATGCAGGCCGTTCGCCCACTGGCTGATCTGCGCCGAAGTCCAGCTCGCGCCGTCAGCGAAGATCACGCTGCCCACCTGGGCGGAAGTCGCGCTGAACCAGTTCTGGATCAGGATGGAGTCGCTGCCGTTGACGTGCTTGAGGATCACGTCGTTGCCGGCGCGCACCACGACGATGTCCGAAACCGAGATGCCCGCGCCCAGACGGATTTCGCTCTGGTGGCTGACGGCAACGTTGACCGAGTTGTTGATGATGACGTCGTTGCCGTCGCCCAGGTTGAACACGTATATGTCGTGCGCGGCGCCGCCTTTCAGCGTGTCGTTGCCCTTGCCGCCTTCCAGCACCACGGTGCCGCCGACGCTGACCAGCACGTCGTCGCCGGCGCTGCCCTTGATGGTGTCGTTGCCGCCGACCACGATCAGCTTCTGCAGGTCGGCCGCGCTCCAGCGGACGCCATCAGCGAACACCACCTCGCCGGCCCAGCCCATCTTGTCCACCGCGCCGTTCTTGATGGTGACGCCATCCTGGCCGTTGGCCAGCATCAGCACCAGATCATTGCCGGACTTCAGCACCTTCACATCGGCCGCCTTGATGCCGGCCAGGAAGCGGATCTGGTCGCCCTTGCTGTACTGCGCCATCTTGGCCGCAGCCACGCCGTAGTTGATCTGGTCGCGGCCGCCGCCCAGGCCGAACTCGAACACGTCGCGGCCCTTGTTGCCCACCAGCACGTCGTTGCCGGAACCGCCGCGGAAGGTATCGTCGCCATTGCCGCCGATCAGCGTGTCGTTGCCGGCGCCGCCGTCGAGAATGTCCGCGCCGTCCTCGCCCTGCAGCAGGTCGTCGCCATCGGTGCCGTTCTGCATGCCCACCACGCGCTGGATCAGCTCCGCGCCCAGCCACACGCTGCCGTCGGCGAACACGATCTGGCCCTGCCAGCCGTGCTCGATGCTGAAGCCGCCCTGGATGGTGACGGAGTCGCTGCCATTGACGTGGATCAGCACGATATCGTCGCCCACTTGCTGCACGCGGATGTCCGAGACCGAAATGCCGACGCCGAAGCGGATCTCGTCATGCAGCGTCACCGCCACGTCCACATTGTGCGCGGCGATCACGTCATGGCCGTGGCCGGCCTCGAACACGTACACGTCGCTGCCGGCGCCGCCCACCAGGGTGTCGTTGCCGATGCCGCCGATCAGGGTGTCCGATCCGCCGTTGCCGATCAGCACGTCGTTGCCCGCGCCGCCGATCAGCACGTCGCTGCCTTCCCAGCCGGTCAGGGTGTCGTCACCGTCGGTGCCGGTCAGCGTGATGCGAAGATCGGCCTGGGTCCACACCGTGCCGTCGGCGAACACGATACGCTCGACGCGGCTGCCGGCGGCGGCGAAATAGCCCTCCACCGTCACGCTGTCGCTGCCGTTGGCGTGCTTGAGCACCAAGTCCATGCCCACCCGCACCGCAACCACGTCCTTGACCGCGATGCTGGCGCCGAAGCGGATCTCGTCCTGCACTGACACGTCCACGCTGGCGGTTTCGCGAATCACGTCCGCGCCGTCGCCCAGGTTGAAGATGTAGACGTCGGCGTCCGCGCCGCCGATCAGGGTGTCGTTGCCCTTGCCGCCTTCCAGCACATTGCGGCCGCTGCCGCCGTCGAGCCAGTCGTCGCCATCGCCGCCTTGCAGCGTGTCGTCGCCATCGTCGCCCAACAGCTTGTCGTTGCCTGCGCCGCCTTCCAGCCAATCGTCGCCGGCTCGGCCGTTCAGGGTGTCGTTGCCGCCCAAGCCGATCAGATGATCCTTGCCGATCCAGCCGGTCAGCGCCTCCTTGCGGTCAGTGCCGGTTTGCGTGATCACGCGTTGCGCCAGGTCGGCGATGCTCCAGCTGGCGCCATCGGCGAAGCTGATCTTCTCGATCCAGAAACTCTTGTCGGCGAACCAACCCTTGATCGTCACTGCGTCGTCGCCGTTGCGGTGCGACAGCACCAGATCGTCGCCGACATGCTCCAGCTGGATGTCTTCCGGACGAATGCCGGGGCCGAAACGCAATTCGTCGCGGTAGGCCGGATCGGTATCCGCGGCGTCGCGCTTGTCCTGGGCATTATCGGTCAGCGTGTCGTAGCCATCCCCCAGATTGAACAGGTAGAGATCGCCGTCCACGCCGCCTATCAAGGTATCGTTGCCTGCGCCGCCAGCCAGCACATTGTTGCCGCTGCCGGCGTTCAACAGATCATCCCCGGCCCCGCCCTGCAAGGTATCGTTGCCGGCATAGCCGTTCAATACATCGTCGCCGTCTCCGCCTTGCAGCAGATCGTTGCCTTCATAGCCATTCAGCGTATCGTTGCCGCCATTGCCGTTCAGCGTGTCGTCGCCGTCGCCGCCATTGATCACCTCTCCCATGTCGGTACCATTCAATACCTTGCCGGGGCTCTCTTGCGAAGTTGCCATTTTTTACCTTTCTGTTATCGGACTACTGCCTAAGCCAGGCATCGCTTTCCTGCGCGGCCACCCTATCCGCCGCATCAGAAGCAGCGATGCCCAGCAAATTCCTGTAAGCGTCCAAGCCCTGCTCGACGCTGTACCGTTCCGCCGTCCGCCGCGCCTGCCGCCGCATCCCCGGCGCATCCTCGCGCAACGCCTCTCTCACCCTCTCGATCAAGGCCTCCCGGTCGAAGAAGTCCACCAGGTGGCCGTTCACGCCGTCGCGGATCACTTCGCGCAGCGGCGCGGTGTCCGACGCCACGATGCGGCAGCCGCTGGCCATCGCTTCCAGCAGGCTCCACGACAGCACGAAGGGATAGGTCAGGTAGACGTGGACCGCCGACACCTGCAGCGCCTTGCGGTAAACGTCGTACGGCACCTTGCCGAGGAAGTGCACCCGGTCCGGATCGACCAGGTTTTCGCGCAGCAGCTTTTCGCGCCAATTGGCCGCGTCCGCCGGCGCGCTGCCGTAGCTGACGCCGTCGCCGCCGACGATCGCCACCTGGCAATCGGGCTCGGCGCGCAGCAGCTCGGGCAGCGCGCGCATGAAGACGTGGAAGCCGCGGTAGGGCTCCAGATTGCGCGCGACGTAGGTGACGATCTTCTGGCCAGCGCGCAGCGTGCGGCCGTTTGGCAGCGCCAGTTCGGCGGCGGGGTCGGGCTTCAACAGCTCGGTGCGGATGCCTTCATGCGCGACATGCAGCTTGTCGCGGTAGGCGGCTGGATGCAGGCTGTGCTGCCAGTGGGTGGGGCAGATGCCGGCGTCGGCGTTTTCCAGGTTGAGCAGGTGCAGCGCGTTGCGGGCGCGCAGCCGCGCGGCGCCGTCCAGGCTGAGCGGAAATTCCGGGTCGAAGTCGGCGTCCGCGCCGCGGCCGTGGTAGAAGAATTCGCAGTAGTGGATCAGCCGCGCGTCGGGAAACAGGTCTTTCAGGAACAGCGTCTCGCCCCAGCCGGGGTGGGCGAGGATGACGTCGGGCCGGTAGCCGCGATGGGCCAAGGGCTGCAAGCTGCGCAGCACCGCCTGGCCGTGCAGCACCGCGTCCTCGTAGCTGTACAGATAGGGGTGGGCCTGGCGGCTGGGCTGGCGGTGCGGCTTGTAGCGCAGCAGCCGCACGCCCTGCAGGCCGGGAGCGGTGTCGCGCCCCACTGCCAGCAGGTCGATGTCGGGCCGGGTTTTCAGATCATCGGCGATGTGGCGCAGCTGGCCGGGGAAATTCTGGTGGATCAGCAGGAGCTTCATCTCAACGCTCCCGCATGCCTTCGCCGACGTGTTCCTGCAGCGGGCTGAGGAAGTAGTCGATCACCCGGCGCTTGCCGGTCTTGATCTCGGCGCTGACCGCCATGCCGGCGCTCAGATTGACGCGCGCGCCGTCTATCACCAGGTGGCTTTGCTTCAGCCGGATGCGGGCGGGAAACAGCAGGCCGCGCTTTTCGTCCTGCTGCGCGTCGTGGCTGACGGTTTCCACCACGCCGTCCAGGTAGCCGTAGCGGGTGTAGGGGAAGCTTTCCACTTTCACCGTCACCGCCTGGCCGGGCCGGACGAAGCCGATGTCCTTGTTCTCGATCTGCGCTTCCACTTCCAGCGCCTCGTTGGCCGGCACCACGGCCAGCAGCGGCTGGGCCTCGGTCACCACGCCGCCGACGGTGTGGATGGCCAGCTGCTGCACGCTGCCGGACACCGGCGCGGTGAGCTGGGTCAGCGCCTGGCGGCGGCCGGTCTTCTTCACTTCCTCGCCGGACTGGGTGGTCTGCTCGCGCGCTTCGCGCAGCTTGTCCAGCGCGTCGCTGCGGAAGTTGGCGGTCAACGCTTCCAGCTCTTCGCGCTGGCTGGCGATGGCGGCGGCCAGCTCCTGGATGCGGCTCTTCTGGCTGGCCAGATCGCCCTGCTGCTCGATGCGCGCCTGCTGCTTGTCCAAGTAGGCGTGCTTGGAGATGAAGTTCTTGTCCAGCAGCTCCTGATAGTCATGCTCGCGCGCTTCGGCCAGCCGCACCGTGCCCTGCAGCTTGATCACCTGCTGGCGGGTGGTGGACAACTCGGCCTCGCGCTGACGCAGCGTGGCCTGCAGCGAATCGCGCTTGGCCTGATAGGCACGCCACTGGCCGACGGCCAGCGTTTCCTCGCTCAGCTGCTTGGCCGGGTCGACGCCGTCCAGCTTCTCCAGCTGCGGCAGCCGGCCGTTGTCCAGCGCGGCCAGCAGCGCCTGGTAGCGGGCGCCGGCCAGGCGAGCGGTTTCCAGCGCGTCGCCGGCCTTGCGGTTGTCGGCGCCGGCGGCGGTGGCGTCCAGCTCGATCAACAGCTGGCCAGCCTTGACCAACTGGCCGTCGCGCACGTGGATGGCCTTGACCACGCTGGGCTCCAGCGGCTGGATGATCTTGGTGCGGCCGCCGCTGACGGTCTTGCCGCCGGCGACGGCGACGATGTCCAGCTGGCCGATCAGCGCCCACAGCAGCGCGCAGACGAACAATGCCACGATCACGCGCATGCTCCAGCGCGGCAAGGGCGAGGCCGGGCTGTCGGTCAGCTCCAGGTGGGCGGGCAGGAAGGCCAGCTCGTCCTCGCTGCGCGGCTTGGGGTCGAGCTGGTGGCGGATGGACCAATGGTCGGCGAAGGCTTGGCGGTAGCGTTGCAGGAAGCCCCGCAACGCCTCAATCTGATGCTTCATCGCGGCTTATCCTTGCTGCAGGCTGTGGAGATGGGCGTAGTAGCCGCCCGGTTTCTGCGCCAGCTCGGCGTGGCTGCCGGCTTCGACGATCACGCCCTTGTCCATCGCGATGATGCGGTGGGCGCCGCGCACGGTTGACAGGCGGTGGGCGATGATCAGCACGGTGCGGCCCTGGCAGATGGCGCGCATGTTCTGCATCACCGCGCGCTCGGACTCGTAGTCCAAGGCGCTGGTGGCCTCGTCCAGGATCAGGATGCGCGGGTTGCAGACCAGCGCGCGGGCGATGGCGATGCGCTGGCGCTGGCCGCCGGACAGGCTGGCGCCGTGCTCGCCGACCATGGTGTCGTAGCCCTCGGCCAGCTCCATGATGAAATCGTGGGCGCCGGCCAGCTTGGCGGCGCGGATCACCGCGTCCAGCGACATGCCGGGATCGGACAGCGCGATGTTGTCGCGCACGCTGCGGTTGAACAGCAGGTTCTCCTGCAGCACCACGCCGATCTGGCGGCGCAGCCAGGCCGGATCGGCCAGGGCCAGGTCGTTGCCGTCCACCAGCACGCGGCCGGATTCCGGCACGTACAGCCGCTGCACCAGCTTGGTCAGCGTGCTCTTGCCGGAGCCGGAGCGGCCGACGATGCCCACCACTTCGCCGGCGCGGATGTCCAGGCTCAGCTTGCGCAGGATCTCCGGGCCGTCCGGGCGGTAGCGGAACACCACCTGGTCGAACTCGATCTTGCCCTGGATGGGCGGCAGCGCCGCGCGGCTGGCCGGCAACTCGGTGCGGGTGTTGAGGATGTCGCCCAGCCGCTCCACCGAGATGCCCACCTGCTGGAAGTCCTGCCACAGCTGGGCCAGGCGCACCACCGGCGCCGCCACTTGTCCGGCCAGCATATTGAAGGCGATCAGCTGGCCGACCGACAGATCGCCGCCGATCACCAGCTTGGCGCCCAGCCACAAGGTGGCCACCGTCACCAGCTTCTGGATCAGCTGCACGCCGTTCTGGCCGATATTGGCCAGCCGCGTCACGCGGAAGCCGGCGGCCACGTAGGCGGCCAGCTGGTTGTCCCAGCGCCGGGTCATGTGCGGCTCCACCGCCATCGACTTGATGGTGCCGATGCCGCCGACCGACTCCACCAGAAAGGACTGGTTGTCGGCGCCGCGGGCGAACTTCTCGTCCAGCCGCCGGCGCAGCACCGGCGTCAGCATGGCCGACCAGGCGGCGTAGCACGGCAGCGAGATCACCACGATCAGCGTCAGCCAGCCGCTGTAATAGAACATCACCGCAAGGAACACGAAGGAGAACAGCAGGTCCAGCACCGTGGTCAGCGCCTGGCCGGTGAGGAAATTGCGGATGCTGTCCAGTTCGCGCACCCGCGCCACGGTGTCGCCGACGCGGCGCGCCTCGTAATAGGCCAGCGGCAGCGCCAGCAGATGGCGGAACAAGCGCGCACCCAGCTCCACGTCGATGCGGCTGGTGGTGTGGGCGAACACGTGGCCGCGCAGGGCGGACAGGATCACGTTGAACACCGACAGCGCCAGCAGGCCGACGGCGATCACGTCCAGCGTGTTGAAGGCGCGGTTGACCAGCACCTTGTCCATCACCACCTGGAAGAACAGCGGCGTCACCAGCGCGAACAACTGCAGCACGAAGGACACGCCCAGCACCTCCAGCAGCAGCTTGCGGTACTTGACGATGGCCGGCACGAACCAGGTGAAATCGAACTTGACCAAGGCCCCGGCCGCCGACGCGCGCGAGGCGACCACCAGCAGCCGGCCGTCGTAGCGCGCCGCCAGCTCGTCCAGGCTCAACACCGCGGGACGGCCCTGCTTCAGATCGTGGATCAAGACTTTGTCGCCGTCGCAGCGGGCGACGATGAAGTGCTCGCCGTTGGCCGCCAGCGCCAGCGCCGGCAAGGCCATCAGGCCGATGCGGTCCAGCGGCTGCTGGACGATCTTGGCTTTCAGTTCCAGATGCTTGGCGGCGAGGAGGAGATCGATTTCGGAGAAGGGTTCGGCGGAGCGGCCGAATTGGTGGGAGAGCTGCTCGGGCTCGGCGGCGATGCCGTGGAACTGGGCCAACAGCACCAGGCCGAGCAGGCCATGGTCTGGCGCCGAAGCTCCCGGCGCGGTTTGGCCGCAAATAGGATCAGACATGTTTTTAATTGAACTGGTAAAAAGGATGGGAATTTGCAAAGGAAAATACCGGCTTTTCCTTTGAACAAAAATGTTAATTTTTACCAATTAAAAAATTGCCACCCCACCAGCGAAGTCAAACAAAGCCCAATTACCCGCACATTTCGATCCTTGCCTCGCCAAAGCCAAATAAAACTGGCGAGAACGTCTCCCCCTTTCGCCCTGCCTTATCGCCAGACCGAGACAAACTACGCCACGTCAACTACGTATAATTACTTACATAGTTAATACTCTAAATATCTCCCCAATCATCTGCCAACTGCCGAAATAATAAAAAGCCACGCATCTTCATGCGTAGCTTTATGATCAAACATCAGACCTGTTTATTTACTTCCAGCTGGACGCCATCACCGTCTGCAAGCCAAGCTGATAATCGGCTGGCAGCGTCATCTGGCCGGCAACTGGCGGATTGAACGCCGCCATCGTGGTGACCAGCGCCTGCACCTGGGAAGCAACCAACGTCTTGCCGACGCCCGAACGGATGGTTTCCAGGCGGCATTGCCGAACCAGTTGTCCACCACCTTGTCACCGGCAGAAGCGGATCTGCTCCGCCCAGTCAAGACATCCCGCTCTTAGCCTTCTTGCGCAACGCAGCACACAGCCAACCGGATACGATGCCTTTATCCAAATCCGGCTCAAACCTGCACAGGCCGACGGCGCTCGATGCGGATGCGCAGCACCAGCGCCGCGGCAAGCAGGCACAAGGCGCCGGAAATCATCGTCGCCGCGGTGTAGCTGCCCAGGCTGTTGCGCAGCATGCCCGCGCCCAGCGCGGCGAACGCGGCGCCCAGCTGGTGGCCGGCGACGATCCAGCCGAACACCACCGGCGCCTGCTCGCTGCCGAACACGCCGGTGGTCAGCTTCACCGTCGGCGGCACCGTCGCCACCCAATCCAGCCCGTAGAACAGGGTGAACAGCGGCAGGCCGTAGAAGTACTCCAGCCCGAAGGCATGCGGCAGATACAGCAGCGCCAGTCCGCGCAGCCCGTAATAGACGAACAACAGCGCCTGCGGCGCGAAGCGGTCGGACAGCCAGCCGGACAGCGTGGTGCCCAGCAGATCGAACATGCCCATCGCCGCCAGCAAGCTGGCGCCGCGCACCGGGGTCAGCCCGTAATCGCCGCACATCGCGATGAAATGGGTGCCGATATAGCCGTTGGTGCTGGCGCCGCAAACGAAGAAGCTGCCGAACAGCAGCCAGAAGTCGCCGGAGCGGCTGGCCGTTTTCAGCGCGCCGAAGGCGATAACGATGGGATTGTGATGCACGGCCGCGGGCGGCGGCGCGTTCTCCGCCTCGCCCAGCGGCCGCAGGCCGATGCTGGCCGGCCGCTCCGGCAGCAGCAGCCACGCCAGCGGAAACACGCAGACGATGCAGCCGGCAATCAGCCACACCGTGCCGCGCCAGCCATGCTGCCCGGTCAGCCAGGCCATCAGCGGCAGGAACACCAGCTGGCCGGTGGCCGAGCTGGCGGTCAGCAAACCCATCGCCAGCCCGCGATGCTGGACGAACCAGCGGTTGACTACCGACGCGCCCAATGTCATCGCCGTGGCGCCGGTGGCGCAGCCTACCATCACGCCCCACAGCAGCTGCAGCTGCCAGTTGCTGCGCATCAACGTGGACAGCGCCACGCTGACGGCCAGCAGCGCCAGCGCGCACAACACCGTGCGCCTGAGGCCGAAGCGCAGCATCGCCGCCGCCGCGAACGGCCCCATCAGGCCGAACAGCGCCAGGTTGATCGACAAGGCCAGCGAGATGGCGGAACGGCTCCAGCCGAACTCGCGCTCCAGCGGCACCATCATCACGCTGGGCGCGGCGCGGATGGCCGCGGTAGTCAACATCACCAGGAAAGTGACGCCGACGGCGATCCAGGCATAGTGGAAGCGTCCGCCCGTCCAATCGCGCATGCCGCTCATGCGATACCTCGCAAACTTTAAGAAACGCTTTTCTCAGATTAGCAAGCCACCACGTGATATACCGGACATGCTTGTATGCCCACTCACTTACCCACAACCCTGGGCAGATTGCAAAGTTATCAACAATCCAAAGACGCGCGCCACGCCATCGCGGTTAAACGGGGGCGAACCTTGAAACCCAGCCGCTCGAAAAACCATTCACGACCAGACAACGCTTCGCAGTAAATGGTATCGGTACCGCAGCGGCGCATGAATTCCCGCGCCAAGGCCTGACCCACACCCCGCCCAGCGCAGTCCCGATGCACGATGATTTCCGCCAACCAAGCCGCTTGCCAGCCATCGCTGAAACCGCGAGCCAAGCCCAGTACCCGGTCATCGTTCAGCGCACAAATGCCAAGTCCGCCACGAAATGCCCGCCCCATTGCCTGCAGATCAAACGATCGTGCCTCTCCCCATCCCTGGCTGGCGTACAACTCCGCCACTTGCGGCAAATAATGGACTGGCAAATCCGCAAGCGCTAAATATTGGCGGCCATCCAGCGTGAACCTCCTGCCTGCATCGCAATCAGCCATGCCTACGCTCCTGCGCCGCCTGGCGCATGAAATCCATGAATACCGCCATGCGGGCGGACAAGCCGCGCGACGAAGGCCACAGCAGCCGCAGCGCGACGAGCTCACCGTTTTCGCTGTTCAATAGTGGCCGCAAACTGCCGTCGTCCAGCTCGCGGCGAATGGAAACATCCGGCAGGCAGGCGATGCCCTGGCCTTGCAACGCGAACTCCAGCCGCGCGTGCACGCTGTTGCACACCAGCGCGCGCGGCAAGTCCGCCTCAACCAAGGGCCACGCTTCCAGCTTGCCGCTATTGGGCGAGCGATAATGGATCAGCTGATGGCCGGCCAGCTGCGCCGCGCTCGTCGGCCTGCCATGGCGCGCCAGGTAATCCGGCGCGGCGACGATGAGGCGGCGGAATCCCGGCAAGGCCAGGCTGCGCAGCTTGCCGTCGTCTCCCGCGCCCACCCGGATGGCCGCATCGAAGCCTTCCTCGATGATGTCCACATTGCGTTCGCTGTAATCCAGTTCCAGCGACACCTCGGGATAACGCAGTTGAAACGCCCCTAGCTCCGCCATCATCACCCCGCCGATGGGCGGCAGGCTCAGCCGCAACACCCCCTCCGGCAGACTTCCTGCCCGCTCCAGTTCCGCGCGCATCGCCGCAGCCTCTTCCAGCATGCGCCGACCCCGGCTCAGCACCGTCTCTCCCTCCGCCGTCAGCGCCAGCGCGCGGGTGCTGCGCTGCAGGAGACGCGCGCCCAGCTCGGCCTCCAATCGACTGACGCGCTTGCCCACAGCCGACGCCGACACCCCCAGACTCCGCCCCGCGCCGACAAAGCTGCCCTGTTCGGCCACCGTGATGAATACTGCCAGATCGCTCATTGAAGCCAGCACACTCCCCCCTTTCCAGAGCGGAAAGTGTAGCGCCATTCATGCCAAACGGCTCCACACAGTGCGGAGCGACCGCTGGCTGTTTCCCGCCAGGCCAGACAGTTAGGCTGGTGCCTTTCTTGCACTCAGGTATCGCCATGCCCTCTCCCCGCTTGTTGAGCCCCGCCTTGTTGACGCTGGCGGCCGCGGCTTTCGCCATCGGCACCGCCGAATTCGTCATCATGGGCTTGCTGCCCCTCATCGCCGCCGATCTGCGCATCGACTTGCCCAGCGCCGGCTATCTGGTTTCCGGCTACGCGCTGGGCGTAGTGGCCGGCGGCCCGTTGCTGGCCGGCTTAATGACCCGCCTCGAAGAAAAGCGCGCGCTGAGCGGACTGATGCTGATCTTCATTGTCGGGAATCTGGCTTGCCTGCTGGCGCCCGGCCTGTGGTCGCTGCTATTGGCGCGGATCTTAACGGCCTTCTGCCACGCCAGCCTCATCGGCGCGGCGGCGGTGATGGCGGCGCGGCTGGCCCCGGCCGGCATGGCCGGCCGGGCGATGGCGCTGATGTTCAGCGGCATGACGCTGGCCAATGTGCTGGGCGTGCCAGCCGGCACCCTGATCGGCCAATGGGCCGGTTGGCGCGCCAGCTTCGCCGCTGTGGCGGCGCTGGGCTTCCTCACCTTGTTGCTGATTCGTGCGCTGCTGCCGACCCACACGGGAGACAGGACTGGCGGCAAACCGCAAGCGCGTTTGCCCGGACAGGTCTGGCCGGCGCTGCTCGCCAGCGTGCTGGCCGCCGCCAGCATGTTCGCTTTCTTCACTTATTTGCTGCCGACGCTATCTCAGGTCAGCGGCCTGCCCCCGGAACAGTCCAGCGCGGCCTTGCTGCTCTGCGGCGCGGGACTGGTGGCCGGCGGCTGGATAGGCGGACGGCTGGCGGACGGGCAACTGGACAAGGCGCTGCTCCTGACCCTGGCACTGCTATGCGCCAGCCTGATCGCTTTCTGTCTGCTGGCTGCGCGCCTGCCTTTCGCGTTGGCGCTGATGACGCTATGGGGCGCCCTGGCTTTCGCCCTGTGCATGCTGCTGCAGACATTGGCGATACGGCTGGCGGGAGACGCCGCGGTCCAGGCATCCGCCTTCAACGTCGGCGCTTTCAATCTGGGCAATGCGCTGGGAGCCTGGCTGGCGGGAATATTGCTCAGCCATGGCGGCGTCTTGGAGCAGACCAGCCTGTTGGCCGCCGCGTTGGCAGGACTGGCTCTGCCACTCGCCAGCCTCGCTCTGGCCTCTGCCGCGAAGCCAAACTCTGCAAGCCTGCGCGCATGAAAAAACGGACCGCATGCGGTCCGTTTCCAAGCGGAACATCCTCTCAGGCTGCCAGCCTGGTCGCCAGCGCCCGCATGGTCTGCCAAGGCTCGCCCGGCTCGACGCCCTTGATCTGGCGGTCGATGCGCGCGCACTCGGACAAAGCGGCCATCAGCTTGCGCGGGCCGATGCGGCGCAGCGCCGGCTCCGCCAGCTTCTGCTTCTCGCCCCACAGCCTGAGCTCGCGCGCCATATCGCGCGGCTGGCGGCCGTCCTTCAGGCCCTGGCGCAACTTGAGCAGCATGCGCACGTCCTCGGCCAGCGACCACAACACCAGCACCGGCGCCTCGCCTTCGGCCATCAGCCCGTCCAGCATCCGCGTCAGCCTGGGCGTGTCGCCGGACAACCAGGCCTCGGACAGCTGGAACACGTCGAAGCGGGCGACATTGGCCACCGCCGCCTGCAGATCGTCCAGGCTCAACTCGGCCTTGGGATAGAGCAGCGCCAGCTTGTCCACTTCCTGCCGCGCGGCCAGCAGATTGCCCTCCACCCGGTCGACGAAGAACGCCAACGCCTCCGCGCCCAACTGCTGGCCCTGGGCCTTCAGCCGGCGGGCAATCCAGCCCGGCAGCTCGGCGCGGCCCACCGGGCGCGCCTCCACCACCTGGGCGATCCTGTCCAGCGCGGTGAACCACTTGCTCTGCTGCTGCGCCTTGTCCAGCTTGGGCAGCGTGATCAGGGTCACCGTATCTTGCGGCGGAGCGGCGGCGAGGCGCTGCAGCTCCTCCGCGCCCTCGGTGCCCGGCTTGCCGCCGGGAATGCGGATTTCCAGCAGCTTCAGCGAGGCGAACAGCGACACGCTGGACATCGAGTCGGTCAATTGCATCCAATCGAAGCCGCTTTCCACCGTCAGCACCTCGCGCTCCAGGTAACCGGCGGCGCGCGCTGCGGCGCGGACGGCGTCGGCCGCCTCCAGCGCCAGCAACGCCTCTTCGCCATGCACCAGGTACAGCGGCGCCAGCCCCTTGGCCAAGCCCGCGTTCAGCGCGTCAGGGCTGAGGGACGGCATCGGGCTTCACGCTTGCGGGACCGGCCAGCGGCGCGGCCGGCACCTTCAGGTAAGCCAGTCGGCGCACCACCTGCTCGGCGGCGTCGCGGCGCGCGTCGGCCCACAGCAGGTCTTCTTCCTGCTGCTTGCCCAGCACCTGGTTATCCGAGTAATTCAGGCTGCGGCGCACGGTCACCACCATGTCCGGATCGACCGGCACGCCGCCGATCACCGTACGCACCACCGCGGTGTAAGTCAGCTGGTATTCGTTGATGCGGCCGCCGGTATTGATGGTCAGGATGTCCTTGGACTGATTCTCGCTGACCACGCTCACCACCGCCTGCGCGCCCTTGGGCGCGGACATCACCGTCAGCTTCGGATCGCGCGCGAACACGGTGCGCAGATCCGATTCAATGCCCTTGCCGCTGGCCTCCAGATACATGGTGGAGAACGGCAGCGGCTTGAGCGGGCCGCCCAGGCCGCGCAAATGGAAGCCGCAGGCGGTCAGCAACAGCGCGAAACCGGCCAACAGCGCGAATCTCAGAGAGTGTTTCATTGCATCCCCCATGGCGGATGATCCGCCAGGCAAAAACGGCGCAGGACAAACCGCCCCGCGCCGCGTATCCGATATCGGTCCTAGCATGGCTGACAGCCCGTGGGGCCAAACAACGCCACGGGCCGGCCCACCCGCTAGACGACGATGTTCACCAGGCGGCCCGGCACCACGATGATCTTCTTGGCCGGCTTGCCTTCCATGAACTTGATCACGTTCTCGTGCGCCAGCGCCGCGGCCTCGATCGCATCCTTGGCAGCGTCGGCGGCCACGGTCACGCTGCCGCGCAGCTTGCCCGCCACCTGCACCATCAGCTCGATCTCGCTCTTCACCAGCGCGCTCTCGTCCACTTTGGGCCAGGACTGGGCCAGCAGCTCGGTGCCCGGCTTCAGCTCGTTCCAGATGCCGTCGCAGACATGCGGCACGATGGGAGACAACAGCAGGGTAGCGGTTTCCAGCACCTCCTGCGCCACGGCGCGGCCGGTCTCGCCCGCGGTGTCGGCCTTGTCGTAGGCGTTGAGCAGCTCCATCACCGCGGCGATGGCGGTGTTGAACTGCTGGCGGCGGCCGTAATCGTCGGCCACTTTCTGGATGGTGCCGTGCAGCTTGAAGCGCAGTTCCTTCTGGCTGGCGTTCAGCTCGCCCGCGGCATACGGCGCGACCACGCCGGCTTCGACGTGCTCGCGCGCGCTCTTCCACAGGCGCTTAAGGAAGCGGAACGCGCCCTCCACGCCGGCGTCGGACCACTCCAGGCTCTGCTCCGGCGGCGCGGCGAACATCATGAACAGGCGCGCGGTGTCGGCGCCGTATTTCTCGATGAATTCCTGCGGATCCACGCCGTTGTTCTTGGACTTGGACATCTTCTCGATGCCGCCGATCACCACCGGCTGGCCGTCGACGCGGTGCGTGGCGGACACGATCTTGCCTTTGGCGTCGCGCGTAAGGTCCACGTCCTGCGGCGCGATCCAGTCCTTGGAGCCGTTGGGCAGGTCGCGATAGAAGGTTTCGCAGATCACCATGCCCTGGGTCAGCAGGCTCTTGAACGGCTCGTCCGACGACACCAGGCCCTCGTCGCGCATCAGCTTGTGGAAGAAGCGCGCGTACAGCAGGTGCAGGATGGCGTGTTCGATGCCGCCAACGTATTGATCGACCTGCAGCCAGTAATCGGCGGCCTTCTTGTCCACCATCGCGGTGTCGCACTTCGGGCTGGCGTAGCGGGCGTAGTACCAGCTGGACTCCACGAAGGTGTCCATGGTGTCGGTTTCGCGCTTGGCCGCGCCGCCGCACTTCGGGCAGGCGGTTTCGTAGAATTCCGGCATCTTGGCCAGCGGGGAGCCGGCGCCGTCCGGGTGCACGTTTTCCGGCAGCGTCACCGGCAGGTCTTTTTCCGGCACCGGCACGTCGCCGCAGCTCGGGCAGTGGATGATCGGGATCGGGCAGCCCCAGTAGCGCTGGCGGCTGATGCCCCAGTCGCGCAGGCGATACTGGGTTTTCTTCTGGCCCAGGCTCTTGGCCTGCAGGTCGCCGATGATGGCGTCGAAGGCCGCCTGGTAGCCCAGGCCGTCGTACTTGCCGGAATTGACCGTCTTCACGGTGTCATCCTTGGCGCCGTACCACTCCTGCCAGTTGGCGGCGTCGTATTCGGCGTCGCCAGTGGCCAGGGTAATCACCTGCTTGATCGGCAGCGCGTACTTGTTGGCGAACTCGAAGTCGCGCTCGTCGTGCGCCGGCACGGCCATCACCGCGCCTTCGCCGTAGCCCCACAGCACGTAGTTGGCCACCCATACCGGCAAGCGTTCGCCGGTCAGCGGATGGATGACGAACAGGCCGGTGTCCATGCCCTTCTTTTCCATCTTGGCCATGTCGGCCTCGGCGACGGAGCCCGCCTTGCACTCGGCGATGAAGGCCTGCAACTCGGCGTTGCCGGCCGCGGCCTGGGTGGCCAGCGGATGTTCGGCGGCGACGGCGACGTAGGTGGCGCCCATCAGCGTGTCCGGACGGGTGGTGTAGACCTTCAATTCGCCGGCGTGGCCGATGCTGGCCTCGTCGTACGGGAACACCACGTCGGAGCCGTAGCTCTTGCCGATCCAGTTGCGCTGCATGGTCTTGACCTGCTCCGGCCAGCCGTCAAGCTTGTCCAGATCGGCCAGCAGCTGCTCGGCGTAGTCGGTGATGCGGAAGTAGTACATCGGGATTTCGCGCTTTTCCACCAGCGCGCCCGAACGCCAGCCGCGGCCGTCCACAACCTGCTCGTTGGCCAGCACGGTCTGGTCCACCGGGTCCCAGTTGACCACGCCGTTCTTCTTGTAGATCACGCCCTTTTCGAACAGGCGGGTGAACAGCCACTGCTCCCAGCGGTAGTAGTCCGGCTTGCAGGTGGCCAGCTCGCGTTCCCAGTCCAGCGCGAAGCCCAGGCTATCCAGCTGGGTTTTCATGTATTCGATGTTGGCGTAGGTCCACGCCGCCGGCGCGCCGCCATTCTTCATCGCCGCGTTCTCGGCCGGCAGGCCGAAGGCGTCCCAGCCCATCGGTTGCAGCACGTTGAAGCCCTGCAGGCGCTTGAAGCGGGCCAGCACGTCGGTGATGGTGTAGTTGCGCACATGGCCCATGTGCAGCTTGCCGGACGGATACGGGAACATCGACAGCGCGTAGTACTTGGGACGCGACGCGTCTTCCACGGCCTTGAAGGCGGCAGTCTTCTGCCATTTCTGTTGGGCGGCGGCTTCTACCGCCCGCGGGCTGTATTGTTCTTGCATGGCGATCTTTGTCTGGACTCTGAAATACAAAAGGCGGGCTGCCCGGGGCGCGATCCGCGCGCATGCATCCGGTCAGCCCGTCCGCAAAATGATTGCCCCATTATAACGGCGTCTTCGCGTCGGCGATAAGACCCAAAAAACAAATGCTTGGCGCGCGCCGCCTCAAGGGCAGGGCTTGAGCCCCCAGCCCTTGCGCCCGCGCCAGCAGGAGAAGTCTTCCTTCACCGCCCGCAGCGTCCAGACATTCTCCTCGCGGCTGAGCTCGAAGCGCTGGCGCACGCCCTTGACGCTGTCGTCCATCAGCCCTTCGCGGATCAGCGTGATGCCGGCCCGGTCGAACGCCTCCGGCTGGCTGGTCTGAACAACCTTCAGCGTGGCGTACTCGAAACGGCCATCCTCGCCCAGCCGGTTCTTGGCGAAACGCAACGCCAGCTCCAGCGGCAGCTCGCCCGGCTGGCCGGCAAAGGGCAGCCTGGCTTCGTCGCTGTAGGCGAAGGCCGCCGGCACCGCCGCCAGCATCCCCGCCACGCATACAATCGCGCTTCTCAACACTCGTCGTCCTTTCACTGTCGGTCAAACCGCTTCGACCACAGGCAAGCCGACAAGGTTGCAGAAGACCTTAGCCGCGCAACAGGCTGTACAGCATCTCGCTGGCCATCGCCGCCATCAGCACGGCGAAGGCCTTTTTCAGCCGCGGCACCGGCAGCCGGTGCGCGGCCTTCGCGCCAACCGGCGCCAGCAGCACCGTCATCAGCATCAGCGCCAGCATCGCCGGCAGGTAGACGAAACCCATGGCCCCGGGCGGCAATCCCGCCGCGCCCCAGCCGCTGTACAAGTAGCCGACCGCGCCGGACACGGCGATCGGCCAGCCCAGCGCCGCGCTGGTGGCGATGGCAGTGCGCACCGGCACATTGCACCAGCTCATGAAGGGCACGCTCATCGAGCCGCCGCCGATTCCCACCCAGCTGGAAATCATGCCTATCAGGCTGCCGGCGGCCCCCTGCCCGGCCCAGCCCGGCATGCCCCGGCCGCCTTTGGGCTGGCGTCCGACCAGCATCTGCAGCGCCACCGCGTAGGCGTAGGCGACGAAGAACCAGCGCAGCGCCAGGCCGGAAATCCAACCGGCGATCAGACTGCCCAAGAGCGTGCCCGCCACCATCGCCGGCGCCATGCCGCGCACGATGCGCCAGTCCACCGCGCCCTTCTTGTGATGCGCGCGCACGCTGGACAGGCTGGTGAACACCATCACCGCCAGCGAGGTGCCCACCGCCAGGTGCTGGGCATGCGCGCCGCCCACATGCGCGGCCGACAGCACCGCCAACACCACCGGCACGATGATCAGGCCGCCGCCCACGCCCAGCAGGCCAGCCAGAAAACCAGCCACCGCTCCGCAGGCCAGCAACGCGGCCCAAAGCTCAATCGACAACATGCCCGCCCCTTTTACCGATATCGGCTTCCATCATGCCAAAGAATCCCCCCGCTCCGCGCTTAAGCGCGCGCCATCCTCGCCGCGGCGGCCGAGCCAGCGCCGGCGGATCGCCTGGTTGCATGGCTCCGACCAATAGCGGGCTGCCAGATGCGCCAACAACGCCGATACCGCCACAAACGCGCACAACAGCGGCAGGCGCTCCCAATAACCGATGCTTCCCTTAGGCAGCAGATTGCGCAAGCCGGCCAGCACCACGATATGCAGCAAGTACAACTCATAACTGTGCCGCCCCAGCCAGCGCAGCGGACGCGTCGCCCGCTCGCGCCAGCCGTCCAGCGCCGGCGCGCGCGCCGCGCCCAGCAGGAACATCGCGCTGGCCAGCGCCACCCAGCTGAAGCCGAACACCTGGTTGCCGGCGATGCCCCGCAGATACACCCCGCTCAGCATCAGCAAACCCGCCCAGCGCAGCAGCCGGGCCTGGCCGTCGGCCAGCCGGACTCGATGAGCGGCCAAGGCGGCCAGACACCCGATGGCGATGGCGTCGAAACAAGCCAGGTAGCCGTACAAGTAGTCGATTTCGTTGTCGAGATGCGCCGCCCGGTAAAACGGCCCGGCGGCGATCAGCAGCAGGCAGACCGCCGCCAGCAGCCAGGTCCGCCTCAGCGCGAGACACAATAGCGGCAGCGCCAGATAGAACACCTCCTCCACCGACAGCGACCAATAGACGTTCAGGCAATAGTTGAAGTAGCCCACCGACTGCATCAGCAGGTTGTGCCAGAAGGTCAGCACCGAGCCGGCCGCCGCCCAAAAGTACGAGGCCGGCAAATGGTGGCCGCCGTCGGTATTGCTGAAATGGGGCAGGCCCAGGCTGCCCAGCGCGACGATGAGCGCCAGCGTCGGCAGCAGCAGTGGCATGATGCGGGCGAAGCGCCGCACGTAGAAAGCGCGGATATCGATGGCCGGCAAACTGCCCCAGCGCCGCAAAGACTGCGACACGATCAGGAAGCCGGACACGACGAAAAACATCGTCACGCCGTAATTGCCGTTGCGCGCCAGCGCGCCCAGCAAGGCCGCCGACAGCAGGCTGCCCAGAAGGCTGTCCTTGATGCCGTAGGCCAGCATGAAGTGCAGCAGCAGCACGCAGCCGATGGCGATGCCGCGCAGGCAATCTATCCGCGGATTGCGCGGTTGGATGGAAGACATCGCGCATCCCGGAATGGAAACGCCAAAATATTACACAGGAATATCCGCGCGCCAAGCGTCAACGCGGCTGGCCCACGCCGAGCAAGTCCATCAGATACGCCCACTCCTCGGCCGTCACCGGCGTGATCGACAAGCGATTGCCGCGCTTGAGCACCGTCATGCCCTCCAGCAGCGGATGCTGGCGCAACTCGGCCGGCGACAGCAGCCGCGTCTTCTCGACAAAGCGCACGTCCACGCACTGCCAGCGCGGATTGGCAGGGTCGGACTTGGGATCGTGGTAAGGGCTGGCGGGATCGAACTGGCTGGAATCCGCATGCGCGGCGGCCGCCACTTCGGCGATGCCGGCGATGCCTGGCTCGGGGCAGGACGAATGCCAGAACAGCAGCAGATCGCCGGGGCGCATGTCGTCGCGCATGAAATTGCGCGCCTGGTAATTGCGCACGCCAGTCCATTCGAACAGCCGCGCGGGCTCGGCGGCAAGATGGTCGATCGAGGTTTCGTCCGGTTCGGACTTCATCAGCCAATAGCGCATGGGCAATATCTGTTAATCGCTGAGTGGATCGGGAAAGACTTGCTCAATCTTACTGGAAAGATTGCTTCGTATGCTGGCGGTAACGGGACAGGCACGCTGTCCGGCATCGCGGGAGCGCGAAAATGAAACAATGGATTCTGGCCGTCGTGGCAATCAGCAGCCTGGCCGGCTGCGTAGTGGAGCCGCCGCGCGTCGCGGTGGCGCCGGTGGTGGTGCGACCCGCCGTGGTGGTGCCGGCAACGCCGGTGTATTACTACGGCTACGGCCCGCGCTACGGCTGGCGCTGAGCGTGGCTGACAAACTCCTGATGCTGCGTTGCGCCGACTGGCGGTACTCAAGCGCTGCCTGCGTCGGCACGCCTTGCCTCAGGGGTGAAACGGATTTTTGTTAGCCGCGCCAAGCCTGTTCAGCGGCTTTTCATCCACAGCCAGCCCAGCGGCAAGGCCGCATTGGCCAACGCGCCAAGCCAGTACAGCGCCAGGAAGGGCTGCTTGCGGGTCTTGTGGCGGAACGCCCGCTGCGCCAGCCAGGCGGCCGGCCAGCCGCCGGCCAGATGCAGCCATTGCAGCCTGGCTTCAGGAATGCGCCACTGGCCGCGCAGCGCCGCGCGCTTGTCCAGCCAATAGGCCAGCAGCGTGGGCGCGGCCATCAGCGCGTAAGGCAGCCACCACCACCAGGCCAGCCGGCCCAGCAGGCAGGCGGCGAGCAGAGGCAGCAGCAGCAGCAGGATCATGCGCCCGCCTCCCTCAGCGGCAAGCGGCGCAAGCCGGATTCGGTCAGCAGCCAGTCCAGCCTCACGTCCCATGCCTCGCGCGGCACCGCGTCCACCAGCTGGCAGTCGAAAGCCACGCCCACCAGCAGCGGCTTGCCGCTCAAGGCATGCCGGCGGCGAAAGGCCAGCGTGCTGTCGTAGAAGCCGCCGCCCTGTCCCATCCGGTAGCCGTCCCGGTCCACACCCAGCAAGGGCACGAACACCACGTCCAGCCGTTCGGCGCGCAGCCGCGCGCCGGCGTACTCCAGGATGCGGTAACGGGGATGCAGATACCAGCGGTCGGCGGCGCCCAGCCTGGTGAACCACAGCCGGCGGCCCCGCCGCGGAATCTGCGGCAGATAGACCTCCGCGCCGCGCCATAGCGCCGCGTTCATCACTTCGGCCAGGTCAAGCTCGGAGCCGGCGGCGAGATAGCCGCCGACGCGCTTGCCTCGACCCAATAGACGAGAAGCGTGGCGGGCGATCGCGCGCGCGGCTTCGGCGCGGCAAGCCGGCGGCAGCGCGATGCGGGCGCGGCGAAGCTGGCGGCGCAGCGCCGTCTTATCGATTGCGGGGGAAGATGCGGTCATGTTGGAGGGGGAACCCCCGCGAGTGCCGTTCGGGCTAAATTCGCTTGTACCCTGTTTCCAGGAGGGGCCGCCTGCCAAACATTTCGGGCGCGTTCATCAGGGAACGCGGCACGCCCATGTCTCACGCTGGCAGCCAAAAGCGAACGCATTGGTACAAAGGAATTGTGCGCCGTCACGAACACCGCAGGGGATAAACTGACCTTTGGTGCGCCAGCGCCGCTCGGCTTAAAACAGCGGCTGCTGGCTTTGGCTCAGCGCCTGATCGGCTGCTTCGCTCATGCCACGTATTTTACGCTGAAACGCCTCAATCTCCAAGCCTTCGCCCACTTTTGTCTTCAAGAGGTCGTGCGCGATGTTCAGCGCGGCCATGATGGCGATCTTGTCGGCGTCCATCACCTTGCCATGCTGCTGGATGGTGGAGATTTTGCCTTCCAGCAGGCGGACCGCTTCCAGCAGCGTTTCCTGCTCGTCCTGCGGCGTGCCGATGGTGAAATGCCTGCCCAGCAGCTCGATGTCGACCTGAACCACGTCGCTCATTGCTCGTTCTCCGGCGCGGCGGGCAGGCGCGCCACCAGGGCCGCCACCCGACTGCGGGTTTCGTTGACGCGGAAGTTCAGCTCGGCGTTCTCCTTCAGCGCTTCGGACAGCGCCTCGGCGAACCGGCCGTTCTGGACTTCCAGTTCCCGGATGCGGGCGATCAGCGCCGCGACGCGGGATTCGAGGTATTCCAGTTCATTGTCCATGGCGGCGAGGATAACGGGCGGCTACTTGGGCGTCAAACCCAGCCGCTGCCGCGCTGTGTCCAGCCGGGCACACAGCTGGTCCGCGCCGTCCACCAGCCTCGGTCCGGGGATGGTGATGGCGTCGCCGGGCAGGGCCAGCAGCGCGCCGTTCGCCACCGCCGGCAATGCCTGCCAGCGCTTCCACATCGCCAGCGTGGCGTCGTCGCCGGCCACGATGGCCTGCGGCCGCGCCGCCACCACGGCGGCGGTCGACACCTGCGGCGCCGGCAACGGCAGGTCGGCGAACACATTCACGCCGCCGCAGACGCGGATCAGCGCATCGATATAGCTCTTGCCGCTGACGGTGAAGATGGGCGTCTGGCTCAGTTGGTAGAACACCCGCACCGGCGCGCGGCTGCCGTAGCGCTGCCGCAGCGCCGCCAGCCGCTGGCGATAGGCCGCGGCCGCCGTAGCCGCGGCGGCGTCGGTGCCGGCCAATTTGCCCAGCTTGACGATTTCCTGCGCCACGTCGTCCGGTTGCAATGGATGGCTGATGAACACCGGCACTCCCATGCGCCGCAGCCGCTCCAGCTCGCGCGGCGTGCCGCCGTCCTGCCAGGCCACCACCAGATCGGGCTTCTGCCGCAACACCGCCTCCAGGCTGAAGCCGGTGAAGCCGCCGACGCGCGGCAGCTTTTTCGCCGCTTCCGGGTGGTCGCTGTAATCGACGGTGGCCACCACCTTGCCGCCGGCCCCGGCGGCGAACAGCAGCTCGGTGGCGTGCGGCACCAGGCTGACGATGCGCGCCGCCGGCCGCTCCAGCGCCACGGCCTTGCCGGCGCCGTCCTCGACCAGGATCGCCGCCCCGGCGCGCGCCGCGCCCAGCAATAGACACACGCCAAACAGCGCCCGCTTCATGCCGCCTCCCCCTTCAACGCCAGCGGCAAGCCGCAGGCCACCAACGTCACCCGGCCGCAATGCGACGCCGCCAGCTGGTTGAGCCGGCCCAACTCGTCGACGAAGCGGCGGGTTTCGGCATCGCCCGCCACCACGCCCCAGCCCACCTCGTTGCTGACCAGCAGCACCTCGCCGCTCACCGCGTCCAGCGCCACCAGCAGCGCGTCGCGCTCCGCCTCGTATGCCGACGCGTCGAATCCGGCCTCGCCGAAGAAGCGCATCAGCCACATGCCCAGGCAGTCGATCAGCAGCAAGCCATCCGCGCTGTCATGGGCCGCGATGATGGCCGCCAGGCCGCGGCCGGCCTCCGCCACGCTCCAATGCGCCGGCCGCTGCGCGCGGTGCAGCGCCACCCGGCGCGCGAACTCGGCGTCGCGCACCTCGGCGGTGGCGAGATAGCACACCGGTCCGCCATGACGGCGGGCCAGGTCTTCGGCATGGCGGCTCTTGCCGCTGCGGGCGCCGCCGGTGATCAGGTGGGGCATGGCTTATCCCTTATTGGCTGTAACGCACGCCGATGAAGGCGCCCAGGCCGCCGGTGTTGTAGCCGTAAGCGGTTTCGTATTCGCGGTCGAACAGATTGTCGACGCGGGCTGTCGCGGTCCAGCTCTTGGCGAAGCGGTAGTTGGCGAAGGCGTTGGTCACGCCGTAGCCGTGCAGCGCTTTGGACTCGGTATTCGCCGGATCGTCGTATCTGCGGGAAACGATCTGCTGTTCCGCGCCCAGCGTCCACCTGCCCAGCTCTTTGCTCGCTGTGAAATTGGCGCTCTGACGCGGACGGCGCGCCAGCAAGTGGCCGGTACCGTCATCGCGGGCGTCCAGCAGCGTAAGATTGGCGCCCAGATCGACTCCCGCCACCATCGTAGCGCCTTCCAACGTCACACCACGGATGGTTGCGCGGCTGACATTTATCCGGGTATCGATGCCATCGGCAGTGGTAGCCGAAGCGATCAAATCGCTAACTTGGTTATGGAACGCAGTCAAACTGAAACGACTAGCATTCTTGCTATACACCAGTGCCAGCTCGCTATTGATCGAGCTTTCCGGCTTCAGATTCGGATTGCTCCGGTAGTGGTAGTTATACTCGGGCATATCGGTAGGCGGATAGTACAAATCATTAAACGTCGGCGCTTTATAAGCCGTGCCATAACCCGCCCGAGCCAGCCAGCCATCGGCAAATCGATAACCGTAATCCAGCTTGCCGGTGGTCTTGCCGCCGAACTGGTCGTCATGATCGCGACGCAGGCTGGCCTGGAACAGGCTCTTGCCTTGCTCAAGCTGGTAGGTAGCGAATCCCGCGTACTGGGTGCGCGTGTTTTTCGTGAACGCGCCGCTGCTATCCATCTTTTGATCATTGTGGCTCGCTCCCAACACGAACTTGCCCCAATTCGTCACCAAATCGTTTTGCCAAGTCCACTCGTTTTGAGTGGTCTGGAAGAAACCATCGCGTGCACCGCCGGTCGCGCCATTGAAAGTTTCCTGCTTGTCCTGGCTGTGACTGAAACGCAGCGTGCTGGTCCAGATGTCGGTCAAGCGATTGCGCGACTCCAGGCTCTGCCCCGTCAGACGGGTATCAATCCAGTTCTGTCCAACTGGATTCTGATCGAAATCGGCCCGAGCGAAGGTCTGGAACAAACGCAGCGTCAAATCGTGCCCCTGTGCCAGCGTCTGGGTCACATTGGCGGTGTAGCCGTCATTGCGATAACCATCGTTATCGGGGTTATACCCGGATCCGCTTTTCGGATTGGTCGCCGAAAACCCATCGGACTGGGCATGGCTCAGCTGCAGGCTGTAGGCGGTGTTGCTACTTTTGCCGCCCACGCCCGCCGTCAATTTTCCAGTGCCGCGGCTGCCAGCCTCGAAGCCGGCGTTGAAGCGAGGCTCGCCCTCGCCCTTGCGGGTGAAGATCTGTATCACGCCGCCGATGGCGTCGGCGCCATACAGGCTGGAGGCCGGCCCCCGCAGAACCTCGATGCGCTCGATCTGCTCCAGCGGGATGTTCTGGATCGCCGTGGTGCCCGATGTCGCCGACGAAATGCGCATGCCGTCCACCAATACAACCGTATGATCGTTGTTAGTGCCGCGCATGAAGATGCTGCCGGTGGTACCCGGACCGCCGTTGCTGGTAATCGTGACGGCAGCCTGGCGCGACAACACCTGTTGCAACGTCTGCGCGCCGCTTTCCTCGATTTCATCTCGGGTGATCACGGTGGCGTCGGCCAGCGTTTTGGACAGAGGTTGCGCGATGCGGCTCGCCGTCACGATCACCGGATCGCCGACGAACTGGGGCACGCCATCGGCCAGGGCCAGGCCGGAGCAGGCCAGCGCCGTCAGCGCGGCGCAGGTTTGAAGCTTGAACATGAAAACACACTCCACGATAGGGTCAACGTTGAGTGCGAAGAGGACAACAGCAGCAAAGGACGGCACGGCAGAACCGGAACGTCTGTCGAATCGCCTCCCCGCGATACTCCAGTGGTCCACCGGCTTCCGGCCAGTGGCAGCGCAGGCCGGCCTCCGGGCTGGGCCTTGCCGGCGGCGCGCCTTCCCGTCCTGAAGACAGTGGCCCTTGCGCCGCCTGGGCGCATGCGCGCCAGGCCTTACCGTTGCGGGGGCAGCGCCGGTTTCTCACCGGCTTCCCGTTTCATCCGGGCGCGCAAGACCGCGCGCCTCCGGACACCTGCTGATCGGCGGATTATAACCCGCCGGACTTTTGGCGGCACCGGCCAAGCAGTAATATGCTTAGAGTCCAGCCGACGCCGCGCGCCGGTTCCCATTCATCATCCGGACCCCCGTCCGCTCCTGCAGCAGGCCCATACCATGAACAGCAGCAAACCCCTGGATCTTTCCGCCCGCAACGCCGCCCGCGCCCGTCAGGCCATCCTGACCAAGCCGCCCGGCAGCCTGGGACAACTGGAGGAACTGGCCTGCCGCTTCGCCGCCTGGCAGGGCCGCGCCCAGCCGGAAGATCTGCGGCCAGCCATCACTGTGTTCGCCGCCGACCACGGCGTCACGGTGGAAGGCGTATCCGCCTTCCCGTCCGCGGTCACCACCGAGATGGTGCGCAACTTCGCCAACGGCGGCGCCGCCATCTGCGTGCTGGCGCGCGCGCTGGACGCGCGGCTGGAAGTGGTGGACGTGGGCGTGGCCGGCGATGTCTCCGCGCTGCCCATCGTCCACGCCAAAGTGAGGCCCGGCAGCCAGAATCTGGCCAAGCAGGCCGCCATGAGCGCCGATGAAACAGCTGCCGCGCTGGAGACCGGCCGCGCCGCCGCGCGCCGCGCGGTGGAGGCCGGCGCCAACCTGCTGATCGCCGGCGACATGGGCATAGGCAACACCACCGCGTCGGCGGCGCTGATCTGCCGGCTGACCGGCGCGGCGCCTGAGCTGGTGGTCGGCCGCGGCACCGGCGTCGACGACGCCGGCCTGGCCAACAAGCATCGCGCGGTGAAGACCGCGCTGGCCCGGGTGGCCTGGGAAAACCTCAGCGGCCTGGACACGCTGTCCGAGCTGGGCGGCCTGGAAATCGCCGCGATCGCCGGCTTTTACCTGGAGGGCGCGCGGCTGGGCGTGCCGTCGCTGGTGGACGGCTTCATCGCCAGCGCCGCCGCGCTGTGCGCCAAAACGATGGAGCCCTCGCTGCACGACTGGCTGCTGGCCAGCCATCGCTCGGCGGAATCCGGCCATGATCTGGCGCTGAAAGCCTTGCAGCTGCCCCCCCTGGTGGACCTGGGCATGCGCCTGGGCGAAGGCTCCGGCGCCGCCGTGTGCGTGCCGCTGCTGCAACTGGCGGTGAAGCTGCACAACGGCATGGCCACCTTCGCAGAAGCCGGCATCAGCGGCAAGTCGGCATGAATCCCTACACGCTGACCCTGCTGCGCCACGGCGACATCGACCACGACGGCCGGCTGATCGGCCTGACCGACCTGCCGCTGACCGAGCTTGGGCACCAGCAGCTGGAACATAGCTGGAAACGCATCAGCAACCTGGCGCCGGTCACCAGCATCGCCACCTCGCCGCTGCAGCGCTGCCGCGAGTTCTCGGTCAGGCAGGCGCTGTCCGGCTCGCTGACGCTGAAGGTGGACCCGCGCTTCGCCGAGATGGATTTCGGCGGCTGGGATGGCCACCCGGTGGCCGATCTGGAACAGGCCCACCCCGGCTGGGGCGACGCGCTGGCCGCCGGCCGGCTCAGTCCGCCCGGCGGCGAAACCTTCGAGCAGTTCCGCACCCGGGTACTGGCCGGCCTGGCCGACTGGATGACCGAAGCCCGCGGCAGCCACCGGCTGCTGGTGACGCACGGCGGCGTGATCACGGTGCTGATGGCTGAGCTGCTGGGCACCGAGTTCGCGGTGGCCAAGCTGATGACGGTGCAACGCGGCGGCTTCGTCCAGCTGTCGATGCTGGAGGGCCACCCGGCCTATCTGCTGCGCCTGGAGTCCGCATGCGCGGACTGATCCTGGCGGTGCAGTTCCTGACCCGGCTGCCCACCCCGCAGCTGGCCGATTTCAAACCCGAATGGCTGGCGGCCAGCGCGCGCTGGTTTCCCGCCGTCGGCGTCATCGTCGGCGCGCTGCTGCTGGCCGCCCTACGGCTGGGCGGCCTGGTCGACCCCTGGCTGGCGGCGCTGCTGGCGCTGCTGGCCTGGGTGATGGTGACCGGCGGCCTGCATCTGGACGGGCTGGCCGATCTTTCCGACGCGCTGGGCGCGGCCCACCGCTCGCGCGAGCGTTTCTTCGAAGTGCTGAAAGACCCGCATCTAGGCAGCTTCGGCGTGCTCTCGCTGATCCTGGCCGTCGCCGCCAAGCTGGTGCTGCTGATGCTGGCCGCCCGCCACGGCGGCCCGGCCTGGGGCCTGCTGCTGGTCCCGGCCTGGGCGCGCGGCTTCGCCGTCGTCTGGTCGGCCACGCTGCCGGCCATCGCGCCGGGCAGCGGCGAGCGCTTCGCCTGGCAACGCGACTGGGCCGGCATGGGCCTGAATCTGGCCGCGCTGCTGGCGCTGTCGGCCTGGCTGGCCCCGGCGCTGCTGCTGGCCCCGCTGGCAGGCCTGGCCTGGTGGGCCTTCCTGAAGCGCCGCCTGGGGGGCATGACCGGCGACTGCCTGGGCGCGGGCGTGGAGCTTTGCGAAATCGCGATGCTGGGCTTGCTGCTGTGGCGGGTGCCGGCGTGGGTTTGATGCCCATCCGCAATCTGAGCGGCATCAGAATCGACAGGCAAACCTAATCTGAGTCCGCTGCGCGGACATAATTTACACGGCGGGGCTGCCCGCCAGACAGGCCAAAAGGATCTTAGCGGTCACCGACCGGCCCTGCGCTCTCACCCATCTTTTTTCACCCCAACAAAAAATGCCGCCCGCAGGGCCCCCAGCGCGACGGCATTTTCTTAAAACGGCCAACCGCTTACAACATGCCCGCCACCTTCTTGTTGCGCATCAGGCACAACATGTCGCAGGCGATGTGGGCGGCGGCAAGCGCGGTGATCTCGCTCTGATCGTAACGCTGGCCGCCGCCTCAGGACGCGGAACGTCCGCCTTGCGCGGCGGCCCGCGCGCGCCGCGACGCCCAACGGCCGCGCCACCAGCGCCAGCGCAGCCTGACGTCGTACCAGGCGGGCCTGAGGCCCAGCAGGAACAGGAACAAGGCTAGCGGCAGCGTGAAGCTGAAACCCAGGTGCTTGAAGCCCAGCGCGCCCACCACGCCGCCCAGGAAGAAGGCCAACAGGATCAGCGCGTAGACGCGGAATTTCTTGTGGTTGGAGCGCACCGCAGCCACCCGCGGATTGCGTTCGTGGTTGTAATAGCTCATTTTGGCCAGCTCGATGCCGATATCGGTGGCGATGCCGGTCATGTGGGTGCTGCGCAACAGGCCGCCGGACAGCTTGGTGACGATGGTGTTGTGCATGCCCATGATGAAGCACAGCAGCATCACCGTCGGCGGGGTGAACAGGCCCTTGTGCAGCGACAACCCGGCCCCCAAGAGGCCGAACACCAGCAACAGCAACGCCTCTTCCATCATCGACACGCCGTAGCCGCCGCGCAGCCGCTGCCTCCGCGCCCACAGGATCAGCCAGGTGCTGTGCATCGCGCCGCCGATGAAGCTGCACAACATCACCAGCAGCGACAATCCCACTCCGATCTCGCCGGTGGCCCAGGCATCGGCCATGCCTGACACGATGCCGGACACGTGCGAAGTGTAGCGGTGCACCGCCAGGAAGCCGCCGGCGTTGATCGCGCCGGCGATGAAGGCCATCGCCCAGCCGAGCTGGCGCAATATCCTGTCGTTGAAGCGGCCGCGGTCCAGCAGCCGGGTAATGTGGATGTGTCGAGTCATGGAAAGCCTGGCAAGCAAAACGGCGGCCTGTCGCCGCCGTTGTCGATATTGCGCCGCAGCATGTCCGCTTGGCAAGCCGCTGGATCAAGCTTTGGCCACGGCCTCCGCTCAGCAGCCCTTCAGCGCGATGCCGGGCGTCAGCCGCTTCTGCAATGCCTTCAGGCGCTCGGCCTGCGCCGCGTCCAGGTCCTTGAAGGTCAGCGCGGTGATCTTGGCCGGCTGATCCTTGGACTTGACCACCGCCTTATCGTAGCCGGCCGCCTTCAGCCGCGCCACCAGCGTCTTGGCCGCATCCTCCTTGCCGAACAGGCCCAGCGACAGATTGCCCTTGAATTCATCGTTGCTGACGATGTAGTTGTCGAAACCCTTGTCCCTCATCTCGGCCGACAGGGTCTTGGTTTCGGACTGGGTGGCCAGCGGCGGGTAATACACCCAGAAACGGCCGGACCCCTTGCTCTCTTCCTTGCTGTCTTCCTGCATCTGGCCGGATTTCAGCTTCAGTTGCGGCACGCCGCCCTTCACCCTCGCCAGCAGGCTGTCGTTGAGGCCGCTCCAGCGATAGCAGGCCAAGGCCTCGGGTTGCTTGTCCTGGGTTTTCCTGTCTTGGGCCGCCTTTTCCTGCCCAGCCTTGTCTTGCGGCTTGTCGGCCGCCTTGGCCGCGGGCTTGGACGCTTCCGGCTTGGCTGCCGGCTTGACCTGGGACTTGGCCGCGCTGGCCGCGGGCTTGGTCTCGTGCAGCGGCTGCGCCGCGGGTGCCGAGGCTGCCGGCGCGCTGGCCTGCGCCTTGGGCGCGGAAGCGTCCGGCTTCCAGTTGGCGGGCAACAGCCTCACCTGCCCGGGACTGACTTCCTGGGCGTGCACATCCAGCGGCGGCCGCTGCTTCAGCGAGCCGTACATCGCCACCACCAGATTCAGCACCACCACCAGCGCCACTAGCCACTTCATCACGTATTCGCCACCTTGAGTAAACCCATCAGCACCAGATTATCCACGATCTGCAACGGCGCCGCGAGCCAGGGCGCGATGCGCGCGGCGTCGCCGCCGGTAAGGATCACCGTAGCCGGCTCGCGGCCGGTGCATTCCGCCAGCTTGCGCCGCTGCTCCTCGATGGCGCCGGTCAAGGCCGCCATCGCTCCGCTGGCCAGCGCGTCCTGCGTCCCCTGCGGAAAATCGGCGATCTCGCCGGCGGCGCGGTTCAGATTGGCCGTGCCCTGGGCCAGGCTGTGCAGCATCAGGCCGTGGCCGGGCAGGATCAGGCCGCCCAGATAATCGCCCTCGGCGGTCAGCGCCTCCACCGTCAGCGCGGTGCCGGCGCAGGCGACGATGACGTCGCCGCGGCACAGCTCGCGCGCGGCCAGCACCGCCAGCCAGCGGTCGGCGCCCTGCTCGGCGGTGTTGCGATAATGGTTACACACGTCGCCGAAACGGCGCTCCGCATGCACGCGGTGCAATGGGCAAGGCACGGCGGCGGCCAGCGCGTCGATCACTTCCCGGCGCGCCACCGACGACAGCCAGGCGCCCTCGAGCGGCAGGCCGCGCCAAGCATCGGCCAGGCCGGCCAGTTCGCCGTGCTCGGCCGCGCCCTGGCGCACGCAGTCCACGCCTTGGTACAAAGCCCATTTCACCCGGCTGTTGCCGGCATCTATCAATAGTTTCATTGACGCCCCCTGAGGCTGACTTCGCCGATATGGAAGGCTCTGACTCCCTGCGCCGTCTCCGTCAGCAGCGCGCCGTTGTCGGCCACGCCGCAGGCAACGCCGTCGATCGGCTCGCCATGCGAGAAGCTCAGCCGCACCTGCGCCTGCCGATGGGCGCACAGGCTCCACCATTCGTCGCGCAATGGCGCGAAGCCATCGCGGTCGAAATCGGCCAGCACCCGCTCCAGCTCCCCCAGCAAGGCGGCCAGCACCCGGTTGCGATCCGGCTCCACGCCTGCCTGCTCCAGCGCGGCCACCGGCTGGTCGACCTCGCCCGGATCGGCGACGTTCAAGCCAATGCCGATCACCGCGGCCGCCGGGCCCAGCGCGTCGCCGGACACCTCGATCAGGATGCCGGCCAGCTTGCGTCCATCCAGCAGCACATCGTTCGGCCACTTCAGCTCCACCGGCGCGCCCAGCGTCCGCAACGCGCGCGCCAGCGCGACGCCCACCGCCAGCGACAGGCCGGCCAGCTCGGCCAGGCCGCGCTCGAAACGCCACAGCAGCGAGAAGGTCAGGCCCGAACCCAGCCTGGCCTGCCAGCGCCGCCCCAGCCGGCCGCGGCCGGCGGTCTGCTGCTCGCAGGCCAGCACCAGGCCGTGCAAGCCGCCGTTGCCGGCGCGCGCCATCAACTGGCTATTGGTGGAATCGGTGCGCTCGGCCACCGCCAGCGTGAAAGTCTCGGCCGCGGCCGGCGGCAGTCCCGCGCGGACCGCGGCCACGTCCAGCCAGTCGAAAGGACGAGCCAGCCGGTAACCCTGGCCGCGCACGCTGAATACGTCCAGGCCCAGCTCGGACTCGATCGCATGCACCGCCTGCCACACCAGCGTGCGCGAGCAGCCCAGCGCCTGGGCGATGTCCTCGCCGGAGTGGAAGCGGCCGTCGGACAGGCGGCGCAGCACCGCGAACGCGTGCTCGCTCACGCCTTGCCCTCGTTCGCGCGGATCTTCAGCAGCGTCTTGGTGGTGGAGGTGTCGAACAGAAAAGGAATGGAGTGCACCTGGCCGCCGCGCGCCAGCGTTTCGCCGCTGCCGACGATCTTGTCCACGGTCCAGTCGCCGCCCTTGACCAGCACGTCGGGCTTGATCAGCTCGATCAGCTCGGCCGGAGTGTCGGCGTCGAACCAGGTGACCAGGCTGACGCTCTCCAGCGCCGCCAGCACCGCCGCGCGATTCAGTTCATTGTTGATCGGACGATCGTCGCCCTTGCCCTGCCGCTTCACCGAAGCGTCGGTATTCAAGCCCAGCACCAGGCTGGCGCCCAGCGCGCGCGCCTGCGCCAAGTAGGTGACGTGGCCGCGATGCAGGATGTCGAAGCAGCCGTTGGTGAACACCAGCGGCCGCGGCAGCGCGGCCAGACGCTCGGCCAGCTGTTCCGGCGGGCAGATTTTGTCTTCAAACGACGGCGACGGGTAAACCATGCTTTTCCTTGAGCGGACGCCGACGCGGCACATCATGCCGAGACCGCCGCGGCGCCATGAAACGGAACGGATCGCGAAGCATACCACCGTCGCCGACGGCTGCCCAACTCCGGCCGCCTCAGGGGCAGGTGAGCGCGACGCCCGCCAACGTGACGCCGGCCTTGCTCGCCTGCTGGATGTAGCCGGTGGCCTGCAGATTGAACGACAGCGCATAGCTGACGCCCCGGCTGTCGCAAAGGCGGAAATCGCCGGTCTGGGCCGCCGCGACATAGGGCGGGCGGGGATTGAAGCTGATGCTGGCGATGGCCGCGCCCGCGGAAGTGGCGGCGTTGATGGTGGGCGAGGAGCCGGCGGTCAGCGGTTGGGCCTGCACTCTGGTGGAGCTTGCGCTGCCCTGCGGCAATTCGAAAATCGCCCAACCGGCGCTCCAGCTGGCGCCGCAGCTGGAGGCGGAGCCGGCGTTGTAGGGACAGATGGTCACCACGTCGTCGTTGCTGATCGACAATGCCCGCGCCTGGTTCATCGCGCTGATCAGCTGGTCGCGCGTGCTGCTCAGCCTCTCGTTCTGAACGAACACCTGCCAGGCCGGCAGGGCCACGGTCACCATGAGCACCGCCACCGCGATGGTCACCATCATTTCCACCAGCGTGAACCCCTTCCCCGCCCGCGGCCTCATCCCCAGCGCCTCAATGCGGCCAGCAGGCGCTGGAGGAATCCGCGCCTTGCGAGTTCAACGCGCTGCGGATGCCGCCGTTGCCGACGCTGAAGCTGCTGCAGCTGGTATCGGCAGTCTGCAGGCCCGGACTGGTCGGCGTAGCCGTCAGCGTGTAGGCGCTGGCGCTGGTGGACGAGGCGATCTGCACTTGGTAATAACCGCTGGGAGACGCCGTGGTCACCGCGCAGGCAGCGTTGTTGTAGGCGAAATATTGCGAATAGCACTGCTCCATTTGCGCCTGCGCCGTATTCAACGCCTGCCAGGCGTCGCTGCGCCGCGATCGCTGCGCATAGCCGGTATACATCGGATAGGCGATGGTTCCCAGGATGGCGACGATCGCCAGGGTGATCATCAGTTCGACCAGCGTGAGGCCGCGCATGCGCCCTCTCCGCTCCAGGGGCTTGTTTAAAGGATTTGCCACCATCCGCTCCAGGAATAGTATTGCTGCGACGGGCTGCTGCTGGTGCAGTTGAGCTTGCCGTTGGCGCAGTTGTTGCGGCTGTTGCCGTTGCCGCCGCCCACCAGGATGCTGGCGGAGTAGCCGCCCTGGTTGGAAACCACGAAAGCCGGCGACGAGGCGAAGAAACTGCCCAGTTGCACGCCCGACAGCGGCTGCTGGCTGTAAACATCGTTGCCGTTGACCACCCCATCGCCGTTGGCGTCCAGGAAAGGCTGGGCCGGAGGGCCGCCCGTCGCGTAGCTGGACGCCATCAGGAACGAACTGCCGCCCGCGGTGCAGGGCGAGGACGACGGCGTGAACGTGGTGTACACCACGTTGCCGGCGAAAAGCTGCGGATTGGTCAGCACTCGGGCGCCGCTGCCGGCGAAGCCCAGCGTGTAGTACCAGCCGTACAGCGTCGGGCAGGTCCTGCCCACCACGCAGCTGAGCGGCGGATTGGGGCTCTGCCAGTTGTATTGCGTGGACGAGACCGTGGTGCTGGGGAAGCCTGACACGGATGTGGCGATCGCGGTCTCGGTCTGCTGCAGCAAGTTGGACGGCGTCAGGCCGGTGATGGTCATATTGTCGTAGACCGCGTAGAAGGCCTGGGTATTGGTGTTGGTCAGATCGGCCTGGGCCAGCAACTGGCCGGTGCCGAAGTACACCATCATGCCCTTCTGCTTGGGGAAGTTGGGATTCAGCGTCGCCACCGGCGCGGCGGTGATCGGCTGGTGGTTGCCGCTGCTGTCGGCAGCGGTGAACAACAGCCGCGCCGACCAGTTGGCCGGATTCGAGCTGGACACGTTGATCGCCCACAGATTGCCCTGCAGATCTCCAGCATAGACGGTATCCACCGCCGCGCCGGCGTTGCCGCTGCTATTGACCGCCACCACTTCGGACAAGCCCTGCGGCGCGCTGCTGTTGCAGGCAGCCGGCACGGAAGCGCACAGGTCTATCTTGGCCAGCGTGGCGCCGGTCTGCGGGTTGACCGCGTAGAAGATCGCGTGATTGCCGCTGCTGGCGTAGCCGTTGCCGAACAGCACCGCGAAGGCGTTGGTCGCGCCGTTCAGCCGGGCGATGGTCGGCCGGCCGTAGGAATAGCCCATGCCGCTGTCGCTGAACTCCCACAGCGCGGCGTTTGCCAGCGCCGTTTCCGTGGTCAATGTGGAAGGCGAGGTGACGTCGAGCGCGTAAATGGTCTTGCCCCCGCCGCCCAGCCCGCCCACCAGCACCGAATGCCAGCTGCTGTCGGAGAACATCACGTCCCCCGCCTGGGGCGAACCATCGACGAAATAGAGGTGGTTGCTGTTGTACGAGGCGCTGGTCAGCTGGTACAGATTGGCGAACACGCCGTTGGGCACGAAGGCGAAGGCCTCGATGCCGGTATTGGCGTTGAAGGCGTGCACCATCCCGTCGTTGGCGCCGACGTAGAGCATCGGCGTGCGGCTGGCATTGTTGCTGATGAAGGTCTGGTAGCTGGTATCGATATAGGGGCCATTCGGCTTGGCCACATAGGCCGGCCCGCTGTCTATGATGTCGCCCAGCAGGTGGCTGCGGTTGCGGAAGCCGCCGCCATTGCGCGCCTCCTGGGAGACATCGCCGCGCAGATAGTTGACGCGGAGGCTGCCCTTGGTGTCCGAAGGCTGCAATTGCGACTGCTGCGTGCTGTTGATGCCGGTCACGCCGGTCGCCGGCCAGCGGAACGGCACGCCCTTGTTGTTCACTCCGTCCCAGGCGGCGATCAGCCTTGTGTTCTGCCAGCCGCTGCCGCTGGCGAGCGTGTCCACCTGGGTTTGCGCGCTCCAGCTGGCCGAAGTGCTGACGTTCAAGCCGCTGCTGCTGCCTAGCGTGTAGGCGGACAGGTCGCCGGTCCAGTCGCTGTACGGGGTGTCGCTGGGGTTGAAGCTGGCCAGGAAAGCCTGGGTGTTGGTGCTGAGCGTGGTGCTGTTCAACGCCACCGAAGCCTGGTCGTAGCTGCCCTTCTGGATTTGCACCAGAATCGCGCTCAACGCGTTGCTGAAGGCGGTCGGGCTGACCGCGGGGTAGTAGGAGCCGGTGTTGCCGGCCACCGCCATCGCGGTCAGCGTCTGCGCCGCCACCGGATTGGTGGCCGGCGCCACCCCCGCGCCCAGGCCTATCACATAGGTTTTGATGCCTGCGGTCGCAAGGGTCTGGATCTGGCTGATGGCGTCGAGCAACGCCTGGCTGTTGGTTCCGCTGGCATTCAGCGAGCCGTCGGCGTTGAAGCTGGCGGTCACGCCGTAGCCGGCGGCCGCGGCGCTGCCGACCGGAGGCCAGAAATAGCCGCTCTTGTCCTGGGTGGGCAAACCATCGGTGATCAACACCACATACTTCTGCGGCGTGCAGCCGCTGCTGGACGACGTGGTGGTGAAACTGGTCTGCGCCGTCTTCAACAGTGCGTAAATAGGCGACTGCCCCGCCGCCGACTTGATCTCCGTCGTGCCGGTGGAGTTGGTCTCCGGCTGCAGAAACGGCGAAAAGGTATTGTAGGCGCTGGTGATCTGGCTGGATGACGGGCTGCCCAGATTGGTCATCGCCACATTGGTGGTGGCGCCGCTGTACGACTGCGAGCCGCCATAGCCCCAGCCCCGCTGCACGTACATCACCTGAGGCGTGAAGGGTACGTAGCCGGCATTGGTGGGCGACGTGCTCCAGGAAGAGAATCCGCCCGGCGCCATCAGGCTGTAGCCAACCGATACCGAACCGTTCTTGTAGCTGTTCAGCGAGTAGTAACTGTAGGGATTGCTGGGACTGACCGTGCCGTAAGTCATGAACACCGGGTTCAATCCCGTGGTGTACAACACGTCGTTGATGTTGGCGTCATCGCTGGTGGCCGCCACCGTCATGTATTGGGCGCCGCTCACGGTCACGCCACTGAGCCCCAGGCTCAAGGCAACTGACCCGCAGTTGCTCTTCACCGTCGAAAGCGACGTGCCAAGCGACAGGTAGCCGTAGCAAGGATTGAGAACGGTGTCGGTGGCGCTGGTGGCGGTCGCCGTGTTGGTGAAGGAGAAGCCGCCCGGCGGCGACATGTAGTAAACCCAGGTCGTGTATAGCGAAGTGCGGCTGGTCTGGTAGGACAATAAGGAAAAATCGGTGGTGGCGAGGTAGGTGTTCAGTATCGACAGGATGCCGGCCTTGGCCACGTTGAGCCGCGACGGGCTGTTGTCGGCCAGTTGCCCGCCCGACAAGGTCGAGGTGTAGGGCTGCATGCTGCCGGCCGCGCCGCCGGAAATAGGCGGCGTGAAGTTGGCCGGCACCGGGTAATTGATGGGCGAGGCGGAGCTGGTCAGCCCACTGACCGCGCCGGCGCCAGTCAGCAAGGCCCCGCCGCGGCCGGTATAAGTAGTGGAAAAACCGTTGCTGCAGTTGGCGCTGCTATTGCCGGTGCCATTGCAATAGGTGATGGTGCTGCCGTCCATCGATTCCGAATTGGTCACCGCGATCACCACCTGCGGCCGCGCCGGCGTGCTGATGGTCAGCGGCACCTGGGAGATCGCCAGCGTCGCGGTGGAGGCGCCCCGCACCCATAAGGCCGCCAGCGTCAACCCGACCAGCAGCGCGATGCTGCCGGCGATACGCGTCAAGGTTGTCCGGTTCGCCATATCCGCCTCACTGCGTGAAGATCGCCTGCACCACCACAGGACTGGCGCCGCTGCTGGTCGCCACTCGGGCGGTGACCCGGTAGTTGTTGCTGCCTGCCTGCAGGCCATAAATGCCGCGATTGCCGCAGCTGACGCCGGCGCGGCACGAGGCTGGCATGCTCTCCACCACGTAGCTGCTGACGATGCCGGAAACCACCGGCGTGCCGGCGTAGCCGCTTATCGTCTTGGTGTTGTCGCTCCAGAACGACGCGGTATACAGATTCTGCTGCCAGATCGGCGTCGCGCTGGCATTGAACTGGTAATAACCGTTGCTGCCGGAAACGGTGAAGCTCTGGCTGGCGAAATTGCCCTGCAGCATCGAAGCGTAGGCTTGACGCAACGTGCCTTCCGCCAGCTGCAGATTATTCTGATACAAGGCATTGTTGCTGGCCATGTGCAGTTGGCCCAACGACTGGCTGCTGCCCGCCAGGCCCAGAATCATGATCACCAGCATGAAAATCAGCGCGACGATCAGCACCACGCCCTTCTGCCCCGCGGGATAGGTTCGCAAGATCGTCATAGCCCGGCATTCCTCAGGGACACGGTCATCGTGTACACGTGGCGCAATCGGGTATCGCAAGGCACCACCACGGTGCTGCCCAACACCGCCCAACTGGTCTGATTCGCGCAACCCGAGCGCGCGCCCGCCGGCGCCGAACCCAACGGGCCCTCCAATAAGGCGGCTATCCTCAGGCTGTTGACCTGCGCCCAATTGCTGACCTGGGCTGCGGGCAGATACTGCGTGGTCACGCCCGGCGTGCTTCCAACGCCGTACCACACCTGCAAGGCATCCACGCCGGGCACTACCGGCGTCAGCTGCCAGCTGGAGGCGGTTCCGTCATATACCGCCTGATACAAGGCGCTCTGCGCGCCTGTCGCCTGCGCGACGAAATAGGCGGTTTGCGACAAAGGCACCGCCACCGAGCCCACCGGAAAATCCGTATCCAAAGCCTGCTTCAGATTGATCGCGCTGCCGCTGCTGGCGCTGCCGACGCTATTGACTTGCAGAATCGACGAGTGCCCGCAATTGGATACCGCCAACAGGTTGTTCGCCACCACCCCGGAGGCCGCCAGCGTAACCAGGGCCGTGCTGCCGGCCGATGCGTAGGTATTGACCCACACCGGCGTCGTGCCATTGGTTTGCCCGGCGAAAACCAGCACATCGCTGCCCTGCGCCACTTTTCCTTGCAGGCTGCTATCCAGCGTCGGCGACCAATCGGTCAATGTGCTGTCGTTGTTGCCGTTTAGCGCGCTCAGCGTCAGCGTCGACGAGGCCAGCGTCGCGTCATAACCGATGACCGGCGAGTTGAAGTTGCTCAGCAAGCCATTTGCCGCCACCAGCGCGTTGGAAGTGGTGGCCCCAGAGCAGCCAAAAAAGCCGGCAGAACGCGCCGTCTGCGAAATCACGCTGGACAAGGTCGCGCCGGCGTTCTGCAACATGCCCTGGCCGGCATTGGTGGAATAATCCTTGCGCCCGCCCACCATGATGCCGACCAATGCAGTCAGCAGCAGCAAACCGATGGTGATCGCCACCATCAATTCAATCAGGGAGAATCCAGACTGCGCTCGCCAAGCTTTCACATGATGGTCCTCACCGTCACGGTCTGCAGGCTGCCGCCGCTGACCGCATTGCCATCGGTCCACCAGATCTGCACCACGCGCTCGGTGCTGCCGCCATTTGTCGGCTGATAAACGCTGCCGGTGCCGCCGGGCAGATTGTTCTGCACATCGCTCAGCCACTGATACTTGTCATAAGTGGCCATCGTCGCCGCGCTGCACGCGGAAGTGACGCAATTGCTTTGCAGAGAGGAAGCCGCGGTACCGGACGCCACATCGTAGTTGCCCACGCCGACCTGAGCTGAATTCGCACGCATCCGGTCAACCATATCGTAAGCGTATTGGGTGGCCATCTGCCGCAGATAAGCCGAGCCGCTGGCGCGTTCCGCATTCAGTATCACGGCGATGGCCGCCAGCACGCCCATCGCCAGCACCAGCAGCGCAATCAGCACCTCCAGCATGGTGAACCCCGCCGCCGGCCGCCTCAGTCCATTGCGCATGTCCATCCCCATTGCCCGGCCGTCATGGCCAGAATAGCCCCGGCCAATGACAAATGGCAGCAACCGCCGACAAAAGGACGGATAGCGACGATGGACGGCGATCAAACGCATCGGCTGGCAATCAGCCCAGC
>NZ_JZJL01000046.1 GCF_000971335.1 Chromobacterium vaccinii
GCTGCCGGCCAGCACGGCCAGGTCGCCGGCGCCGACATGGGCGAGGCCGGAGGCCAGCGCTTCCAGCTCGGCTTCGCCGGTTTCCGGGCCGGGGAGGTTGATGTCGGTGGTGTCGCCGGTTTCCAGATCGGCCAGCTTGATGTTGACCCGGCTGGCGCCGGCCACCCGCAGCATGCGGTCGTCGATGCGCTTGGCGGCGAACAGCTGCTCGAACGGGCCGCTGTTGTCTCGGCCGAGCAGGCCATGGACGTGGACCGGCAGCCCCCAGTCTGCGAGGCAGGAGGCGACGTTGACGCCCTTGCCGCCGGCATTGACGTGGGCGGCGCGGGCCAGATTGACCGACCCCGTCCGCAGCGCGTCCAGCGTCACGGTCTGGTCCAGCGCCGTGTTGGGGGTGACGGTGTGGATGGCGCCGCTCATGCCAGCGCCTCCAGCAACTGCCGCACTTCTTCGGCGCTGTCGCAGGCCAGCGCCTGTTCGGCCAGCTCGCGCAGCCTGGCGTGGCTGTGGCGGCGCAGCATCGCCTTTACCGCGGCGATGTCGTGCTGGCTCATCGACAGCTCGTCCACGCCCAGGCCGGCCAGCACCGCCGCGCCCTGCGGGTCGCCGGCGATGCCGCCGCACACGCCCACCCAGCGCTGGTGGGCCGCCGCGCCCTGCACGGTCTGGCGGATCAGCCGCAGCACGGCGGGATGCAGGCTGTCGGCCTCGGCCGCCAGCTCGGGGTGCTGGCGGTCCATCGCCAGCGCGTACTGTGTCAGGTCGTTGGTGCCGATGGAGAAGAAATCGACATAGGGCGCGAACTGGTCGGCCAGCAGCGCGGCGGCCGGCACTTCCACCATGATGCCGATCGGCACCGGCGGGGCGTCCAGCTCCTTGCGCACGCCTTCGCACAGGCCCTTGAGGCGGGTAATCTCCTTCAGCGAGCTGATCATCGGGAACATGATGGACAAGGGCTTGCCGGCCTTGGCGGCGCGATAAAGCGCGCGCAGCTGCGGCTCCAGCAGCTCGCGGCGGGACAGCAACAGCCGCGCGCCGCGCATGCCGAGGAAGGGATTGTCCTCATGCGGCAGGTTCAGGTAGGGCACTTGCTTGTCGCCGCCGATGTCCAGCGCGCGGACGATCAGTGGCCGGCCTTGCAGCGCCTGCTGCATCGCCAGATAGGTTTTCAGCTGCTCTTCCTCGTCTGGCGCGGCATCGCGCTCCAGGAACAGGAATTCGGTGCGCATCAGGCCCACGCCTTCCGCGCCGGCCTCCAGCGCGGCGGCGGCCTGGTCCGGGCGATTGATGTTGGCGGCGATCTCGATGCGTTTGCCGTCGGCGGTCTGGCCCGGTTGCTGCCGCTCAGCCTGCTGCTTCTGCTGATCTTCCCGCTGGCGCTGCTGCCAGGCGCGGGCGGATTCCAGATCCGCGTCGCTGGGGTTCAGGTACAGCCGGCCGGCGTCACCGTCCAGGATGGCCGGGCTGCCGTCGGCCACGTCCAGCAGCGCGGCTCCGGCAGCCACCAGCGCCGGCAGGCCCAGCGTGCGCGCCAGAATGGCGGTGTGGGCGGTGGGGCCGCCGTGGGCGGTGGCCAGGCCTTTGACTCGGGTGAGGTCCAGGCTGGCGGTGTCCGACGGCGCGAGATCGGCGGCCAGCAGCAGGGTGTCGGGGCCGAATTCCGCCGGCGCATGGCCTTGCAGCGCCGGGTCCAGCTGGAACAGCACGCGGCGGCCCACGTCGCGCAAGTCGGCGGCGCGCGCGGCCAGCAGCGGGTTGCCCAGCGCGGAGATTTTTTCCGCCAAGCGCTCCACCGCCTGATGCCACGACCACTCGACGCCGTGGCCGGCCACCATCAGCTGGCAGCTGAGGGTGATCAGGTCGGTGTCGTTCAAAAGCTCGGCCTGGGCGCGGAAGATGCCGGCTTCGCCGGCGCCCAGCGTCCCCTGGGTGGCGTCGGCCAGCTGCGCCAGCTGCTGGCGGGTGGCGGCCAGCGCTTCGTGCAGGCGGTCGCCGCCCTCGGCCAGGCTGACCGGCCGGTCGGGCACTTGCAGCCGCTCGCCGGCCAGGATGCGCGCGGTGCCGATGGCGAGGCCCGGGCTGGCGGCGATGCCGGGCAGGGAGATCAGCGATCCGGCCGGCTGCCAGCCGGCGGTTTTGCGCGCGCCGGCTGCGCGCTGGGCGGCGATGGCGGCGGCGGTCTGCTCGGCCAGGCTGGCCTCGCGCATCGCCTTCAGCAATTGGCGCACGCCGTCTTCGGCTTGCGGGCCGCGGCCGGACACGGAGACGAGATCGCCCTGGCGCAGGCCCAGCTGCAGCAGAGAGATCAGGTTCTTGGCGTCGGCGACGCGGCCGCCGTGGCGTACCTGAAGCTGCGCCGGACTGCGCCGCGCGGCCTCCACCCACAGCGCGGCGGGGCGGGCGTGCAGGCCGTTGGGGTAATCGAGCCGCCATTCCTCGCCTGTGTCCAGGTCGCGCGCCTCGGCGTCCGGCGGCGGGTTTTCCGGCGGCTGCTCCAGCGCGGCGATCAGGTCGGCGCTGTCCTGAGTGGAGAACAGCGGCAGCAGCCGGGCTTCGTCCTGCAGCAGCCGGGTCAGCTGGCGCAGCATCACCAGGTGGTCGTCGGAACGGGCGGCGATCGCGCACAGCAGGTGAGTGCGTTGGCCAGGGTTCCATTCCAGCCCGTCCGGAATCTGAAGGATGGCGACGCCGGTGCGCAGCACCATCGCCCGGTCTTCCACCATGCCGTGGGGGATGGCGATGCCGTTGCCCAGGTAGGTGTTGGCCACCGCTTCGCGGCGCAGCAGGCTGTCTATGTAGTCGGGCGAGATGCAGCCGGCGTCGGCCAGCATGCGGCCCGCCTCGCGGATGGCGGCCTCTTTGCCGGCGGGCTGGCAGCCCAGGCGTATCAGTTGCGGAGTGAGCAGGGCGTCGGACACGGCATACCTCGTTTTTGAGCTCGATATGGCTGGCATTGAAAACGATTACATTTTTTCTGTCAATCAGACAGAACTGGTTAAAATCAAACTTGTGGCGTAATCCTGATAACTGTCGCTATTTCGCGCTTGCCAGCGGGTGTGCGCTGGCGCAACATCGCTTCCGTCAATTGAAAACGATTTCCAAAAAATGACTACCAGCATCAAGGATGTCGCGCTGCTGGCCGGCGTGTCGGTGGCCACCGTGTCGCGCGTGCTGGGCAACGGCCCGGTCAGCGCCGCGCTGCGCGCCAAGGTGGAGGCCGCCGTCGCCCAGAGCGGCTACCGGCCCAACCTGTCGGCGCGCCGGCTGCGCTCGCAGGCCTCGCGCACCATAGGTCTGATCGTGTCGGACATCCGCAATCCTTTTTTCACTTCGGTCAGCCGGGCGGTGGAGGATGTCGCCTATCGGGCCGGCATGCGGGTGATCCTGTGCAACACCGACGAGAACCCGGACAAGGAGGCGATGTACCTCAGGCTGATGCAGGAGGAGAGGGTGAGCGGGGTGATTTTCGCCGCCACCCGCGCCACCGCCGATTCGCTGGACGTCGCCGGTCTGGGCTTCCCTGTGGTGATGATAGACCGCGCGGGGCCGGCCGCCCGCTGCGACGCGGTGCTGCTGGACAACCGGACAGCGGCCGCGCAACTGGTCGAGCATTTGCTGGGCCGCGGCTATCGCCGCATCGGCGGTCTGTTCGGCAATACCAGCAGCACCGGCGCGGAGCGCCACGCGGGATTCGCCGAGGCGATGGAAAGGGCGGGGCTGCCTGCGGCGGCGCGTTTCGTCGCGCCCAGCGCCGAAGCGGCGCAGGCCGAAGCGGCGAAGTGGCTGGGGGATGCGGGCGCGCCGGAGGCGCTGATCGCCAGCAATGGCCTGCTGTTGCTGGGCGTGGTCAAGGCGGTGCGGGAGGCCGGCGTCGCAGTGCCGGGCCGGCTGGCGCTGGCCGGCTTCGACAACGACAGCTGGACCGAGCTGGCCGATCCCGGCATGACGGTGATCGAGCAGCCGGTCGACGAGATAGGCCGCGCGGCGATGGAAATGCTGCTGGAGCGGCTGGAGCGGCCGGAGCGGCCGCTGCGCAAGGTGGTGCTGGCGGGCCGGCTGGTGGAACGCGGCTCCAGCCAGCCTCGCGGCTGAGGCGCGCCGCGTTCAGCGCATCGGGCCGGTCAGCCGGGTGACGGTATCGTCCTTGACGATGAAGTGGTGCCACGCAGCGGCGGCGGCGTGCAGGATGCTCAGCCACAGCAAGACATTGCCCAACAGTTCGTGCAGCTCCTTCAGGCTCTTGCCCAGCTCCGGGCTGTTGGGCATGAAGGAGGGCAGGCCGAGGCCGAACAGGGCCACTTCGCCGCCCTTGGCCTGGATAAAGGCGATGCCCAGGATGGGCAGCGCCAGCATCAGCGCGTACAGCGCCCAGTGCCCGGCATGGGCCAGCAGCTTCATCAGTGGGCTGGGCGCGGGAGAAATGCCGGGCGGCGGATTGCCCAAGCGCCAGGCCAGTCGCGGCAGCACCAGCAGCAGGACGATCAGCCCGGCCTGAACATGGGCGTAGCCCAGGCCGCTGCGGACTGGATCGCCCTTGGGGAAGTTGCCTTTCAGCTCGATGAAGACCAGCGCGGCGATCACCGCCAGCGCGCACAGCCAGTGCAGGCCGCGGGCGATTTTGCCGTAACTGTGGAGAGTGTTGCGCAACATGTCGGCTCCTGTTGTTTTGATTGGAACATGTTGCAAGCTTAGTTGGTCAATCTTAAGCCGGTCTTAATCCATTTCAATGCGAGGGGCAATGGGCTGGCAAGCGCGTCCAGGCGTTTGCGCGTCCGCTGTGGACGCGCCGCGGATCACGCCCAGCTTGTCCGCCGGTTGCCAGCCTTCCGGTTTCAGCACCTTGCCGTCGGCGCGGCGCACCACTTGGCCGTCCACGCATTTGCGCAGATTGGCGTCGTGTATCGCCTCGCACATCGCTTCCAGCGGCAGGCCCTGCGACAGCAAGAGGCCGCATACCACATTGAGCACGTCCACCGCTTCGGCGGTCAGCTCGGCGCGGCTTTGCAGCTGCTGTTCGGCGGATTGCGCGGGCAGCGCGCGGTAGTCGGCCAGCGCCTGCCGGAGCTCTTCCAGCTCTTCATCCAGCATGGTCTGCCACATCGCCAGCTGCTCGGGCTGGTATTCGGGGCGGGAGGGGGAGGGGATGTCGAAGCGCCGCATGAAATCGCGGCGCATCCGGAACAGGTCGCTCATCGATAGACTCCTTTTGATGCATATATTGTGGAGTCTATTGATTAAATCATCAATATATTGTGATTATTGCGCCTGCAGGGCGGCCAGCGCCTGGAAGTAGTCGGGGAAGGTCTTGGCCACACAGTTGGGGTCGTTGATGATGACCGGCGCGCCCAGCAGCGAAACCAGCGAGAAGCACATCGCCATCCGGTGGTCGTCGTAGGTGTCGATCTGTGCGTTCGGCGTCAGCGCGGCCGGCGGCGTGACTCGGATGTAGTCCGGGCCTTCCTCCACCGTCGCGCCCACCTTGCGCAGCTCGGTCGCCATCGCCGACAGGCGGTCGGTTTCCTTAACCCGCCAGCTGGCGATGTTGCGCAGCGTGGTGGTGCCGTCGGCGGCCAGCGCGGCCACGGCCAGCGTCATCGCCGCGTCCGGGATATGGTTGCAGTCCAGGTCTATCGCCTTGAGCCGGCCTTCGGCGCGAGCCTCGATCCAGTTGTCGCCGCGGCGCACCGTCGCGCCCATCAATTCCAGGGCCTCGGCGAAGCGCACGTCGCCCTGGATGCTGGCCTCGCCCACGCCTTCCACCCGCACCGGCCCGCCGGCCAGCGCGCCGGCCGCCAGGAAGTAGGACGCGCTGGAGGCGTCGCCTTCGACGTAAATCTCCCCCGGCGAGATGTAGCACTGGCCGCCCTGAATGATGAAACGCTGCCAGCCGTCGCGCTCGACGCGCACGCCGAAGCGCGCCATCAGATTGAGCGTGATTTCGATGTAGGGCTTGGAGATCAGCTCGCCCACCACCTCGATTTCGGACGTTTCGCCGGTCAGCGGCAGCGCCATCAGGAGCGCGGTGAGGAACTGGCTGGAAACGTTGCCCTTCACCTGGATAGGATGGGCGCAGCGTACGTCGGCCGGCGAGATGGCCAGCGGCGGGAAGCCCGGCTGGCCCAGGTAGGCGATGCTGGCGCCGGCGGCGTTCAGCGCGTCCACCAGGTCGCCGATCGGCCGTTCGTGCATGCGGGGGACGCCGGACAGCTGGTAGCTGCCGCCCATCAGCGCCAGCGCCGCGGTCAGCGGGCGGAAGGCGGTGCCGGCGTTGCCGAGGAACAGCTCGGCGTTTTTCACCGGGAAGGGGCCGCCGCAGCCGTGGACGCGGAAATCGCGGCTGTCGCCTTGTTGTTCTATCTTCACGCCCAGCAGCTTCAACGCGCTCAGCATGTGGCGGATGTCGTCGGAGTCCAGCAGGTCGCGCACCAGCGTGCTGCCGCCTGACAGCGAGGCCAGCAGCAGCGTGCGGTTGGAGATGCTCTTGGAGCCGGGAAGCTTGATGGCGCCGCCGAGGCGGACGCAGGGAGAGAGGTGCAGTTGTTCCATTGAGTGTCGCGCTTGTGTTTTCGGAATGGCGTTGCTTGATGCGTAAGGGACACTGTACCCGCCGCGCACGGCTGCGCGCAAATGGTGCGGCACCACACCATGCCACACCACTTGAGTTACAATGCGCGGTTTGGCCGGCCGGCGGCTGTCGCGATGCGCGGCGGTTCCGGCGGGGCCTTGGCAGAATGCAACAGGATCAGATTCCGATGACAGTTCCGGTGATTACCATCGACGGCCCGTCCGCTTCCGGCAAGGGTACGGTGGCGGCCCAGGTCGCCGCGCGCCTCGCCTTCCATTATCTCGACTCGGGCTCGCTGTACCGGCTGCTGGCGCTGCACGCGCGCCGCCGCGGCATCGCCTGGGACGACGAGCCGGCGCTGGCCGAGGCCGCAGCCGGCTTGCCGGTGGAGTTCTCCGACGGCGCGGTGTGGCTGGAAGGCAACGACGCCAGCCAGGACATCCGCGCCGAGGAAATCGGCATCGGCGCGTCCAAGGTCGGCGCGCTGCCGGCGGTGCGCGCCGCGCTATTGCAGCGCCAGCGCGATTTTCGCGAATCGCCGGGCCTGGTGACGGATGGCCGCGACATGGGTTCGGTGGTGTTTCCGGACGCCATGTTGAAGATATTTCTGACCGCCAGCGCGGAGGAAAGGGCGAGTCGCCGTCATAAGCAGTTGATCGGCAAGGGGGAATCTGCTAACCTCGCCCAGATTATGCAGGACATTATCGATCGGGACGCGCGGGACGCGGCCCGGCCGGTAGCGCCGCTGCGCCAGGAGCCGGACGCCTTTTTGCTCGATACCACGGAGCTGACCATAGACCAGGCGGTCGACAAGGTCCTCGTGTGGTTTGAGGAGAAACAGGTTTCCGGCCGTTGATTTTTTGTATGGTCGTTTTTGCTGCATTGCGGAAACGATCTTGTTCCAACCCTAACCCCGCAAGCCGCAAGGCCTGCAACCGAGAGTACGCTTGATGACTACCCTCTCCATGGAAAACTTCGCTCAACTGTTCGAGGAAAGCCTCACCCTGCACGATATGCGCGTGGGCGAAGTGATCACTGCTGAAGTCGTGGCAGTTGATTCCAACTTTGTAACCGTGAACGCAGGCCTCAAGTCCGAGTCCCTGATTCCGGCTGAAGAATTCAAGAACGACCAAGGCGTCGTTGAAGTTGCCATCGGCGACTTCGTTACCGTCGCTATCGACGCGCTGGAAAACGGCTTCGGCGAGACCAAGCTGTCCCGCGAAAAAGCCAAGCGCATGGCCGCTTGGGTTGAGCTGGAAGAAGCTCTGGAAGCCGGCACCATCCTGTCCGGCATGATCAGCGGCAAGGTGAAGGGCGGCCTGACCGTCATGGTCAACGGCATCCGCGCCTTCCTGCCGGGTTCCCTGGTCGACGTGCGTCCGGTGAAAGACACCACCCCGTACGAAAACAAGCAGATCGAGTTCAAGGTTATCAAGCTGGATCGCAAGCGCAACAACGTCGTGGTTTCCCGCCGCTCCGTGCTGGAAGAAACCCTGGGCGAAGAGCGCAAGGCTCTGCTGGAAACCCTGAAAGAGGGCGCAGTCATCAAGGGTATCGTCAAGAACATCACCGACTACGGTGCGTTCGTTGACCTGGGCGGCATCGATGGCCTGCTGCACATCACCGACCTGGCATGGCGCCGCGTGAAGCACCCGTCCGAAGTTCTGGCCGTGGGCGACGAAGTGGAAGCCAAGGTGCTGAAGTTCGACCAAGAGAAGAACCGCGTATCCCTGGGCCTGAAGCAACTGGGCGAAGATCCGTGGGTGGGCCTGTCCCGCCGCTACCCGTCCGGCACCCGTCTGTTCGGCAAGGTGACCAACCTGACCGACTATGGCGCGTTCGTGGAAATCGAACAAGGCATCGAAGGCCTGGTGCACGTGTCCGAAATGGACTGGACCAACAAGAACGTACACCCGTCCAAGGTGGTTCAAGTTGGCGACGAAGTGGAAGTCATGATCCTGGAAATCGACGAAGACCGTCGTCGTATCTCCCTGGGCATGAAGCAGTGCCTGGCCAACCCGTGGAACGAGTTTGCCGACAACTTCCACAAGGGCGACAAGCTGAAGGGCGCGATCAAGTCCATCACCGACTTCGGCGTGTTCGTTGGCCTGCCGGGCGGCATCGACGGCCTGGTTCACCTGTCCGACCTGTCCTGGAACGAAGCTGGCGAAGAAGCCGTGCGCAAGTTCAAGAAGGGCGACGAGGTTGACGCCGTTGTTCTGTCCATCGACGTGGAAAAAGAACGCATCTCCCTGGGCATCAAGCAGCTGGAAGGCGATCCGTTCAACAACTTCGTTGCGATGAACGACAAGGGCGCCCTGGTCAAGGGTACCGTGAAGTCCGTTGACGCCAAGGGCGCGGTTATCGCTCTGGACACCGACGTTGAAGGCTACCTGCGCGCTTCGGAACTGTCCCGCGACCGCGTGGAAGACGCTCGCTCCATCCTGAAGGATGGCGATGCCGTCGAGGCCGTGATCGTTGCCGTGGACCGCAAGTCCCGCAACATCAGCCTGTCCATCAAGGCTAAGGACGCTCAGGAAGAGAATGCCGCGATGAAGAACCTGTCGACCGTTGACAGCGCTTCCGCCGGCACCACCAACCTGGGTGCCCTGCTGAAGGCCAAACTGTCCGGTTCCAACGAGTAATAGCGTCATGACCAAGTCTGAGCTGATCGCGAGGCTGTCTGAACGACTGGCCGAGCGCAATTCTCAGTTGGTCTACAAAGATGCTGAGTTGGCCGTCAAGACCATTCTGGACGCGATGGCCAACAACCTGGCGCAGGGAAGCCGCATCGAGATTCGCGGGTTCGGTAGCTTCGATCTGAACTACCGTCCGCCGCGGGTCGGCCGCAACCCGAAGTCGGGCACCAGCGTCTCGGTTCCTGAGAAATACGTGCCTCATTTCAAGGCCGGCAAGGAACTGCGCGAGCGCGTGGACTTGTCCCTTGTGGAACAGACCCAGGCCTGATCGCAGTTTTATCGGTCTACATGCTAAAAAGCGTCGCATATGCGGCGCTTTTTTCGTATCCGCGCCGCTTGAGCGGCTTGGGTTGCGGCGGGCTATCGTTTAGAATTGCACTCCGGCAAACTCATTGAGCGATCTCATGCGATATTTGTTGCGCATCGTCGAACTGGCCCTGTTGTTGCTGCTGGTCGCCGTCACCGTGCAGAACAGCCACTCAGTCGAATTCAAACTGTTCTTCGGCCAATCATGGTCGGCTCCGTTCATCGTGTTCCTGCTGCTGTTCTTCGTCGTCGGCGCCGTCGTCGGCCTGCTGGCCACCTTCAGCTTCTACCTGAAAACCCGCCGCGAGCTGTCGCAGTTGAAAAAAGAACTGCGCAATCGGCCTCCCGCCGGCAAGGTGGTTAACGATCCCAGCGACGCCATCGCCGATTGAGCTTGTCTTCACGGGGCATGGCCTTGACCCCGTTCTATCATCCCGAAAGGATTGCTGTTGGAACTCGATTTGTGGTGGCTGCTGCTGTTTCCAGCCTTTTTCGGCCTGGGCTGGTTCGCGGCCCGGGTGGACATGCGCACCGTGTTGAAGCAGGCGAAGTCGGTGCCGATTTCCTATTTCCGCGGCCTGGACGCGCTGGTGGAAGACAAGACCGACGTCGCGGCCCAGGCGTTGGCCGAGGTGGCGCGCCAGCAGGGTTCGGCGCTCGAGTTGCAGCACATCCTCGGCAAGCTGTACCGCAAGCGCGGCGAGAACGACCGCGCGATCCGCCTGCATCAGCAGATGCTGGACTCTTCCGACCTGCCAGGAGAGCAGCGCGACCTGGTGCGCAACGAGCTGGCGCAGGACTTCCGCAAGGCCGGCCTGGTGGATCGGGCCGAGGAGATCCTGCTCAAGCTCTTGAACGGCAATATGGCGCTGGCGGCGCGCCGCCAGCTGCTGGACATCTATCAGCAGGACCGCGACTGGCAGAAGGCGATCGAGACCGCGCGCGAGCTGCGCAGCGACGCGCACTCGTTCCAGCACGAGGTCGCGCAGTTCTACTGCGAGTTGGCGCAGGGCGAGCTGTACAAGTCCGATCACAGCCAGGCCAGGCAATACGTGGCCGAGGCGCTGGGGGCCAACCGCAAATGCGTGCGCGCCAGCCTGATCCTCGGCGACATCGAGTTCGCTGAAGGCAATCTGGAGGCGGCCATCGCCGCCTGGCAGAACATAGAGAAACAGAATTACGAATACCTGGCGATGGCGGCCGAGCGCCTGTTCGACGCTTACGAAAAGCTGGGGCGTCCGCAGGAGGGCATCGCGCTGCTGCGCGGCTATCAGCGCACCTTCCCGCAACTGGAGCTGACCGATCTCTTGTACCAGAAGATCGCCACCTATGATGGCGAGGCCAAGGCGCTGGACGGCGTGCGCGAAGCGGTGCATGCCCGCCCCAGTCTGGCCGGCGTGTACCGGATGATAGAAGCGCAGATGGACGAGCTGTCTCCAGAGGGGAGGATGGACGCCGAGGTGGCGCGCGCGCTGATCCTCAAGCATTCCCAGCGTCTCAGCGTGCATCGCTGCAAGTGCTGCAACTTCCGTTCGCGCGCCTTCTTCTGGCACTGTCCGGCCTGCGGCGAGTGGGAAAGCTTCACCGCCAACCGTTCGGAAAACTGAATCACTCGGCGCGCGGCCGCTTGAACGGCGCGCGCCGCGGCAATATAGAATGATGGAGCATCGATGAATCCCCTGATCGCACAAAGCGAAAGCCGGACGACGTCCCCGGTGGTGGTGGCGCTGGACTTCGCCGACGCGGATAGCGCATTGGCTTTCGCCAGCCGGCTGGACCCGGCGGAGTGCCGGCTGAAGGTGGGCAAGGAGCTGTTCACCTCCAGCGGCCGCCATCTGGTCGAATCGCTGGCCGCGCGCGGTTTCCAGGTTTTCCTGGACATGAAATTCCACGACATTCCCAATACCGTCGCCCATGCCTGCAAGGCCGCGGCCGAGTCCGGCGTGTGGATGGTCAACGTCCACGCCTCCGGCGGCCGCCGGATGATGGAGGCCGCGCGCGAGGCGCTGGCCGCTTACAGCCAGCGTCCGCTGCTGATCGCGGTGACGGTGCTAACCAGCATGGAAGCGTCGGATCTGGCCGAGGTCGGCATCGATGTCCCGCCGCAGCAGCACGTGTTGCGCCTGGCCACGCTGACCCGCGATTGCGGCCTGGACGGCGTGGTGTGCTCGGCACAGGAGGCTTCCATGCTGAAGCAGGCCCTGGGCGGTGATTTCAAGCTGGTGACGCCGGGCATCCGCCTGGCCGACAGCGCCGGCGACGATCAGCGCCGCGTGATGACGCCGACCGCCGCCTTGGCCGCCGGCTCAGATTACCTGGTGATCGGCCGCCCGATCACCCGCGCCGCCGATCCGCTGGCCGCGCTGCGCGCCATCAATCAAGACATTTCCGTATTTATGGGTACACAATCATGAAAATCACGATAATTGGCTCGGGCTATGTCGGCCTGGTGACCGGCACCTGCTTGGCCGAGACCGGCTACCACGTCTGCTGCCTGGACGTGGACCCGCGCAAGATTGAAATTCTGCAAAGCGGCGGCATCCCGATTTTCGAGCCGGGCCTGGAAGACATGGTGAAGCGCAACGTGGCCGCCGGCCGCCTGCATTTCACCACCGACGTGGCGGCTTCGGTCGCTTTCGGCGAAGTGCAGTTCATCGCTGTCGGCACGCCGCCGGACGAGGATGGCTCCGCCGATCTGCAGTATGTGTTGGCCGCCGCGCGCAATATCGCCCGCCACATGACCGGCTACCGGGTGGTGGTGGACAAGTCCACCGTGCCGGTGGGCACGGCTGACAAGGTGCGCGCCGCCATCGCCGACGAGTTGGCGCAGCGCGGCGCCGACTTGCCGTTCAGCGTGGTGTCCAACCCGGAATTCCTGAAAGAAGGCGCGGCGATCGAGGACTTCATGCGGCCCGACCGCGTGGTGATCGGCGTCGATGACGACCGCGCGGCCGAGATCATGCGCCGCCTGTACAAGCCGTTCCAGCGCAGCCACGAGCGCGTGCTGCTGATGGACGTGCGCTCGGCCGAACTGACCAAGTACGCGGCCAACGCGATGCTGGCCACCCGCATCTCGTTCATGAACGAGCTGGCCAATCTGGCCGAGACCATGGGCGCCGACATCGAGCAGGTGCGCCAGGGCATGGGCTCCGATCCGCGCATCGGCTACCACTTCCTGTACCCGGGCGTAGGCTACGGCGGCTCCTGCTTCCCCAAGGACGTCAAGGCGCTGGTGCAGACGGCCAAGGAAAACGGCCACACGCTGCGCGTGCTGACCGCGGTGGAAGAGGCCAACGAGGTGCAGAAGCTGCGCCTGGTCGAGAAAGTGGTTTCCCGTTTCGGCGAGGATTTGTCCGGCCGCCGTTTCGCTCTGTGGGGCCTGGCGTTCAAGCCCAATACCGATGACATGCGCGAGGCGCCCAGCCGCGTGATCGTCGAGGAGCTGACCCGCCGCGGTGCCGAAATCGTCGCTTTCGATCCGGTGGCGGCGCACGAGGCGCAACGGGTGATGTCCGGCGTCAACGGCGTGGCGTTCGCCGACGACATGATGCAGGCGCTGCAAGGCGCGGACGCGCTGTTGATCGTGACCGAGTGGAAGATGTTCCGCGCGCCGGACTTCGAGGCGATCCGCCGCAGCCTGAAGCAGCCGCTGATTTTCGACGGCCGCAATATGTACGACCCGGCCTGGCTGCGCGAGCAGGGTTTCGATTACCACGCCATCGGCCGCTGAGGTAAGCCATGAGTCTGATGCAAACCCTGGGACTGAAGCCCGCCGCGCTGGCTTCTTCCCTGGCCAAGGCCAAGGTGCTGGTGGTCGGCGACGTGATGCTGGACCGCTACTGGTTCGGCGACGTGTCGCGCATTTCGCCTGAGGCGCCGGTGCCGGTGGCCAAGATCGGCCGCAGCGAGGAGCGGGCCGGCGGCGCCGCCAACGTGGCGCGCAATATCGCCGGCCTGGGCGGCAAGGCCACCATTTTGTCGGTGGTCGGCGACGACGAGGCGGCGGACGCGCTGGAGAGGCTGTTGAAGGCCGATGGCATCGTCACTTCGTTCAAGCGCGATTCCAACATCGCCACCACGGTGAAGCTGAGAGTGGTGGCGCGCCAGCAGCAACTGATCCGGCTGGACTTCGAAGACGCGCCCAGCCATGAAATCCTGGCCGGCAAGCTGGAAGAGTTCGCCGACATCGTCGCCGCGCACGACGTGGTGATCCTGTCCGACTACGGCAAGGGCGGCCTGACCCATGTGGCCGAGATGATCCAGCTGGCCCGCGCCGCCGGCAAACCGGTGTTGATCGACCCCAAGGGCGATGATTACAGCAAATACGCCGGCGCCACGCTGCTGACGCCCAACCGCAGCGAGTTCCGCCAGGTGGCGGGCGGTTGGAAGGATGAGGCCAGCCTGACCGCCAAGGCGCAGGCGCTGCGCGCCGAGCTGAATCTGGACGCGTTGTTGGTGACGCGCAGCGAAGAGGGCATGACGCTGTTCCGCGCCGCCGGCGCGCTGCATCAACCGACTTTCGCGCGCGAGGTTTATGACGTGTCCGGCGCCGGCGATACCGTGATCGGCACGCTGGGCTTGGCGCTGGCCGCCGGCCAGCCGCTGCCGGTGGCGATGAACCTGGCCAACGCCGCCGCCGGCGTGGTGGTGGGCAAGCTGGGCACCGCCGTATGTTCGCAACAGGAACTGTTTGCCTTGTAAGCCGGCGCGCCGGCGGGAGACGCAATGACGAAGCTGACCGCGCAACAAGTTGAAGAGGTGCTGGCCTTCTGGTTCGAGGCCAGCGACGATGCGGTCTTGAGCCGGCCGCGCGAGGCTTGGTTCCGCCGCGACGACGCGTTCGATGCCGAGATCCGCCGCCGTTTCCTGCCCTTATGGCAGGCGTTGGCGGATGGCGAGCTGGCCATCGACGCCGGCGATGCTCGCGCGGCGCTGGCCTGGCTGATCGTGGCCGACCAATTCCCGCGTAACCTGTTCCGCGGAGAAGCTCGGGCGTTCTCCAGCGACGAGAAGGCGAGAGAGGGCGCTCGGTCGGCCGTCGGCCAGGGGGTGGAGCAGACGCTGCCGCCGGTGGCGCGGGTTTTCTTCTACCTGCCGTTCGAGCATAGCGAGGACATGGCTGACCAGCGGCGGTCGCTGGAGTTGTTTTCCGCGCTCGATGCGGCTCTGCCGGGCTCCAATTATCTGGATTTCGCGCGGCGGCATGAGCGGGTAGTCGCAGAATTCGGCCGCTTTCCGCATCGCAACGCGGCGCTGGGCAGAACCAGCACGCCGGCAGAACAGTCCTACCTGGCCCAGCCGGGCGCGGGCTTCTGAATTTCATCCGGACCCGAGGGTCCGCAGCAGAACTAAGGATCGACATATGACTATCGTCGTCACCGGAGCCGCCGGCTTCATCGGTTCCAACCTGGTCAAGGGTTTGAACCAGCGCGGCATCACCGACATCATCGCCGTAGACAACCTAAGCAGCGGCGACAAATTCCACAATCTGGTCGATTGCGAGATTTCGCATTACCTCGACAAGCACGAATTCCTGCATCTGCTGCTGGACGGCGAGTACGAGGGCGAGCTGGCCGCCATCCTGCATCAGGGCGCGTGTTCCGACACGATGAACCACGACGGCAAGTACATGATGGACAACAACTACCAGTACACGCTGGCGTTGTTCGACTATTGCCAGCACGAGGAAATCCAGTTCCTGTACGCGTCCAGCGCGGCCACCTACGGCAAGGGCACCGTGTTCAAGGAAGAGCGCCAGTGCGAAGGCCCGCTCAATGTCTACGGCTATTCCAAGTTCCTGTTCGACCAGGTGTTGCGCCAACGGATGACGGAAGGCTTGTCCGCCCAGGCGGTGGGCTTCCGCTATTTCAACGTCTACGGCCCGCGCGAGCAGCACAAGGGCCGCATGGCTTCCGTCGCCTTCCATCATTTCAACCAGTACCGCGAGCACGGCAAGGTCAAGCTGTTCGGCGGTTGGGATGGCTGGGACAACGGCATGCAGAGCCGCGACTTTGTGTCGGTGGAGGACGTGGTCAAGGTCAACCTGCATTTCCTGGACCATCCAGAGAAGAGCGGCATCTTCAATCTGGGCAGCGGCCGTTCGCAGCCGTTCAACGATGTGGCAGAAGCCACCGTCAACGCCTGCCGCCGCCATGAGGGCAAGCCGGCGCTGACTCTGGCCGAGATGATCGCGCAGGGCATCGTCGAGTACATCGACTTCCCGGACGCGTTGAAAGGCAAGTACCAGAGCTTCACCCAGGCCGATATCGCGCGGCTGCGCGAGGCGGGTTACGGCGAGGCCATGCTGTCGGTGGCCGAGGGCGTGGACCGCTACGTCGATTGGCTGATCAGCCGCCAGGGTTGATCGACCGGGCAGTGATATCAAGCCGCGTCGTTTTTATGATGGCGCGGCTTTTGTCATTTCAGCGTCCGGCGTTTTCCTGCTCCAGCCGCATGCGGGCCCGGGCATCCCGTTCGGCCAGCAGCATCTGGCTTTGCAGCGTGTCGGCGACAAAATCGATATGCCGCTCCGCCGCCAGTTGCGCGGCGTCGGGCTGGCGGTCGCGTATCGCCTGCCAGATCGCCAGATGCTGTTCGCGCAGCGCCTCCGCCACTTCGCCGACGGCGAACAAATTGGCGATATTGTCCTTCACATGCCGCTGCAGCATGGCCAGCAGACTGCCGGACAGATGGGCGAACAGCACATTGTGGGAGGCTTCGGCCACCGCCTGGTGGAACTCGACATCGGCCTGCGCCTGCTCCGCCAGATCGCCGCCGCGGTAAGCCTGCTGCAGCCGGTCCACGCAGCGCCGCAGCCGCTCCACGTCGGCCGGCGTCGCCCGGCTGGCGGCGCAGCGCGCCACCGTGCCTTCCAGCACGCGGCGGAACTCGAGCAAGTCGCCGTGCAGCTCTTCGTGCTGGTTCAGCAACTTTTCCCAGGGGTCGGAAAACGCCGTTTCCAGCCTGTCCGTCACCCAGGTGCCGCCGCCCTGGCGGCTGGACAACAGGCCGCGCGACGCCAGTTGCTGGATCGCCTCGCGCAGCGATGGCCGAGACACGCCGAACTCCTCGGCCAATTGTCTTTCCGGCGGCAACCGGTCGCCGGGTTTGAGCACGCCGTCGAGTATGCGTTTTTCCAGTTGCTGCACGATCATGTCGGACAGTTTGGGCAGGTTTACTTTGGGGTAAGCCATAATGAAATGAATCCACGGCAAGTGGAATATTGGTCTGACCAGATGGCCCAGCATAGCAGAGCGGACAGCCGCCTGTCATGGTTGCGGCCTTTGGCGCCGCGGAATATTCGCATGAAGCATGCCCCGCTGAGGCTCAAGCCTGGCTTGCGCGTCTGGCGCAGGTGCGCGAGAAATGATCCAGGTATATCTTTTAGCTGACACCATTTAATTTTAGATATTTGCTATAAAGACATACTGTCTTTTGCAAGGAGTTACGCAATGTCCGACCTGCTGAAAAAAATTGACGCCCGAACCAAGCTGGCCGGCACCAACAAGCTGGAAATCCTGCTGTTTTCGCTGGGCGACGATCAGCGCACCGGCCGCAAGGAGGTATTCGGCATCAATGTGTTCAAGGTGCGCGAGGTGATGCGCACGCCGGAAATCACCACCGCGCCGGAGATGCCGGCCTCGGTGGAGGGCATGGTCAGCCTGCGCGGCGCGCTGGTGCCGGTGATCGACCTGGGAAAATACACCGGCATCGTTACGCCCAAGCGGCCGGAAATCATGATCATCACCGAGTACAACGGCCATACCCAGGGCTTCCTGGTGGAGACGGTGGATACCATATTGCGGCTGGACTGGTCGGCAATGCGGGTGCCGCCGGACATGATCACCAACCGGATGGCGGGGCTGGTCACCGCGGTCACGGAGTTGGAGAACGGCACGCTGGTGATGATGATGGACGTGGAGAAGGTGCTGGCCGAGACCTGCCTGTCGGACGAAACCCAGAACTATATCTCCATCGAGCCGGTGAAGGAGGACAGGCACATCTTCTTCGCCGACGACAGCGCGGTGGCGCGCAAGCAGATCGAGCGCACGTTGGACGCGATGCATATCCGCTATTCATCGGAAATGAACGGCATGCGCGGCTGGGAAACCCTGCAGAAGATGGCGCAGCAGGCCGAGGCGGCGGGCCAGAAGCTGAGCCAGGTGCTGCACCTGATTCTCACCGATGTGGAAATGCCGGAGATGGATGGCTACATGTTGACCAAGATGATCAAGGACGACGCGCGTTTTGTCGGCATTCCAGTGCTGATGCACTCGTCGCTGTCCGGCATGGCCAATAAGAAGCTGGGCGAGTCTGTCGGCGTGGACGCTTATGTGTCCAAGGATGAGCCGCAGAAGCTGGCCAGCAAGCTGCGCGAGATGCTGTTGTTGGAATAACGTCCATGCGGCGCGTCGCCCGGCAGGGACGCGCCTCCCATTTCCGCTTGCCTGTGTTCCGTTCAGGGGCGCAAGTCTCCGCTCAGCTCTCTCACTCTTTTCCCGACGCCTTCTTGTCATATTGACGAACTCAAGCATTCACTCTAAAGTGGTTTTCATAAGAATAATTGGTCTTACCAATTTACAAAGGAAGCCATGAAGACGCCTGCCGACGTTTACCTGTTCGGCACCTGTCTGCTCGACCTGTTCCTGCCGGATGCTGGCCTAGACGCCATCGCCCTGCTGGAAGGCCTGGGCGTGCGGGTGCATTTCCCCCAGGCCCAGAGCTGCTGCGGCCAGCCGGCCTATACCAGCGGCCACTCCAAGGAAGCGCTGGCGGTGGCGCGCGCGCAACTGGCCTGTTTTCCGGAAGACTGGCCCATCGTGGTGCCGTCTGGTTCCTGCGGCGGCATGATCCAGCATCATTGGCCGCGCCTGTTCGCCGGCGAGGCGGATGAAAGGGTTGCCTGCGCCATCGCCGCGCGGGTGGTGGAGTTTTCCGATTTCCTGCTCAACCGCCTGGACTGGCGGCCGCAAGACCTGGGCGCGCCGGTCAAGGTGGCGGTGCACACCTCCTGTTCGGCGCGGCGCGAGATGAACGTGCACAAGACCAGTTGGGCGCTGGTGGACCGGCTGCAGAATGTTCAGCGCGTGGCGCATGACCATGAGTCCGAGTGCTGCGGATTTGGCGGCACTTTCTCCATCAAGCATCCGGACATCGCCGGCGCGATGGTGGCGGACAAGGCGCAGTCCTTGCAGGACAGCGGCGCGATGGAGTTCGTCACCGCCGATGGCGGCTGCCTGCTCAATATCAACGGCAAGCTCGGCCAGTGCGGCAGCGGTTTCAGGGGCCGCCATCTGGCCAGCTTTCTGCTGGAGCGCACCGGAGGCAAGCGATGAGCGCCCGCGCCTCCATCTTGCAAAAGCTGCGCGCCGCGCCCAGGCAGGAGCGCGCGCGGCCGGACCTGGCCGGCCACTTCCAGCGCTTTGCCAGCCAGGACGATGAAATCGCCCGCTTGCGCCATTGGGCGGCGATGATGCGCGCGGTGAAAACCGACATTCTGTGGACGCGCGAGGCCGAGTGGGACGCGGACTTGGCCGGTTGGCTGGCCGCGCATCCGCAAGATTCCATCCTGTTGTCCGACACGCCGCATGGCCGGCGGTTGGCGCAATGCCTTGAGGGCAGGGCGGACGCGCCGCGCATCGTCTGGTTCCAGCGCGAGGTGGATGGCTGGAAGGCGGAGCTGTTCGACATCGCCGCCGGTTTCACCGCCGCCCGCTGCGGCATCGCCGCCACCGGCACGCTGGCGCTGTGGCCAGACGAGGCCGAGCCGCGGACGATGAGCCTGGTTCCGCCCTTGCACATCGCCTTGTTCGACGCCGGGACCTTGTACCCGGATTTCTATTCGGCGCTGCAGGGCGAAAACTGGGCCGCCGGCATGCCCGCCAACGCCTTGCTGATCTCCGGCCCGTCCAAGACCGCCGACATCCAGCAAACCCTGGCCTATGGCGCGCACGACCCGCGCGAGCTGCTGGTGCTGGCGCTGCTGCCGCCGCATATCGCACTTCAGGATGTGGAAGGAGAGGCGCGATGAGCGAGAGCAAGATCACCGTTTACCCGTCGCGCGCCTTCAAGGACAACGCCAAACTGGCGCTGACCGACGACAAGCTGAGGCGAAGCCTGCGCGGATCGATGGACTTTTTGATGGCCAAGCGGCTGGCGTCGTTTCCGGACGAGGCGGAGCTGTCCGCCTTGCGCACGTTGGGCGAGGGCATACGCCAGCGCTGCCTGTCCCGGCTGCCGGAGCTGCTGGAGCAACTGGAAGACAAGATCGTTGCAAACGGCGTGAAGGTGCACTGGGCGGAGAGCGCGGAGGAGGCCAACCGCATCATCCACGGCATCGTCGCCGCCCGTCAGGGCAAGCTGATGGTCAAGGGCAAATCGATGGTCAGCGAGGAGGTGGAGCTCAACCATTACCTGGCCGAGCAGGGCGTGGAGGCGGTGGAGAGCGATATGGGCGAGTACATCGTCCAGCTGGCCGGCGAGAAGCCCACCCACATCATCATGCCGGCCATCCACAAGACCAAGCAGGATATCGCCCGGCTGTTTCACGAGCAGCTACCGGACACGCCCTATACCGAGGACGTGGACGCGCTGATCCAGATCGGCCGCCGCGTGCTGCGCCGCAAGTTTCTGGACGCCGACGTCGGCCTGTCCGGCGTCAACTTCGCCGTGGCCGAAACCGGCACGCTGTGCCTGGTGGAAAACGAGGGCAACGGCCGCATGTGCACCACGGTGCCGGACGTGCACGTCGCCATCACCGGCATCGAGAAAGTGGTGGAAAAGCTGGAGGACGTGGTGCCGCTGTACAGCCTGCTCACCCGCTCCGCCATCGGCCAGCCCATCACCACCTATTTCAACATGATCAGCGGCCCGCGCAAGCCGGGCGAAAAGGACGGCCCGCGCGAGGTGCACCTGGTGCTGCTGGACAATGGCCGCAGCCAGGCTTACGCCGACGAGCAATTGCGCAAAACGCTGCAATGCATACGCTGCGGCGCTTGCATGAACCACTGTCCGGTCTACACCCGCATCGGCGGCCACGCCTACGGCACCACCTATCCGGGGCCGATAGGTGAGATCATCTCGCCGCATCTGATGGGGCTGGACAACACCCGCGACCTGCCCACCGCGTCCAGCCTGTGCGGCGCCTGCGGCGAGGTGTGTCCGGTGCGGATTCCGATTCCGGAGATGCTGATGCGGCTGCGCGAGGAGAGCCAGCGGCCGGCCGGCGAGCGGGTGGCGCATCCGCTGCGCGGCCAGGGCGCGGCGGCCAGCGGCGCGGAGCGCATGGCCTGGGCCGGATGGCGGCTGGTCAACGCCTCGCCCAATCTGTACCGGATATTTGGCTGGGCGGCGACGCGGCTGCGCAGGCATGCGCCCAGGAATCAGCTGGGCTGGACGCAGAACCACCTGCCGCTGACGCCGGCGGCCAAAACGCTGCATGAGCTGGTGCGCGAGCGCGAGGCGAAGCAGGGAGGCAAAGCATGACCCCAGCCCACGCCGCTTTTTTGGCGGACCTGCGCCGCGTCATGCCGGACAAGCGTATCTATACCGATCCGCTGTCCACGCTGGCCTATGGCACCGATGCCAGCTTCTACCGGCTGCGGCCGCAGATCGTCGCCAGGGTGGAGAGCGAGGACGAGGTGGCCGAGCTGCTGCGGCTGGCAAGGCTGCACCGCGTCGCCGTCACCTTCCGCGCCGCCGGCACCAGCCTGTCCGGCCAGGCCGTCAGCGATTCGGTGCTGGTTTTGCTGGGCGACGGCTTCAACCGCGGCGAGGTGCTGGACGGCGGCGCGCGCATCCGTCTGGCGCCCGGCATGATAGGCGCGCACGCCAACGCGATGCTGGCGCCGTATGGCCGCAAGATCGGCCCTGACCCGGCGTCGATCAACACCGCCAAGATAGGCGGCATCGCCGCCAACAACTCCAGCGGCATGTGCTGCGGCACGCGCGACAACAGCTACCACACCCTGCAGGCGATCCGGCTGCTGCTGCTCGACGGTACGGTGCTGGATACCGCCGATCCGGTCAGCGTGGCGGCCTTCCGCGAATCGCACGCCGATCTGCTCGATGGCTTGGTCCAGCTGTCGCGCCAACTGGCCGGCGATCCGCAGCTGGCGGAGCGGGTGCGCCGCAAGTACCGGCTGAAGAACACCACCGGCTACGGCATCAACGCCTTGCTGGACTTTGCCGATCCGCTGGAGATGCTCAGCCATTTGATGATCGGTTCCGAAGGCACGCTGGGCTTCATTTCCGAGATCACTTTCCACACCGTGGCCGAGCATCCGCACAAGGCGTCGGCGCTGGTGCTGTTCGACGACCTGGAACGTTGCTGCCGCGCGGTGTCGGCCTTGAGCGCGGCGCGCGACGCCTGCGGGGTATCGGCGGTGGAGCTGATAGACAGCCGCAGCATCCGCGCGGTGCAGGGCAAGCCGGGACTGCCGGATTTTCTCTATCAGCCGGTGGGGCCTGGCAGCACCTGTCTGTTGATCGAGCTGCGCGCCGGCGACGAGGCGCGGCTGGGAGAGGATTCCGCCGCGATCGAGCGGCTGCTGGCCGATTACCAGCCGCAGGTGTCCAGCGGCTTCAGCCGCGACGCGCGCGAATGCGAAACCTACTGGGCCTTGCGCAAGGGGCTGTTTCCGGCGGTGGGCGCGGCGCGGCCGGTGGGCACCACGGTGGTGATCGAGGACGTGGCCTTTCCCATCCTTCAGTTGGCCGACGGCGTGGCCAAGCTGACCGCGCTGTTCGACAGGCACGGCTACGACGAGGCGCTGCTGTTCGGCCACGCGCTGGACGGCAATCTGCACTTCGTGTTCGCGCCCGGTTTCGAAAGCCCTGCGGAGGTGGACCGCTACGAGGCTTTCATGCAGGACGTCAGCGATCTGGTGGCCGGCGAGTACGACGGCTCCTTGAAGGCCGAACACGGCACCGGCCGCAATGTGGCGCCCTTCGTGCGCCAGGAATGGGGTGCTGCCGCCTGGAACATCATGCGCCGCATCAAGGCGCTGTTCGACCCGGAAGGCCTGCTCAACCCAGGCGTGATCATCACCGACAACGACAGGCTGCACCTGGAAAACCTGAAGCCGATGCCGGCGGCGGACGATCTGGTGGATCGCTGCACCGAGTGCGGCTTCTGCGAGCCGGCTTGCCCGTCGCACGGGCTGACGCTGAGCCCGCGCCAGCGCATCGTCGCCTGGCGGCGCATCCGCCAATTGGAACGGGAAGGCGAGGGCGCGATGGAGCTGGCGGCGTTGAAGTCCGGCTACCGCTACCGCGCCGTCGATACCTGCGCCGCCACCGGCATGTGCGCCACCCGTTGTCCTGTGGGCATCAACACCGGCCTGCTGATGAAAAAGCTGCACGGTCCCAGCCGGCGTCCCGCTCTGGCCGGCTTCGCCGCGCGGCATATGGGCTGGATGACGGCGGCGGCGCGGACCGGCTTGCGGCTGGCGCATCTGACCGGGGCGCGGCGTTTGAATCAGTTGACGCGCCGCCAGCCGGGCGAGCGCAAGGTGATTCCGCTGATCCCGGCCAGCCTGCCGCGCGCCGCCGCGCCGCTGCCGAAGCTGGGCGGTGAGGGCGAGCCGGTGGTGCTGTTCGTCAGCTGCGTCAACCGCGCGCTGGCGGAGGGCGAGGGTGGTGAGTCGGTGGCCGCGCATACGATCAATCTGCTGCGCCGCGCCGGTTTTGCACCCATCTATCCGCCCGGCCATGACGGCCTGTGTTGCGGCCAGCCTTTCGCCTCGGCCAACGCGGTTGATGCGTTGGCCTTCAGCCAGGCGTCGTTGAACGAGGCTTTGCTGCGAGCGAGCGGCGATGGCCGCCACCCGGTTTATCTCGACAACAGCCCGTGCGCGGCCCGCGTCAAGCAGGCGCAGGCCGAGGGTTTGCTGGACCCGCGCTTGCAGCTGTTCGACGCCGCCGGTTTCCTGGCGGAAAAAGTCCTGCCGCGGCTGAGCATCGTCCGGCGGCTGCCGCAACTGGCGCTGCATATCCCGTGCAGCGCGACGGCGATGGGCGCGGCTGGAAGCTTGAAACAACTGGCTGCCAGTTGCTGCGACAAGCTGACCGTGCCGGACATCGCCTGCTGCGGCTTCGCCGGCGACAAGGGTTTCACCGTGCCGGAACTGAACGCCCATAGCCTGAGGAGATTGAAGCCGGCCTTGCCGGATGCCTGCCGCCACGGCGTGTCGATGAGCCGCACCTGCCAGATTGGCCTGACCGAGCATGGCGGGATTCCCTACGCCAGCATCGAGGCGCTGCTGGATTTCTGCACCAACCCAAGCGGTCCGCCATGAAGGCCGCCTTTTCAACGCTGATGTAAACCCAAGAAACGCAAGCCAGTCCTGCCATGCCGAAACGCTCCCGTTCATCGGCAGGGGAGCGGCTGCGCCTGCGAAACCAGGAATGAGGAGAAGCTTCACATGCAAGGCATCTGGACCCAACAGTACTTTCCCGCCGGCGGCCCTGCGCTGTCGGCATTGATGGCCGCGCTGCCCATCGCTTTTTTCTTCGTCGCGCTGGCGGTGCTGCGATTGAAGGGCCACGTCGCCGGCACGCTGACGGTGCTGATCGCGCTAGTGGTGGCCATTCTGTTCTACGGCATGCCGGCGCAGATGGCGCTGGCCGCCGCCGCCTTCGGTTTCGGCTACGGGCTGTGGCCCATCGCCTGGATCATCGTCGCCGCGGTGTTCCTGTACAAGATCACGGTCAAGACCGGGCAGTTCGACATCATCCGCGCCTCGGTGCTGTCGGTGACCGAGGACCAGCGGCTGCAGATGCTGCTGGTGGGGTTTTCCTTCGGCGCCTTTCTGGAAGGCGCGGCCGGATTCGGCGCGCCGGTGGCCATCACCGCCGCGCTGCTGGTGGGGCTGGGCTTCAATCCGCTGTACGCGGCCGGACTGTGCTTGATCGCCAACACCGCGCCGGTGGCGTTCGGCGCGATGGGGATACCGATCATCGTGGCCGGGCAGGTGACCGGGCTGGACCCGTTCCTGATCGGCGCCAAGGCCGGCCATCAGCTGCCCATCTTGTCGGTGATCGTGCCGTTCTGGCTGGTCATGATGATGGACGGCCTCAAAGGCGTGCGCCAGACCTGGCCCGCCATCCTGGTGGCCGGCGTCTCGTTCGCCGTCACCCAGTTTTTCACGTCCAACTACATCGGGCCGGAGCTGCCGGACATCACCTCGGCGCTGGTCAGCCTGGTGTGCCTGACGCTGTTTCTGAAAACGTGGCAGCCCAGCGAGATTTTCACCTTCAACGGCCGCCGCGCGCCGTCAGCTCGGCAGGCGAGCGGCTTCAGCCTGGGACAGATCGCGCGCGCCTGGAGCCCTTTCCTGATTCTGACCGCGCTGGTGACGGTGTGGAGCGTCAAGCCTTTCAAGGCCTTATTCATCAAGGGCGGCGCGTTGGAGGGCTGGATCTGGAAGCTGCATGTGCCGGGGCTGGACAAGCTGGTGCTGAAGACCGCGCCCATCGTCGCGCATGAAACGCCGTACGAGGCGCTATACAAGTTCGACATCGTTTCAGCAGTCGGCAGCGCCATCTTCCTGTCCGCATTGCTGTCCATGGCGCTACTGAAATTCCGCCCGGCCGACGGCTTGCGCACGCTGGGCGAGACATTGGTCGAGCTGCGGCGGCCGATATTGTCGATAGGCATGGTGCTGGCCTTCGCCTTCGTCGCCAATTATTCCGGGATGTCGAGCACGCTGGCACTGTGTCTGGCCGGCACCGGCAAGGCGTTTCCGTTCTTCTCGCCGTTTCTGGGCTGGCTGGGCGTGTTCCTGACCGGTTCCGACACCTCGTCCAACGCGCTGTTTTCCGCCTTGCAGGCGGCCACCGCGCACCAGCTGGGCGTGTCGGACGTGCTGTTGGTGGCGGCCAACACCACCGGCGGCGTCACCGGCAAGATGATCTCGCCGCAGTCCATCGCCGTGGCCTGCGCGGCGGTGGGGTTGATAGGCAGGGAGGCGGACCTGTTCCGCTTCACGCTCAAGCACAGCCTGATTTTCTGCAGCTTCGTCGGCCTGTTGACCTGGCTGATGGCGTATATGGGCTGATGCCGATTCCACGCGGCGGCAAGCGCCGCCGCGGGGCGGATCGTCCGGTTACAGATGGTTATTAGATTAGAAATAACGATTTCGCATCTGCTGATAGCCAATCGATATAATGGGGCCAGTTCTGGGAGAGGCTCTGTGTACAAACATCTGGAAGATTTCGTCGGCGGCACGCCGCTGGTGCGGCTCAAGCGCCTGCCGGGCGATAACGGCAACGTGGTGCTGCTGAAGCTGGAGGGCAATAATCCGGCGGGGTCGGTGAAAGACCGGCCGGCGCTGTCTATGATCCGCCGCGCGGAGCGGCGCGGCGACATCAAGCCGGGCGACACGCTGATCGAGCCGACCAGCGGAAACACCGGCATCGCGCTGGCGATGGCGGCGGCGATGATGGGCTACCGCATGGTGCTGATCATGCCGGAGAACTCCAGCGCCGAGCGGGTGCAGGCGATGCGCGCTTACGGCGCCGAGGTGATCCTGACGCCGGCCGCCGGTTCGATGCCGGCGGCGATAGACCTGGCGCGCAGCATGGAGGCGGCCGGCGAAGGCCGCATCCTCGACCAGTTCTCCAACCCGGACAATCCCCTGGCGCACTACGAGGGCACCGGCCCGGAAATCTGGGCAGAAACCGAAGGCAGGATCACCCATTTCGTGTCCAGCATGGGCACTACCGGCACCATCATGGGCACCAGCCGCTTCCTGAAGGAGAAAAACCCGGCCATCCGCATCGTCGGCGTCCATCCGGAGCCGGGCAGCCAGATCGCCGGCATCCGCAAGTGGGAAGACCCATATGTGCCGAAGATCTGCGACTTCTCCCGCGTCGATGAGATCCAGCATGTCGGCCAACAGGAAGCGGAGGACACCGCCCGGCTGCTGGCTCGGCGCGAGGGCATCCTGGCCGGGCCGTCGTCCGGCGGCGCGCTGGCGGTGGCGCTGCGGCTGGACGCGCAACTGAAGGACGCGGTGATCGTATCGGTGGTGTGCGACCGCGGCGACCGCTACCTATCCACCGGATTGTTCGATCCGGCTTGACGCTGTGTCGCCGCTTGCCGGCTTGGCAGCCGGCCCGGCGGCGATTAGCATGGCATTTTTTCGAAAGATGCCGACATGCTGAAACTCTACGTCGATCAGGATTTCTTCAGCCCCTACGCGATGGCCGCCTTCGCCGCGCTGACCGAGAAGGGCCTGTCTTTCGAGGCGCTCACTCGAGACCTCGCCGCAGGCCAGCAGTTCGAGCCTGCCTACCGCGCGCAATCGCTGACCTCCCGCGTGCCGACATTGGTGGACGGCGATTTCGCGCTCAGCGAATCGTCGGCCATCATCGAATACCTGGAAGACGCCTACCCCGACACTCTCCGCGTGCTGCCCGTCGATCTGAAAGCCCGCGCCCGCGCGCGCCAGCTGCAGGCCTGGCTGCGCAGCGACCTGCTGCCGCTGCGCGATGAGCGCAGCACCGAGACGGTGTTCGGCCGCAAGCCGGTTTTGCCGTTGGGCGAGGCGGCGCGCAAAGCGGCGGATAAACTGATCGCGGTGGCCGAGGCGGTGGTGCCGGCCGACGGCGGCAATCTGTTCGGCGATTGGTGCGTGGCGGACGCGGAACTGGCCCTGCTGCTGAAGCGGCTGACGGCGGAGGAGATGCCGCCGCGGCTGTCCGCTTACGCCGAGCGGCAGTGGCTGCGGCCGTCGCTCGTGGCCTGGCGAGCCCGGCAGGCTCGCTGAGCCAGCCCCGTCCGCTCTATACTGCGGGTAAAGAAGAGCGAGGGACGGGGACGATGGGTATCGCGAAGACGGGTTCCAGGCTGTGGGCCGGCCTGCTGCTAGCCTGCGCCGGCGCGCAGGCGCAGGCGGCGTCGCGCGATCTGTATTTCGTCACCCAGTTGTTCCCCCCCTTCATCACCCAGGATGCCGACGGCAGGCTGGATGGCGCGCTGGTGGCGATTCTGCGCGAGGCGTGCCGGCGTTCGTCATGGAATTGCACCGTCCAGGCCATGGTGTGGAAGCGAGCGTTGCTGACGATAAGCCAGGGCGGGGCCGACGGGCTGGTGCTGGCGCAGGACGCGCCGGAGCGGCGGGCGGTGATGGAGCTGTCCAAACCGGTGCTGGCCAGCAGCTACGGCCTGTACGTGAAAACGAACAGTCCCTTGCGTTACCGCCAGCCTGGCGATCTCGCCGGGAAAACCATCGCGGTGTATGGCCCGTCGCTGTCGCAGACCAATAGCGAGCGGCTGGTCCAGGGCGTGGCCGGCGTGAACCTGACCGTGGAGCTGGACCCGGAGACGGTGCTGCGCAAACTGGCGGTGGGCCGTTACGGCAACAATGCGGTGGCGTTTTCCAACGACGATGTCGCCCGCTATTGGATCAAGCGCGATGGCCTGGGCAATCTGCGCAAGCTGGCCGAGGTCAAGCAGTTGACGTATCTGTACGGCTTCACCCGCAGCCGGGCGAAGCCCGGCATGCTGGAAACGTTCAACATGGCGCTGGACGGCATGTGCCGCGACGGCAGTCTGGCCAGGCTGGCCGCGCCGTCCGGCATTCGGCTGGCCACCTGCCGCTGAGTGCGGCAAGGGTGGGTCAAAGCGGTTATCATTCAGGGATTCCTTCGCCGCCAGCGGCGGCGCCAAACGCAGCGCAGAACAAGCATAACCATGTCGCAACACGCATTCTCTCCGGACGAGAACGTCCATTGCAGCCCCAAGGGCTGGTACCGGCTGGCCAGCGAGAAGCCCGGCTTCATTCATGACGAGGCGCAGGCCGCCGCCATCGAGCGACTGGACCGGCTGTGGCATGAGCTGGTGGATTTCAAGACCAAGCGCAATCGCTTCCTGGGCCGCAGCCTGAGAAGCCCGGATGTGCCGCGCGGCCTGTATTTCTGGGGCGGGGTGGGGCGCGGCAAGAGCTTCCTGATGGACGCGTTCTACGCCTGCGTGCCGTACCGCCGCAAGCGCCGCATCCATTTCCACAATTTCATGGCGGAAACCCACCGCGAGCTGCGCAAGTTCGCCGGCGGCAAGGACCCGCTGCTGGCCTACGCCGACGAGATCGCCAAGTCGACGCGGCTGCTGTGCTTCGACGAATTCCACGTGTCGGACATCGCCGACGCGATGATTCTGGGCCGCCTGATGTCTGCCTTGATCGAGCGCGGCGTGGTGGTGGTGACCACCTCCAATTACGCGCCGGACGATCTCTACCCGGGCGGCCTGCAGCGGCAGAACTTCCTGCCGACGATAGAACTGATCAAACGCGAGATGGACGTGCTCAACGTCGACGGCGGACATGACTACCGGCTGCGCGAACTGACGCGGGAGCCGCTGTTCATGGTGCCGGCCGACGAGGGCAGCGAGCGGAAGATGGAGCAACTGTTCCACAAAGTGGGCACTGGCGCGGACCTGCCGCAAAAAAGCATTACCGTGCTGGATCGTGTGATCGAGGTCAAACGGATGTCGCCGGGCGTGATCTGGTTCGACTTCATGGCCTTGTGCGACGGCCCGCGCGCGCAAACAGACTACCTGGAAATCGCCAGCGAATACCACACGGTGTTCGTGTCCGGCATTCCCCGGCTGACGGCCAAGCAAGCGTCCATCGCCCGCCGCTTTACCTGGTTGGTCGACGTGTTCTACGACAACCGCGTCAAGCTGATCGCCTCGGCCGATGCGCCGCCGGAAGAGATCTACACCGAGGGCCTGCAATCCGGCGAGTTCTTCCGCACCGCCAGCCGGCTGACCGAGATGCAGTCCAAGAGCTATCTGGAGCTGCCGCACCAGTCGATGGCGCAAAGCCACGACCAGCCGCCGCCGGGCGTGGCGCTGTAAGCGGGCCGGCCGCGCTCAGTTGCGCGCCGGCTGCAGGTCCAGCTCCAGAATGTGGTCGGCCACCATGATGTCGCGGGCCAGGTCCACCACGCTGATGAAGCTGCGTCGGTCCTGGGCGGATACCAGGAAGCTCCAGCTGGCGCCGCTCTGGTCCGCGCGGATGCTGATGCTTTCCTCGTGCAGCTTCAGGCCCGACGGCGCCAGCCGTTCCGCCAGCCGCTCCACCGTCCAATCGTGGTCGGCGCTCAGCTTGACGCTGACGAACAGACTGACCCGTCGCGGCAGGATGTTCTCGATGCGGTTCACTACGGTGACGAAAACCATGCACAGCAAGGTCAGCGCGATGGCGGCGCCGTAGAAGCCGACGCCGATCAGGATGCCGATCACCGACGACATCCACACCGAGGCGGCCGAGGTCAGGCCGCTGATGCTCAGCCCCTCCTTCATGATCATGCCGGCGCCCAGGAAACCGATGCCGGTCAGCACCCCCTGCGCCACGCGGGTCATGTCGCCGTGCATGATGTCTGCGGACTGCCCGCCGTACCAGTAACCGGAGTAGCCGATGATGCTGATCGCCGCCGCCGAGGCCATGCACACCAGGCCATAGGTGCGCATGCCGGCCGCGCGGCCGTTGTACCAGCGTTCGTAGCCCAGTAGGCTGCCTAGAATCAGGCCGCCTAGCAGGTGGGCGATCACCAGCAGGTTGACCTGCCATTTGCCCGCGCTCCAGTAGAGGTTGGCCAGTTGCTGCCAGCTCAAGTCCATTTTCTTTCCTCCCGCGCCGTCGGGCGCGCATGCGATGTTCATTTTCTTAAGCGGGCATCATGGCATGCCGCGCGCCGTTTTCTCAATCCGGCAGGCATTTGTCGGCGCGCGGGCTGCTGGGCCGCATTGATATCTTTACGTGAAAATATGTAGTGCGATGACTACATTTTTGCGCTTTCCCTCTTTCGTGAAGCTGTCCATCTCTGTTATAAATCGATGCTGATCACGTTTTAGCAAAAAAATCGCAATTTGTGCGTTGCAATGTAGCAAAGGTACACAAGGAGACGGCATGACTCGGGTGCTGGTAGTCGGCAGTATCAATATGGACCTGGTGGCGTCCGCCAAGCGGATGCCGAAGCTGGGCGAAACGCTGCTGGGCGAGGGATTCTCCACCTATCCGGGCGGCAAGGGCGCCAACCAGGCCGTGGCCGCCGCCCGCCTGGGCGCGCAAGTGACGCTGCTGGGCTGCGTCGGCGACGATGCTTTCGGCCGCGACTTGCGCGCCCATCTGGAGCGAGAAGGCGTGGATTGCGGCCGGGTGGAGACCGTGGATGGTCCCACCGGCATCGCCGTCATCACCGTCAGCGGCGGCGACAACGCCATCCTGGTGGTGCCGGGCGCCAACCACAAACTGACGCCGGTGCATCTTGACGCCGCCGAGCAGGCCTTCATCGACGCCGACGTGGTGCTGACCCAGCTGGAAATTCCGCTGGCGACGGTGCGCCGCGCCGCCGAGCTGGCCGCCCGCCACAAGAAGCCGCTGCTGCTGAACCCCGCGCCGGCGGTGCCGTTGCCGGAAGAGCTGCTGCAACGGGTGGCGTTGCTGACGCCAAACGAGCACGAATTCCTGACCATGCTGGCCCAGCCCGACGCCGACTGGCGCTCGCTGCTGGCCGAGCGCCCCGGCAAACTGGTGATGACCCACGGCAAGCACGGCGCCTATTTCGCGCTGGCGCGCGGCCAGTTGCGCCATCAGCCGGGCTTCGAGGTCAAGGCGGTGGACAGCACCGGCGCCGGCGACACCTTCAACGGCGCGCTGGCGGCCTTCCTGCCGCTGGGGCTGGAAGAGGCGGTGCGCCGCGCCAACGCGGCCGGCGCGCTGTCGGTCACCCGTCCCGGCGCGCAGGGCGGCATGCCCACGCTGGCGGAGCTGGAAGCCTTTCTGGAGAGCAAAGCATGAAGAAGCACGGCCATCTGAACCGCGACATCGCCCGCATCCTGGCGTCGATGGGCCATACCGACAGCCTGGTGATCGCCGATTGCGGCCTGCCCATCCCGCCCGGCGTCGAGTGCGTGGACCTGTCGCTGACGCTGGGGCAGCCCGGCTTCGTCGAAACCCTGGACAGCGTCTTGGCCGATTTCCAGTGCGAGCGCGCGGTGTTCGCCATCGAGTGTCGCCAGCACAACCCGGCGGTGCAGGACAGGGCCGAGCGGATGGCGAAGGACGGCGCGGCGCTGGATTTCGTCAGCCACGAGGAATTCAAGCAGCGCTGCCAGGCAGCGCGGGCGGTGATCCGCACCGGCGAATGCACGCCATACGCCAACGTGATCCTGCATTCCGGCGTGATCTTCTGAGGAGCCGCACCATGCAAGTGACCATGCGCGGCATCAGCAAGGCCTTCGGGCCGGTCAAGGTGCTGGAAAATGTCGAATTCACGCTGCGCGGCGGCGAGATCCACGCGCTGATGGGCGAGAACGGCGCCGGCAAATCCACGCTGATGAAGATACTCAGCGGCGTCCATCGCGCCGACGCCGGCGAAATCCTGCTGGACGGTCGCATGGCCGAGCTGCGCGACACCGCGGCGGCGGAAGCGGCCGGCATCGCCATCATCCACCAGGAATTGAACCTGATCCCGCAGCTGTCGGTGATGGAAAACCTGTTTCTCGGCCGCGAGCCGTCGCGCTTCGGCCTGATCGACTACGGCCGCATGCGCCGCGAGGCGAAGGCGCAGCTGGCGGCGCTGGGCGTGGGCGGCATCGATCCCGACGCCGAGGCCGGCGGCCTGTCCATCGGCCAGCAGCAGATGGTGGAGATCGCCAAGGCGCTGGCGCTGAACGCCCGCGTGCTGATCATGGACGAGCCGACCGCGGCGCTGACCGAGCGCGAGATCGACACGCTGTTCGGCCTGATGGCCCAGTTGAAGGAAAACGGCGTGGCCATCGTTTATGTTTCGCACCGGATGGAGGAGATTTTCCGCGTCTGCGACCGCATCAGCGTATTGCGGGACGGCTGCTTCGTCGGCGAGCGCGAAATCGCCGGCACCGATTTCGACGAAGTGGTGCGGATGATGGTGGGGCGCGAGATCGGCGACCGCTATCCCAAGCGCGAAGCCATTCCGGGCGAGGTGCGCTTGAAGGTGGAAAACCTGGCCGACGAGAACATGATCGCCGGCATCAGCTTCGAGGTGCGCGCCGGCGAGGTGCTGGGCATCGCCGGACTGATGGGCTCCGGCCGCAGCGACATCCTGAAGACGCTGTTCGGCGCCAAGCGCCGCACCGCCGGCCGCGTCGAGCTGGACGGCGAGGAATTGAGAGTGGCCGCGCCGGGCGATGCCATCGCAGCCGGCCTGGGCTTCGTGCCGGAAGACCGCAAGAGCAAGGGGCTGGTGCTGGGCATGTCGCTGCGCGAGAACGCGACGCTGGTGCACCTGGACCGTTACGCCCGTCTGGGCGTGGTGAACGCGGGCGACGAGAAGCGGGCGGTGGACGGCATGATAGAGCAACTGCGCATCCGCACCCGCGACGCCGAGCTGGACGTCAAGTCATTGTCCGGCGGCAACCAGCAGAAAGTGGTGTTCGCCAAATGGCTGGCGAATCCGCCCAAGGTGCTGCTGCTGGACGAGCCGACGCGCGGCGTCGACGTCGGCGGCAAGGCCGAGATCTACCACATCGTCAACCAGCTGGCCGCCGCCGGCGCCGCCATCGTGATGGTGTCGTCCGAGTTGCCGGAAGTGCTGGCGCTAAGCAATCGCATCCTGGTGCTGCACGAAGGCCGCCAGGCCGGCATTTTCGACGCCGCCGGCTGCAGCCAGGAAACCCTGATGGCCGCCGCCACTGGCGGAGCCGCTTCCACCGAAACCAGGAAACAAGCATGACCCCGCAACAGAAAGCCAATCTGCAACGCCTAGGCCCCTTCATCGCCCTGGTGCTGGTGGCCGTCGGCCTGTCCGTGATGAGCCCGGACTTTCTTACCGTCAACAACCTGCTCAACGTGATGCGGCAGGTGTCGATCAACGCGCTGATCGCCTTCGGCATGACGCTGGTGATCCTGCTGGGCGGCATCGACCTGTCGGTGGGCTCCATCCTGGCGCTGTCCTCGGTGCTGACCGCCACGCTGCTGCAGGCGGGCGTCGACCCCATGCTGGCCACGCTGCTGGGCATTCTGGCCGGCGCGGCGATGGGCCTGTTCAACGGCCTGGTGATCAGCAAGGGCAAGGTGGCGCCGTTCATCGCCACGCTGGCGACGATGACCATCCTGCGCGGCCTGGCGCTGGTGTTTTCCAACGGCAGCCCGATCACCGGCTTCGACAGCGAGCTGTTCTCGATGCTGGGCGGCGGCTACGTCGCCGGCCTGGTGCCGGTGCCGGTGGTGTGGATGCTGCTTCTGTTCGCCGGCTTCTGGTTTCTGCTGAAGAAGACCGTGTTCGGCCGCCATTTGTACGCCACCGGCGGCAACGAGGAAGCGGCGCGGCTGTCCGGCGTCAAGGTGGACCGGGTCAAGCTGTGGGTGTATACCGCTTCCGGCGCGATGTCGGCGATGGCCGGCGTGGTGCTGACCTCGCGGCTCAACTCGGCGCAGCCGACGGCCGGCACCGGCTATGAGCTGGACGCGATCGCCGCGGTGGTGCTGGGCGGGACCAGCCTCAGCGGCGGCCGCGGCTGGATTTTCGGCACCCTGATCGGCGCGCTGCTGATCGGGGTGCTCAACAACGGCTTGAATCTGCTGGGCGTGTCCTCGTTCTACCAGCAGGTGATCAAGGGCGCGGTGATTCTGCTGGCGGTATTGCTGGATCGCAGCAACAAGAAGTGACGATGGCGGCGCGCGCCGCCCAATGCAGTGCATCATTCCATTTTCCAGGGAGCATCAGCATGAAACGCATTCTTACCCCGCTCGTGGCCGGCATTCTGGCCTTCGGCATCGCCGCCTGCTCCAAGCAGGGTCCGGGCAGCGCGCCGGCCGGCGACGCCAGCGCCGCGGCGGCGGACGGCAAGGTCACCGTCGGCCTGGCGGTATCCACGCTCAACAACCCGTTCTTCGTCGAGCTGCGCGACGGCGCGGCGGCGGAAGCGAAGAAGCAGGGCGTCAACCTGATCACCGTCGACGCGCAGGACGATCCGGCCAAGCAGCAGGCCAGCGTGGAAGACCTGATCCAGAAGAAGGTCAGCGTGATCCTGATCAATCCGACCGACTCGTCCGCCGTGGCCAATGTGGTGAAGGAAGCGACGTCCAAGGGCATCAAGGTGGTGTCGCTGGATCGCAGCGTGAACGGCGCCGAAGTCAGCGCCCACATCGCCTCCGACAATATCGCCGGCGGCGTGATGGCCGGCAAGTACCTGCTGGACAAGCTGGGCGGCAAGGGCCGCATCGTCGAGCTGGAAGGCATCGCCGGTTCTTCCGCCGCCCGCGAGCGCGGCGAGGGCTTCCACCAGGTGGTGGACAAGAAGGAAGGCGTCAAGCTGCTGGCCAAGCAGCCGGCCGATTTCGACCGCGCCAAGGGCCTGTCGGTGATGGAAAACATCATCCAGGGCAACAAGGACATCCAGGGCGTGTTCGCGCACAACGATGAAATGGCGCTGGGCGCGGTGAAGGCGATCCAGGCCGCCGGCCTGAAAAACGTGGCGGTGGTCGGCTTCGACGCCACTCCGGACGCGGTGGCCGCGGTCAAGGCCGGCGCGCTGTCCGCCACCGTGCAGCAGCAGCCGGCCTTGATCGGCCAGTACGGCGTGCAGGCAGCCAAGAAGCTGGCCGACGGCCAGAAAGTGGACAAGTTCATCCCGGTGCCGCTGAACCTGGTCCATCAATAAGCCGCAATCAAGCAACGGGGCCGGCGCCTGCGCGTCGGGCCCCGTTTTGCCATATTGCGATTATCATTTCCGTTTTCTTGCCCAGCCATACTCCATGAGCAGCTTCAAACGCCTGACCATAGACGACATCGCCGCCCTGGCCGGCGTGTCGCGCACCACCGCCAGCATGGTGCTGAACGGCCATGCCGAGCGCTACCGCATCTCGCCGGCCACCGTGGAAAAAGTGGAGAAGGCTGCGCGCGAGCACCATTTCAAGCCTTCCCAGCAGGCGCGCAGCCTGCGCAGCCGGCGCAGCAGCAGCATAGGCCTGGTGGTGCCGGATCTGACCAACTCCACCCATGCCGCCTTGGCGCAGGCGTTGGAGAACGGCTGCCGCGAGCGCGGCTATCAGCTGCTGATGGTGACCAGCGACGAAGATCCGGAGCGGGAAAGCTCGGGCATCGGCCAGTTGGCGTCGCGCCAGGTGGACGGCATGATCGTGGTGCCGTGCAGCGGAGACGCCGCGCGCTATCAGCCCTGGACCGGCAGGCTGCCGTTCGTGTTCGCCGACCGCCACATTCCCGGCAGCGGCATAGCGTCGACGGTCACCGACGCCGGCGACAGCGTCGCCAGGCTGCTGTCTCCGCTGTTGGCGGATGGCGTGGATGAGCTGGCGTATTTCGGCGGCCAGCCGGAATTGTCGGCCAGCCGCGAGCGTCTGGCCGGCTACCGGCAGGCGCTGAAAGCCGCAGGGTTGGAAGAGGGAACGGACTGGGTGGCCGAGCGGGATTTCCAGCGCGAATCCGGCTACCGGATGATGGCCGACTGGCACGCGCGGCATGGCCGCTATCCGCGCGCGCTGTTCACCGCGTCCATCACGCTACTGGAGGGCGTATTGTCCTTCATCCGCGAGCGCCACCGGCTGCGCGAAGCGCCGCAATATCTGCTCACTTTCGACGATCATCCCTTGCTGGATTGCCTGCCCTTGCCGATAGACGCCATCCGCCAGAACAGCGCGGCGTTGGCAGAGGCCAGCCTGGCGCAGGTGTTGGCCTTGCTGCAAGGCGAGGCGCTGGTTGAGCGCGATCGGCGCGTGCCGGCCAGCCTCAACCTGCGCCGCCTGGCGGTTTAGGCCGATTGCGCAGCCTGCCGCCCGGCGGGTTCGCGCGCTTCGCGCATCATCAGCGAACCCAGCAGGAAGGTGGACGACAGCAGCGTGGAAAACGCCATCGCCAGCGCGTAGTCGCCATGGCGCAAATCGACCAGCAAGCCGAACACATAGGGCGCCGCCGTGGCGACGAGATAGCTGAGGAACCAGAACAGGCTAAAGGTGACCGCCGCCTTGTCCGGCGTCATGCCGGGCTGTTCCTGCGCCAGCGTCACCAGGCTGGGCAGGGGCAGGAAGATGAAGAAGCCGGCGGCCAGCGCGGCCGCGGCCACTAGTCCGGCATCGCCGCTCCAGCCCCAGACCTGGGCATGCAGGCCGATCACCGCCAGCAATTGCATCAAGCCCGACAGCCGCAGCATGGGGAGCCTGCGCGTGATCTTCCTGGCCAGCCAGATGCCGGCCGCCGTGCCGGCCAGTCCCGCCAATACCACGTATTTCGCCTGCCGGATGCCGGCGTTCTGGTAGAAGCTGAACAGAATCACGTAGAAGGACAGCGTGCCGCAGTAGGTGAAGGCCAGCAGCCAGTTGAAGCGCTCGGCCAGGCCCTGGCGCAGCGTGTGGCGCGGTCCGTTA
>NZ_JZJL01000047.1 GCF_000971335.1 Chromobacterium vaccinii
AGCCGCAGCCGCCCGCCGGCGCTGGCGGAACGCGTCGCCGCCCGGCTGGGCGCCGAGCTGGCGCCGATGGGCTCGGCCGGCGCCAAGGCGATGGCGGTGCTGCGCGGCGAGGCCCACGCCTATCTGCACGCCGGAGGCATGAACGAATGGGACACCTGCGCGCCGGTAGGCGTGGCGCTGGCCGCCGGCCTGCACGCGTCGCGGATAGACGGCTCGCCCTGCGCGTTCAACCAGGCGGACGTGAAAATGCCAGACCTGCTGATCTGCCGGCCGGAGCTGGCGGAGACGCTGCTGGCGGCGATCGCCGCGGAAGCCGGCTGAATCGCCGCCACTGAACCGCGCCATCTGAACCCAAACGCGCGCGGCCGCGATAATGGCGCCGGATAAACACGCCAGAAGAAAGGCCGCGCCATGTCCGAAGCCACCATCGACGTCAGCGGCGACGCCGGCATCAACCGCCCCCTTCCCAGAGCACTCCGGCCAACGACACGCTGCCGGCCGCGCCGGCCCAAACCGCGCCGGGCAACGCGCCGGTCGCCTACGACGACAAGCGCAACCGCCTGTCGATCTGGGCTGGCGGCAAGTGGAACCGCTCCGAGCCGCTTGCTGCCGCCACGGTTATCGATTTCGGCGCGGTAGGCGACGACGCGACCGCGCGAAACAACCAGTGGGACGGTTTTCACGCGGAAGCGCTGTCCGTCATCCACGTTCCGAATCCACAAACATCCGGCGACAAGGCGCAGCCGAGCTTTGTGATGGAAAGCGCCCTGCTGAAATTCTCGAAAACCGATAATCTGAAAAACTGAGGAATCGCCGCGCCTTCGCGCGCAGCGCAAGCCAACACGGATCGCAAGCTCGCGGTCCGTGTTTTTCATTTCCGGCTCACGAATCGGCGAACAGACAGTGGCGGATAGGCTCCAGGTTCAGATGCTTCTCCAGCATGTCCGCCAGTTTGTCGATATTGGCCTCGCGCAGCGCCGGGTAGTCCAGCGCCTCCGGCTCCGCCAGCCCCGCCCAGCGCAGGATGGCCTGGCAGGCGGCCGGCTCGTCGAACACGCCGTGCAGATAGGTAGCGAAGATCTGGTCGTCTTCCGAACGAGCGCCGTCGGCCGAGCCGTCGTCAAAGCGCATGGCGGGCCTGGCCAAGGCCGGCCCTTGGCTCACGCCCATATGGATTTCGTAGCCGGCGGCTTCGGCATCCTCCAGCGATAAACGACCGCGCATCCGCGTCAGCCGCTTCTCCGGCGCCAGGGTGGTTTCCATGTCCAGCCAGCCCAGGCCGTCGCCGCTGCCCGGCTCGCCCTCCAATCCATCCGGATCATGCAGCTTTCTGCCCAGCATCTGCAGGCCGCCGCAAATGCCCAGCACCTTGCCGCCGTAGCGCAGGTGGCGGCGCAGCGCCGCCTCCCAGCCTTGGGCGCGCAGCCAGGCCAGGTCCGCCAGCACGTTCTTGCTGCCCGGCAGGACGATCAGGTCGGCCGGCGGAATGGTTTCGCCGGCGCGCACCAGCGTGAACTCCACCTGCGGATGCAGGCGCAACGGATCGAAATCGGTGTGGTTGCTGACGCGCGGCGCGGCCGGCGCGACCACGCGCAGCTTGTCGCCGCCGCCCGATGCGCCGCCGGGCTTGTCCAGGCCCATGCTGTCCTCGGCCTCCAGATGCAGGTCGTACAGATAGGGCAGCACGCCCAGCACCGGCTTGCCGGTGTGGCTCTCCAGCCAGTCGACGCCGGTCTGGAGCAGGGACGGGTCGCCGCGGAAGCGGTTGATCACCAGGCCGACGACGCGCGCGCGCTCGGATTCGGACAATAACGCCAGCGTGCCGGCCAGGTGGGCGAACACGCCGCCGCGCTCGATGTCGGCCACCAGAATCACCGGGCAGTCCACCGCCTCGGCAAAGCCCATATTGGCGATGTCGCCGTCGCGCAGATTGATCTCTGCCGGGCTGCCGGCGCCCTCGGCGACGATGCATTGATACTGTTCCGCCAACCTGGCGTGCGACTCCAGCACCGCCTTCATCGCGACCGGCTTGTAGCCGTGATAGCCGCGCGCCTCCATATTGCCGATGGCGCGGCCCTGGATGATCACCTGCGAGCCGGTATGACTATTGGGCTTGAGCAGCACTGGGTTCATGTCGGTGTGCGGCTCCACGCGGCAGGCCAGCGCCTGCACCGCCTGCGAGCGGCCGATCTCGCCGCCGTCCGCCGTCACCGCGCTGTTCAGCGCCATGTTCTGCGGCTTGAACGGCGCCACCCGCACGCCGCGCCGGACCAGCAGCCGACACAGGCCGGTGGCCAGCGCGCTCTTGCCGGCGTCGGACGTGGCGCCCTGGATCATGATGGTTTTGGCGGTCATGGCGATCTCCCTGCGCATGGATGGCTGACAACGCTTAGAATGGCGGCTTGATTCATTCCGGCCGCCCAAAGCGCGACAGACTTGCGCATTGGATAATACCGAGCGGCGGCCGGCCATTATATAGGGCCGCTTGTTGAATTCCGCATTGTTTCTGCCGATCGCGCTGCTGCTGGACCGCTTGCTGGGCGAACCGCCGCGCTGGCATCCGCTGGTCGGCTTCGGCCGGCTGGTCAAGGCCATGGAGCGGCTGGCCTACCCGGCCGCGCCGGAAGCTGAGCCGGTCTGGCGCATGCGGCTGCGCGGCGCGGCCGCCATCTCGCTGCTATTGGCGCCCTTCACGCTGACCGCCTGGGCGCTGGCGAAGCTGCCGCTGCTGGAGATTATCGTTCCGGTTGCCCTGCTCTATCTGGCAGTCGGCGCTCGCAGCCTGGCCCAGCACGCCGAGGTGGTGCGCAAGGCATTGGCCGAAGGCGATCTTCAACTTGCCCGCGAGCGGGTGGGCTGGATCGTCAGCCGCGACACCAGCGAACTGGACGAAGCCGGCGTCGCCCGCGCGACGATCGAGTCGGTGCTGGAAAACGGCAGCGACGCCGTCTTCGCCGCGCTGTTCTGGTTTCTGGTTCTGGGCGCGCCCGGCGCGGTGCTGTACCGGCTGGCCAACACGCTGGACGCGATGTGGGGCTACAAGAACGATCGCTACCTGCACTTCGGCTGGGCCGCCGCCCGCTTCGACGACGCGCTGAACTATCTCCCGGCGCGGCTGGCCGCCCTCACCTATCTGCTGCTGGGCCATGCCGCCAAGGGCTGGCGCTGCTGGCGCACCCAGGCGCCGACCTGGTACAGCCCCAACGCCGGCCCGGTGATGGCGGCCGGCGCCGGCGCGCTGGGCGTCAGCCTGGGCGGCGGCGCGCGCTATCACGGCCAATGGAAGGAACGTCCGCCGCTCGGTTGCGGTCCCACTCCCACGCATGAAGACATCGGCCGCGCGGTGCGGCTGGTCAACCGGGGCATGTGGCTATGGGCGGCGTTGTCGCTGGCGGCCGCCATCTTGATCGGAGCGATCCATGCTTGAACACGGGGGCGGCCTGCTGCGCGCCGCGGCCGAATACGGCATTCCGGCCGGAGACTGGCTGGACCTGTCCACCGGCGTCAATCCCAATGGCTGGCCGGTGCCCACTTTATCCGCTGACAGCTGGCTGCGGCTGCCGCAAAACCATGACGGGCTGGAGGCGGCGGCGGCGGAATATTACGGCAGCGACAAGCTGCTGGCCGTGGCCGGCTCTCAGCCGGCGATCCAGCTGCTGCCGCGGCTGCGCGCGCCCTGCCGCGTCGGCATGCTGGCGCTGTGCTACGCCGAGCATCCCCACCACTGGCAGAAACGCGGACACCAGCTGTTCCGGCTGTCTCCGGACGAGCTGGCAGCCGGCATCGACCAGTTGGACGTGGTGTTGCTGTGCAATCCCAACAACCCCACCGGCGACCGCTTCAGCCCGGCGCTGCTGGAAAGCTGGCGGCAGCGGCTGGCCGCGCGCGGCGGCTGGCTGGTGGTGGACGAGGCGTTTCTGGATGCGGCGCCGGAGGACAGCATGCTGCCGCGCATCGGCAAGCCGGGACTGATCGTGCTGCGCTCGATCGGCAAGTTCTTCGGCCTGGCCGGCGCGCGCGCCGGATTCGTGTTCGGCTGGCCGGAACTGCTGCAGGCGCTGGCCGAGGAGCTGGGGCCATGGACGGTGGCTGGCCCGGCGCGCGAGGCGGTAAAGCTGGCGCTGCGCGACATCGCCTGGCAACAGACGATGAAAACCAAGCTGCAGCGCGACAGCTCCAGGCTGCAACGCTGCCTGGAGCGGCACGGCCTGCCGCCCGCCGGCGGCTGCGAATTGTTCCAGTGGGCACCTGGCGCGCGCAGCCTTTCAACGCACCGCTACCTGGCCGGCCGCGGCATCCTGACCCGCTACTTCGAATCCATCCCCAGCCTGCGCTTCGGCCTGCCCAAGACCGACGCCGACTGGGTTCGGCTGGAGCAGGCGCTCACCGACTGGCGGCGGCACGACATCCGCGATTGAGCGAACGCGACGGAGCCCGGCGCGGCGGTTCACAGCATCGGCGTTGTCACGTATGATCCAGTCCAATCAATGACGGTGCCCCTAGAGGGTGAAACGGGAACGCGGTGCGAAACCGCGGCTGCCCCCGCAACTGTAAGCGCAGAGTCCACGCCTGACGCCACTGGCCCCTAGCAAGGTCGGGAAGGCGGCGCCGGACGACGACGCGCGAGCCAGGAGACCGGCCGTCATACGTGTCGACGCAAGCAGAAACCGGGCGGGGTGTACCGGGGGATATGCACATGCGCCGCCCATGAAAAACCAGCGGACTGTGCCCTCGCTTGCGCGACGTGAATCGTCTCCGAGGGCACCATGCATCCATCCACCGCGCCGACCGCCGGCCGTCGCCTGGCGCGCCACGCGCCCATTCTCGCCGGTCTGATCCTGGCCAACCTCCTGGCCTGGGCCTGGGCGTTCGCCGCCTTCGCCGATCACCCGGCCCAGCTCGCCACCGCGCTGCTGGCCTACCTGTTCGGCCTGCGCCACGCGGTGGACGCAGACCACATCGCCGCCATCGACAACACCGTGCGCAAGCTGATGCAGGAAAAACGCCGGCCGTCGACGGTGGGCCTGTTCTTTTCCTTGGGCCACTCGGCGGTGGTCGTCATCGCCGTGGCGCTGATCGTGTTCGCCGCCAGCGCGCTGCAAAGCCGCGTGACTGGCTTCAAGGAAATAGGCGGCGTCATCGGCACCAGCGTGTCGGCCTTCTTCCTGCTGACGCTGGCGCTGATCAACCTGTCGTCCTTGCGCGCGGTGTGGGGCGCCTTCCGCCGCGCCCGCGCCGGAGAAGCCATCTGCGACGAGCAGCTGGACCTGCTGTTGAACAACCGCGGCCTGATCGCGCGCATGCTCAAACCCCTGTTCAAGATGGTGACCAAGAGCTGGCACATGCTGCCCATCGGCTTTTTGTTCGGCCTTGGCTTCGACACCGCCACCGAGATCGGCCTGTTCGCCATCGCCACCTCGCAAAGCGCCCACGGCGTGGCGCTGTGGCACATCATGGTATTCCCGGTGCTATTCGCCGCCGGCATGGCGCTAGTGGACACGCTGGACAGCATGATGATGGTGGAAGTCTATGGCTGGGCCTTCGTCAAGCCGGTGCGCAAGCTGTGGTACAACCTGACCATCACCTTCGTCTCCGTCATCGTCGCCGTCGGCATCGGCGGGCTGGAAGGCCTGGGCCTGCTGGCCGACAAGCTGCAGCTCACCGGCGCTTTCTGGGACTGGATCGCCGCGCTCAACGACGACCTGGCCCACTTCGGCTACTTCGTCGTCGCCGTCTTCCTGTTCACCTGGCTCGCCTCCGCCGGCATCTACAAATGGAAGCGCTTCGACCAACTGACGCCGGAGGCGCGATGAGAACCCACGACAAACACGTGCTGATGTGCACCGGCCCGCGCTGCACCCCTGACGGCCAGGGCTCGGAAGCGATGTTCCTGCACCTGGGCCGCACCATAGACGCCTGCGAAGGCCTGCGCGCCAAGCGCACCCGCAGCCACTGCTTCGCCGTGTGCAAGGAAGGCCCGGTGATGGTGGTGTACCCGGACGGCGTCTGGTACCGCAAGGTCAGCGAAGCCGACGTCGAGCGCATCGTCTGCCAGCATCTGAAGGACGGCTCGCCCGTCGAAGAATTGATCTTCCATAAAACCGGCATCGGCGACATCGCCCCGGAGACCCAGGCATGAGCGCCGAAATCGCATTGCTGAGCCACGCCGGCACCGACCTCGCCGCGCTGTCGCGCGCGCGCTGGCCTGAGGATTTCCCCGCGGTCGCCGGCATCGCGCTGCAAGGCATAGCCGACGAAGCCGCGATGCAGACACTGCTGGACGGCCAGCTTGCCAACGCCCGCGCCATCGTGCTGCGCGTGCTGGGCCGCGCCGACGCGATACCCGGCCTGGAGCGGCTCCTGGCCCACGCCCGCCGCGTGCAATGCGCCGTCATCGTGGTCAGCGGCACAGGCGAGCCGGATCCGGAACTGCAAGCGCTATGCAGCGCGCCGGTATCGCTGCAGCAGGATGTCCATGCTTATCTGCAGGCCGGCGGCAGCGCCAACCTGGGCGAGATGATGCGCTGCCTGGCGGATAGACTGCTGCTGACCGGCTTCGGCTACCAGAGCCCGCTGCCGCTGCCGGAGCACGGCGTCTACCACCCGGAGCTGGCCGCGCCCTGCTCGCTGGAAGATTGGCTCGAAATCCGCCATCCGGACTGGCCGACCGTCGGACTGTGCTTCTACCGCGCCCACTGGCTGTCCGGCAACACCCGCTTCATCGATCTGCTGGTGGACTGCCTGGCCGAGCGCGGCGTCAACGCGCTGCCGGTGTTCACCTCGTCCTTGCGAACGATACAGGAAGGCGGCCTGCCGGCGGCATTGGCGCTGCTGGCCGATCCGCGCGCCAAGGTGTCCTTGCTGATCAACACCACCTCGTTCGCGATGGGCGACATCAACAACGACGGCCCCACCCAGCCCGGCTGGGCGGTGGAGGCGTCGGACCGGCTGGATCTGCCAGTGCTGCAGGCCATCACCAGCACCATGACCCGCGAGCAGTGGGAAGCGTCCGACCGCGGCTTCAACCCGCTGGACACCGCGATGAACGTGGCGCTGCCGGAGTTCGACGGCCGCATCATCGGCGTGCCGCTGAGCTTCAAGCAGCCGGCCGAGGCCGGCCAGGCCGAGCAATACGCGCCGCTGCCGGACCGCGCCCGCCGCCTGGCCGGCATCGCCGCCCGGCTGGCCCGGCTGCGCCATGTGGAAAACGCCGGCAAGCGCATCGCCTTCATCTTCACCAACTCCAACAGCAAGGCCTCGCAGATCGGCAATGCGGTGGGGCTGGACTCCCCCGCGTCTCTATACGCGATGCTGCGCGGCATGCAAGGCCGCGGCTACCGGATGGACGAGCTGCCGCCGGACAGCGACGCGCTGATGCACGAGCTGATAGACCGTGGCGCTTACGACCAGGACTATCTGAGCGCCGAGCAGATGCGGAACGCCGCCGCCCGCGTGCCGGCCAAGCGCTACCAGGCCTGGTTCGACGAGCTGCCCGACGCGCTGCGCGACAAGATGCTGCAACGCTGGGGCCAGCCGCCGGGCGCCGCCTACGTCGACGGCGACGAACTGGTGTTTTCCGGCCTGGATTACGGCAATGTCTTCGTCGCGCTGCAGCCGCCGCGCGGCTACGGCATGGACCCGGACGCCATCTACCACACCCCGGACCTGCCGCCCACCCACCACTACTACGCGCTGTACCGCTGGCTGCGCGACGACTGGCGGGCCGACGCCATCGTCCACGTCGGCAAGCACGGCACGCTGGAATGGCTGCCGGGCAAGGGCGTGGGCCTGTCGCAGAACTGCTTCCCGGACGCGCTGTTGGGCGACATGCCGCTGTTCTACCCCTTCATCGTCAACGATCCGGGCGAAGGCTCGCAGGCCAAGCGCCGCGGCCACGCGGTGATCATCGACCACCTGACCCCGACGATGACCACCGCCGACAGCTACGGCCCGCTGGCGCAGCTGACCCAACTGGTGGACGAGTACTACCAAGTGGAGCTGCTGGACCCGAACAAACTGCCGCTGCTGCAGCAGCAGATCTGGGACCTGATCAAGGAAGCCAAGCTCGACACCGACCTGGCGGCGATGCTGAAGCACGACCATGACCACGGTCATGAACACGATCACGACCATGGCCATCACCATGGCCACGACCATCACCCGCATGGCGGACACCCGCATGCGCCCGCCGCCGTCCACGGCAAATACCGGCCGCAAGCGGCCAAGCCGACGGCCGCGATGAAACCGGCGACGGCCGCGGCGGCGAAATACCGCCCGGCCAAGGCCGAGCACGGCCATGGGCACCATCACCACCACGATCATGGCGACCATGGCCATCACCACGACCACCATCATCATGATCATCACGGCCACGACCACCACGACCATGACCACGACTGGGACGACACGCTGAACGAAGACGGCGTGCCGCTGAGCCTGGCCAAGATGGACGGCGTGGACGTCGCCCACCTGATCGAGGACATAGACGGCTATCTGTGCGAGCTGGGCGCGGCGCAGATCCGCGACGGCCTGCACGTGCTCGGCAACGCCCCGCGGGGCGAGGCGCTGATCGACATGCTGCTGGCGCTGACCCGCTTGCCCAACCTCGGCATCCCCGGCCTGCCCGCCAGCGTGGCGGCGGCCTGCGGCGGCGACTGGCCGCTGTGGCAGCAAGACCAGGGCAAGCGCCTGGCCGAAACGCCCACTGCCTTGCAGACCTTGGCCAGCCAAGCCCTGGTCACCCGCGCCGACGCGCACGACGCGGTGCTGAAGCTGGCGCGCGCGCTGATCGCCGAGCTGGCCGCGCGCGGCTACGACGCCGCCGCCATCCCGGCCGCCGTCGAAAGCGTCCTGCCCGGCATAGCGCCGAACGCCGATCTGGAACGGGTGCTGAACTTCGTCTGCGCCGAGCTGTGTCTCAAGCTCGCCCGCACCGCCGAAGAGATAGACAATCTGCTGCGCGGCCTGGAGGGCGGCTACGTGCCGGCCGGCCCCAGCGGCGCGCCGACGCGCGGCATGGCCCACATCCTGCCCACCGGCCGCAATTTCTATTCGGTGGACCCGCGCAGCCTGCCCTCGCAAGCCGCCTGGCGCATCGGCGACGGCCTGGCGCGCGAGATGCTGGCCCGCCATCTGAAAGAAACCGGCCAATATCCGGAATCAGTTGCCATCAGCGTGTGGGGCACCAGCGCGATGCGCACCCACGGCGACGACATCGCCGAAATCCTGTCGCTGCTCGGCGTCAAGCCGCGCTGGCAGCAGGAAAGCCGCCGCGTGCAGGGCCTGGAAATCATTCCCCTGGCCGAGCTGGGCCGGCCGCGCATCGACGTCACCGTGCGCATCAGCGGCTTCTTCCGCGACGCCTTCCCCCATCTGATTGCGCTGGTGGACGAGGCGGTGCACACCGTGGCGCGGCTGGACGAGCCGACGGAGCAGAACTTCCTGCGCAAGCACTACCTGGCCGACTTGAAAAACGAACTCTTAGGCAAGCTGCCCGACGCCGACGCGCAATCGCTGTACCGCGTGTTCGGCGCCAAGCCCGGCAGCTACGGCGCCGGCATCCTGCCGCTGATCAACGAGCAGAACTGGCAGAACGACGCCGACTTCGCCACCGCCTACGTCAACTGGGGCGGCTACGCCTACGGCCGCGAGGCCAACGGCGCCGACGCCCGCGACGCGCTGCGCCACCGGCTCTCCGGCGTGGAAGTCGCCCTGCACAATCAGGACAACCGCGAGCACGACATCTTCGACAGCGACGACTACCTGCAATACCACGGCGGGATGATCGCGACGATACGCAGCCTCAGCGGCCGCCAGCCGCGCGCCTTCTTCGGCGACAGCCACAATCCGGAAGCGCCCGCGGTGCGCGGCCTGAAGGAGGAAGTGCTGCGGGTGTTCCGCTCGCGGGTGGCCAACCCCAAGTGGATCGCCGGCATCCAGAAGCACGGCTACAAGGGCGCGCTGGAGCTGACCGCCACCGTCGACTACCTGTTCGGCTACGACGCCACCGCCCAGGTGGTGGACGACTGGGTCTACGAGCAGCTGGCGCAAAGCTACGCGCTGGACCCGTCTATGCAGCAGTTCTTCGCCGACAGCAACCCGTGGGCGCTGAACGCCATCACCGACCGCCTGCTGGAAGCCGCGCAGCGCCAGCTGTGGGCGGAGCCGGACCCCGCCACGCTGGCCGCCCTGCGCCAGCTGCACCTGGATAGCGAAGCGCTGCTGGAAGCGCGCGGAGAAAACCAAGCATGAGCCCGATTTACCCCTTCGCCGCCATCGTCGGCCAGGAACAACTGAAGCAGGCGCTGCTGATCTGCGCGGTGGACCCGACGGTCGGCGGCGTGCTGGTGCGCGGCGACAAGGGCAGCGCCAAGAGCACCGCCGCCCGCGGCCTGGCCGCCGTGCTGCCGGCCATACGCCGGGCGACCGGCTGCGGCTACAACTGCGAGCCCGACCATCCGCTGCCGCTGTGCCCGGTGTGCTCCGGCGACGCGCGCGCGCTGCATGACGGCCCGGTGCCCTTCATCAACCTGCCGCTGGGCGCCACCGAGGACCGCGTGCTGGGCAGCCTGGACTTCGAAAAGGCGCTGCAGGGCGGCAAGCAGGCGTTCAAACCCGGCCTCTTGGCGGCGGCCCACCGCGGCATGCTCTACATCGACGAAGTGAATCTGCTGGCCGACCACCTGGTGGACGTGCTGCTGGACGCAGCCGCGATGGGCGTCAACACCGTGGAGCGCGAGGGCCTGGCGGTCAGCCACCCGGCGCGGGTGACGCTGCTCGGCACCATGAACCAGGAAGAAGGCGATCTGCGGCCGCAGTTGCTGGACCGCTTCGGCCTGATGGTGGACGTGGCCGCGCCGCGCGAGCCTCTTCTGCGCGCCGAGGTGGTGCGCCGCCGCCTGGCCTTCGAGGCCGATCCGGCCGGCTTCGCCGCCCAATGGCAGACCGACAGCGAGGCGCTGCGCGAAAACATCGCCGCCGCCCGCGCGCTGCTGCCGCAAACCCGGCTCAGCGATAGCCTGTTCCACTTCGTCAGCGAGCTGTGCTGCGAATTCGACGTCAGCAGCCTGCGCGCCGACATCGTGCTGAACAAGGCCGCGCGCGCGCTGGCCGCGCTGGACGGCCGCGCCGACGCCAGCGCAGAAGACATCCGCGACGCCGCCCGGCTGGTGCTGCCGCACCGCCGCCGCCGCAAACCGTTCGAGCAAAGCGGGCTGGACCAGGACAAGCTGGAGCAGATGACGCGGCAGGCGTCCAATCCGCCCCCTCCGCCGCCGCAGGACCAGGGTGACGCCAATCAGCCGCCGCCGAACGCCGATGGCGAGCAGGAGCCGAATCCTGCCAGCCATGGTTCGGAACAAATCTTCGCCGCCGCGACGGCCGGCGACATCGCCCGCATCCGCGTCCAGGCGCCCTCGTCCGGCGACGCGGCCGGCCGCCGCAGCGATGGTGCCAGCCGCCAGCGCGGCCATTACGTGCGCGCCGAGGCCAATCCGCAGCCGGCCCAGCTGGCGGTGGACGCCACGCTGCGCCACGCGATCTTGCGCGATCCGGACCACTTCGCCGTCACCCGCGCCGACCTGCACGACAAGGTTCGTGTCGCCAAACAGGGCAACCTGATCCTGCTGGTGGTGGACGCCTCCGGATCGATGGCTGCGCGCCAGCGGATGGAGCAGGTCAAGGGCACGGTGCTGAGCCTCTTGGAAGACGCCTACCGCCGCCGCGACCAGGTGGCGCTGATCGCCTTTCGCGGCCAGAAGGCCGAACTGCTGCTGCCGCCGTGCAACCGCGTCGAACAGGCAGAACTGGCATTGCGCGAGCTGCCCACCGGCGGCCGCACGCCGCTGGCCCACGCGCTGGCGCTGGCCGCCGACACGCTGTCCCGCCAGTTGGGCGGTCCGGCGCCGCTATTGGTCATCCTGAGCGACGGCCGCGCCAATGTGGCGCTGGACGGGGACGGAGACCCGTGGCGGCAGGCGCTGGACCTGGCCGGCCAGCTGGCCGGCGCGCCGGCGCTGGTGCTGGACACCGAGCAGGACTTCGTCCGCCTGGGCCGCGCCCGCGAGCTGGCCGAGGCGCTGGGCGCGGAATACCTGGCTTGCGACGCCCTCACCGGCGAGCAGCTGACATTGACGATTCAACAAAGACTGGGCCGCTGAGATGACGGGCAAGGTTTACCTGATAGGCGCCGGCCCCGGCGACCTGGACATGCTGACGCTGAAGGCCGCGCGTTGCCTGAAGCTGGCCGATGTGGCGCTGGTCGACGATCTGGTGCATCCGGACATTCGCACCCTGCTGCGGCCGGACGCCGAAATCGTGCCGGTCGGCAAGCGCGGCGGCTGCCCGTCTACGCCCCAGGCGGCCATCGAGCAAAGAATGATAGACGAGGCGCGGGCCGGCAGGACGGTGGCGCGCCTCAAGGGCGGCGACCCCTTCGTCTTCGGCCGCGGCGGCGAGGAAATGCTGACGCTGCAAGCGGCCGGGGTCGAAGTGGAAATCGTCAACGGCCTCAGCGCCGGCCTGGCGGTGCCGGCCACGCTGGGCATCCCGCTGACCCACCGCCATTTCGTCCACGGCGTGACCTTCGTCTCAGGCCACCCGCACCAGGACGGCGACGAGTCCAACTGGCAAGCGCTGGCGCAAAGCGGCATGACGCTGGTGATCTATATGGGCGTCAAGCGGCTGCCCTGGATCCGCGCCGAACTGCTGCGCCACGGCCTGAAACCCGACACCCCGGCGGCGGCGATAGAAAACGGCACGCTGCCGCAGCAGCGCCAGGTGCTGAGCACGCTGGACGCGCTGGAACAAGACATGAGCGCGGCCGGCATCCACAGCCCGGCGCTGATCGTCATCGGACCGACGGTGGCGCTGGCGTCCTGTAGTCCGTCCGCCGCCAACGAAACAAGGAAGGAATACGCATGATCATCTGCATAGGCGCCGGCCCCGGCGACATCGGCTACCTGCCGCAGCGCTCGGCCCAATTGATACGCGAGGCCGACGTGGTGGCCGGCTTCAACGCGGTGGTGGACGTGGTCCGCCCGCTGATCCCCGACAGCGCCGAAGTGATCCAGATGGGCTACCGCGACCAGGTGGCCCAGCTGGACATCGTCGCCGAGCGCCACCATGCCGGCAAGAAGTGCGTGGTGGTGTTCATGGGCGACATCCACTTCAGCGGCTTCCAGTACCTGGAGCGGGTCGAACGCGCCTGCGGCCACCCGGTGGAAACGATACCCGGCATCTCGTCAGCGCAGATCCTGGCCTCGCGCGGCAAGGTGTGCTTCGACGAAACCAGCTTCATCACCTTCCACCGCCGCGGCGACCTGACCCCGTTCAAGCGCCACCTGGTGCACGTGCTGCAGGATGGCCGCAACGCCATCGTGATCCCCTGCCCGTGGGACGAGGCGCGCTCCTTCATGCCCTGGCACATCGCCGCCTATCTGCTGGAAAACGGCATCCCGGCCGGCCAGCAGGTGGAGGTGTGGGAAAACCTGACCCGCAACGAGGCGGAATGGCGCGGCACCCTGGCCGAGTGCGCAGAGCAGCGCTTCTCCGACATGAGCATCATGCTGATCCGCACGCTCGCGCCGATGGACAGCCAGATCGAGCCGACCCACAAATGAGCGCGCAAGACTACGCCATCGTGCTCGCCGGCCACGGCAGCCGCGACCCGAACGGGGTGAACGAATTCATGCAGCTGGTGGACGCGCTGAAGGCGCGCGCCGGCGACCGCCCCGTCGCCCACGGCTTTCTGGAATTCGCCCGACCGACCATAGACGAGGCGGTGGAGCAGGTGATCGCCGCCGGCGCCAAGACCGTGGTGATGGTGCCCGGCGTGCTGCTGGCCGCCACCCACGCCAAGAACGACATGCCCAGCGAGTTGCTGGCGCTGCAGCAGGCGCATCCGGGGGTCGATTTCCACTTCGGCGCGGCGCTGGACCTGCATCCGCGGCTGCTGGCGCTGTGCCGCCAGCGCATCGTCGAGGCCGAGGCCGCGTCGCCGCAGACCGTCTCGCGCAACGACGCCTGTCTGGTCGTCGTCGGCCGCGGCACCTCGGACCCGGACGCCAATTCCGAAATCTCCAAGCTCGCGCGGATGCTGGAGGAAGGCCTGGGCTTCGCCGCCTCCTTCGTCTGCTATTCCGGCACCGCCAAGCCGCTGGTGGCCGACGGCCTGCGCGCCGCCGCCATGCTGGGCTACCGCCGCATCGTGGTGCTGCCCTACTTCCTGTTCGACGGCGTGCTGGTCAAGCGCATCTACGGCGCGGCGGCGGACCTGGCGGCGCGCCATCCGGAGATCGAGGTGCTGAGCGCCGGCTACCTGGGCCCGGACGCCCAAGTGGCCGAGGTGTTCTTGGAGCGGGCGCAGCAAGGCGTGGAAGGCCGCGCGGCGATGAACTGCGCGCTATGCAAGTACCGGGTGCAGATCGTCGGCTTCGAGCAGCAGGTGGGCGAGCCGCAGCGCGGCCACCACGGCAAGGTGCGCGGCCTGCTGGAACGCGAGCCAACCGCCAATCAGCCGCCGGCCTGGAAGCGCTACACCCCGCATCCGATCGAAGCCGAAAGCATGCGCATCATAGACGAAGGCCGCGACTGGTCGGCTTTCCCGGCCGAACAACGCACCGCGCTGATGCGGCTGGTGCACACCACCGGCGACTTCAACAGCGTGGACGACCTGTTCTTCTCGGCCGGCGCTTGCGAAACCGGCATGCGCGCGCTGCTGCGCTGCCGCCGCGTGGTCACCGACGTCACCATGGTGGAAACCGGCCTCAAACGCGAGGTGCTGCGCCAGCTGGAAGTGGAAACCTGGTGCGGCGTGCACGACGAGGAAACCCGGCTGTTGGCCGAAGCCAGCGGCCTCACCCGCTCCGCCGCCGGCATCCGCCGCGCCTGGCAAAAGTTCGGCAACGACTGCGTGGTGGCGATAGGCGACGCGCCCACCGCCATCCGCGAAGTCGTGCGCCTGGTGCGCGATCACGGCTGGCGGCCGCAACTGGTGGTCGGCCTGCCGGTGGGCTTCGTCGGCACCCGCGAATGCAAGGAAGAGCTGCGCGCGCTGCTGCAAGTGCCGCGCATCACCAACCGCGGCACCCGCGGCGGCTCGCCGTGGGCGGCCACCGTGGTCAACGCGCTGATGATAGACGCGATCGAACACGTTCATCATCAGCAGCAGCAACAGCAACGGGAAGCGTGAACCCGGTGCGCCAGCCCTACGACCTCGCCGCCCCCGCGCCCAACGGCATGCGCCGCGGCCGCACCACCGGCAGCTGCGCCACCGCCGCCGTCAAGGCGGCGCTGATGCTGTTGCTGGACGGCGTGGACGCCGACGAGGTCTTCATCAGCCTGCCGGACCCGGACTTTTACCTGGCGGTGCCCGTGCAGAGCGTGGCCTGGCTGGACGAAAACACCGTGCGCGCCGAAGTGCTGAAGTACGCCGGCGACGACCCGGACAACACCGACGGCGCGACGATATTCGCCGAGGTGAAGTTGAACGACACCGGCGCGTTGCGCTTCCTCGCCGCGGCCGGCGTCGGCATGGTCACCCAGCCCGGCCTGCGCATCCCGCCCGGCGAGCCGGCGATCAACCCGGTGCCGCGGCAGATGATGCGGATGGCGGTGGATGAAGCGCTGGCCGGCCGGCCCGACCCCGGCTTCGACCTTGCGATAGGCTGCGTCGACGGCGACAAGATCGCCAAGCGCACCTTCAACCCTATGCTGGGCATCGTCGGCGGCATCTCCATCCTTGGCACCAGCGGCATCGTCGAGCCGATGTCGCAGGCGGCGTGGATCGCGTCGATCGAAGTCTACGTACGGGTGGCGCTGGGCGAGCTGCCGCCGGCCATCGCCTTCACCCCCGGCAAGATAGGCCGCGGCTACGCCGCCGACACGCTGGGGCTTCAGAAGAAACAGGTCGTCCAGATCGCCAACTTCGTCGGCGACTCGCTGGACTTCGCCGAGTCGGTGCTGGTCGAACAGGGCCGCATCCTGGACACGCTGTGGGTGCTGGGCCACCCGGGCAAGATCGCCAAGCTGCTGGACGGGGTGTGGGACACCCACTCCGGCAAGAGCGGCATGGCGATGGACGCCGTCGCCGGCGTCGCCGCCGACCTCGGCCATGCGCCCGAGCTGGTGGCGCAAATCAAACAAGCGAATACCGTGGAGAACGTAGTGCAGATCATGAGCAGCCAGCCGGACGCGCGCGGCTACTGGATGGAAATAGAACGCCGCACCGCCGCGCGGATGGCAGCCAGGGTGCCCAGCGTGCGGCAAGTGGCGGTGCGCCTCTTTAGCATGGACGGCACGCCGCTGGGAGAAGCCGCATGAAGCTGGGCACGCTCATAGGCATAGGCGTGGGCCCCGGCCCGGCCGGGCTGATCCCGGTGGCGGCGCTGGCCGCGCTGCGCGAGGCCGACATCGTCTACCTGCCGCGCGCCACCTCCAGCGACACGTCCGTCGCCCGCCAGTGCCTGGCCGGACTGGAATTGGACGAGAGCCGCTTTCGCGAAATCGAGTTCGAAATGAATCCGGACCGCGGCGCGCTGTCGCGCCATTACGGCGCGCTGGCCGAGCGACTGGCCGCCGAACTGAAAACCGGCCGAAACGTCGCCTACCTGACCATAGGCGATTCGATGACCTACTCCACCTACGGCTATCTGCTGGCGGCGCTGCGCGAAATGCTGCCGACGCTGGAGACGCAGACCTTCCCCGGCGTCACCAGCTTCGCCGCCACCGCGTCGGCGCTGTCCTGGCCGCTGGGCGAAGGCAAGGAACGCATCCTGATCCTGCCCTGCCCCGACGACATGGCCGAGCTGAGGGCGGATATCGACAGCCACGACATCGTGGTGCTGATGAAGATAGGCAAGCGGCTGCCCGACGTGCTGGCGCTGCTGAACCAGATGGGCATCGCCCAGCTGTGCGCCTTCGCCCGCCGCATCGGTCTGCCCGGCGAAGTGCTGTGCGCCGACGCCTCGCAATTGACGGCCGAGGCCAGCGGCTACCTCGCCACCATGCTGATCCGCAAGACAGCCAGAGAAAGACGCCACTCATGAAAGTGTATTTCATCGGCGCCGGCCCCGGCGCCGCCGACCTGATCACGCTGCGCGGCAGCCGCCTGTTGGGCTCAGCCCCCATGGTGCTGTACGCCGGCTCGCTGGTGCCGGCCGAGATGCTCAGCCACTGCCGTCCGGACGCTGAAATCCACGACACCGCCGAGCTGAACCTGGACCAGCAGGAAGCGCTGTACCGCCGCGCCCAGGCCGAGGGCAAGGACGTGGCGCGGCTGCACTCCGGCGACCCGGCCATCTACGGCGCCACCAACGAGCAGATGCGCCGGCTGGAAGCGCTTGGTATCGCCTATGAAGTGGTCCCCGGCGTGTCCTCGTTCACCGCCGCCGCCGCCGCATTGGGCAGCGAACTGACCCGCCCCGAGGTGTCTCAATCCATCATCCTCACCCGCACCAGCGGCCGCGCCAGCGCGGTGCCGGAGACCGAGTCGATCGCCAGCTTCGCCGCCCACCGCGCGACGATGTGCATCTTCCTGTCCGGCCAGCGGCTGAAGCAGACCGTCGCCGACCTGGCGCTGCACTACCCGCCCAGCACCCCGGTGGCGCTGGTGCGCCGCGCCAGCTGGCCGGACCAGTCCGTCCACCGCTCCACGCTGGGCAAGATGCTGTCCGAGGTGAAGCAGAAGGACTGGCTGCTGACCACGCTGCTGCTGGTGGGCGAGGCGCTGTCGCGCGAAGGCGGCGTCGAATCCAGCCTGTACGCGGCCGGCTTCACCCACATCTTCCGCGACGGCGACGACCGCAAGACCAAGCGGGCCAGCCTGCAGAAAGAAAACCAGGCATGAGCCGCGCCGTGTGGCTGGTGCGCGCCGAAGCGCTGCCCTTGGGACAGAAGCTGGCGGCTGCGCTGGATGCCCGGCTGTACCAGCCCTGGCTGGCGCCCGGCGCCAGCGGCCGCGAGCAATTCCGCGCCGCCTTCCATGCGCACAGCCACTGGGTGCTGGTGATGGCCAGCGGCATCGCCGTCCGCTATCTGGACGGCCTGCCGCAAAGCAAATACAGCGACCCGGCGGTGGTGGTGATGGACGAAGCCGCCCGCTTCGCCATCCCGCTGTTGTCTGGCCACGAAGGCGGAGCGAATGACCTTGCCTACGAAGTGGCGCGGCTAACCGGCGCGGTGCCGGCCGTCACTACCGCGACAGAGGCGATCAAGCCGCTGACGCTGGGAATCGGCTGCCGCCGCGGCAAAAGCGCCGAAGCCATCGAGCAAGCAGTGCTGCAAGCCTTGGCCGGCCGGCCGCTGTCCGACGTGCGCGAAGCGGCGACGATAGACCTGAAGGCCGACGAAGAAGGCCTATTGGCATTCTGCGCCCGCCACGCGCTGCCGCTGCGCGTCATCGCCCGCGAAGACGTCGCCGCCCGCGGCTGGACCGGCGCGCCGTCGGACTGGGTGCGGCAGAACGTGGGTGTGGACGGCGTGTGCGAGCCCTGCGCGCTGATCGCCAGCCCGCGAGGGAGGTTGATCGTGCCCAAGACTGCGTTGGATGGGGTGACGGTGGCGGTGGTGGAGGATGGGCCAATTGTTTGAGTTCAAAAAACAAGTTGTGCCTGCTTTGCAGGCATCATTTAGGGGCGGTTCCACCGCCAGGGGCAAGGGGGGCTGCGCGGCCAGCCCCCCTTGCCCGCCAGCCGGGCGGAACCACACATCAACAGCGCCAAAACAATTACAGAATGCAAAATCAAGAGAACACATCCATGACCGGCAAACTCTACCTCGTCTCGGTCGGCCCCGGCCGCGCCGAACTGATCCCCGACCTCGCCCGCCAGGCGCTGGCGGCAAGCGACGTGATCGTTTCCTACGACCTCTACCTGACCTGGGTGCAACCGTGGATCGCCGGCAAGGACATCCGCACGCTGCCGCTGACCCAGGAGCGCGAGCGCGCGCAGCTGGCCCTGGACGAAGCCCGCGCCGGCAAGACCGTGGCCCTGCTGTCCAGCGGCGACATCGGCGTCTACGCGATGGCCACGCTGGCCTACGAGGACATGCGCGAGGACGATGGTTTCGACGTGCAGCTGATCCCCGGCATCACCTCGGCCAATTCCTGCGCGTCGCTGCTCGGCGCGCCGCTGTCGCACGATTTCGCCACGCTGAGCCTGTCGGACCTGCTATGCCCGTGGGAATGGATCGAAACCCGCGCCCGCCACATCGCCCAGGCCGACCTGGCGGTGGTGTTCTACAACGTGCAGAGCCGCCAGCGCCAGGAAGGCGTCTACCGCATCCTGGACATCATGCTGGAGCACAAGAAGCCGGAGACGCTGTGCGGCATCGTCCGCAACGCCTACCGCGAAGACCAGGCGGTGGAGATCGTCACACTGGCCGAGCTGCGGACGCGCCGCTTCGACATGCTGACCAGCATCGTCATCGGCAACCGCTTCACCCGCCGCAAGCGCAACTGGATGTTCACCCCGCGCGGCTACTTCAACTGGGACAACACCAGCGACACGGTGAAAGCTGACGCGCTGCCTGCCGGCGCGGCCTGGGTGTTTTCCGGCACCAGCGACGGCAACGCGCTGTCCCGCGCCATCGCCGAAACCGGCCGCGCGGTGGTGGTCAGCAGCGCCAGCGACTACGGCAACGAGCAGGCGCAGCAGGCCGTGCCCGGCGTCGCCACCGTCAGCGGCCGGCTGGGCGTGGAGCGCCGCCGCGAGCTGCTGTCCTGCAGCCAGGCTTCGGCCATCGTCGACGCCACCCACCCCTACGCCAGCGAGATGTCGCAGCAGTTGATGGCGCTGGCCGAGGAGCTCGCCCTGCCCTATCTGCACTACGAACGGCCGGCGAGCGCCAGCGCGCATCCAGTCATCCGCTGCGCCGACAGCGATGAAGCCGCCAAGCTGGCGATGGCTAAAGGACGCCGCGTCTTCCTCGCCACCGGCAGCAAGGAGCTGCACCGCTTCCTCGCCGCCGACGCGGAGCGAAAACAGCAATGGTTCGTGCGCCTGGCCCCGGACCCGCAGCATTTGCAGCGGGCATTGGACCTGGGCATTCCGCGCGCGCGCGTCTGCGCGATGCAGGGCCCTTTCTCGCAGGCCGCCAACGAGGCGCTGTGGCGCGACTGGGAAATCGACTGCGTGATCAGCAAGGACGGCGGCGAGGCCGGCGGCTTCGACGCCAAGGCGGCGGCCGCCGCCGCGCTGGGCATCCCGTTCATCGTCATCGACCGGCCCCAGCTGGATTATCCACAAGCCTTCGGCGACTTCGCCTCGCTGCTGGCGGCCTTGCCCAAGGGAGAACAAGCATGAGCGCGCCGCGCCTTCCCGTCACCGTGCTGACCGGCTTCCTCGGCGCCGGCAAGACCACGCTGCTGTCCAAGCTGCTGGAAAACAACAAGCAACGCCGACTGGCGATATTGGTCAACGAGTTCGGCGAGGTGTCGATAGATGGCGGCCTGCTTCGCGACGCCGAAACAAGCGGCGTGGAAATCCACGACCTGGCCAACGGCCTGGTCGCCTACGACGACGACGCCGACTTCCTGCCCACCATGCTGGCGCTGTGGCAGCGCCGCCAGCAGATCGACCACGTGCTGATCGAAACCTCCGGCCTCGCGCTGCCCAGCGCGGTGATGGCGCAGCTGCAAAGCGAGGCGCTGGCGCCCTATTTCGTACTGGACGCCACGCTGGCGGTGGTCGACACCCCTCTGCTGCTTGCCGGCCACTTCGCGCCGGCCGGAGACGGCGGCAAGACCGACGCGGTGGCGGAGCTGTTCGACCAGCAGCTGGGCCACGCCGACATCGTGGTGCTGAACAAGATAGACGCGCTGTCCGCGGACCAGCTGCTGGCGGCGGAAGAAAGCGTGCGCCGGCAGGCGCCGTCGATACGCTTCATCGAACTGGCCTATCAAGCCAAGCTGGACACCCGGCTGACGCTGGGCCTGCATCTGCACGAGGCCTCGCCGGCCGCGCACCGCCACTACGGCCCGGTGGCCAGCATGCCGGGGCTCGCGATGCGGCCGCTGGCCAACCAGGCCTTGCTGGACGGCCACAGCCACGGCGGCCAGGCCGCTCACAGCCACGGTCTGTCCACCCACAAGCATTTCCACGATCAGGACCCGGGCTGGCAATCGTTCATGATCCGCAGCAAGGAAGCCCAGCATGCCGACAAGCTGGCGGCGGCGCTGGAGGCCATCGCCCGCGAGGAGCCGCTGCTGCGCATCAAGGGCTTCGCCGCCTGCGCCGACGGCCCCGGCCGGCTGCTGGCCCAGGGCGTGCGCAACCGCATCGAACTGAGCCGCGACCAGGCCCTTGCCGCGCCGCGCCAGGCGCAGCTGGTGTTCATCGGCTACCACCCCAGCCGCCCGCGCGTGGTGGCCTTGCTGCGCGACATCACCGGCGCGCACTGGAGCTAGCCGGTGAGCGCATTGGAACTATGCGGCCTGGACTGGTCGCCTGACGCGGCGACAGCGCCTGAGGCGAGGCTGCTGCGCGACATCGCGCTCACCGTCCGGCCCGGCGAATTCGTCGGCGTCATCGGCCCCAACGGCAGCGGCAAGACCAGCACGCTGCGTTGCGCCTTCCGCTTCAACAAGCCGCTGGCGGGTAAAGCCAAACTCGACGGCGCCGACATCTGGGGCCAATCCGCCGCCTCCTTCGCCCGCCGCGTCGCGGTGGTGCTGCAGGAATTCCCGGAGGACTTCGGCCTGACCGTGCGCGAAGTGGCCGACATGGGCCGCATTCCGCACCAGTCGCTGCTGCGCGGTGGCAGCGCCGCCGACCACGCCATCGTCGACGACGCGCTGGACCAAGTGGGCCTGACGTCGCAGCAACACCAGCCTTTCGCCACCCTGTCCGGCGGCGAGAAACAGCGCGCGCTGCTGGCGCGGGCGCTGGCCCAGAAACCGGAGCTGCTGATCCTGGACGAGCCGACCAACCACCTGGACCTGCGCCACCAATTGTCGCTGCTGCGCCTGGTCCGCCGGCTAGGCATCGCCGCCGTCGCCACGCTGCACGATCTGAACCTGGCCGCTGCCTTCTGCCACCGGCTGTACGCGCTGAAGGCCGGCCGCGTCGTCGCCAGCGGCGCGCCGGAAGCGGTGCTGACGCCGTCCTTGCTGGCCGAGGTGTTCGGCGTGCGCGCGCTGGTGGATCGCCACCCGCAGGCCGGCCATCCCCGCATCACCCTGTTGGAAGAAGAAAACGCATGAAACTGAATCCGCCTTTGCTCATCGCCTGCGGCCTGGCCGCGCTGCTGTCCGCCCAAGTCCACGCCACCCGCTACCCGCTCACCGTGGACAGCTGCAACCGCAAGGTCACCTTCCAGCGCGCCCCGCAGCGCGCCGTCAGCCACGACATCAATCTGACCGAGATGATGGTGGCGCTGGGCCTGCAGAACCGCATGGTCGGCTACACCGGCATCAGCGCCTGGAACAAGCTGAACGCGCCGCTGAAGCGGGCGCTGGGCTCGCTGCCGGAACTGGCCGGCGACTATCCGTCGTCGGAAGCGCTGCTGGCCCGCAACGCCGACTTCTTCTTCGCCGGCTGGAACTACGGCCTGCGCGTCGGCGGCCCGGTGACGCCGGCCTCGCTGGCGCCCTTGGGCATCAATGTCTACGAGCTCAGCGAATCCTGCGCCCACGTGATGAAGCGCCCGGCGGCGAGCCTTGACGACGTCTACCGCGACATCGGCAACCTCGGCCGCATCTTCGATGTGGAGCCGCGCGCGCAAAAGGTGGTGGCCGGCATGCGCGCAAAAGTGGACGGCGTCTCCGCCCGCGTCGCCAAGCGCAAGGCCACGCCGTCGGTCTTCGTCTACGACAGCGGCGAGGACCGCCCCTTCAGCGCCGGCCGGCTGGCGATGCCCGATGCGCTGATCCAGGCCGCCGGCGGCCGCAACATCCTCAGCGACGTCAACGCCAGCTGGACGCGCGTCGACTGGGAAACCGTGGTGGCGCGCAATCCGCAGGCCATCGTGATCATCGATTACGGCAAGGTCACCCCGCAGCAGAAGATCGCGTTCCTGCAGAAACACCCGGCGCTGAACAAGATGGCGGCGGTGCGCGACAAGCGCTTCATCGTGCTGCCCTACGACAGCGCGACGCCCGGCATCGCCAACGCCGACGCGATCAGCGCGCTGGCGCGCGGCCTGCACCCGGAGGCCTTCGCCAAGTGATCCGCTCCGCCGTCAACCGTCCTCCGGCCTGGCCGCTGCTGGGCGCCTTGCTGGCCCTGCTCGCGCTGTCGCTGCCGCTGGCCTCCGGCCTGGGCGCCGCGCCGGTGGCATTCTCCGTCAGTTCCAATGTGCTGCTGCACCAGTTGGGCCTGCCGGTGGCGCCGGCCTGGCAGCCGGGCCAGGATCTGATCATCTGGCAGCTGCGGCTGCCGCGCGTGCTGCTGGGCGGCATGGTCGGCGCCGGCCTGGCGCTGGTGGGCGCGGCGCTGCAGGCCACCACCCGCAACCAGCTGGCCGACCCGCACCTGTTGGGCGTCAGCTCCGGCGCCACGCTGGGCGCGGTGACGGTGCTGCTGTTCAGCGGCAATGTGCTGGGCGGCGCCACCCTGCCGCTGGCCGCCTTCGCCGGCGCCTTGCTGGCCACCCTGCTGGTCACCGGCATCGCCGTGCGCCAGCGCCGCTTGCAGGCCGAACGGCTGCTGCTGGCCGGCGTGGCCGTGTCCTTCCTCTTGATGGCGCTGGCCAATCTGATGCTGTATCTGGGCGACCATCGCTCGGCCTCGGCGGTGCTGTTCTGGATGCTGGGCGGCCTGGGTCAGGCGCGCTGGGAGCTGCTGCCGGCGCCGCTGGCCGCGCTGTGCCTGGGCCTGATCGCGCTGCTGGCGGTGGCGCGGCCGCTGAACGCGCTGATGGCCGGCGAGCAGACCGCTGTCACGCTGGGCATACGCGTGACCCGGCTGCGGCTGGCGGTATTCGCCGCCTCATCGCTGCTGACCGGCACCATGGTGGCGGTCAGCGGGGCGATCGGCTTCGTCGGCCTGATGATTCCGCACATCGCCCGCCGCTGCGTCGGCGCCGACCACCGCCGCCTTCTGCCGGCCTGCGCGCTGTTGGGCGCGTTGTTCCTGATCTGGGTGGACGCCGCCGCGCGCACGCTGATCGCGCCGGAAGACATCCCGGTCGGCGTCGGCACCGCCGCCGTCGGCGGCGCCTTCTTCATCTGGCTGCTGCGCCGCTGACGGCGCCGGCCCCACACAAGGACGACACTATGAAAACCGATCCGGCCTCCCACCAGCGCATGACCGAGAAGCGCAAGGCGGGCTTCGAGAAGAAAAAGGCCGCCGCCGCCGGCGAGAAGGGCCTGCTCATCGTCAACACCGGCACCGGCAAGGGCAAGAGCAGCGCCGCCTTCGGCATGGGCCTGCGCGCCGTCGGCCACGGCATGCGCCTGGGCGTGGTGCAATTCATCAAGGGCGCGCTGCACACCGCCGAGCGCGACCTGCTGGGCGGCTTCGACAACTGCGACTTCCACACCATGGGCGAAGGCTATACCTGGAACACCCAGGACCGCGAGGCCGACATCGCCACCGCGCGCAAGGGCTGGGAGCAGGCGCTGGCGATGCTGGGAAGCGACGATTACGACATGGTGATCCTGGACGAATTGAACGTGGTGCTGAAATACGAATACCTGCCGCTGGACGAGGTGCTGGCCGCCTTCGCCGCGCGGCCGGCGATGCAGCACGTGGTGGTCACCGGCCGCCACGCGCCGGAAGCCTTGCTTGAAGCCGCGGATCTGGTCACCGAGATGCGGCTGGTCAAACACCCGTACCGCGAGCAGGGCATCAAGGCGCAGCGCGGGGTGGAGTTCTGATGACGGCCCGCCGCTGTCCGGCGCTGCTCCTGACCGCCCCCGCCTCGCACCAGGGCAAGACCACGGTGACGGCGGCGCTGGCGCGGCATCACCGCAATCAAGGCCGCCGGGTGCGGGTGTTCAAGACCGGGCCGGACTTCCTCGATCCCTATATTCTCGAACGGGCCAGCGGCCACACCGTCTTTGGCCTGGACCTGTGGATGAACGGCGAGGACGACTGCCGCGCCCGGCTGCATCAGGCCGCCGCCGACGCCGATCTGATCCTGATCGAGGGAAGCATGGGCCTGTTCGACGGCACGCCCAGCAGCGCCGACCTGGCCGCCCTGCTCGGCGTGCCGCTGGCGGCGGTGATAGACGCCGCCGGCATGGCGCAGACCTTCGCCGCCATCGCCCACGGCCTGGCCAGCTTCCGCCCCGGCCTGGCCTTTCACGGCTTCGTCGCCAACCACGTCGCCAGCGAGCGCCACGCCGAGATGCTGGCCCAGCAACTGCCTGAGCACCTGCCGCTGCTGGCCGCGCTGCGCCGCGACGAGGCGGCGCGGCTGCCGGAACGCCATCTGGGCCTGGTGCAGGCGCGGGAAATCGCCGATCTGGACGAACGCCTCGACCGCGCGGCGTCGCAGATCGCCGCCACCGCGCTGGCCGAGTTGCCGCCGGTGGTGGCGTTTCCACCTGTCGCACAAGCTGACGTGCCGAAACTGCTGGCCGGCAAGCGCATCGCCATCGCCCGCGACGCGGCCTTCGCCTTCGTCTACCCGGCCAATCTGGAAACACTGGCCCAACTGGGCGCGGAGCTGGCCTTCTTCTCTCCGCTGGCCGACGCCGCGCTGCCCGACTGCGACGCGGTCTACCTGCCCGGCGGCTACCCGGAGCTGCATCTTGAAACGCTGTCCGCCAATACTGCGCTGAAAGCGGCGCTGCACGGGCACATCGAGACCGGCAAGCCGCTGTACGCCGAGTGCGGCGGCATGCTCTACCTGCTGGACAAGCTGACCAACCGCGATAACGACAGCGCGGCGATGCTGGGGCTGCTGCCCGGTCACGCCAGGCTGCAAGAGCGGCTATGCGGGCTGGGCCTGCAGCAAATGGACTTCCCCGGCGGCGCGCTGCGCGGCCATACCTTCCACTACACCCGGCTGGAAACGGCTCTGGAGCCGATCGCCCGCGCGACGCGCGCCAGCGGCGCCGGAACCGGCGAGGCGCTGTACCGCCGCGGCAGCCTGCTGGCTAGCTATTTCCACGCCTATTTCCCTTCGAACCCGATCGCCGCAGCAAGGTTGTTCCTGAAATGAGCCGTTACCCGCAATCCGACATCGACGCCGTCTACCGCGCCATCCGCGAACGCCGCGACATGCGCCACTTCAAGCCGGATCCGGTCGATCCCGACACCCTGCAGCGGCTGCTCGCCGCCGCCCACTTCGCGCCCAGCGTCGGCTTCATGCAGCCATGGCGCTTCATCCGCATCCGCAGCACCTCACTGCGTGGCCAACTGCACGCGCTGGTAGAAGAGGAGCGTATCCAGACCGCCCGCGCGCTGGGCGAGCGCGAAGAAGAATTCATGAGGCTGAAGGTGGAAGGCTTGCTCGAATGCGGCGAAGTTCTGGTGGCGGCGCTGATGGACGACCGCGAGCGCCACGTGTTCGGCCGCCGCACGCTGCCAGAGATGGACCTGGCCTCGGTGGCCTGCGCGATCCAGAACATGTGGCTGGCCGCCCGCGCCGAAGGCCTGGGCCTGGGCTGGGTATCGATCTTCGATCCGGACACGCTCGCCGCCCTGCTAGCCATGCCGGAAGGCGCGCGGCCGGTGGCGATACTATGCATCGGCCACGTCGAGGCTTTTTACGAGAAGCCGATGCTGGAACAAGAAAACTGGGCGCGGCGGCAAAACCTGGCCGATCTGGTCTACGAGGACCGCTGGTCGGGCAAAGACTGACCGGGCTCGCCGCTCGAGATCTGTCCTCCATGAAAATATCCATTGAATTTATTTAATTGCGTCTAATAATTCAAATGGCATTTAAATGGAGAAAATGATGAAAAATGTAAAATTCCTGGCGGCGCTATGCCTGCTGTCCGTCGTTCCCTTTGCCCATGCCGCCTCGTCCGTGCCGAGCTGGCCGGTGCAAACCGAAGGGCGGCAAGTTCGCCACGCCGACGGCTGGCAAGCCACCTGGCCCGGCGCAAACTGGAATGTCCGTGTCGCCGCACAGGCGGTGGGCGTCACGCTGGAGGATGCGGTCAACTATTACGCGCTGGAGGTGGACGGCAAAGCCGTGCAAAAAATCAGCCCGGCCGCCGGCGAGCGAACCATTTGGCAAGATCTGCCCGACAGCAAGCCCCATGCCGTGCGCCTGTTCAAGCTGACCCAGTCGCCAGACAATCCGGGCCTGTTCAAAGGGTTTTCGCTGCGCCAGGGATGGCCCTTGGGGCTTCCGCCCAAACCGCGCCGCCAAATAGAATTCATCGGCGACTCCTGGACCGTGGCCTACGGCAATCTGTCCGCCACCCGCGACTGCACCGATCGGCAGATCGTCGAACGCAGCGACGCCAGCCAAAGCTTCGCCGCCTATCTGGGCAAGCTCTATGGCGCCCAAATCCAAAACAACGGCATGTCCGGCATGGGCATGGTGCGCAACTGGGGCGGCAATATGCCGCAAGTGGATTACCGCAGCTACCACCCCCGCCTGCTGCAGAACTTGCCTGAAACCGCCCCTGGCAACAACGCAGGCCGCCGTTATGGCTGGCGGCCGCAGTTGGTGGTGATCGCGCTGGGCGTCAACGATTTCGGCACCGATGTCGGTCCCGACGAAAAGCGCAGCCAACAGCAGCTGGCCGATGATTACGTCCGAGCCTACCACGGCCTGATCGCCCAGTTGAAACAGCGCTACGGCAATCCGGCCTTCCTCTTGGCCGCCACCTATCTATGGCCGGCCGACCGGATGCGGCCGCTGGTCAGCCGCATCGCCGACGAGGAAAGACGACAGGGGACGACGGTGGCTTACGTAGACTGGCAGAATATCGAGTTGACCGGCTGCAACTGGCACCCCAGCCTATCCGACCACGCCAAAATGGCCACGCAGATGGACTCCGCCATCCGCACGCTGGGGAATGTCTGGGACAACTAAGCCGGCTCCGCCGGGCTTGCGAACACTCGCCAGCCGCGGCAAAACCGGATGCCCCCGCAAATCAGTCCCCGACTTCCCACTGAGGGTTCCACGCCACTTCCCACAAATGGCCGTCCGGGTCCTGGAAATACCCGGCGTAGCCGCCCCAGAACGTATCCTGGGCCGGCTTGACGATGGCCGCGCCGGCCATGCTGGCCTGCGCCATTACCGCGTCCACCTCCGCGCGGGAAGCGACGTTGTGGCCTATCGTCAACTCGGTGGCGCTGGCCGGCTGCTTCGGCAGGCCGGCGTCGCGCGCCAGGCTCTCCCGCGGAAACAGCGCCAGCCTCAGCCCGCCTTCCAGCTCGAAAAAAGCGACGGCGCCGTGCTCGAACTCGGCGCCGACGATGCCCTCGCTCGCCAATCCCAGCCCGTCGCGGTAAAACGCCAGCGAACGTTCCAGATCATCGACGCCCAGCGTCAGCAAGGTGATGCGCGGCTTCATGATCGCCTCCTCAGCGCCCCTTGAACTTAGGCTCCCGTTTGTCCAGAAAGGCGCGGGTGCCGATGCGGAAGTCCTCGCTCTGCGCCGCCAGGCCGAAATAATCGGCGCCCAGCCGCGCCGATTCGTCCTCGGACAAGGACAGGCCGCGATGCATCGCCTCCCAGCTCAGCCTCACCGCCAGCGGCGATTGGGCCAGCACCTCGCCCAGCAGCGCCTCGGACTCGGCCATCAACGCTTCGGCCGCCACCACCCGGTTGACCAGACCCAGCCGACATGCCTCGTCGGCGTCTATCAGCCTGCCGGTCAGCAACATCTCCGCCGCCCTGCCCTTGCCGATCAGCCTGGGCAGCCGGGTGGTGCCGCCGAAACCGGCCACCGCGCCTATCTTCACTTCCGGATGGCCGAAGCGGGCGTGAGAGGCCGCCACCCGCAAAGCGCATGCCTCGGAAATCTCCAGGCCGCCGCCCAGCGCGTCGCCGTTGATCGCGGCCAGCACTGGCTTGCCCAGCGCCTCGATCCGGCCGGTGACCGCCACCGCCAGCCTGGCCAGCTCCCGCACTTCGGCCGCCGGCGCCCGGTTCAGATAGCGGATGTCGGCACCCGCGGAAAATACCCGGCCATGGCCGGTGATGATCACCGCCCTCACCGCGTCGTCGGCCGCCACCCACTCCAGCGCGGCCAGCAGCTGCCGCAGCAGCTGGCGGTTCATCGCGTTCAGGCAGTCCGGCCGGTTCAGCTCCAGCCGCGCGATGCCACCCTCCGCCTTGCTGCGCACCACATCCCGTTCCAGCATCCCGCCTCCGTGCCTGCCGCGCCGCCAGGGCGCGGCATCAAGTTGTAAGATCGAGCCTTCGGAACCTCCGGGCTCGTCCACGCCGAACAGGCGCGGCCTGCCTCGAATCAACCGCCGGCGAAGCTTGCGGGCGCCCGCGCCAATCTATCGACAGCGCGGCGGAAACTATCAGCGCGCCGCCAGCCATTCCAGCGCCTACTCCCGGCTCAGCAACAGCCGCGAGAAACGCCCGCGCCTCGCTTCGCGCAGGTATTCGCCGAAGCGCTCACCATAGTCCCGCTCCGCGTCTATCACCACCGCGGTCTGCAGCCGATAATTCTGCAGCTTCTGCAGGAATTCGCCGGCGAACCGGCTGCTCAGCTGGAAAAAATCCGCCGGCAAAACCTCATGCGAAATCAGCAAGCGTTCGCCGATGCAGGCGGAGACAAGCTCGACTGCCTGGGACGCGTCGCTCAACTCGCCACGCCATTCCAGCGCGCGATGCTCGCCCGAAACCAACACTTGATAAGCCATATTCTTTCCCAAGCGAAATCAGCCGGAACGGCGCGAGCGCGACGCCGAAAGCACGACGGAAGAAGTGGAGCCGACGATCGCGCCGGCGAAAATCTTGGCGATGTCCAGGAAACCGGCCACCAGCGCCGAGCCCTTGCCTGCGCCGGCCACCGAGTCGGCGAACAATGGAAACAGCAGGCCAAAGCTGGCGAAAGCCAGGCACAGCAGCGCGCATACGCAGGTAAAAGGGGGAAACAGATCAAAGAAGCCAGGCCGCTCCGCCACCGAGCGCCCTTGCAGCAGCTCGTCCACCGCCTGGCCCAGCGCGCTGACATCCATCCCGGCCGCGGCCGGGCCGCCACCGGACTGGCCGCTGGAAATCTCCTGCGCCCGCTCCCGTATTTGCCGCCTCAGCATCGCCAGCCTGTCATCCAACGCCTCGTCCAAGCTGGACGGCCATGCCACCCCCGCTTCTGCTCCGCTTGCTTTCATGGTGGGATCTCCGTTGCGATCAGCCGATCATGCCATTCTGAAACATCGCATCAAGCACAATGGCATTTAAATCCGCGCTCCGCATCCATGGCAAGCCCAAACGACACGCTCCGCCGCAAAAACACGAGAGAGAACAAAGAAAACGCCGCATGGCACCTGCGTCAACTGCCGGATATCAGCCGCTTCTGCAAGCAAACCGGGCACAGGCAGTCGCTGTCCGCGCCGCTCGGCGACAGCTCAAGCGGCAGATCGGCGCACCAGCAACCGCCGCTCTCCCCGCCCGCGCCGCAGGTGAAGCCATTGCCGCATTGCGGACAGGTCTTGGCCTGCACCGGCAGCGGCAAGGCCAACAGCCGCCGCCACACCTGCTCCTTCCGCTCCTTGTCGTAGCTGGACCAGCCGGCGATCTCGTCCAGCGTGCGGCGGCAGCCGGTGCAGACCTGCCCGCCGTCGTCCAGGCGGCATACGCCGATGCAGGGCGACGGCGGCGGCGTTTCCATGCTTGCCCGTTTCATGCGCCTCTCCCTTTGAATGTGTCGTTGACGATATTAGCGCGGGCCTTGCCGCTTGTCCGCGCAAACAAAAACGGCGCGGATATCCGCGCCGTTTGCCGTGAAGCGAATCCGCTTACTTGGCCGCCGCGCCGCCGCCCACGGTTTCCATCACGGTCCACTGGCCGTTCTGGACCTTGTAGACGGTGATGCCGCCGTCCTTCAGATCGCCCTTGTCGTCATAGGTCCAGTTGCTGGACGTCACGCCTTGGTGGGTGATCTTGGCCAGCACCGGCAGGTAGGCCTTCGGATCGGCCGAGTTGGCTTGCTCCATCGCCTGGATCAGCGCGCGGGTGGCGTCGTAGCCGTACGGAGAGTAAGTGGCCACGTCGGCCTTGAAGCGGGCCTTGTAGCGGGTTTCGTAGTCCTTGCCGCCCGGCATCTGCTCCAGCGGCAGGCCCGCCAGCGAAGCGATGGTGCCGTCGGCTTCCTTGCCGGCCAGTTGCAGGAAAGTCGGGGTCTTGGTCATTTCGCCGGAAATCAACGGAGCCTTGAGGCCCAGGCGCTTCATCTGCTTGACCATCGGCGCGGACTGCGCGTCGGCGCCGCCGTAGAACACCACGTCCGGATTCGCGCCCTTGATCGAGGTCAGGATGGCGGTGAAGTCGGTGGCCTTGTCATTGGTGAACTCGCGCTTCACCACGTCGCCGCCGGAAGCGCGGGCGGCTTTCTCGAACTCATCCGCCAGGCCCTGGCCGTAAGCGGTGCGGTCGTCGACGATGACGATCTTCTTCGCGTGCAGCTTCTCAACCGCGAACTTGCCCATCACGCTACCCTGCTGGGTATCGGAGGTCATTGAGCGGAAGGTGTTCTTGAAACCTTGGGCAGTGAACACCGGCGAGGTGGCCATCGCGATCATCGGGATGCCGGCGTCGGAGTAAATCTTGGAGGCCGGAATGGCGGTGCCGGAGTTGAAGTGGCCGATGATGCCGGCGACTTTCTCGTCGACGAACTTCTGCGCCAGCTGGGTGGCGGTTTTCGGATCGGCCTGGTCGTCCTGAGCATTGAGCTCGAAGGTCACCGGCTTGCCGGCGATGGTCGGCTTGGCGGCGTTGGCGTCTTCGATGGCCAGGGTCACGCCATTCTTGTATTCCTCGCCGTAATGCGATTGCGGGCCGGTCAGCGGAGCGGCAAAGCCGATCTTGATCACGTCGCCGCCTGCGCTGGCCTGGGCCGGAGCGGAGGCGCCGGCCGCGGGCGCGGCTTCTTCCTTCTTGCCGCAAGCGGACAGGGCGACAGCGGCGGCAACCGCCAGGGTCAGGGTGGACAGCTTGGATACTTGCATCTCTTCGTTCCTCTTCCTTGTTGCTTCAACTTCGCGCTTCTACACAACCGGCTTGGGGCCGGATCCCAGTCTTGCTCTTAAAGTAAAAACTCTGGCCGCATTATTCCAACGCGGCCAGAGGCTGGCAAGTTGATCATTCGGTCATGCTCATCAGGCTGGCATTGCCGCCTGCCGCCGTGGTATTGACGCTGAGCGCGCGCTCCACCACCAGCCGATGCACATTGTAGCCATTTTCGCCGCGCAGGATCAGCGGAACCAGCGCGCCGTCGCGGGCCGCCAGCTCGCGCCGGGCCTCCTCGACCTTGGCGCCGGCATACAACACCGCCTCGACATCCGCTTCAAGCACATCGGCCACAACAGATACATGGCCGTTCAAGGCGGAGGCGAATCGACGGCCCAGTTCGCCATCGGCGACCACCGCGTGGTTGCCTGCGGCGAAGACGGCGGCCAGTTGCTCGGCCAGCGCCTGCGCGTCGTCGGCGACGCAGCCGACGCGGCCGCGGCCGGCGAAGGACAAGACATTGTTCTCGCCGGTCGGGCCCGGCAAGATTACGTTATGCGCCAGCGGGCTTTCCTTGCGCGCGGCGGCGATGACGCCGTCCAACGACAGACCCTGCGCCTTGGCCGCGGCGGCCAGCGCATCCAGCGCGGACAGATCGGCGGCCTGATGCGCGGCCGCCAGCTTGGGCTGCCAGGCGGCGCGGGTCAGACGGTACAGGTAGTACGGACCGCCGGCCTTGGGGCCGGTGCCGGACTTGCCTTCGCCGCCGAACGGCTGCACGCCCACCACCGCGCCGACGATGTTGCGGTTGACGTAGATGTTGCCCACCTTGATCTTGCCGCAGATGTCGGCGATGGTTTCGTCGATGCGGCTGTGGATGCCGTGCGTCAGGCCGTAGCCGGTGGCGTTGATCTCGGCCACCACCTTGTCCAGATCCGACGCGGCGTAGCGCAACACATGCAGCACCGGGCCGAACACCTCGCGCTTGAGCTCCGACAAGTTGTCGATCTCGAACAGCGTCGGCGCGACGAAAGTGCCCTGCTCGCACTCGGCGGACAGCTTGGTCTGGTGCATCGCGCGGGCGGAGTTCTTCATCCTGGCGATGTGGGCCAGCAGGCCGGCCTGGGCTTCGGCGTCGATCACCGGGCCGACGTCGGTGGTGATCTTGGCGGGATTGCCGACTTCCAGCTCATCCATCGCGCCCTTGATCATCGCGATCACCTTGTCGGCGATGTCATGCTGCAAATACAGCACCCGCAGCGCGGAACAGCGCTGGCCCGCGGAATCGAAGGCCGAGCTCAGCACATCGGTCACCACCTGCTCCGGCAGCGCCGAGCTGTCGACGATCATCGCGTTCATGCCGCCGGTTTCCGCCACCAGCACCGGATCGTCATGGTGCTTGGCCAACGTGCGGTTGATGATCTGCGCCACTTCGGTGGAGCCGGTGAAGATCACGCCCTGGATGCGCGCGTCGCCGGTCAGCGCGGCGCCGACCACCTCGCCGCGGCCCGGCAGGAACTGCAGCGCGGCGCGCGGAACGCCGGCCTCATGCAGCAGGCGGATCGCGTAGGCCGCGATCAGGCTGGTCTGTTCGGCCGGCTTGGCCAGCACGGTGTTGCCGGCGGCCAAAGATGCGACGACCTCGCCGATGAAAATGGCCAGCGGGAAGTTCCACGGGCTGATGCATACCACCGGCCCCAGCGGCTTGTGGCTGGCGTTGTCGAACTCGGACACGATTTGCGCCGCGTAGTAGCGGCAGAAGTCCACCGCCTCGCGCACCTCGGCGATGGCGTTGTTCAGCGTCTTGCCCGCCTCGCGCACCGCCAGGCCCATCAGCGCCGGCATATTGATTTCCATCAGATCCGCCATGCGGCGGATGCTGGCGGCGCGTTCGGCCACCGGCGTCGCTGCCCAGGCGGCGGCGATGCCCGCCGACTGCGCGAGCGCGCGATCGACGTCGGCAGCGGTGGCTTCCAGCACCTTGCCTACCACGTCGCCATGATCGGCCGGGTTGCGCACTTCCAGCAGCTCGCCGTCGGTGACGTCGCCGTCGCCCAGCATCGGGAACGCCGCCCAACGCTGCTGCTCCGACGTCTGCAGACCCAGCTGCAGCGTAGCCAGCACGTGCTCGCTGGACAGGTCAAGGCCCTTGGAATTGCGGCGGCCGTCGCCGTACAGCGACTCCGGCAGCGAAATCTTGCTGTGCGGCATGCCGGCGGAAGCCGCCGCTTCGGCCACAGGATCGGTCACCAGCTCGTCAAGGGACACGCTTTCGTCGACGATGCGGTTGACGAAGGAGGAGTTGGCGCCGTTTTCCAGCAGGCGGCGCACCAGGTAAGCCAGCAGCGTCTCATGCGAACCCACCGGCGCGTAGATGCGGCAGGCCTTGCCCAGCTTGTCCTTGCCGACCACCTGGTCATACAGGGTCTCGCCCATGCCGTGCAGGCACTGGAATTCGTAATCCTTGCCGGCGGCCAGATTGTAGACCGCCGACAGGCTGTAAGCATTGTGGGTGGCGAACTGCGGATAGATCGCATCCTGGGCGGCCAGCAGCTTCTTGGCGCAGGCGAGATAGGACACGTCGGTGTACACCTTGCGCGTATACACCGGATAGCCCGGCAGGCCGTCCACCTGGGCGCGTTTGATCTCGGCGTCCCAGTAGGCGCCCTTCACCAGCCGCACCATGAAGCGATGGCCGGTGCGGCGCGCGAGGTCGATCAGGACGTCGATCACGAAAGGACAGCGTTTCTGGTAGGCCTGCACCACGATGCCGATGCCTTCGAAGCCGTTCAGATCCGAATCGTTGGCCAGCGCCTCGACCAAATCCATCGAGATTTCCAGCCGGTCGGCCTCTTCGGCGTCGATGTTCAGGCCGATATTGTATTGCTTGGCCAGCAAGAACAGCGCCTTCAGCCGCGGCAGCAATTCGGCCATCATCCGCTCGTGCTTCAGGCGGCTGTAACGCGGGTGGATGGCGGACAGCTTCACCGAGATGCCAGGACCATCGTAAATGCCGCGGCCGTTCGATTCTTTGCCTATCGCGTGGATGGCGGTGACGTAATCCTTTAGATAACGCTGCGCGTCGGCTTCGGTCATCGCCGCCTCGCCCAGCATGTCGTAGCTGAAACGGTAGCCGCGCGCTTCGCGCTCGCGGCCATTGGCCAGCGCCTCTTCAATCGTTTCGCCGGTGACGAACTGCTTGCCCAGCATGCGCATCGCCATGTCGACGCCCTTGCGGATCAACGGCTCGCCGCCCTTGGCGATCAAGCGCGTCATCGCGGCCGACAGGCCATTGGCGCTGTGCGAGGAAACCAGCTTGCCGGTCACCAGCAAGCCCCAGGCCGCGGCGTTGACGAACAGCGACGAGCTGTTGCCCAGGTGGGCCTTCCAGTCGCCGCGGGAAATCTTGTCGCGGATCAGCTTGTCGGCTGTCTCGCGGTCCGGGATGCGCAGCAGCGCCTCAGCCAGACACATCAGGGCGATCCCTTCGCTGCTGTCCAACGAGAACTCGTGCATCAGCGCGTCCACGCCGCTGGAGCGGGTGCGCTCGCGGCGCACCTCGGTCACCAGCCGGCGTGCCAAGTCCTGTACTGATGCGACCTGCTCGGGACTCATCGCCGCCTGCGACAACAGCGCCTGTACGCATTCGCGTTCATCGCGCCGGTAGGCGGCGGTGATGGCGTCGCGCAGAGCGGACTGCTGATGAGCAAAGGATTCGAATTGCATGGGTTTCTCCGATATTGTTTGCAGCCCCGGCCTCGCGTCCGGGTGAACCGTCTATTGTATACAAGAGATGACAGTTTTGTTTGACAATATAAAATATTCTTTAGCACTTAACCGCTATCAAAATCAGCCAGCGCAAGGCTTTCCAAGCGGATCAAACCACACGCGCCTCCACCCGAAAGGCATGATCAAACCAACTTCCCGCCCGCAACCCCTCCCGATTTACCGCACCGATATCGCGCCAAACCGACGCGCATTTCAGATTTGATAGCAATCGAATACTGTCTGCATTTTATAGATCAGATTAATATACAGCGGCAGGATGCGACAAAAAATTTCACCTCCGACCTTGGCCGAGGCCGAAAACGCAAAAAGCCCCAGGCATTGGCCTGGGGCTTTTTATCGGGGATCTGGCGATGTCCTACTTTCACATGGCGAATGCCACACTATCATCGGCGCTAAGATGTTTCACGGTCCTGTTCGGGATGGGAAGGCGTGGGACCATCTCGCTATGGTCGCCAGAAAAACGTGAACGCTGTCGCGTAATTCTGGATTCGCTTCTCGCGAAGCGAAGCGCCGAGTCGAATGGACTCGGCGCTA
>NZ_JZJL01000048.1 GCF_000971335.1 Chromobacterium vaccinii
AAACGCGCCGCCGACGATGGTGGACGTGTCCGCTTGAGCAGTCGACGGCCAGTCCGGCCAAACTCAGCGAAATGATGACAAATGCGCGCTTCATGCGACTATCTCCGGTAAAAAACTGATGGCTTGCAGCATACTGGTTTGAGCGGCGGCCAACTGTATCAGATTGTTATTGAATGTAAATTCTATGTTAATGACAATTGTCGAATTGTTGCCGCATCGCGTTGACGCCGCGCCGCGCGCTGCCGAGAATGGGGTTTCTTACCTTTCCCGGAAGGGCTGCGATGGCCGATCTGGCTTCCTTGTGCCCCGGCGCGGCATGGCCGGACTACCAGGGCGGCGGGCTGCTCAATCTGATGCAGACGCTTAGCCTGGAATTGGGCGGACCCGACTTGGGCCATGCGCCGCTGGCATCCGGCGCGCTGGCCGGCATCGGCGGCCACCGCCATGTCTGCCTGATCCTGATCGACGGGCTGGGCGACGCCCAGTTGCGGCGGCTGGGGCCGAACAGCCGCCTGCGCGCATTGCAACGGGCGACGATCAGCAGCGTGTTTCCGCCCACCACCGCGGCGGCCGTCGCCACGGCGCTGACCGGCCGCTCGCCGGCCGAGCACGGCCTGATTGGCTGGCACCAGCTGCACGGCGAGGAAATCATCGCGCCCTTGCCCCTGTACGCCCGCCATCCGGCCGACGCCGGCGGGCAGGAGTCGCGGCGCGCGGCCACCCTGTACCGCGCGCGGCCGCTGTTCGACCGCCTGGCGCGGCCGGCGTTCCTTTATCTGCCGGATTTCATCGCCTATTCCCCATGCAGCCGCCACCACGCCGGCGGCGCGGAGCGCGTCGCCTACCGCGGGGGAATGGCCGACGGTTTCGCCCGGCTGGCGCGGCGGCTGGCGGACCCGCAGCCGGCCTTCCACTACCTGTATCTGCCGCAGCTGGACACGCTGATGCATGAGCAGGGGCCGGATTCCGATGCGGCGCGAGCGCTGCTGGCGGAAATCGACGCCGCTTTCGCCGCGCTGCTGGGCGAGGCCGAACGTTGCGGCGCGGCGATCGTCGCGATCGCCGATCACGGTTTCGTCGCCGCGCCGGACGCGCAATGGCTGGACGTGGACGCCGACCCGGAACTGTACGGCTTGCTGGCGCGGCCTCTGTCCGGCGAGACTCGGCTGGCTTACTGCCATCTGAAACCGGGCTGCGCCGCGCGCTTCATCGAACTGGCGCGGGAGCGGCTGGGCCATGCCTGTTGGGTGGTGGAAAGCCGCGAGCTGCGGACATCCGGCGTGTTTGGCCCGGGTTCGGCGCATCCGGACCTGGCTCGCCGTTGCGGCGATGTGGCGCTGATCGCCAAGCCCGGCTGGAATCTGCGCGACACGCTGCCGGGGGAGGAGACGCTGCGCCTCGCCGGCGTGCACGCCGGCGTCCATCCGGACGAGCAGGCGATTCCGCTGATCGTCTACCGGGCCTGAGCATCACATTTTTACAAGCGGGGCTGGCCGTAGCCGCCGCAGAATGGCCGCTTTTTTTCTGGATATCGCCGATGCAGTCGAAACAACGCAGGCCCGATCCAGGGCTGGAGCCATGGATACACAGTTACCGCCGCTATTGTTTCGGGCCGGATGATCCCGCGGTGCTGACGCTATTGCCGGGCACCGGCGCGGAGCTGTGGCTGGGCGCGGATGGCTCGGCGGGCTTGCTGTGTCCCCGCCGGCGGATGCTGCGGATCGCGCGGCCGGCGCTGCCGGTATTCGTGGTCCGTTTCCACGCCGGCGCGCTGCCGCAATTCTGTTCGCTTCCCTTGTCGCAGCTGGTGGACCGCGTCACGCCGCCGGCGCGCGCGTGGCCGGCGGCGGACGGTTTGTGGGCGGGAATCGAACGGGCCGATTTCGACGCGCAATGCGAGCTGGCCGGCCGTTTCCTGCGCGGACGGCTGCGGGCGGAGCCCGAGCTGGAGCGAATGCGGCGCCTGGCGCGGCGTATATTCGCCGACAGCGCCGGCTTCCAGTTGGGTACGCACGCGGCGGAGGCGGGCGTGGACCGGTTCGGCCTGTCTCGCCGTTTCCATGCCAGCCAGGGCGTGACCGCCAAGCTGTTTCACCGGCTGTGCCGGTTCGAGAGGTTTTTCCGCGACGCGGCGTTCCAGCCGCGGCCGGCCCTGGCCGGGCTGGCCTGGGAGCATGGCTATTGCGACCAATCCCATCTGCACCGCGACGCGCTGGCCTTCGGCGGGCAGCCGCCGGCGCGCTTGCTGCGCGATCCGGCGCTGTCCCTGTTTTATTCTCCGCTGGCCGGCGCTCGGGCCAGTTCGTCGCCGGAGCGGTGGCCGAGCAAGGGGTGAGGATCGAAGCGCACCGCGCCGACCGCGGCCAGTTCGCCGACCGCGGCGGCGACGATGGCGACGCCCTGGTGGCCGAAGCCGCCGCACAGCTCGATGGCGGCGCAGCCTTGCTCAGCCAATTCGCGGGCGACTTCGCCGGCCTGGCGGTAGCTGGAGACGGCGAGGGTGATGACCTCCACTTCCGGCGTAGCGGTGATGGCGCGATGGCGTTGTGGGTCGCCGTGGGGGGCGATGAAGATGAAGGCGGCTTTCAGGGCCATGGCGGTTTCCTTTGCTGGGTGTGGAAGCCCGAGCTTAAGCGGCGCCTCGCCCGGCGATCTTGGAAAAACGTGCGGCGTCGGACCTGAATATTCCTATGCGATTTTGTCGATGTTATGCTGATTGGTTTTTGAGGCGCGATGAAACATGGGATCGCGGCAGGCGTAATCGTCGAGCATGAGGACAGGATTCTGATGGTCCGGCATTGCAAGCCGGGCGCCTACGATTTCTGGGTGGCGCCGCGCTATGTCGGTCTGCGGCGGATGGCGTTCTATTAAGATGGGCGGAGGGGGCTGTTGGTCGAAGCCTCTTGCCTGAGTGTTCGATCTCGCAGCCGAGATTTGGCCAGATTGATTGATCGCAATGGAGAAGACGATGTTTCCCCTGATTGTGACCCTGGAGGCGATAACGGAGGCCGATGTGCCGGCCATCGCCGCCGCGCTGGCACGGATGCGTCCGCGGTGCCTGGCGGAGCCTGGCTGCCTGTTGTGGGAGGCCTACCATTCCGAGGCCGATCCCAAGGTGTTCGTGCTGGTCGAGCATTGGGAAAGCCGCGCGCGCTGGGAGGCGCACGGCAAGCTGGACGCGATCCAGACCATCTATCTGCCCGAGGTGCTGCCGCGAACCAGGCGCGCAGCCCATCCATCCACGCTGCTGGGCGCTTAGGCCCGCGTCTGAAAAGGTCACGCCGATGCTGGACAAGCCATTCGCCGAGGCACTGGCGCGGGAATGGATAGACGCCTGGAACAGCCATGATCTGGCGCGCATCCTGGCCCATTACCGCGACGATTTCGAAATGAGCTCGCCGTACATCGCCGAGATGGCCGGCGAAGCGTCCGGCCGGCTGCAGGGCAAGCCGGCGGTGGCCGCCTACTGGGCGGAGGCGCTGCGGCGGCTGCCAGACCTGCGTTTCGAGCATCTGGCCACGCTGACCGGAGCCGATTCGCTGACCATACATTACCGCGGCGCGCGCGGCCTGGCGGCCGAAGTGTTGTGGCTGGACGAGGCAGGAAAGATCCAGCGCGCGGCGGCGCATTACCAATGACCGCTTCATTGCCCGGCCGGGTGTTGATCGTAGGCGGCAGCGGCGCCGGCAAGAGCACGCTGGCGGCCAGGCTGGCCGCCGCCTCGGGCGCGCCGCTGGCTGAGCTGGACGCCTTGTTCTGGGGGCCGGGCTGGACGCGGCGCGAAGCGTTTTCCGCCGACGTGGCGGCGCTGGCGGCTCAGCCGCGCTGGGTGGCGGAAGGCAGCTACGCGTCGGCGCTGGAACGCTTGCTGCCGCGCGCCGAGCTGGTGATCTGGCTGGACTATCCCCGCGCGCTGCTGGCCTGGCGCATCGTCCGGCGCAGCCTGCGCCGGGCCTGGCGGCGGGAGGCGCTGGCGCACGGCAACCGCGAGACGCTGCGCGGCGCGCTGTTTTCGCGAGACTCGCTGCTGCTGTGGATGTGGCGCGGCTACGGCCGACGCCGCCTGGCGCTGTCGGACTTGCGGGATGCCCACTCCGGAGCGGCTTGGCTGGCGCCGCGCAGCCCGGCCGAGGCCAGGCGGCTGTTGGCGGGCATCTTGCCGGCGTGAGCCATCGTCCGTAGAATGCGCGCTTTCCCGCAAGGGAAAGTTTCGAGTATTCAATGTGTTAAGGACTAGCCGTGGCCGACATCAACCGCCTGGAAACCTGGATCAAGTACAAGAACGGCCTGTGCGGCGACTGCATGGCGTCCTGTTGCACGATGCCGGTGGAAGTGAAGCTGCCGGATCTGGTGCGCATCGGCGTGGTGGACGAGTTCGAGCTGGAAGAGCCGATCAAGAACATCGCCAAGCGGCTGGAAAAGCAGCGGGTGATCCAGCATTTCAATTTCAAGAACAGCCTGTTCACGCTGGCGCAGCGCGCCAACGGCGACTGCCTGTATCTGGATGCGCAGACCCGGCGCTGCACCATTTACGAGCGCCGCCCCAACACCTGCCGCAATCATCCCAAGATCGGCCCCAAGCCAGGTTTTTGCGCCTATACCCGCGACAGCCGTCCGCGTCAGAAGTAATTCATTTATCATGGCCGGTCGCCCTGCTGCCGGCGCCGCGCAGCGGGCATGGACTGGACCGCGTTCCACGTGGAACAGCGGCATGGCATCGGCCCCGCCACGGGCGGCGGCGGCCTATCGTTATCGAGGAGCGCGGCGATGCAGGCGATTTTTCCCTTGCTGGCCTTTCTGGTCGGGGTGGTGGTGCCGCTGCAGGCGGCGGTCAACAACCAGTTGCGCCTGTTGCTGGGCAACAGCACCTTGCTGGCGGCGCTGGTGTCGTTCGGCACCGGCTGCCTGACGCTGGCGCTATTGTCGCTGGCGACTGGCCAGCGTTGGCAAAATCTGGCGGCGCTGGCTCGCGTCGAATGGTGGATGTTGCTGGGCGGAGTGTTGGGCGCGGGTTTCGTGTTCGGCACCACCTTGCTGGCGCCGCGCCTGGGCGTGGCGACCATGGTTTCCCTGATCATCGCGGGACAGGTGTTCACTTCGTTGTGCTTCGACCGTTTTGGCTGGCTGATGATGCCCTTGCGCGAGTTGAGCGCGGCCAAGCTGACTGGCGCGGCGCTGGTGGTGGCGGGCGTGCTGCTGGTGAATTTTGGCGACCGCTGGTTCGGCCGCTGAAATGCGATCCCGCCGGGCGGGCCGGCGGGATCGTGGGGTGTTTACTGCTGGGTGGACGGCGCTTGCGGAGCCGGCGCCTGGACCGGCGCCGGCGGGGCCGGGTTCATGTCCTGCAGCGACAGCGGCACGCTGGGCGGCACGGCGGGATTGTCGAAGGGGCGGACATTGGCGTCCTGGGCGCTGGCGAAGGCGCTGGCCAGCAATAACGCCAGCGAGGTCATGAGCAGTCTGAGCATGGCGGAATCCTTTGATGTTGTTGAACGGATCGCCCTCGGTTTTCCTGTTGCGGCCCCGGAAATGTATTGGGCGTACTTTCATTATTAATGCCAATTCGACCGAAGATGTTGCCGGCAATTCCCTTTTTGTTTCAATATGTTAAATGGTTTGTTCGTTGAGTGATTTTGCCTGGATGGCATGGCTCTCAATAGGGCGGAGGCGGCGGCAAGTAGGCGCGCCGCGCCGGGTATTGGCCTGGCAGCTGGTTGCCCTTCGCGTACATGCATTGCTGGTAGGCGATGTTGTAGCGGGTTTGCGCATCGTAGCCGGCATAAGCGCCGCTGGAGCCGCCCACCGCGGTGCCGGCCAGCAGTCCCATGCCGGCGCCGACGCCGGCGCCTTGGTGGTTGCCGCCTATCAGCGCGCCGGCCGCGGCGCCCACCACGGTGCCCAGCGCCATATTGCCGGCCAGCGTGGCGTTGGACGCGTCGGCGGCCGCCGCGCCGCTGTTGCCGGCGGCGTAGGCCCGGCATTGCTGCTCTTCCTGCGCGAATACGTCGAACGGCTTGCCCGGCGCCGGCATCACCGCCACTGTCGGGCCGGTGGGCAGCGCGGCGCAGGCGGCCAGCAGCGACGGCAGCAGCATCATGCAATAGCGTGCGTTCATGGCGTTTCCTTCCGGCTTATCTGGGCGGCTGCGCCGGCACGGTCTTCCAACCGCCAGGACATTCGCTGACATACGGGTAGTACTGTTTGGCCGCCTTGCAGTAGTACCAGACCTGGGCCGGCTCCTGCGGCGCGGCGGCGACCGGCGGGGCCATCGGCACCGCAGGGACGACGGGCACGGCCGGGGCCACGGCGATGGCGGGCGGCGCGTACAGGCTGGGGTAGGGATAGATGGGCGCGGTGTAGAAGTACCAGGCGCCTCCGACCACCCACCACCAGCCCATCCGGCCCTGGTAGTAGCCGTGGTGCCAGTAGCCGCCGCGCCAGACGTTGATGCTGATGCGCGGACCGCCGTGGTGGTAGTACGCCTCGGCGGGAGCGACGGCGGCCACGGCCAGCGCGGCGGCCAGCAGCGCGCCGCTCAAGCGGATGCAGCCTTTCATGATGGGCCTCTTTCGGTCGGTTGCCGCGCGGCCCGGCGAGCCGGCGCGGGCGGGATCGAATCGCGGGATCAGCCGTTGGCCGGGGCCGCGCCTTCCGGTTTCTTATGATGCTGCCACTTGCCGCGCGGGCCGTGCAGATTGTCCATGGTCTTTTGCTGTTCCGGCGTCAGCTGCGCGTAGAAGGCCTTCAGCGCGTCCAGGCGCTGCTGCATCCGGGCTTGCTGGCGCTGCATCATGCTTTCCATCTTCTCCGGCGCGGTGGCCTTGTCGTCCATCGCCGGCTTTTCCATCTTTTCCGGCTTCATCGACGCGGCGAAGGTTTGCCAGGCGGCTTCCTGCTGCGGCTGGATCTTCAGTTTGTCGTGCAGCGCCTGCAGGTGCTTGGCGCGCATTTCTTCGTGCTTGGCCGGGTCCATGTGCCAGCCCTTGTGGGCGGCGGGAGCGGCAGGGGCATCGTCGGCGTAGGCGGCGGCGGAACCCGCGAACAGCAGGCCGGCGATGAGCAGGGGTTTGAGCAGCTGGGTCATGACGGTTTCCCTTCGTGTGAGCTGTTGGTGGCTGCAGTATTGGATGCAAATGTCAGGCGAGTTTTGCCGTGGAAATCGCTTATGTTTATGACTGTTAATCTGCAATAACTTGTTGATACTCTTGCCATCGAGAGGTGGGGGCGGCAGTGGTGGGCTACAGTGAAAGCTGCGGACAACCGGGAGATCTGCATGGCGGAAACCGACAAGGGGGGATGGTGGTCGCTGGGCCAGCACTGGGCCGACTACTGGACTGACGCCGTCCAGCGCGGCCTGCTGTTCTGCGATGTGCTGCGCGAGCGCGGCGACACCTATCTGGAGCACCAGGCGTCCGGCAATCCGCCGGTGCTGGTGTTCGATTTCGACATCATCGTCGACGGCCGCGAGCTGGACAAGCCGGTCAACTACGCGCTGGCGGCGATCCGCCCGCCGGCCAACTGCCCGCCGACCGATCCGGAGCTGCGGCCGTTCGTGGTGATAGATCCGCGCGCCGGCCATGGGCCCGGCATCGGCGGCTTCAAGATGGACAGCGAGATCGGCATCGCGCTGCGCCAGGGCCATCCCTGCTATTTCGTGATGTTTTTCCCGGTGCCGGTGCCCGGCCAGACCATAGAGTGCGTGTGGCGGGCGGAAAAGGCTTTTCTGCGCCGGGTGCGCGAGGCGCATCCGGGCAACGCCGGCAAGCCGTTCGTGATCGGCAACTGCCAGGGCGGCTGGGCGCTGACGATGGTGGCGGCCTCGGCGCCGGAAGACGTCGGCCCCATCCTGCTGGCCGGCTCGCCGTTGTCCTACTGGGCCGGCGTGGCCGGAAAGAACCCGATGCGCTACCAGGGCGGCATGCTGGGCGGCACCTGGCTGGCTTCGCTGACCGGCGACCTGGGCCACGGCCAGTTCGACGGCGCGCACCTGGTTTCCAATTTCGAGCAGATGGATCCGGCCAACACCTATTGGAAGAAGGGCTACCACCTGTACGCCAACATCGACAAGGAGCGCAACCGCTTCCTGGAGTTCGAGCGCTGGTGGGGCGGCCATTACCTGCTCAACAAGGAAGAGATGGAGTGGATCAGCCAGAACCTGTTCGTCGGCAACCGGTTGAGCCGCGGCGAGGTGTACCTGGACGACGGCGCGGTGCGGATCGACCTCAGGCAAATCCGCTCGCCCATCATCGTGTTCGCGTCCTGGGGCGACAACATCACGCCGCCGCAGCAGGCGCTGTACTGGATCGCCGACCTGTACCGGGACGTGGAGGAAATCCGCGGCAACGAGCAGACCATTGTCTACTGCCTGCACGAGCAGATCGGCCACCTCGGCATCTTCGTGTCCGCCGGCGTCGCCAACAAGGAGCACAGCGAGCTGGCCAGCGCGCTGGACCTGATCGACGTGCTGCCGCCCGGCCTCTATGAGGCGGTGATCACCGACACCTATCCGGAGATGCCCGGCCTGCAGTATCTGCAGGGCCGCTACGTGATCCGCTTCGAGCCGCGCGAGGTGGCGGACATCCTGGCGCTGGGCGACGGCCGCGACGGCGAGCGCGCGTTCCAGGTGGTGAAGCGGGTGGCGGAGATCAACCAGCAGCTGTACGACAGCTTCGTGTCGCCGTGGCTGCAGGCCTGCACCACGCCGTGGACCGCGCACCTGATGCGGGAGATGCACCCGTCGCGCTTCGAGCGGCGCTGGTTCTCCAGCCGCAACCCCTTGCTGAACGGTTTGTCGGACTGGGCCGGCAAGGTAAAGGAGGCGCGCAAGCCGGTGGACGGCGACAACCCGTTCTGGCAATGGCAGCAGACCGTGTCCGACTGGACCGCCAGCTTGCTGGACGGCTGGCGCGACCAGCGCGACGCGATGAAGGAAATGACCTTCCGCGCCGTCTACGACGCGCCGCTGACCGCCGCTCTGGTGGGCCTGGATCCGCGCCGGCCCTATCGGGTGCGCAGCCACGGCGGCGGCTGGGAGCGCGAGGAAATGCTGCGCCTGAAGCGGCGCGAGCTGGAGGAGCACTATTCCGAAGGCGGCGCGGTGGACGGTTTCCTGCGCCTGCTGATCTACGTCGCCATCGGCAACGGCGTGGTCGACGTGCGGCCATTCAACGCGATACGCCGGGTGATGCAGGACACCGGCCTGGGCGAGGAGTTGACGCTGGAAGCCTTCAAGCAGGCGGTGCGGCGCCAGACCTGGCTGGTGCGCAACGACGAAAAGCGCGCGCTGGCCACCATCCAGGACCTGTTGCCCGGAGAAGCGCAGCGGGCGATGGCGCTGGAGCTGGTGATGCTGCTGCTGGCGGCGGCCGGGCCGATCAGCGTGGAGAAGCAGCAGCGGCTGGGCCGGGTGGCGCTGGCGATGGGAGTCACCGCCGGCGAGGTGCCGGACGCCGGGGAGGCGGTGGTGCTGAAAAAGCCGCGCGCGACGCGCAGCCGCAACAAGACGGCGGCCAAGTAGCTTTGCCAGCGGACGGGCGGCGGCTTACACTCGCCGCTTTTGCTTTTACAGGATGCTTTCGATGAGCGGCCAGGCCAATAATTCCACCCACGGCGTCACGCTGGAAATGATGCTGAACCAGTTGCACGCGCATTACGGCTGGGAAGAGCTGGCGGCGCGCATCGACATCCGCTGCTTCCGCAACGATCCCAGCATCAAGTCCAGCCTGGTGTTTCTGCGCCGCACGCCGTGGGCGCGCGCGCAGGTGGAGGCGCTGTTCGTTGAAATGAAGAGTCGGCCGGCGGACTCCCGGCCGCGCTTGTTCGGCAAGAAGGCCGGCTGACATCCGATCGCCTCTTGCCGCGTTATGTTGAACAAGGCGGCGGATGGTCCGGCGCCGGCCAAGGGGAACAATATGGAAGTCGAAATCAGCGTGGAAGCGGAGAAGAAGCGCCTGAACAGCTGGGTGGCGCTGACTGTGGTGTTGTTGTCGGTGCTGATGGGCCTGGGCAAGCTGAAAGACGACAATATCGTCCAGGCGCGCCAGCTGCTGAAGGCCGACGCGGCGGACGCCTGGTCGGAGTACCAGGCCAAGAAGATCAAGCTGCACCTGACCGAGGCCGGCATGCGCCAGGCGGAGCTGCTGGCGCTGGCGAACCCGGCCAGCGCGGCGGCGCTGAAGCCGCAGCAGGAGCAATTGCGGCATGAGCTGGCGCGCTACAAGGCCGAAAGCGAGGCGCTGCGCGGCAAGGCCGAAGCCAAGGAAGGCTCGATCGAGCCGCTGAACGCGCGGCACGACCTGTTCGACATCAGCGACGCCGGCTTGTCGATCGCGGTGGCCTGCGCGGCGGTGGCGGCGCTGTCGGCCAACCTGCTGCCGTTGTTCGCGTCCTGGGGTTTCGGCGCGCTCGGCATCCTGTTCTGGCTGGCCGGCTTCGCCGGCTGGAACCTGCGCATCGAGTGGCTGATCAGCCTGCTGGGCTGACGGCGAAACCCTGGCGGGAAGGGGGTTGCAATCGGCATGGTTTTGGATCAGGCTGGCGCGATTGCGGTTTGTCCCATCCTTCCCACAGGAGCATAGCGATGAAACTGTACTTCTCCCCCGGCGCTTGTTCGCTGGCCTCGCACATCGTCCTGTTCGCCAGCGGCCTGCCGTTCAGCGCGGAATCGGTCAGCCTGCGCGACGTGCCGCACACCACCGCCGGCGGCGCCGACTTCTCCGCCATCAATCCCAAGGGCTACGTGCCGGCGCTGCAGCTGGACAACGGCGAACTGCTGACCGAGGGCGTGGCCATCATGCAGTATATCGCCGACCAGGTTCCCGACAAGCAACTGGCGCCGGCCAATGGCACGCTGCCGCGCTACCGGCTGCAGGAATGGCTGAACTTCATCTCCACCGAAGTCCACAAGAACTTCTCGCCGATCTTTTCCGGCAAGACCGACGAGGTCAAGGAAGACGCCTGGGCGCGTCTGCAGCCGCGGTTCGCGCTGCTGCAGGCGCAGCTGGAGAAGACGCCTTACCTGCTGGGCGGCCAGTTCAGCGTGGCCGACGCCTATCTGTTCACCTGCCTGTCCTGGGCGCAGTATCTGCAGCGCTCGCTGGCGGCCTACCCGGCGCTGCTGGCTTTCCTGAAGCGGGTGGCCGAGTTGCCGGCGACCCAGCAGGCGCTGAAGGCTGAAGGCCTGCTCAAGTAAGCCCTCGCAAGCGCATGCGATGCCCGGCCCGCGCCGGGCATTTTGCTTGGCGCGGCGGGGAGGGATCGGCTCCGGCGTATAATGCGGACGCAATAAAAACACTCAAAAGGCCTCCCGTGATGAAATCCGCGCCGCTTTTCGCCTCTCTCGCCGCCGTGTTCGCCGCCTCCGCCTGGACTGCGCCGGTCCAGCTGCGGGTGCTGGAAACCTCCGACGTCCACATGAACCTGCTGGCCTACGACTATTACCAGGACAAGCCGGCGGCCGAGTTCGGCCTGGAGCGCACCGCCAGCCTGATCGCCGCGGCGCGCGCCGAGTCGCCCAACAGCCTGCTGATCGACAACGGCGATCTGCTGCAGGGCAGCCCAATGGGCGATCTGGTGGCCAAAATCAAGCCACTGAAGGCCGGCGAAACCCACCCGGCCTACAAGGTGCTCAACGCGCTGGGCTACGACGCCGGCAATCTGGGCAATCACGAATTCAACTACGGCCTGCCTTTCCTGCAGCAGTCGCTGAAGGGCGCGGCCTTCCCCTACGTCAACGCCAACGTGCTGGACGCCAGGAACGGGCAGCCGCTGTTCACGCCCTATGTCCTGCTCAAGCGCGAAGTGAAGGACGATGAGGGCAAGGCCCATGCGTTGACCATCGCCGTGATCGGCTTCGCCCCGCCGCAGATTTTGCAGTGGGACAAGAACACTCTGCAGGGCAAGGCCACGGTGCGCGACATCCTGGAAACCGCGCGCGACTACGTGCCCAAGATGCGCGCCGCCGGCGCCGACCTGGTGATCGCGGTGCCGCATTCGGGTTTCGAGAAGGGCGAGCTGCCGCGCTTCGCCGAAAACGCGGTGTCGGGGCTGGCCGAGGTGCCGGGCATCGACGCCATCCTGTTCGGCCACGCCCATGCCGAGTTTCCGTCCGCCGCTTTCGCCGGCTATCCCGGCGTGGACCTGCAGGCCGGCACCATCCACGGCGTGCCGGCGGCGATGCCGGGCCGCTGGGGCGACCACCTGGGCGTGATCGACCTGACGCTGGAGCAGGCGGACGGCAAGTGGCGGGTGGTCGGCAAGCGGGCGACGCTCAGGCCCATTTTCGACAAACAGGCGAAGAAGCCGCTGGCGGACATCGATCCGCGCGTGAAGGCGTTGATCGGACCCGAACACCAGGCGACGCTGGACTACGTGCGCGGCGAGGTGGCCGCCACCCGCCGGCCGATCTACAGCTACTTCGCCCAGGCGGCCGACGATCCGTCGGTGGCCATCGTCGCCGAGGCGCAGCGCTGCTACATGCAAAAAGCGCTGCAGGGCACCGAGTACGAACACCTGCCCATCCTGTCCGCCGCCGCGCCGTTCAAGGCCGGCGGCCGCCAGGGCTGGAATTACTACACCGATATCCCGGCCGGCAAGCTGGCCATCCGCAACCTGGCCGACCTCTACATCTATCCCAACACCATCAAGGCGGTGAAGGTCACCGGCGCCGACGTGCGCGAGTGGCTGGAGATGTCGGCCGGCCAGTTCAATCGCATCGACCCCAAGGGCCCGGCGGCGCAGGAACTGATCAACCCGGCGTTCCGCTCCTACAATTTCGACAGCCTGTACGGCGTCAGCTACCAGGTCGACGTCACCCAGCCGGCGCGCTACGATGGCGACGGCAAGCTGGCGGCGCCGGGCAGCCACCGCATCGTCAACCTGACCTTCAACGGCAAGCCGATCGATCCCGCGCAGCGCTTCATCGTGGTGACCAACAATTACCGCGCCAGCGGCGGCGGCAACTTCCCCGGCATCAGCGCCGACAAGATCGTGGTGGACGCGCCGGACGAGAACCGCGCCGCGCTGGCGAGTTATCTCGCCAGCAAGAAAGTGATCGACCTGGGGCAGGGCCGGAACTGGCGCGTGCTGCCGGTGGCCGGCGTCGGCCTGCGGTTTACCACCGGCGCGGGGGCGATGCGCTATCTGCCGGAGCAGAAGCAGTTCAAGCTGGCGCGGGACAACGGCGACGGCTCGGTGACGCTGGAGCTGGCGGAGTAAAGCGGTCGCGAACCGGGTTTTGCCGGCCGCGGGCAGCGGCTGGCGTTCCACGTGAAACGAGAAAGTGATGATGACTCAAGACAAGCTGATCGATGTCGGCGGCCTGACCGCCGCCTTGCAGCGCTTCGCCGACGAGCGCGGCTGGAACCGGCATCATTCGCCGCGCAATCTGTTGCTGGCGCTGGTGGGCGAGGTGGGTGAGCTGGCGGAGATCTTCCAGTGGCTGGATGACGACGCTGCGGCGCGGTTGCGCGAAGACCCGGCCAAGTTCACCCATCTGCAAGAAGAGATCGCCGACGTGCTGCTGTATCTGACGCGGCTGGCGATGGTGGCCGGCGTCGATCTGGACGAGGCGGTTCGGGATAAGATGGTCAAGAACGCAATAAAATATCCGGTGGCTTGACCCTTACGCTATAGTGGCCATGGGGCATGGCCCGGCGGCAAGGAAGCGGTGGATGAGCGTGACGGAAAGGCAAGTGCAGTATCTGCGGCAACTGGTGGGCGGCGCGCGGCGCATCGCGGTATTGACCGGCGCCGGCATGAGCACCGAATCCGGCATCCCCGACTTCCGCTCCGCCGACGGCCTGTGGTCCAGGGACATGAGCCTGGCCGACGCGGTATCGGTGGACTACTTCCAGCGCGACCCCGTCGCCTTCTGGCGCGCCTTCCGCGACATCTTCCACATCAAGCTGGTGGGCGACTACCAGCCCAACGACGGCCACCGCTTCCTCGCCGCGCTGGAGGAGGACGGCAAGGAAGTTACCATCCTCACCCAGAACATCGACGGCCTGCACGGGCGGGCCGGCAGCCGCCGCGTGCTGGAGCTGCACGGCACGCTGCTGACCGCCAGCTGCCCTGATTGCCGCACGCCGCATCCGCTGGATTACGTGCAGCAGCATGAGCTTCCGGCTTGCCGCCGCTGCGGCGCGGCGTTGAAGCCGGACGTGGTGCTGTACGGCGAGGCGGTGCCGATGATAGACGTGGCCTTCCAGGCGGCGCTTAACGCCGAGCTGCTGCTGGTGATGGGCTCGTCGCTGGAAGTGTCGCCGGTCAATCTGATCCCGGTGGAGGCGGCGCGGGCCGGCATTCCCTGCGCGCTGATCAACTACACGCCCACCCGTTTCGACGCCTTGTTCGACCTGTGCATCCACGCCGGCATCGGCGAAACCTGTCGCCAGCTGCGCTCCTGATCCCTTTGGCATGATGCCGGACCCGCGCTTATCTTGAGAAGGCCGCCGTTTGCGGCGTTTCAAGGGGACGGGCAATGGATCGCATCCATTGGAATCACGGGCTGGATCCGGGCGCGGGTTTCGCCGGCAATATCGTCGCCGCCATTCTGCTGCGGCTAATCCAGCCGGCCCAGCCGGTAAGTCTGGCCGGTCTGCGCGCCCTCTATGCTCAGGCTGTAGGCGCGCGCCACCTGGCGCGCCTCCACCAGCGGCACGCCGCGGAACAGCGGTCCGTATCCGGCCTCCGATTCCGCCAGCAGCAGCGGGCTGACCAGATTGATGCGCAGCCGGCGCGGCAGTTCGACCGCGGCGGCGTTGACGAAGCCCTCCAGCGCGGCGTTGGCCATGTAGACGTTGCTCAGCAGCGGCACGATGGCCTGCGGCTGCCAGGCACCGCCCACCAGCGTGAACGAGCCGCCGTCGGCCAGCTTGTCCAGCCCGCGCAGCACCACGTTGACCTGGCCCATCAGCTTGGAGTCCAGTCCGACGCGGTAGCGCTCGGCGTTCATCTCTGCCAGCGGCCCGACGTGGCCGTTGCGGCCGCCGGTGGCCACCGCCACCGCGTCGAGCCGGGGCAGCTGTTGATACATGGCGGCGATGCTTTGCTCGTCCTCGATGTCCACGCGCACGTCGCCGTGATCGCGGCCGGCGGCGATGATTTCGTGGCGGCCGGACAGTTCGGCGGCGATGGCGCGGCCGATGTTGCCGCTGGCGCCTATCAGCAGGATTTTCATATCGTCTTCCTTGCAGCTTGAGTGGGGGAACCGTCAGCTTAGGCGCGCGCGCGGCTTGGAAAAACCGGGCAAACGTGGAAGTATTGGAACCTATATGGAAACAATCGAACCCTCATCCGAACTGGCGCTGGTCTTCCTCGAAGTGGCGGAGGCCGGCAGCATCACCGCCGCCGCCGAGCGGCTGGCCACGTCCAAGTCGCAGGTCAGCAAGCAACTGAGCCGGCTGGAAGCGTTACTGGGCGCGCAGCTGCTGTTTCGCAGCACCCGCAAGCTGACGCTGACCGAGGCCGGCCATGCCTATCTCGGCTACTGCCGCCGGCTGCGGACGCTGCTGCGGGAGTCGGCCGCGGCGGTGCGCGGCTTGAGCGGCGACGCGGACGGCACGGTGAGGCTGACGGTGCCGCAGATGTTCGCCGGCGCGTTCGGCGCCGAGCTATTGTTGGCTTTTCATCAACAGTATCCGCGCATCTCGGTGGAGCTGGACGTCAGCGTGGCCGAGCGCGATCTGGAGGAGGACGGCTTCGATCTGGCCATCCGCTCCAGCCGGGAGTTGCCGCCGCAACTGGTGGCGCGCCCGTTGTTCCAGACCCGCGACTGGGTGGTGGCGGCGCCGTCGCTGCTGGCCGAACGCGGCGCGCCGGCCGAACCCGCCGATCTGGCGCGGCTGCCCTGCGTGGTGCATAGCCGCTACCACGGCGGCGCGCGCTGGCGTTTCGAGCGCGAGGGGCGAGCGGAAGAAGTGGAGGTGCCGCATTGGCTGCAGGTCAGCGATTACAGCCTGAACCGGAAGCTGGCCGAAGCCGGCGCCGGTTTCGCGCGGCTGCCGGATTTCGTCGCCGAAGCCGCCTTGATCGGCGGCAGGCTGGCCAGGGTGCTGGCCGGCTGGGAGACGCCGGCGCGGCCGGTCTATCTTGTCTATCCGAAGAAAACGCCGCAGCCGGCCAAGTCCCGGGCGCTGATCGATTTCTGCGCCCAGTGGTTCGCCGCCCGGCCAGACCGGGGCTGAGGGCGCCGGCTTGGCCGGGCGCTCAGCGGTGCGACAGCTCGTCCAGCCCCGCGGGCTTCAGCCGCGGCGGTCCGGACAGCGCCCGCAGGAAGGCTTGCAGCGCCAGCTTTTCCGCCTCGCCGAGGCCTAGCGGCTTGAGCAGCGGCGACGGCTTGGGCTGGGTGTACTTGTCCAGCCCGGCCGCGGCCACCTCGTTGCCGCCGTTGTTGTAGAACTCCAGCACGCCGCCGCCGTCGTCGGCGAACAGCGGCATGTCGCCGTTGTGCATGTAGCCGCCGGTGTACAGCAGCTCGCGCAGACCCGGCGTGCGGAACGCGCCCATGTCTTCGCCGCGGCCGGTGATCGCCCCGCGGCCCCGATCCTCGCGGTCGCGGCCGATGAAGTGCAGGCCCAGATTGTGGAAGCGCTGATCGGACAGCTCCGGCCCGTTGTGGCAGTTGAGACAGCGGGCCTTGGTGCGGAACAGCTGCAGGCCCCACAGCGCCTGGTTGCTCAAGGCCTGCGCGTCGCCCTTCAGGAAGCGGTCGAAGGCGCTGTCGTGGCTGATGAGCGCGCGCTCGAAAGTGGCCAGCGCCTGCGCCAGACGGTTGCTGTCCACCGCGGCGTCGCCGAAGGCGGCGGCGAACAGCGGCCCGTATTCCGGCGCGGCGGCGATCTTGGCCACCGCCGCGGCCAGCGGCTGGTGCATCTCCAGCGGATTGGCGATAGGCCCCAGCGCCTGCTGTTCCAGGCTGGCGGCGCGGCCGTCCCAGAACAGGCGGGCGAAGTAGCCGCTGTTGATCACCGACGGCGCGTTGCGGCCGCCCAGCTGGCCGACGTGGCCGGAGGAGACTTCGCGGGGATCGGCCCAGCCGTGCTGCGGATCATGGCAGCTGGCGCAGGCGATGCGGTTGTTGCGCGACAACCGCGCATCGAAGAACAGCTTCTCGCCCAGCGCCGCCTTGGCCGGCGAATAGGGATTGTCGGCCGGGAACGGCATCGCCGGCAGCAGGCCCAGATCGCGGAAGCCGTCGCGGGCGGCGGCATCCAGCGTCGGCGCCGGCCAATCCGGCTGCGTGGCCTGGCCGGGGCGGTAGCGCAGGTAGCGCTGGCGCCAGTCGGCCAGCGTGGCTGCGTCGGGCGGCGTGTCGTCGCTGTCCGGCATCGGTGGCTTGGCCGCGCGCTTGCTGATGGCCAGCAAGGCGGCGGCGCCGGTGTCGGCGTACTGGCCGTCCGCGCGCAGGATGCGCGCTTTGCCGATGTCGTCCTTCACCCAGATCGCCTGCGTCGAGGCGGCGGCGGGAAAGGCCGCGCGGAACGCGGCGTCGCCGGCCAGGCGCAACTGCAGCCAGCGGCTGCCGTCCGCCGCGCTGGGCAAGGTCCAATCGCGCTGTCCGCACCAGGCCTGGCCGTTGGCCTCGCCTAGCGCGGAAGAAACTTGCCCGGCCTGCGCATCGCGCGGGCGCGCCTGCCACAGCACCACCTTGAGGAAGGCGTCCGGATGCTCGCTGTCGTCGACGCAGGCGGCTTCTGCGCCTGATCTGGCCAGGTCGCCGGCGCGGTCCACCGGGATGTAGGGCGGAATGGTTTGCGGCAGGTCTTCCGGATTGGGCGCGTCCGGCAGCGCTGGGCCGCGCACCAGTCTTATCTTGGCCGGCATGCCCAGGCTGAGGCTGACGTGGGGCAGGGTGCGGTGGGTGTCGTCGAAGGCGACTGCCAGCGAACCCCGCGCCTGGCGGCTGGTGGCGGTCCAGTAGAACGCCGGCTCGGCGTCGGGGAAGGCGTGGCGGTCGATCGCCGGCAGATTGCGCCGCGGATCGAGCTGGCTCCAGTCGAGCAGCGTTTTCAGCTCGCGCTCGCTGGGCAGCCGCCAGTCGTCGTGGCCGCACAGTTTCTGCTGGTTGACCGCATCGACGTAGGTGACGGCCAGGCAGTCCTCCTGGCCCGGCTCGCACTGGGCTGGGCGCTCGGTTTCGCGGCTGGCGCTGGCGTAATAGCTGTGCAAGCGGCTGCGCAGCCCGGATTCCGCTTTCACTTCCCAGCTGAGCCCTGTCTGGCTGTCGTCCGCGCAGCCGGCGGCTTCGCCGGACGCCAGCGGCCGGCCGTCGACGGCGTCGCGGGCCTGGAAGCGGGCGATCGGCTTGGCGTCGAGCGCGGCCAGGCTCAGCTGCAGGTGGGCTTGCGCGTATTCGGCGCTGACCAGGCTGCGGCCGATGCCCAGTTGGTCGAGCAGGGCTTGGGCGTCGCCGATCTCGGCCAGCTTTTGCGGCTGCTGGAAGCGGGCGGCGTCGGCCGGCGCTATCTGGATGCCGTTGCCGGGGTTGTCGTCGCTGTCCAGCGTCAGCAGCAGGCGGGCGATCTTCAGCGCGGCGGGATCGCCGGCGTCTTGCGCGCCGGCCAGGCTGAGCGGGGTCAATACCGGCGAGCCGGCGGCGCCGCCGATCTCCAGTTTGCCGATGCGGAAGGCGACGGTTTCGCCGCTGAGGTATTGGAATTCGCCTGCGGCGGTGGTTTTTCCGGCGCGGGTGGGGGTTTCGTAATCCAGGCCGCTGACGGCGCTGTCGATGAAGCGGCCGGTTTGCGGCGGCGAGGCGGCGGGGCCGCCGCCGCAGCCGGCGAGCAGCAGGGCGAAGGTGCAGGCGAGGCGGTGCATTGTAATGAGAATTATTTGCAAAATCCTCGATTATGCCTTGCCGCGGCCTCCCGCCGCAAACGCTTACATCGCCGGCGGGAACGCCCCTTGGTCTTCGCAATTTTCCACCAGGATGTCGTCCGGACTGGTGTTGGGCACGTAGACCTGGTTGACCGGCGACGGCGGGAAGTCGGGATCGGGCGCGCAGTCGGCGCTCTGGCCCGGGCCTACCGCTACCTGGACGCCGGCTTTCAGCTGGCAGCGCACCACGCTGTCGAGCTGGCTCCAGGCCGGGCAGATGGCGTTGGCCGCCTGGTATTGGGCGACCGGGCCTTGCGGCTGGCTGAACGACCACCAGCGGCCGAGTCGGGAACCCGGCTTGGCGCTGTCCCACACCCGGTACACGATGACGCCGGCGGCGGCGTCCTGGCGGTAGACCGCGCCTTCGCACAGGCCGCCCTTGCCCGGCGCGCCGACGGCTTTGGCCAGCAGCTCGGGATTCTGCGCCGCGCTCATGCCCGGCGGCGGCGGCAGCACGCCACCGACGCAGCCATTGGCGGACAGGCCCGGTTTGGCGGGCGGGGTGGTGGAGCAGGCGATCAGGATCAGGCTGAACGAGGCGATGGCGGCGCGGCGCAACAGGGCGGACATGGGGTGTCTCCAGTCGGTGGAAAAGCGGTTCGCATACTGGAAAACATAGTTGATCCGTATGTCATTTTCAGTTGCGGATGGAAAAAAGGCGTCGACAGGAGTCGACGCCCAAAGCTGCGGAAACAATCGTGGTCAGGCCACGGCGGCGTTGGCGGCGGGCTTGCCGGCCTGGGCCGGACCGCCTTGCAGCTCGGCCTGGCGGGTCTTGGCTTGCCGGTAGTTGGCCAGCTTGATGTGGCCGAAGCCGCGCACGCCTTCCCAGGTCTTCATCCATTCCACCGCCCGCGGCAGCGTGTCCGGCGTGAGCTTGGCCAGCAGCGCCGGCAGCTCCTGCTCGAACTCTGCTATCAACTGCCGTTCCAGCTTGCGGTCGTCCTGCCAGGCGAACGGATCCAGCGCGGTGCCGCGCAGGAAGCGCAGCTTGGCCAGCACCTTCATCGCCGGCATCAGCCAGGAGCCGATGGCGATCTTGCGCGGCTGGCCGCGGGTGAGCCAGGCCACGCCGATGTGGAAGCGCAGCTTGTAGTCGCCGTCGAACTGCGCGGCCACCTCGCGCTGGAACTCGCCGTCGCTGTACAGGCGCGCCACTTCGTACTCGTCCTTGTAGGCCAGGAGATGGTGGTAGGCGCGGGCGGCGGCCAGCGTCAGCGCGGTGCTGCCCGGCTGGGCGGCCTCCTCGGCTTGGCGCACTTGCTGCACCAGCGCCTTGTAGCGCTCGGCCAGCGCGCCGTTCTGGTAGGCGGCGAGCAGAGTGGAGCGGTGGTGGACCACGGCGTCCGGCGTTTCACGTGGAACGAATTGGACCACGGCGGTCGGGCTGACCAGCGCTTCGACGCGGGCCAGGTCCTGGGCGGCGTGGCGGCCCCAGGTGAAGGCGTCCTGATTGAACTTGACCGCGGCGCCGTTCAAGCGCACCGCTTCCATGATCGCTTCCAGCGACACCGGCACCAGGCCCTTTTGCCAGCCGTAGCCCAGCATGAACATATTGGCGGCGATGGCGTCGCCCATCAGCGCGGTGGCCAGCTTGTTGGCGTTGACCTCGCTGAAGCGGCCGGCGCCGACCGCCTCGACGATGGCGTCCTTCATCGCCTTGGCCGGGTAGCGGATGTCCGGGTTCTTCAGGAAGCCGCTGGTCGGCGATTCGTAGCTGTTGACGATGGCGTGGCTGAAACCGTCGCGCATCTTGGCCAGCGCTTCCTCGGCCGCCGTCACCACCAGGTCGCAGCCCAGCACCAGGTTGGCGTCGCCGGCGGCGATGCGCACCGCGTGCAGCTTGTCCTGAGAGTCGGCGATGCGCACGTGCGACCATACCGAGCCGCCCTTCTGCGCCAGGCCGGCCATGTCCAGCACCGTCACGCCCTTGTTGTCGAGGTAGGCGGCCATGCCCAGCACCTGGCCGATGGTGACCACGCCGGTGCCGCCGACGCCGGTGACCATGATGCCGAACGGCTCGTGCAGCGCCGGGATCTTCGGCATCGGCAGCGCCGGCATCTTGGCGAGGTCGGCGCTGGCGCCGGCCGGCTTCCTCAGCTTGCCGCCTTCCACGGTGACGAAGCTGGGGCAGAAGCCCTCGACACAGGAGTAGTCCTTGTTGCAGCTGGACTGGTCGATCTTGCGCTTGCGGCCCAGCGGCGTTTCCACCGGCAGCACCGACAGGCAGCCGGACTTCTTGCTGCAATCGCCGCAGCCTTCGCAGACGCGCTCGTTGATGAAGGCGCGCTTGGCCGGGTCCGGGAACTCGTTGCGCTTGCGGCGGCGGCGCTTTTCGGCGGCGCAGGTCTGATCGTGGATCAGGATGGTCACGCCCTCGATGTCGCGCAGCTCGCGCTGCACGCGGTCCAGCTCGCGGCGGTGAAACACGTCGATGCCGGGCGCCAGGCCCTGGGCGTTCTGGTACTTGTCCGGGTCGTCGCTGGTGATCACGATGCGCTTGACGCCTTCGGCCGCCAGCTGGCGGGTCATCATCGGCACGTCCAGGTAGCCGTCCACGTGCTGGCCGCCGGTCATCGCCACCGCGTCGTTGTACAGGATCTTGTAGGTGATGTTGACTTTGCCGGCCACCGCGGCGCGGATGGCCAGGATGCCGGAGTGGAAGTAGGTGCCGTCGCCCAGGTTGGTGAAGATGTGGCGGGTGGTGGTGAACGGCGCCTGGCCCAGCCAGGTGATGCCCTCGCCGCCCATCTGGGTGAAGGTCTTGGTGTTTTCCGGGCTGATCCAATGCGCCATGTAGTGGCAGCCGATGCCGGCCACCGCGCGGCTGCCTTCCGGCAGCTTGGTCGAGGTGTTGTGCGGGCAGCCGGAGCAATAGTGCGGCACGCGGGCGATGGATTCGCGCGGCTGCACCAGCTGCGCCTCTTTATCGTCGTAGAACTTCAGCCGGTCGTGGATCACCGGGCTGTCGAAGATCAGCGCCAGCCGGTTGGCGATGGCGCGGGCGATCATCGCCGGCGTCAGCTCGCCGGCGGCCGGCAGCAGCCAGTCGCCGTGCGGCAGCGCCCACTCGCCTTTCTCGGCGAACTTGCCCACCACGCGCGGGCGGATGTCGTCGCGCCAGTTGTACAGCTGTTCCTTCAGCTGGTATTCGATGATCTGGCGCTTCTCTTCCACCACCAGGATTTCTTCCAGGCCCTGGGCGAACTGGCGCACGCCTTCCGGCTCCAGCGGCCACACCATGCCCACCTTGAAGATGCGCAGGCCGATGTCGGCGGCCTGGGCCTCGCTGATGCCCAGGTCGTCCAGCGCCTGCATCACGTCGAGGTAGCTCTTGCCGCAGGTGATGATGCCCAGGCGCGGCTTGGGCGAATCCAGCGTGATGCGGTTGAGCTTGTTTTCGCGGGCGTAGGCCAGCGCCGCGTACAGGCGGTGGTGCAGCACGCGCTTTTCCTGCGCCAGCGGGGTGTCCGGCCAGCGGATGTTGAGGCCGTCCTCGGGCAGCGGGAAATCCTTGGGAATCTTGAATTCCAGCCGTTCCGGCGTGATGTCGACGATGGCCGAGCTCTCGACGGTGTCGGTGATCGCCTTGATCGACACCCAGCAGCCGGAATAGCGGCTCATCGCCCAGCCGTGCAGGCCCAGGTCCAGCACTTCCTGCACGCCGGACGGGCTCAGGACCGGGATCATGCTGGCGGCCAGAATGTGGTCGGACTGGTGGGGGAAGGTGGACGACTTGGCGGCGTGGTCGTCGCCGCAGACCAAGAGCACGCCGCCGTGCTTGGAGGTGCCGGCCGCGTTGCCGTGCTTGAGCACGTCGCCGGAGCGGTCGACGCCCGGACCCTTGCCGTACCACAGCGAATAGACGCCGTCGTATTTGGCGCCTTCGAAGATGTTGACCTGCTGGGTGCCCCAGACCGCGGTGGCGGCCAGATCTTCGTTGAGGCCGGGATGGAACACCACGTTGTGGGCGTCCAGATGCTTCTTGGCCTTGATCATGGTCTGGTCGACATTGCCCAGCGGCGATCCCCGGTAGCCGGTGACGTAGCCGGCGGTGTTGAGGCCGGCGGCTCGGTCCAGTTCCTGCTGCAGCATGGGCAGGCGCACCAGCGCCTGGATGCCTGTCATCAGAACCTGGCCGGTGGGGGCGGTGTATTTTTCTTCCAGGTCTGCGTGGCGGATTGACATGGTTTCTCCTCCTGTCGTGCTCGCTTGTGGCGATCAGCCCGCGGCTGCCTTGTGGGCGGCTGGTTCCGGGCGCTTGCTGTGCTGGCGGGCGCCGGGGACACTTTATTTTTATACCTTGTGCCCTGGGTATGCGCGGCTGTCGCAGCTTAGAGTGTTAACCCTAATGTCGCCGACTATAGTTTACGTTTACGTCAACGTCAAAGGGATCGCGACAAGGCATGTCCGGGTGCGGTTTATGTGCCAGTGCAGCAAAATATTGCTTGTTAAGTGTTTGTAAACCGACTGTATAGGTAATGATGATTTTTCCGACGGAATAAAGCGGGTAAGCTGGATGTTGGAATATTCCGTGTCGCAGAGAATCGCATGTCTTCCTCTTCTTCCGCCGGCGATAGCCGCGGCGTGCTGTACACCGTCGGCGCCTTCATCTGCTGGGGCCTGTTTCCGCTGTACTGGAAGCCGCTGCACGAGGTGCCGGCCTTGCAAATTCTGTGCCACCGCATCGTGTGGTCGGCCTTGTTCGTCGCGCTGGTGCTGACCGCGCTCAGGCAATGGGGCGATCTGCGCACCGCGCTGCGCCAGCCGCGCCAGCTGGGCATCTTCGCGCTGTCGTCGACGGTGCTGTCGCTGAACTGGCTGATCTATATCTGGGCGGTGAATGCCGGCCATGTGGTGGAGGCCAGCCTTGGCTACTTCATCAATCCGCTGGTCAACGTGCTGCTGGGGCGGCTGGTATTGTCCGAACGGCTGAGCCGGCCGCAGAAGCTGGCGGTGGGACTGGCGGCGGCGGGCGTGGCCTGGCTGACCTTCAGCGCCGGCTCGCTGCCGTGGATCGCCTTGTCGCTGGCCGCCACCTTCGGCTTGTACGGCCTGCTGCGCAAGATGGCGCCGCTGCCGTCGCTGCCCGGCCTGGCGCTGGAAACCTTCCTGATGTCGCCGCTGGCGCTGGCGGCGCTGCTGTGGTTCGAATGGAGCGGGCAGGGCGCTTTCGGCCATGTCGACGCGCTGCGCAACGGCCTGCTGATCGGCGCCGGGGTGGTGACGGCGGTGCCGCTCTTGATGTTCGCCGCCGGCGCGCGCCGGCTGAAGCTGGCCACCGTGGGGCTGATCCAGTACATCGGTCCCAGCATCCAGCTGGCGCTGGGCGTGATGCTGTATGGCGAGCCTTTCGGTCCCGACCGCGCGATGGGTTTCGCGCTGATCTGGGGCGCGCTGGCGCTGTATTCGGCGGTGGGCGCGCGCGAGCTGTGGCGCGGCAGGCGCCGGCAGCCGGCTTGAGCCGCCTGGTCCATCAAAGAAAAACGGCCATCCCGGAGGATGGCCGTTTTTTCATGCGCGGCGCGCCGTTTCAGTGCGCGGGCTGGGTCAGCTTGAGCAGCAGCTGGAAGCGGTCTTCGACGCCGAACTTCTGGAAGATGGCGGTGAGGTGGGCCTTGACCGTGCGCTCGGTGATGTCCAGCTCGCGGGCGATCTCCTTGTTGGAGCGGCCCTGCTTGAGGATGGCGATCACCTCGGCCTCGCGGCTGGATACCCGATCGCGCCAGCCGGCCTGCTCGGGCGGCGGCACCAGCGCGCCGAAGCGCTGGCACAGCTGCAGCAGCAGGCTGCGGCCCAGCCAGGTGCCGCCGGCGGCGACGCTGGCGGCGATCTGGCGCAGTTCGTCGGCGGCGGCGTAGGCGTGGGCGTAGCCGGACACGCCCAGTTGCAGCCAGTGCATGCCTTCGGCGTCGTTGGGAGCGGAACTGAGCGCCACCACCCGGTAGTGGCGGCACAGCGTCGGCCAATCGGCGTCGCGTTGGCCGGCGTCCAGGCTGGCCAAGTCCAGCCACAAGACGGCGTCCCGCTCCTGCGGCGGCTCGGGCAGGCGCGTGCAGCGGCGCGCCTCGCCCAGCGCGTCTTGCCAGTAGCCGGCCAGCACCGAGCTGGCGGAGAACAGCAGGTGGACCATGTCAGCGCTCCCGCAACGCTTCCGCCTTGGCGCGCAGCACCGGCTTCAGCAGATAGGACAGGATGCTCTTCTTGCCGGTCATGATGTCCACCTGGGCCACCATGCCGGGGAAGATGGGCAGCTTTTCCTTGCCCAGCAGCGAGCCCTGGGTTTTCACCTTGACGATGTAGAAGGCGTTGCCCTTCTCGTCGGTGATGGTGTCGGCGCCGATCTCGGCCACGCTGCCCTCCATGCCGCCGTAGATGGTGAAGTCGTAGGCGGTGAAGCGCACCACGGCGCGCTGGCCGGGATGGAGGAAGGCGATGTCGCGCGGGGTGATCCGGGTTTCCAGCAGCAGCGAGTCGTCCATCGGCACGATCTCGATGATGTCCTTGCCCGGCTGCACCACGCCGCCGATGGTGTTGATGAACAGCCGCTTGATCTCGCCGCGCACCGGGGAGCGCACTTCGGACAGTTTGACCTTGTCGGCCAGAGCCACGCTGCCGGCGGACAGGCTGCTGGCCTTGGCCATGGTGTCCGACAGCTCGGCGCTGGCGGTGTTGCGCATCGCCAGTTCCACTTCCTGGATCTTGCGCTGCGCCTCGCCGATGGCCGCCTGGATCTTGGGCATCTGGGCGGCGGCTTGGTCGCGTTCGCCGCGGAAGCGGGCGACGTCGCGCTCAAGGCGCAGCAGGTCGACGTCGGATACCGCGCCCGACTCCTTCAGCGGCCGGGTCACGGTGAGCTCCCTCATCGTCAGATCGTAGCTGGACAAGGCCTGGGTGTAGCGGGCGCGTACCTCGTTCAGCTCCTGGTTGCGTTGCGCCAGCTGCTGGCGAGCGATGCCGACGCTGGCGTTCAGCTCCATCTGCTTGGAGTTGTACAGCTCCAGTTCCTGCTTGGCGATGTCGGGCGCCAGTTGCAGCACCTTGGGCGGCAGTTCGAACGGCGTGCCGCCCGCCAGCGCCTTCAGCCGCGCGGTCTTGGCCTGCAAGGCCAGGTACTGCGCCTGGTTTTCCTCCAGCGAGGAGACGAAGCGGGTGTTGTCCACCTTGAGCAGCAGCTGGCCCTTCTGGACCACCTGGCCTTCCTTGACCAGGATCTGCGACACCACGCCGCCGTCCAGGCTCTGCAGGTGCTGGTTCTGGTTGGAAGGGATCACCTTGCCCTCGCCGCGCGACACCTCATCCACCTTGGCGAAGCCCGCCCACAGGAAGGCGACGATGAACACGCCCAGCATGCTCCAGACGAAGATGCGCGGGCGGCCCGGGTTCTGCTGCAGGATCGCCCAGTCGGCGTCGGCGGCGAAATCGTTGCGATCGGCCAGATCGCGGGCGGAGGCCCAATCCATCAGCTTGTCCCAGTACGGGCCGCTGCGCTCCTGACCGCGCTCCACCAAACCGTTTACCCGTTGTTTCCAGTTCGTTTCCATCTCAGACGCCCGCCTTTCCGATCTTGCCTTGTTGCAGCGCCTCGATCACTTGTTGCTTGGGACCATCGGCGACGATGGCGCCGTGGTCGACCACGATCAGCCGGTCCACCAGGTCCAGCAGCGTGTTGTGGTGGGTGACCAGCAGCATGGTCTTGCCGGACGACACCCGCGCCAGCGTCTGGCGGATCTGGCCTTCGCTGCTGTGGTCCATATTGCTGGTCGGCTCGTCCAAGAGCAGGATGGGCGGCGAGTTCAGCAGCGCGCGGGCGATGGTCACCGCCTTGCGCTGGCCGCCGGACAGCGATTCGCCGCGCTCGCTGATCAGCATGTCGAAGCCCTGCGGATGACTGTTGATGAACTCGGTCAGCCCCGCTTGCTCGGCGGCGGCGGCGATGCTGGCATCGAAGGCGTGTGGCGAGCCCATGGAGATGTTCTGCCGCATGGTGCCGTAGAACAGCACCGGGTCCTGCGGCACGTAGCCGATCTGGCGGCGCAGCTCGGCCGGGTCGATCTGCTTGATGTCCATGCCGTCGATATGGATCGCGCCTTCGGTCGGCTGGTACAGGCCCAGTATCATCTTCTGGATGGTGGTCTTGCCAGAACCGACTCGGCCGATGATGGCGACGCGCTCGCCGGCGCGGATCTTGAATGACACCTCGCGCAGCGCCACCATCGGGTTGTTCGGGTAGTTGAACGATACGTTGCGGAACTCGATCTCGCCCTTGAAGCTGGTGCGATGGAAGAAGGCGGCGTCCTTCTCGCGCTCCACCGGCATTTTCATGAAGCCGTCCAGCGAGGCCAGCGAGGTCTTGGCGTTGTGGTACTGAGTCAGCAGGCTAACCACCTGGCTTAGCGGCGCCATCGCACGACTGGACAGCATCACCGCGGCGATCACGCCGCCCATGGACACGTTGCCGGCCATGATCTCGTACACGCCCAGCACCAGCATGGAGACGGACAGCAGCTGCTGGATGAAGCCGGAAAAATTCATTGTGGAGGCGGCCAGGATCTTCAGCCGCGAACCGACCTGAGCCAGAAACAGCGTGGCCTGTTCCCATTTGCCCTGCAGCACGCCCTCGGCCGCCAGCACCTTGACCGTCTCCAGCCCGGACAGGCTTTCCACCAGATAGGCGTTGCGCTGCGAGGCGGCGCGCAGCGTGGTCTCCACCAGCGCCTGCATCTTCTCCTGCACCAGCAGCGCGAACAGCAGCATGAAGAAGATGGCCAGCACCATGGGCACCGCCATCAGCGGCGAAATCCACATGATGGCTACCAGGAAAATCAGCACGAAGGGCACGTCGATCAACGCGGTGATCGATGCCGAAGCGATGAAGTCGCGCACCGTCTCGAACGCGCGCAGATTGGCGGCGAAGGCGCCGACCGAGGCCGGCCGCGCTTCCATCCGTATGCCCAGCACCCGTTCCATGATCAGCGCCGACAACGCGACGTCCACTCGTTTGCTGGCCAGGTCTATCAGGTAGCCGCGGGTCAGCTTGAGCAGGAAGTCGAATACCAGCACCAGCGCGGCGCCTATCGCCAGCACCCACAGGGTTTCCAGCGCCATATTGGGCACCACGCGGTCGTAGACCGCCATCGACACGATCGGTATCACCAGCGCGAACACATTGATCAGGAAAGCCGCCAGCAGCGCGTCGCGGTACAGCGACCGGCTGCCGTAGATGGTGCGCCAGAACCAGTGGCGCGAGCGGATGTCGGCTAGTTCCGGCGCCCGCTTCTCGTACTGGAAGCGCGGCTTCACCAGGATGGCGATGCCTTCGAAACTGTGCTGCAGGTCTTCCAGCGGAATTTCGACGACGGCGTCCGGCAGCTCGGACATGCTGACGAAGGCGACGCCGTCGCGGATCTCGCGCAGGATACCGGCGGTATTGTTTTCCAGCAGCAGCACTGCCGGCAGCAACTGCTGGCGCAGGCTGGACAAGGGTTGCCGCACCACGCGGGTGGACAGGCCGATGCGGCGCGCCGAGCGGGCGAACATGGAGGGCGACAGCCGGTTGTTCACCAGCGGAATGCCGGCTACCAGCGATTCGCGGGTGGCGGTGATGCCGTAGCCGCGGGCCAGCGAGAACAGGCAGTCAAGCAGGGGGTCGAGATGGGTCGCCTGTTCGCTTAGCGGCAGCGTGGTTTCAGGATTGGATATTTCGGAAGCCATGCTTCCACTCCCATGGAGATAGCCGGCAATGGCGCCGGATAAACGATTGGAAACGATCGGCGCGGCAGGCCGCGCGGCCGCGCCGCCATGACGTTGAAGTGGCCGCGCCCAGGCATCCCGAGGCTAGCAGGCCCATGTCAAGACGTGCCGCCGGAATGGCCAAAAGACCCGCCTGGCGGGTCTTGTCGGCTCCGGACAGCCAGGCCTCAATGTTTCGCGGCCTTGCCGGACTTCTTGACCGGCGAGGCGGCGGGTACATCCGCCATCGTGCTGGAGACATAGGGGTGGATGGGGATGCCGGCGGTGCTGAACGGTTTGGGCGGCGTGTAGGCGGTGCTGCAGGTGTCGTGTTGTTGGTCGTCGGCGTCGGATTCGAAACTCTGTTGCTCGATCGGCTTCAACTGCAGGCTGGGCAGCAGCAGGCCGGAAGCCGCCAGCACGCGGGCCTGGGCCAGCTTGTCGTCGTATTCGGCGTTGGCCAGCGCGCGTTTGGAGTCGTAAAGCTCGTTTTCGCTGTCCAGCACGTCCAACAAGGTGCGCTGGCCGATATCGAATTGTTTCAGGTAGGCGTCGCGCGCCTTCTCGGTGGACAGCGCGTGTTGGCGCAGGTAGCCCATTTGCTCGCCCAGCTTGTGCACGTCGTTGCTGGCGATGCGCACCGTCTGCTGCAAGTCGCGGCAGGTCTTGTCGCGAAGGTCGAGCGCGGAGTTGTAGCGCTCGGCGGCCACACCCAGCCGCGCCTTGTCTGCGCCGCCGCGGAACAGATTGATGTTGAACACTAGTTCGATGGCCTGCTTGTCGTGGCGGCCGTAGATGCTGTTGAGGTTGTCGGTCTTCTCGGCGTGGGCGCGCAGGTCCAGGGTTGGCGAGAAGGCGCCGCGCTTGGTTTTCAAGTCGCTCTGCGCGGATTGGACATTCGCGAGCGTGGACAGATAGGCAGGACTGCTGCGCACCGCGGTGACCAGAATATCCTGATCGCGCGGCAGCTTGTCTTGCAGCGAGGGGACCGGGGCCAGGTCGGTGGGCGGCTCCTCGCCGATCAGACGGGAATAGCGGGCGGAAACATCATGCAGGTTGGAGTTCTCGTTGATCATATTGGTTTCGGACAGCGCGAGGCGGCCGGCCGCCTGTTCCAGGTCCACGCGGCGGCCGACGCCAGCTTTCACCTTTTGTTCAATTTGATCGTAAATGCCTTTATGGACGCCATAGCTTTCCTTGGCGTAATCCAGCAACTGGCGGTAGCGCAGCACGTCCAGATAGGCGCGGGTGGCCTCCAGGCCCTGTTGCTCGGAAGCGTCGACGAAGTCGTAATACTTGCCGCGCTTGCTGAATTCCAGCTGCTTGACCGTGTTCATGGTCTGGAAGCCCTGGAACAGATTTTGGGTGAGGTCGGCGGACCAGCCTTTGCGGTTGAAATCGCTGGTGATCTCCGGGCCATAGTTGATGAGGGGTTCCTTGTTGTCCTCGCGGGCATAGGTGTAGGCAACGTCCACGGTTGGCAGGTAGCCGGCGCGGCCGATGCCGGTTTCCTCGGCCGCTGAGCGGAATTCATGGAAGCGGAAGCGGACTTCCGGGTTGTTGGCGATGGTTTTTTCCACGACTTCGCGCAGGTCAGTTGCTTGCGCCCATGAAGCCGACAAGCTGAGCAAAGCCGCCATGGTCAGGCGCACACTTCTTTTTTGTAAGCATTTCATGGTCAATGATCTCCGGGAGCAAGGGGCTGATATTGTTAAATGTTTCAATATTTAGGTTAAATACATAGTTAAAAATGTCAAGTGAGTATTTCCACCGAGGCGAGTATCACTTTTCAATCTGCTACAGTGGCCATCATCAGTCGGCGTGGAATGAACATGAAGCTTGTCCTGCTTGTTTTCAGGCGGCGCCTGCGGCATTGGCTGCTGCCTGCCATGCTGTTGCTGGTGGGCTGGTGCGTGGTGGCCGCCAGCCTGCCGGCGGAGCGCGCCGCCGCGCGTTACGGACCGCGCGCCGTGGCGCTGTACCGCGAATGGAATCTGCTGCTGGGCAGGCTGCAGGGAATAGAAGAGCGGCAGAAGCTTTCGGAGGTTAACCAGTTTTTCAACCGGCGCATCCTGTACCGCGAGGACATAGACAACTGGGGCGTAGAGGACTACTGGGCGACGCCGTTGGAGATGTTCGGCAAGGGGGCGGGCGACTGCGAGGACTTCAGCATTGGAAAGTACATTTCCTTGCTGGTATTGGGCGTGTCGCCTGACAAGCTGCGTCTTATTTACGTCAAGGCGAGGATAGGCGGGCCGGGAAGCACGATCAGCCAGGCGCACATGGTGCTGGCCTACTACCCTGCTCCGAGCGCGGAGCCGCTGATTCTGGACAGCCTGGTGACATCCATCGAGCCGGCCTCGCAACGGCCGGATCTGGTGCCGGTGTTCAGTTTCAATGCCCAGGGCCTGTGGGTGGGCAATCGCAGCAGCGATGTGTCCAAGCTGACCCGCTGGCGGCAGGTGATGGACAAGATGAAAAACGAAGGCTTCACTTTCTGATCCGATGAGATGGGCGGCGCGATGAAAAACCTTTCCCTGATCCAGCGTCTTTGGCTGTTGTTGGTGCTGCTGGTATTCCTGTCGCTGACGGGCGCTTTGCTGGCCGATTTATACAATGCCCGCCGTTATTTGGAACAGCAACTGACCAGCCAGAATGCCAATACCGCCAATTCGCTGGCGCTGATGATTACCCAGCGCCAGGCGGACAAGGCGATGGCCGAAACCCTGATAAACGCGACTTTCGACCAGGGGTACTTTCACCACATCAGCTGGCGCGGCGCGGACGGCAAGGTGCTGGTGGACCGCGTGAACCAGACGGTGTTTCCTGCCGCGCCGGAATGGTTCCGGGCGCTGTTGCCCTTGTCGCCGCAACCGGGAGCCGCGCTGGTGACCGCTGGCTGGCTGCAGGCCGGCGAGGTTCGAGTGGAGACCGCGCTGAGCTATGCCTACGAGTCGCTCTGGCTGGGCACGCTGCAAACCATGATGTGGCTGCTGGGCGTCGGCCTGCTGGCCGGGCTGCTGGGCTCCATCGATATCTTCAAGCTGCGACGCGACCTGCAGCGGGTGGTGAACCAGGCGCGCGCGATCAGCGAGCGCCGTTTCCAGAGCATGACCGAACCCAAGGTGCCGGAACTGGCGCGGGTGGTGCGGGCGATGAATCAGATGGTGGCGGGGCTGCAAGCCTATCTGCAGGAGCAGTCGGGCGAAATGGAGCTGCTGCGCCGCGAACGATTGACCGATCCGGTGACCGGGCTGGCCAATCGCGAGGCGTTGGAGCAGGCGGTGTCCAGCGCCCTGGCGGACGAGGAGGACTTACGGGGGTGCCTGCTGTTGCTGCGCTTGTCGGGGCTGGCCGAGTTGAACCAGCGTCTGGGCGGCGAGCGCGCCGATGCCTTGCTCAAGCGGCTGGCCGAGGATCTTGAAGACCTGGCCGCGAAGCGCATGGGCTGGATGGCGGCGCGGTTGCGCGGCGCCGATTTCGCCGTGTTCTGCCCGGAATTGGAAGCGGAAGGCGCCAGACAGCTGGCGGCGACGCTGTGCGATCAACTAGCCCTATACCAAAGAATGGGTTTGTGCGACCAGGAGGGCGTAGGCCATATCGGCGTGTGCGGCGTTGAGCGCGGCGACACGCTGACCAGCCTGCTGGCGCGCGCCAGCCAGGCCTTGGCCCAGGCCGAGGCGGCCGGAGACAACCAGTGGCGGCGGGACGAGGGCGGCGGTCCGGATGTGGGCAGCGAGTGGGACTGGCGGGAACTGATCGAAGACAGCTGCCGCCAGCGCCGCCTGAGCCTGCGCTGGTTTCCGGTGCGGGATGCGCAGCGCGCGCCGTTGTGGCAGGAGGGCATGTTGTATCTCCCCGCGCGCGACGCTTTGCCTGAGGTCAACGCGCTGCGGCTGGTGTCGAACAGCCTGCGGCAAGGGCTGACCCATCTGATCGATCTGGAGGCGCTGAGGCTGGCGCTGGCCGATGCGCCGGCAGGGTTGGTGGCAGTCAATATTTCTCCGGCGTCGTTGGCGGCCAAGGGCTTTCGCAGCCGGGTGCTGGATGCCCTGCGCGGTAGCCGGACGACGGTGTCGTTCGAGTTCGATGAAACCGGGCTGGAGGAATACTGGGATGCCTTTCTGGACTTCGGCGAGGCGATGAAGAACGCCGGGCATAGGCTGGCGGTGGAGATTCGCGGTCACAGGCTGGAGCTGGTGGCGCGGCTAAACCAGGCCGGCATCGACTACTTGGTGCTGGATGGCGCGCTGACGTTAGGCATTCATCGGGACCAGGGACGGCAGGTGCTGGTGAAGGGCGTGCAGCGTATGACGTCGTTGATGGGCGCCAAGCTGGTGGCCAAGGGCGTGGCCAGCGAGGATGATGCCAGGCAGCTGCTTGAGCTGCGCGTCGATGGCCTGACGGGCCCGGCCATCCGCTGACCTGCGCGGCGGGCGGGGACGTCCGCCCTCGCTTTGCCGCTGGGCGGCTGAGCCGCAAGCCAAGCTGCGACAGGCTATCAGCGCCTGTTTACGATCTTTTTGCGGCAGCGGCCATTTTCTGCCGGATACGGGGCGGGAAAAACGGCCCGCCGCCGTGTCATTCACTGCCAGGGACGTTTGACAAAGCTAGGCGCCGGCAGAAAAGGCCCCGGAGGGAGCAGGCCATCTGCCTGCGTTGTCAGGCTAGGCCTTGGAATAACCAAGGCCTACGCCCTCCGCCTTGCATCTGGCCTGCAGGCCGGGCCGCGCTGCTCGTAAAAAGATCGTAAACACGCTCTCAGGCGGGCGCCAGGCTGGGGAGCCTGCTTATCCATGCCGCCAGGCGTTGTTCCTGGCTTGCGCGCTGGCTGGCGAACACATCCTGGCCCACATGGCGGTTGCCCTCCGGCTGCGGGCCGGGCCAGGGGTGGGCGGCATGGGACGAGAAACAGCGGTCGTGCACCATGCAGCTGAGGCGGACGTGGGACCAGACTTTGTCCCGCAGGAACCATTGATCGACGTTGGGCGTTTCCATATGTCCAGAACGGTAGCCGGCCAGCATCTGCTCCAGCGGCGGCAGCGCGCCGGCGACGCCGCCCCACATGCCGGCCAGGATCAGGTCGGTATGCGTCCACCAGTCCCGCATCACATGAAACCAGCGATCGGACGCCAGCCATTCGTCGACTGCCAGCTTCTCGCGCGGACCGATGACGGAATCGGCGTCCCGCACCAGAAAGCGGCCCACCTGCGGGTCGTTAGCCGCCTGGAAACGCCAGGTCAGCCGTTGGCGCAGGCTTTGCCCCGGCGCCTCCAGCATCAGCTCGCAGCCCAGCGCGGCCAGTTCCCGCCGGACGTCATCCGGCACTGTTTCATCCAAATAAAAGCGCAGCCGCCAGCCGGGATAGACGCGGGGGCCTGCCAGCGCGTTGTCGATGGCGCCGCGCAGATAGCGCGGGTTGCCGCCCCACAAAGAAAAGGCGATGACATGGCTTTTCCCCGCTGCGAAGCTTGCCGGCTTGGCGTCGGGTAGCCGCCAGCCGACGGGCGGCGCGCCATGCTGGCTGTCGGACAGCGCCAGCGACCGCGAGCCGGCTTCCGCCGCTTCCCGCTGGTGGCCCAGTCGGTGGAGACAGGTGCAGAGCGTGGCGTGCACCAGAGCGTCGCCGGGATCATGCGCGAGGTAGGCTTGCAGCGTCGGAATGGCTTGCTCGTATTGTTGGCTGCGGGCCTGGGAAACGCCCAGATTGAGCAGGACTTCCCGGTTGTCGGGATAGTCGGGGAGCACCTGGGCCAGCGCCTGGGCGGAGGCGTGGTATTGGCCGGCCAGGAACAGGTAATAGGCCAGTTGCAGCACCAGATCCACCGGCTTCTTGTGACCGTGGCGGTTCACGGCCGCCAGCGTCAGGGCGACGGCCTCCTGCGGTTTGCCGGCTTGCCAGCTGGCGTGGGCGCCGGGGTCCCAAGCGGCGGGGGCGGCTGTCATGGCATTCTCCTGGGTCAGGCGGGCGAAGGCGGAAAAGCCCCCCGCGGCGAGCGGGGGGGCGTAGCGCGGCGATAGAATCCAGGCCTTACTCGGTGTGTTGCTGGCCGTGGCCCAGCAGATTTTTCAGCAGCTGCGCGTCGCTGAGCGCGGCGGCGTGCGCCAGCTCGACGCTCTCCGGCCCTGGCGCCGCCGCCGTGCCCGGACTCTGGTGGCGAGCGTCCGCCGCCGCATCCGCGCCTTCCTTGTGGCCGTTCAGATAGCTGTCCAGGCTGGCGGCGCTGTGGCCGCCTCCCTGCAGCAGGTCCTTCAGGTCCAGCGCGTCCTTCTCACCCCGCGGGCCGTGATCGGCCACCCCGTTCCGCGCTGGCTCCGGCTTGGCGGCGGCGACTGGCTCGCCCAGCGTCCACTTGAAGGTGTCGATGCCGGCTCCGCCGCGAGCCCCGGCATCGGCTGCCGCCGGGTGGTGGCTGTCCGGCGCGGCGTGGCTGACGCGGCCGTTGGCGGACTGCGGCGCATCGTGGGCGATGGATGGACTCGGCTTGTCGCCGGCGGCATCGGCGGCCTTCTGCGCGCCGTAGACGATGCTGGACTCATGGCTGGTTACTCCGTGCGGATGGTTCTCCGCGGCAGCGATTTCCCCGGAGCTAGCTTTGGCGTGGCCGGCTGCGGCATTGCTGTTGCCGGTTTCACGTGAAACCGCTTCGGCATGATTGGCGGTGGGGGCCGCGTCCTTGGTCGGCGCGGCGGCGTCGAGTTTGGCGCTGAGAAGTTCGGTGCTGGTAGCTGTGGCGAGGCCTTCGGTCATGATGCCGTGGCTGTTGCCGCTGATTGGAGAAATGACGTGAGTACCCTTAATGTCGACTTCCACATCGATTCTTGTGTTGTCTATCGAGTAAATAGTGAGGATGCATGGAACCGTAGTTCCCTGGGGAATGTTCAGGGCATTGTCATTCAGTTTGAAGGTCCAATGATTGGTTAAGGTGTCGAATGTGAAGGTGCCGTAGGTCTGAGCAAGATTGGTCGGCATTTGGAAAGCGGCTTCGCCGCTGTCTACATCTCTTATCTGTAGATCGCCTCCAAGAGATGCACCTTGTTGGTCTCCGAATGTGGATTTTTTAAGATCTCCCGTGATTTCAGCTGCCTCATTTATGCCGTTGACGATGACGGTAATGTTGTGAGTGGTGCCGTCCTTGGAATAAACGGTGAATACATCGGTGTGGGTCTGGCCCTGGGGGAGGGGCTGCGCCAGGCCGTTGGAAACGGTGTAGTTCCAGTTACCGCTGGCGTCGATGGTGAGTTTGCCGAAGTTAGTGGCTTGGCTGTCGACGTGGGTGGGGTCGAACACCGACTGCCCTTGGTCGGGATCGACGATGTTCAGTGTGCCGTGATCGCTCAAGATGATAGTGGGGGAGCCTGTACTATCGGTGACTGTACCTGTGTCTTTGCCAGAGAACACAGGGATGTCGTTGACGCCGTTGACGATGACGGTGATGTCGTGAGCCGTGCCGTCCTTGGAATAGACGGTGAACACCTCGGTGAGGGTATC
>NZ_JZJL01000049.1 GCF_000971335.1 Chromobacterium vaccinii
CGCGGCCGGCGCGGTGGCGGGCGCCGCCATCGGCTACATGGCGGGCTCCTCCGGCAACGACAAGGCCGCCCAACAGGGCCAGCAGCAAAACGCCGCTCCGGCCGACCAACAGTCGCAAGCGGCCCACCAGCCCGCGCAGCAGCCTGAAAAGGGCGGCATGCCCTGGGGCATGCTGGCGCTGCTGGGCCTGGTTCTGGTCGGCGGCATGATGTTCTTCCGCCGCAAAGCCGGCAACCCGGCCGCCAACGCGCCGCAGCCGGCCGGCATGCCGCGCGGCATGGCCGACAACCATGGCCAGTCGAACTTCGACGCCATTCCCAAAATCGGCTCCGGCCTGAACGGCGGCGCGGCCCCGGCCGGCAACGGCTTCGGCGGCGGCTTCAACGCGGCGCCCGCTCCGGCGCGCCTGCCGGACGGCACCGAGACCCCGCACTTCCTGCGCCAGGCCAAGGCCACCTTCCTGCACCTGCAGAGCCTGAACACGCCTGAGAGCCTGGAAGAAGTGCGCAAGTACATGACGCCGGACCTGTTCAGCGCGCTGGCCGGCGACATCGCCGGCAACAGCGGCGTGGCCGACTTCTCGCAGCTGGACTGCCAGTTGTCCGACGCCACCGTCGAGAACGGCGCCTACATCGCCAGCGTCACCTTCAGCGGCAATGTCAGCGAGGAAGTCGGCGCCCCGGCCGTGCCGTTCACCGAAACCTGGCACTACGTGAAGGATGGCGGCACCGGCGGCAAGTGGCTGGTGGCCGGCATTCAGCAAGACTGACGAGGCGGCGCGCGGTTGTTGTTTTTGCCGCGCGCTTAACAATCGTTGACGACGGGCCTGAGGGCCCGTTTTTTATTTCTACGCCCATGCACTAAACTGGAATGCCGATTGCTTCAGCAGCGGACAAGGGCCAAAAGAGCCCGCATCTTGGACACGGAGGCAGTATCGCGATGACAGCATTCGAGCACGCCGGCCTGAAAATCGGCAGCCACTTCCAGCCTGTCTACAGCCTGGCGCACCGACGCAGCATAGGGGTAGAGGCGTTGCTGCGCGCCGAACAAGGCCAGACCGCGCTCTCACCCGCAGAAGCCTTCTACACCGCGGTGTCGCCCGAGCAGCGCCACCAGCTCGACCTGGCGGTGTGCCGCGCCCATATCCAGCGCTACCTGCAGCTGCAGTCCGACCATCCCCGCTGGCTGTTCCTCAATATCGACGCCGCCTCGCTGTCCCGCCCGGACCGCGCGATGGCGCTGGTCAACCACATCCGCCAGGCCGGCCTGGAGCCGCACCAGGTGGTGCTGGAAGTGCTGGAGCACGTGCTGGAAGTGGACGAGGCGCTGATCGAAGGCGTCAACATCCTGAAGAACAATGGCTTCATGATCGCGATCGACGATTTCGGCGTCGGCCACTCCAATCTGGAGCGGGTGTGCCAGCTGGAGCCCAGCCTGGTCAAATTCGACCGCCAGCTGCTGCGCAACGCCATCGTCCAGCCGCGCAGCCGCGCCCTGCTGTCCAGGCTGGTGCGGCTGATGCACGAAATCGGTGCGCTGGTGGTGGTGGAGGGCATCGAAACCGAGCGCGACGTGCTGGTGGCGATGGATTCCGGCTGCGATCTGATCCAGGGGTTTTTCATCGCCAAGCCGGCGGAGGCCCCCGACGCCGACGAGCTGATCACCCCCAGGCTGGACGAGCGCTGGGACGAATTGATGGCGCACGCGCTGCTCAAGCGCAAGCTCACCCGCCGCCAGATCGAGCTGGCGCGGCAATGCTTCGTGCAAAGCGCGATCTCGCTGATGCAGAACACGCCGTTCGACCTGGCGGCCAAGCCGATGCTGTCACTGCCGGACGTGATCCGCTGCTTCCTGCTGGACAGCGAAGGCCGGCAGATCGGCCGCAACCTGAACAGCCGCCAGTCCGCCTCCAGCACCGACCCGCGCTACAGCCCGCTGGCCGACACCACCGGCGCGGTCTGGTCGCGCCGCAGCTATTTCCAGCACGCGGTGGACCAGCCCGGCGTGCTGTACATGAGCGAGCCCTACCTGTCGATGACCGACCCGCGCTCCTGCGTGACGATGTCGATGGCGATCGAGATCGACGAAAACCTGCACGTGCTGTGCGCCGACCTGCTGGTGCCGCAGCACGACACCCTCTGAAGCCCTCCGCGCGGATAAAACAAAAGCGGCCCGGATGGGCCGCTTGCTCATTGCGCGCCGCGCTTACTGCGCCGGCGTCACGTCCTGAATGTACTCGAACAGAGTCACCACCTTCTGCACGCCGGCCGTCTCGCTGACCACGCGCGAAGCCTCGACGCCCTCGCCCTGGGTCACCAGGCCCAGCATGTAGACCACGCCGCGCTCGGTCACCACTTTGATGTTGTTCGGATTCACGCCCTTGCCGTCCAGCAGCCGGGTGCGCACTTTGCTGGTGATCCAGGTGTCGTTGCTGCGCTCGGAGAAGCCGGATACCGGGCCCACCGTGGTGTAGTTGTACACGCGGCGCACATTGGGCAGGCCGCGCACGATCAGCTCGGCCTGCTGGCGGGCCTCCTCGCTCGGCACCTCGCCGGTCAGCAGCACCGCGCGGTTGAAGCTGGTGCGGTTGACGTGGGCCGACGGCAAGCGGTTGGCGATCTGCTCGCCGGACTTCAGCTCGATCGCCTGATCGTCGACATAGGCGCCGCTGGTGCGGCGGTCCGACGCCACCAGCGCGCCGCCGGCTGCGCCCGCGGCCACCAGGCCGACGCAGCCGCTCAAAACGCTGACCAGCCCCGCGGCCAGCAACAATGCAAATGCGTTGCGCTTCATTTCTTACTCCCCTCCAAGCAGCATGCAGTCAATGGCGTCGCACAGCGCGTGGATCAGCAGGATATGGACTTCCTGGATCCGGCAGGTGCGCAGCGACGGCACGTTCAGGTGTATATCTTCCGGCGACAGTATTTCAGTGATCTTGCCGCCGTCCTTGCCGGTGAGCGCGATCACGCTCATGCCGCGCTCGTGGGCGGCGTAAACCGCCTCGATCACGTTGGCGGAATTGCCCGATGTGGAGATCGCCAGCAGCAGGTCGTTGGTGTGGCCCAACGCCCTCACCTGCTTGGAAAACACCATGTCGAAATCGTAGTCGTTGCCGATGGCGGTCAGCCCCGAGGTGTCGGTGGCCAGCGAAATCGCCGCCAGGCCCGGGCGCTCCTTCTCGAAGCGGCCCACCATCTCGGCGGCGAAATGCTGGGCGTCGGCGGCGGAGCCGCCATTGCCGCAGGCCAGAATCTTGCCCTCGTTCATCAGGCAGGCCACCATCCGCTCGGCGGCCGCCGCCACGCCGGGCGACAGCAGCTCCATCGCCTCCTGCTTGGCGGCGATGCTTTCCAGGAAATGGCCGTTGACCCGGTCAATCAGATCCATTGGGGAATCCCCTTTTCTCAACAGTTACTGCGTGATCACATTCTTCAGCCACTGCGGCTCGGCGCCGCCGACGCTGACTACCGCGTCGAAACGGCAGGGCGAGTCGATATTGTGGCTGCTTAGATAGACTTCCGCGGCCAGCATCAGTTTCCTTTGCTTGGCCGCGGTGATGCTGTCGGCGGCGCCGCCGAAGCGGCTGCCGCCGCGATGGCGGACCTCGACGAATACCAGCGCGTCGCCGTCGCGCATGATCAGGTCCATCTCGCCGCCGCGGCAATGCCAGTTGCGCGCCACCAGCTTCAGGCCGCGCGCCTGCAGCAAGGCCAGCGCGCGATCCTCGGCGTCCCGGCCGGCCTGGTTCATTGCAGCGCGTTGCCGCCCATCACGCCAGCCGGCAGCTGGCGCTCGAACACGCGGTCCCGCCCTAGCTTCAAATCGCCGGTGACGCCGTCCAGCCTCACCGCCGCGCCCGGACGGCTGACCGCCAGCTGCACCGCCAGCCGATAGGCGTCGATGCCCAGCGCGTACAGCCGCTCGGTCTGCCGCGTCAGCGGCATCGCCGGATGCGGGTAACGCTGCACCGCCGGATGCGCCGGCATCAGGAACCACGGCATGTCGATGAAACGCACGCCGGCCAACTCCGCCTGCGCGCCGCCGATATTCAGCTGCGAAGTGCCGTACACCGGCACATCCGGCGTCAGCGCCGACTTGAACTTGGCCGCCTGCGCCACGTCCAGCGCCAGCGCGACGGCGTCGGCCTGGCCGGCCGCCTGCAGCAGCGGAGTCATGTCGTTGGCGTCGAAAGCCATCTGCCGCGCCGGCTTGCCGGTCACGGCGCGCCATTCATCGGCGAAGGCCTTGCCCAGCCGCTGCGACAGCGCATCGCCCCCCACCACCAGCAACGGATTGGCGCGGCCGTCGTCGCGCATCATCCGCGCCAGCTGGCGCGCCTCGCCTTCGACGATCAGCGACAGCGAATACAGCTTGGGATTGGCCGCCGCCTGCCGGTCAATCGAATTGAGCGCGATGGTGGGCACCGTCACCGACGGCGCCAGCTTGGCGATGGATTCCCGCGACAGCGGCCCGATCACCACGTTGACGCCATCCGCCACCGCGGCGCGGTAACGTTCCACCACGTTGTCGCCGGTGGCGTCCACGCTGTAAAGCTCGGCGCTCTGGTCCACCTGGGCCGCCGCCTCGACGCCGCTGCGCACCACCGCCGCCGCTTCGCCCAGCGCCGACGACTCCGTCGGCAGAATCACGCCTATCCTGATCTTGCCGCGCGTGGCCTGCTTGGCCGCCAGCGCGCCGGATGCAGGCACATCGGTCCGAACCTCAGCCGGCGTCGGCGTCGCCAGCCTGGGCGTCTGGCCCGGCGGCTGCACCAGCGCGCGCATCGGCGCGCCGTTGCTTTGGATGATATAGTCGGGGGTTTGCGCCCCGACCGGCGTCAACCACGTCAGCAAGACGCCAACCAACAACAACGGAGTCAGTCTTTGCATACCTCGTTCGCCCACCTTATCGATGCCGCCAGGGATAGTTTCTGTAGCGGGACATTATATGTGGTGGCCACGCCCATTGGAAATCTGGCCGACATCAGCGCCCGCGCGCTGGCCTCGTTCGAGGCCGCGGACGTCGTCTGCGCCGAAGACACCCGCGTCACCGGCCAGCTGCTGTCCGCCTACGGCATCCGCGCCAAACGGCTGGTCAGCCTGCGCGAGCACAATGAGCGCGGCATGGCGGAACAGGTGGTGCGCTGGCTGTCCGAAGGCCAGATCGTGGTGCAGGTATCCGACGCCGGCACCCCGGCGGTGTCCGACCCCGGCGCCCGGCTGGTGGAGGCGGTGCGCGCCGCCGGCCACCCGGTGCGCCCGCTGCCCGGCGCCAGCGCCGTGATCGCCGCGCTGTCCGCCAGCGGCTTCACCGCGCCCACATTCCAGTTCCACGGTTTTCTGCCGCCCAAGAGCGGCGAGCGCCGCAGGACGCTGCAGCAATGGCTGTCCGCTCCCCACCTCACCGTCTGCTACGAAGCGCCGCACCGCATCGTCGACGCGTTGGAAGACATCGTGGCCGAACTGGGCGGCGAGCGCCGGGTGATGATCGCCCGCGAGCTGACCAAGACCTTCGAAACTTTCCGCGCCAGTCCCGCTGCCGAGTTGCTGGAATGGGTGAAGGCCGACAGCAACCAGCAGCGCGGCGAGATCGCCCTGATCATCGACGCCGCCCCCGCAGCGGAAGCCGACGCCGACGCGCCGCCGGCCGAAGCGCTGCGCGTGCTGGAGATCCTGGCCGCCGATCTGCCCACCAAGCAGGCCGCCACCCTGGCCGCGCAGATCACCGGCGCCAACCGCAAGCAGCTGTACGACCACGCGCTGAAACTGAAAAAAGACTGAGCGCCAACTATTTACAAGCGCTTGGCGCAAGGTTAAGATTCGTTCTCTCGCAGATGTTGCCCGGATGGCGAAATTGGTAGACGCAGGGGATTCAAAATCCCCCGCCGCAAGGCGTGTCGGTTCGAGTCCGACTCTGGGCACCAGCGACAACTCCGAGAGAGTCCGAGAAGTACCAGGAAACCCGCACAGCACAAGGCTTTGCGGGTTTTTTGTTGTCCATTTTGATCCGGACTCATCCAGCTAGATCCAGCATTTTTGTGTATAGATCCGTGTATAGATGCCAACGCAGGGCTAAAATCTATACACACCCTCCTCATAGGCTCGCAGCTCAAGGCTGCGCGCCCATCGCCACCAAGAGCGAATCTATACACAGGAATCTATGCACATGGCCCTGACCGACCTTGCCATCCGGCAAGCCAAGCCCCAAGACAAGCCCTACCAACTCGCCGACGGCGAAAGCCTCTATCTCGAAGTGTCGCCATCCGGCGGCAAGCTCTGGCGCTTCCGTTTCCGCTTTCAAGGCAAGGCCGGCATCCTCGCCCTGGGCAAGTACCCTGCAGTTGGTTTGAGCGATGCGCGCCAGAAGGCCCACGAGGCGCGAGTACAGCTCGCCCAAGGCATCAATCCCAGCCAGGCCAAGAAAGAAGCCAAGGTTGTCGCCCAGATCGCGGCAACCAACGCTTTCGAGCTGGTGGCCAGAGAATGGCATGAGAAGCAGCTCGACCGCTGGACGCCAGATCATGCGCGGCGAGTGATGGACTCGCTGGAGATAGACGCCTTCCCCGACCTGGGCAAGCTGCCAGTACCCGACCTGACCGCTCCCCTCATCCTGAATACCATCCTAAAAATCGAAAAACGCGGCGCAGTCGAAACCGCGCAACGGGTTTTGCAGCGCATCAGCGCCATCATCCGCTTTGCCATCCAAACCGGCAGGGCCACGGATAACCCAGCAATCAACCTTGTAGGGGCGATACGCGCAAAGAAGGTGGAACACCGCCCGGCACTGCCACGCGGCGAGCTGCGCGAGTTCTACCGCCGTTTGGCGGCCGAACAACTCTATATCCCGACCCGCATTGCCATGCATCTGCTGATGCTGACCTTCGTTCGCCCTGGTGAACTGCGCGCCGCGCGCTGGGAAGAGTTTGATGAAGAGCGGGCGGAATGGCGCATCCCGGCCGAGCGCATGAAGATGCGCGAGCCCCACCTTGTACCGCTATCGTGTCAGGCGCTGGAGCTGCTGAAAGAACTGCGCCCGTTGACCGGCAGAAGTGCCCTGCTCTTCCCTGCCGTGACAGACCTCAAGAAACCGATGTCAGAAAACACGCTGGGCTATGCCATGGGCCGCATGGGCTACAAAGGCACGGCAACCCCTCACGGCTTCCGTGCGCTGGCTTCGACAGTTCTTAACGAAGAAGGCTTCGATCCAGATATCATAGAGAAACAGCTCGCTCATGCAGAACGCAATAAGGTGCGCGCTGCCTACCATCGCGCTGAGTATCTGGAAGAGCGTAGGAAAATGATGCAGTGGTGGGCTGAATTCTTAGGTAACCACCAAGAGAGTAGTATTTCCTAGCAACGGAGAAGAAACGTGGCAGCTCCAGGCCACTTGCGGACTGTTGATACACCCTCAGTCAAGCAGCTATTTGACCCTATGGAATGTGATGCCACCCTTTCTGGTTAATGACATCGAATTGTGATGCTATGCGAGATACTCGGATACTAGACCTTCTGTCCGCTTTTTCGTAACGCAACAAGCAGACAATTTGACGCCAAAACGCTTTAAATTCATTTGGAATTATTTACTATGGCTGACGCTGACAACGCGTTTGAAGAAGAGGAAATTGAGGCCGCTACTCCCATCGAGGAGGTTGTTGCTGCAAAGAAACTATTAGCAGAACGATGCAAAGAGGCAGGAATTGCACTTGAAGAAATAACAGTCCCCTATGAGGAACCAAGGCTTAGGGTTGGAATGAAATGCGGTCGCAATACTCGTTGGCTTAATCTTTGGACTGACGATAATAGTATTATGCGACTACTTTCAATCCCGTTCGAGAAATACTCCTATCTTTCTGGTCTTGAAGCGGTATGTTCCTATGCCGATGGCACTATAGAGGCTGCGATACGACCACTTGCACCTGTTATCGGACCATCAAGTTATATGCTCCGACGCCTCTTTGGATTTGATCCCCAAAATGATCAGTTCGACATCGAATCTGCAAAAATCTCCGTACCCGCCACACAGGAGGGTTTACCTCACATCGAGATTAGCCCTGCTTCCGAGGTATTCACTCGATTGGCGAGGCCTCCAGGTAGAAAACGGGTAACCCTTAAGTTAACCGGGTGTCATGTCTCGACGCATGACACTGCACTCGCGTTACTAAATAAGGCCGCGGGATCGATACTATTTCAGCTGGATTTACTTACCGACTTCCCAGTAGGTCTTGAAAAAGAGCGTCGTCACTTTCCCGGTGCACGTAAGCCAAGGAGGCAGCAAAACCAAGCCACCGAGTTACAGTACCCCAAAATACAATTCGAAAACGCCCCGCTCTCGTTGTATTGGTACGGCAGAAGTGCAACGGGCATGCCGTTGCTTCAGTTTCTAGCCTTTTACCAAGCTATAGAATTCTATTTCCCTATTTACTCTCAGTCCGAGGCCCAGCGTAAGCTGAAGGCGATATTGAAAGACCCGACTTTCCGCGGAGATCGTGATACCGACATTGCGCGACTTTTGGCCGCTATCCACATTAGCCGAAGTGGTGCGTTTGGTGATGAAAGATCGCAGTTACGCGCAACGCTTATGGAGTGCTCAGACTCTGACGAGTTACGGCGATTCATGGGGGAAGATGCTGAGAGAAAAGAGTTCTTCCTAAATAAAGCGAAGGCGCTGCCATATCACAAAATTCCCTTAGCAAATACATCCGTCGATCTTAGAAACGATGTTGCAGACCGAATCTATGACATTCGCTGCAAAATCGTTCATACCAAGGCTGACTCGAGGGATGGTGACATTGAGTTACTGCTTCCCTTTACACCTGAAGCCGAACAGCTTTCATTCGATATAGAGCTTGTTCAGCATCTTGCGCAATTGGTACTGGTGGCAGGCAGCACCCCATTCAACGTGCATAGTTAGACTACGTTTCCACCGGGCCTGGGTAAAAAACTGCACAGGTCTGGTGAATGCCACAGTTGAGTGTCCGCTTTTACCCAATAACAAGAGCGGCGCTGGGTTGATTCCAGCCACGACATGCGTGGCAATCGATTGATAACACTGGCTTTCCCATAAACGCCCGTTGCTGAACGCTGCTATCCAATGAGCTTGTCTTAGTTCGCTTGTCGCGCCTGACAGTGCAGTGAGATGTTAATGGCCTCTTTTGCCCTCAGCCCCCAGCGCGCGCTATCGAAGCCCCGCCTCGCCCCCGCGCTTCATGTGCAGCTAATCATGCACCTGCATGAACTCGCGCCAGCCCCTTGTTGCATAGGCTGGCGCTTAGCTTTTCCCCTGCCGCGATTCATGCGTTTTCATGCACTCTATGCATGCAGTCGCGCTTTTCGCTGACTGACGTTTCCGCCCTTCTCTCTCCTCTCCCGCTTAAATCTGCCGCCGAGTATGTCCGATGGCGTCCGTATGGGTCCGATACCGTCCAGCCATTCAAAAATCGCCCCGCTTCTTTCCGTTTCCTCGCCTGTCGTCAATAGCCAAATCCACGTTTTTTCGCCTTTTCAAGTTTCGTTGTTGTGTGGCGATTCCACACAACAAGCCCGCCAAACTCGATTTGAAATTTCTGAAATACTGCATTCGCTGATCGGCGTGTCCGATTGCATCCACAGCTATTCAGACAAAACGATAAGGACAAATCCAATGACCGCCAATGCCCCTTCGCTCACCGCCCAGCCGCTGCGCTTTCTGCGCTTGCCGGAAGTCATCTCCACTTGCGGCCTGTCCCGCTCGTCGGTGTACGACGCCATCAAGCGCGGCAGCTTTCCGGCTCCGGTGCCGCTGGGCGGTAAAAGCGTGGCCTGGCTGTCGTCTGAAATCGATGTCTGGATGGCTGGACGCATCGCCGCCCGCCACGCCTAACACCCCAACAAACGCACCCGGACTCAGAACATGCATATCCAGAACCCCCACACCCAAGAAACCGTCGCTTTCGCCGTCGCCGGCCTGACTGAACGCCTGGCCGCCTTCGAGCAAGACCTCAACGCCTGGCAGACCCTGGCCGACAACGCTTCGCGCCGCGTGCAAACCGCCGAGGCGCTGCGCAGCGAAGCCGAGCAGACGCGCAAGGATTGCCGCCAGGCGATGCGCTCGACCTTGGGCATTCCCACCAAGGCGGTGCGCGAGCTGAAGAGCAAGGAAATGGCCAATCTGGAATTGGCTGAGGAGACGCTGAAGATCGCCGAGGAAGAGAAGATTCAAGCGGAAGTGCAGCAAGAAACGCTGTTCGAGCAGCGCCAAGCGCTGGCCAAGGAGCGCGAGGCGCTGCGCCGCCAGTATTGGGACGCGGTGCTGGACGACCAGATCACGCAATGGGGGCAACAGCTGCCGGTGCTGGCGCTGCTGCTGGAGCAAGCGCCCAAGGCGTGCATCGAGCGGCTGTTCGGCCGCGCCGAGTTGCGCAGAAATCAAGATGAGTTCTATGCCGCGCAGCAGCCCGGCGAGCTGCAACAGGCGCTGCAAGCCGCGCCGCAGGCGGAGCCGGATGAGTTGCTGGCCCTGCTCAACCGTCCCCTGCCGGCGCTGGCCGAACCCGCCTCGATGCAGCACAACCCCATCGCCCGCATGCGGTATCAGGCCGAACGCGACGCGCAATACCAAACCCTGATCAACCGCTAAGCGAGACAACGACATGCAAAACGCTACCCGCCAAGCCCTGGACCATTTCATCGGCCGCTACTTCAGTCATATGGACGCGCATCAAACTCAGGACAGTTGCCACGCCGCCCCGGAGCCGCAAGCCGCGCAGGCCCGCATCAATGCGTTGAAGACCCATAGCCGGCTGCTATCCGCCATCAACATCCTCGGCGTGGCGAACATCAAAGGCCGCTCGCAAAACTTCGACCTGGCCGGCACGCTGGCCGCGACAGTGGACACCAACCGCCATGCACGCCAGCCCGCGCAAAAGACCTGGCAACCGGCGCAATACTTCTGCCGGCAGACCAACTTCGACGCGGCGTTTGATTACGAGACGCTGGACGCCTGGATGAGCGAGACGCAAGACCAAGCCTTGTTCGAGGCCCGCGCGCGGCAGACGCTGGAGCGCCGCATCTTGCTGGATCGGGTGATGATTGGTTTCCATGGCCTGATACGCGCCGCCGACTCCGACCGGGCCAAATATCCGCAGCTGCAGGACGTCAATGTCGGCTGGCTGCAGCAGATCCGCGAGCAAGCGCCGCAAGCCTGCCTGGAGAGTGTCAGCGTCGGCGAAGGCCAGCGTTTCCACAACCTGCACCGCCTAGTGCGCCATGCCGTCAACCATCTGCTGGCGCCGGCCTGGCGCGATGATCCGCTGTTGGTGGCGCTGGTGGGCGCGGACCTGCTGCCGGATGCGGTGTGCGAGTCGAACGAGCCGGGAGACGATCTGGTGTTCCACAAGCAGCGCCTGGGCGGCTTGCAGGCGGCGACGGCTGCCTTCTTCCCCGGCGACAGCATCCTGATTACCCGGCTGGACAACCTGTCGCTGTACTTCAACCAAAATGCCGTGCGCTACCGCTATCAGGAAGACCCCGCCATCAACAGCGTGCTGTTCTACCACTCCAGCGAAGACGCCTACGTGGTGGAGAACCTGGCCGCCTGCGCGCTGATTGAAGACGTGGAAATCGTGGACTGAGGAGACGGACATGGCCTTTCCCTGCCCGCTGTGCGGCGCGGTGTCGAGAGTGCGGACCAGCCGCATGCTGACCGCCACCGCCAAGGAGATTTACTACAACTGCAGCAATGACGACTGCTGCCACCAGTACAAGACGATGGAAAGCGAGCCGCGCACCGTCGCCCAGCCGATCAAGGGCGGCGCGCTGATTCCGTCGGAGCGGCTGCGCACGCTGCCAAGCGTGGCCAAACCCTCGCCGCCGCCGGCGCTGACGGTACAAGCCGGCCGGATTCAGCACAGAGTCTTGAAGTAATGAAAATGGCCCGCTGGAGGGCGGGCCATTTCTCTGAAGTCTATTTATCGGCGGCAATGGCCATCAATAAATCGTATTCCTTTTGATGGGACTTCAATCTTTCCCGGAATAGTTTGGCTTGATTTTCCAGCTTCGCAAGCTCATCGGACATTAATTGCTTTTTATCGTGATATATAAAATCAATCTCTTCCAAAGCGGCGCGCACTTGTGCGGGACTGTATTTATGACGCACCTCTTTTTCAGTCATGCCAATACTAGGCCACACCGATTCTTCAAATCGGCGTACAAATTTCTTTTTACCGCCGCATTTTTGACACGACGTATAGTATTCAACATACCTAGCAATGATTTTTCGGCTTGTTCTGATTTTATAAAAACCGCCACATGCAGGACAAGGACACCACGAAAAACTACCCACAAAAGCCATAACGCCCTTCGACCAAAATAAAAGGCCCCTGCCAGGGCCTTGGGTACAGCAAAACTAAATCCAACCATCCAGCACCATTATATCCCGATGAAATTCACCGCTCAAACGCAATATGTGAATCACATGCTTGACAGCCCCGCCCGATTCCCGCACCATTACCGCGTCGTGTTCAATAGCGCGACCGGGATTGGCGTCCTGATTACGAAGGCGGATAGCCGCCTATTGCGGCATTTTTTACGTCCGTTAAACACCATTGGTGCGTCTTCTTCTATGGCGGGCCTTGGTGGGAGCGTGCATGCACGCGCCGGTTCCTTCGTACCGGTACGCCAATCCTGCCTTGTGCCTGCCACCCCCGATTGGCGTCGGGATGGCAAGCGTAACGCTTACGAAGGAGGTTTCCATGCCTGGCATCATCCTGCACGCTTTCCGCGCCCTATTCCCCGCTACTGCAATTCCCGTTTCCACATTGCCCAACGAGGCCCAAGCTCGCGCGCTCGCCGCTTTGCTGGTCGCCCAGGGTCAACGCGCCTTGATTCATCGCACCGCCGCCGGTTTCGCCGTGGAGGTGATCGCATGAGCACCCTGCCCCTTCTCGCCCCGCTGGCCCTGGCCGCCATCCAACGCGAACTGATCCTCCTGCAGCAGTTGACCACCCAGCCGGAACACGCCGCCTTGCGCGAGCCGGTGGCCCAGCTGGCCGGCCTGTGCGAATCGGTCGAAGACGTGGTGTCCGGCGGCATCTGCCGTCTGTCCGGCACCAGCGAGACGCTGCAAGGGCTGCTCGATCTGCTGCGCCACGCCGAGGACCAACCTTTGCCGGCCCATCGCGTCGCCGGCCTGCTGGCCCCGCTACAGCAGCAGGTGGTCCACGCCTGCTCCGAAATCGGCCAAATCCTCTAAGGACACAGACATGCATGCTAGAAACCCTCTCCCGCGTACCGGGCGAGACGCCCCCGGCTTGTCTGGCGGTTCGCAAACGGCGCTTGGCCAGTGGTTCGACCAGTTGAAGGACAGCATCGACTTGCACGACCTGGCGGCCCGGCTGGGCCTGACGCGCCAGGGCAAGGGCAACTATCACAGCCCGCATCACCCGGACAGCAGCGCCTCGCTGTCGATCTTCGCCGACGGCCGCGGCTGGAAGGACTGGAGCGGCGACGCCGGCGGCAGCTGCATCGACTTGCTGCGCTTCTGCCGGCCGGAGCTGGACACGCCGCTGGCGGCCGCGCGGCTGCTGGGCGACTGGTACGGCATGCCGCAACCGAAACCGGCGATGAAGGACAAGGCCGCGCCGGCGCGCAAATCCACCCTCGACTACATTGGCGAGCGCTGCCTGGCGCAAGCCGATTCGGCTATGGCCTACCTGGCCGGCCGGGGCATAGCCGAGGCGGTGATCCGCCGCGCCATCCAGTGCAAGACGCTGGGCTGGAACGATTGGCACAGCGCCAAAGTGGCGGCCGGCGAAGTCGGCCACGGCGGCGCGGCCGTCGCCTTTCTGGTGCGCAGCGGCGGCCGGCTGGCGGCAGTAGATCTGCGCTATGTCGATCCGGCCCTGAATGGCGGCGTGAAGACGCAATGCCAGGGAGAACGCGAGGGCCATGGCTGGTGCAGCGATCCGGCGCGGCTGAAGCGGGCGCGGATGGTGGTGATTGTGGAAAGTCCGATCAATGCCTTGTCGGTGGAGTGCTGCGCATCATCCGATGTGGCGGCGCTGGCGCTGCGCGGCGTCGGCAACGTGGACAGCATCGACTGGACCGCCTTGCGCGGCAAGCGGGTGCTAGTGGCGCTGGACCACAGCGACCCGGTCAACCCGGCCACCGGCTTGCGGCCGGGCCTGGCCGCCGCCTGGAAGCTGTCGGAGAAGCTGATTGCCGCCGACATCGGCCATTTGCTGGTGGACATGCAGGAATGGGACGAAGGCGAGGACATCAACGATGTGCTGCAACGCCATGGCAAGGACGAGCTGACCGCGCGCTTGCGCAAGCTGGAGCCGTGGCTAGTGCCGGGCATGCCTGGCGGCGGCGAGCGTTTGGAGGGTACGCGGCGGGTGCAGCTGCCGGGCCATGACTTCGCGGTGTACTGGCGCTTCCGGGTGAAGGAGGATTTCACCCAATACGTGGACGAGTTCAAGACCGACGACGACGGCAAGCGCTCGGAGACCTTGGGCGATCTGTGTTCCTTCCGCGTGGCCAGCCTGTCGCGGCTGCGCATTCAGAGCCATCTGGCGACGATCAGCGGCGCGGCCGACCATCAGCCGGAAACGGTGTTCGGCATCAGCGCCCAGCTGGCGCGCCATGGCACGGTGTTGCATCGCGAGGTGGCCACCGACGACAAGCTGTACAACCTGGAATGGTGGAAGGGGCGTTTCGGCGCGATCTGGAAGCCCGCGCAGTTCCAGCGCCTGGTCAATCTGATGGAGCGGGCGGCCGACCTGGGCGCGCGCGATGTGGTCAACTTCGTCGGCCTGTCGTGGAAGGCCGGCGCGCTGGCCGCGCAGGAGGGGCAAGACTGCTATTTCGTGGAGCCGCAGAAGCAATGCCTCTACTACAACCTGACCTTCCCGCGCGGCACCCAGCAACAGGCGCGGACGGTGATTCAAGCCTATCAGGACACCTTCCGCGACAATGCGGCCGCCATCGTGTTGGTCTGGGGCTTGGGCACCCATCTGAAGAACCTGCTGGGCTTCTATCCGCACTTCCAGATGCAAGCCGAGAAGGGATCGGGCAAGTCCAAGCTGCTGGAGAGCCTGCAAACCACTTTGGCGTTTCAGGTGCTGTCCGGGCAGATGCTGAAGACCGACCACCGCCGCCGCGCCTCGGTGTCCTTCACCTCGCAGCCGGTGGGCTGGGATGAATTCTCCAAGCTGCCGAAGACGGTGCTGTCGGACATCGACGCGCTGCTGCAATCGACCTATCGCTTCGAGTTCACCCGCGTCGGCGCCAGCCTGACACCTTACCTGATGTGCGCGCCGGTGCTGCTGGCCGGCGAAGAGGTGGACGCGCAAAGCCTGCAATCCAAGCTGTGCCGCAGCAGCCTGTCGAAAGAGCGGCAAGGGGCGATCATTCCGCATGATCTGCCGGTGTTCCCGCTGTGGCCCTGGCTGCAGTTCCTGGCCGACGTCGAGCCGGCCCGGCTGCGCGATCTGCATCGCCATTACCTGGGCGTGTGCGAGCGGCACAGCCGCGCCCCGGCCGGCGACGCCACCGCGCGGCGGATGATGGAGAACTACGCCGCCCTGCTGTGCAGCTGGGCCTTGCTGTGCGAGTTCGCCGACCTCGACCCTCAACAAGGCGGCTTCATTGAAGACCTGCTGGCCGAGATGAACAGCCACATCGTGGACACCGACGGCAGCCGCCTGCCCTGGGTGTGGATCATGGAAATCCTGCTGTCCGAGCTGGAGGCCAGGCGCTACGACTACCCGCACTGCTGGGACAGGGTCAAGCATGCCGATGGCCACACCGAAATGGCGCTGTTCATCCGGCCCAACCATGTGATGGACCATCTATCGACCGCGCCGCATCTGCGCGCCAAGTTCGACGCGCTGCCGGTGAAGACCGGCCGCATCTTCAAGAACCAGCTGCTGCAAAGCCCGGTGGTGCTGGCCGACGGCGTCGAGAAGACCATCCACGGCCGCCGCCAGGGCCACCTGACCGCCATCAGCCTGGCGCAACTGGAAAAGCTGGGCCTGTACGCCGCGCCCGACGTCCAGCCCTAAACCCAAACCAGCCGCCCTTCCCCTCGACAGCCCGCCTTGTGTGGGCTGTCACGCTTTGCCCCGTTCAAACTGCGCAACAGCAAACCCTTCCCTACATCAAATATGACAATGGCACGCACAAAACAGCGAGAACGGCCGGCAATCGCCGGTTTCCGCGCCATTGGGTGTGGGAGGATGTGAAAAAATTCCGTGGATTGCCCCCTCTTCTCCACCTAAGTCATTGATTGTTGAGAACAACCCATCCACGGTTTGCCCTCAGAAATCCACGGTTTCGCCTCCCACTTCCACGGTTTGCCCCGATTCTTCCACATCGCCGTTTTACGGCTTCACCCCTCTTCCTCTCTTCTTCTTTTATAAAAAACAAAGAGATAGAGAAGGAAAGCAGTGAAAAAGGAAGCAAGAGGCCATCCACGGTTTCGAAGAGCTGCTTAAAAATTAATCCACGGGTTTGCCGGCCGATGTGGTGGAAATGGTGGATTCGCCCTTCCCTTCGTGGCATTGATTTTATTGAAGTTTCTGACGCACCCACGGAATCGGGGGGCGAGCTGGGGGACAAACCGTGGATGAAAATCCATTGCAGGACAAGGACTTAGGGGCCGATCCACGGTTTCGGAGGGATTTTAGGTGTGCGTGCCTGGCTGGGCGATGGGGAAAACGCGGTTTACAATCGACTGCTGACGGCCATGAGCAGCCACTCGCACCTTTGACCAAGTGACGCCAGCTAAGCAACTTTTACCTGCCAATGGTTTGAGCTTGAACGGGATCACCAAACTGTCCATGAAGCTGATGGACCACATTTACGGGCTCGTTGTTATATCAATGCCCTTACGCGCCAAGCGATTGAGCTATAAATTCTGCCATCAATAGCAATTGCTATACACTACCGCTCGCATGAAGACTGTTAAATATCAAGACAGTTTGCACGCCCTTTCCTCGGAGATTAAATATGGATATCAGCCTAGAGTCTCTAGGCAGTGCGCTGGCAGTTATTGCATCTATTGCTGGCATCGGCTCGTTCTTGGTGAGCCTGAAGAAACCGGACGCAAAAAAAACCACCAACACTCCGCTGTCTCAGAACACTACTTCTCAATCGACCAGCGGCCCCAATAGCCCCATTATTGCCAACACTCAAGGCAATGTAACGGTCACTATAAATGCTGGGAAGTCAAAGCTTGACATTCCGAGCTATGACTTCTCGCTGCAGCCATTTCCAGGCTGGCGCAGAGACCCAGAATTGGGAGCCAAGTTCAACCAGGCAATGTTTGCGTACTTGGATAAAACAGTCTTTTTGTCGATTACTTTATCCGAGGAAATGACAGAGGATGTTAGTGGGGATAGCGATGCCTACGGCCGGAGAATATTTACGGTCCCAAATAATGCAGACGACACCGGCTCTGGAGGGGCGGAGTATCTGATACACCTATCGAAGAACGATAGTTTGCCCTTCGAAATTCGAGACAATCTCGCATTGCTGTCAGGGTATTTCAAGATTTACGATATTAACGGCCCGCGACAAGGTTACATGTCCGTGAATCTTCGTCCAGTAAGCGTCGACTAAAACGTAGTCTCAACAAACCACGGTAAGCGATCCTTTGAGCGGCTAACAAAATCCTCCCTTCGTTAAACTTGAAGGTCTGGAAAGGGTCGAAAACTGCTATTTCAGAATGTGTATATTTTTGCGTATAGACGCATTTTTCACATCAATAAAAACAAAATAATAACAATGGCTTAGCATGTCTTTTCGATAGAGACTCTGGCACCACAAGACATCAAGCGAAGCAGACAACCGCACGGCTCAAGCCCTGCGGTTTTTTGTTGTCCATTTCTGGCCTGAGCCGCCCTCCCCAACCGGGGCGAGATCCCATCTCCCTTGTCCCCACCTGCCTCGATGAGGCTGCTCCTATCTGTCCGCCCCTCCACACAATCCGCAACTCACCCTCGCTGTGGAAGTAATGATCTCGGTGCTTGAGAGCTTTTTCGGTAAGCGTTGGGCTTCGTGTTACTCAGCCCAACCTACGGCCCTGACACACACCATTAAAAATAAGGTACGCGAAGCATACCGTCATGCTACATATTTAGATGAGAACCGAAATATGATGCGATGACTAGAAGCTCCATTGAAAATACATATGCAAAAAGAAAAATAGTAATTTACACATCAAAGCACTAACCAACTCACTTGAAAATTCAATCTCAAAACTGACAATCAAGGAGAAGATTTCATGTGCATGAAAGAAGTAAGGCGTTTCATTCGGCTGTTTTCCCCTGATTGTTTATTACCATGTTTATGGGAGTCAGAAGAACTCGCACAAGTACAACTTGAGCGCGAAAGATATACCGTATCAAAGGTCGCGAAAGAATTCATCACAAGAACCAAAGCAAGCCATTACCTTCTCGCCCGCGAATCTACTAAAAATGAACAAAATGAGGATCAAGAACGGGCCAATACGCTGCTGAAAAACATCAACTATACTTGGAATGAGCTATTTGAGCTAGAAACACTAGCCATCAAACTTTCACCTTTACACCTTCTCCCTGCAGTAGCCCCTGAGTTATTCCCTAATTATTTATCCTCCTCTCCTAGCGAGGAGAAAAAAGATGATGAAATTCGAAATAAAGCATTATTCTCAAAATCAAAAGGACAACATGCCTTCCTGAAATCAATAGGTCATGAAAAGGCTGTTGACCGACTTAGACTCCGCCTTCTGATATTCACTTCACTTGTATTTCTCACAGGATTGCTCTACCAAAACCACTATCATCCGCTCACAGATTTGCTGGCTTACTCCATGGGATTTGGATTGCTAGGCTCATTCTTCAGCATCCTTCATCGGATTCAAACGATTGGAGGAAAAGAAAGCGACGAAACGATATCGATGCTAACAAGTGGTTCATGGAGCCTATATCTTTCTTTAGCAAGTGGTATTGTTTCAGGCACTTTAATATACTTCTTCTTTTGCGGGCATATAGGAGACTCTATTTTCTCCACAAATCTAATTCCATCGCTAGACAAAAGCGGCCTGTTTCATAGCGACAGCTGCAGAATGGCAATATGGGGATTTATATCAGGATTTTCAGAGCGATTCATTCCTGACTTATTATCAAAACTAGAAAATGGGAGCAGTCAGACAAAGAATCCACAACCCCCTACCAAGTAATATATGAACCGTATATTACGACTAAACCCTGCGAAGCCAAACGTTCACCGCGCAATGAAAGGCCTTGAGTCCGCTTTGCGGACAAATATTTAGGTGCCGGTTCCGCCCGGCTGGACGGGTCCATGTCTTTTGCTTCGCCAAAAGAAATGGACGAAAGAAAAGGCGACCCAACAGCGCTGCGAAACCCCGCCCCCAAAACTATTTTCAAGGAGCCGCCGGAACTAGCCGTGCGCTAACATCGCACGGCGTCGAACAGCCGGCGGCTTAAAACCTTGGAAAGGGCTTCGGAATCGGCTTGCGCTGATGGGATAGGGGCAAGTCGGTTCGGTTCAACAATCGGATACGCCCGCGCAATGCAACGCCCGTAAACAGCTGGCACGTTTGCGATGCACCCCAGTCCCTTCAAGCCTGCCGACGGGTGGCAGGCCCGAGGTTTTAAGCGGCTGCCTGTTTGAGTCCCGCGACGGTAGCGCGGGGCGAGTTCAGCCGCGCCTCGGGCCTGACGGGCCCCGGCGGGGAGCCGAAGGCCAGGCTTGCAGGGTGGCCTTTAGGGGTGGAGGGGATATTTGTCCACGCAAATATCCCCTCCCTGCAGCCGGGCAGCCCCGGCAATCTAAATCATCATCCGCACAGCGGATTCCAAAAAGCGCATAACGGGCAGACCCGCCGCTACTTATTCGCCTTGTCCAGCAGCCCACCAAACATCTCTGGGTCCACCAAGTCTTTCAACGCAACGCCCAAGGCGTCGGCCAGTGCACCCATATTGTCGATGGAGACATTGCGCTCGCCGCGCTCAATCTCCGACACATAGGTTCGGCTCATCCCCGCCTGCAAGGCCAATGCCTCTTGCGACACGTCGTTCAGCCGTCTGGCGATCCGCAGATTGCGGGCGAAAACCGCGCGGGCGGTTGAGGGTTTCGTTGTGTTTTCCATACCCCGATAGCATCAGCGCTTGCTTGTGCCGAGGCCACACGGTATGATTTGCAAAATGATAACTATAAGTGACTTTTTGATTGTTATTGATATCTTCATGACACTCATTATGTGCTATGCGCTGCTGTGGCAGCCAGACATGGAGGTGCTTATGCAGAAGACTCCCGTTCCGTGATTCACAAACGTCTTGCCGCTGTCGCCCTGCCTTGACCACATCTGGAGCCTTGTCCGCCCAAGCACTGCAAGGCTCAATCAAAATGAGGGTTTTGCCATGCCTAGCATCACCCGCAGTTCGTCGCGCTTCGCGTTCTCCCTGAACAACCAAGCCCCCACGCATCCACCCAGCCTGTTGGCCATGACCCGGCTGCATGAAGCCTTTGCCGCCTTGCAGGAGCAGTTGGCCAATAAGGACCAGTCCAAAGTCAGAGAGCCGGCCGCGCGCGTCGCGCATTTATGCCAGGACATCGAGCAGGCGGTGGTGGAGTCCATCTGCCATCTCGCCCATGGCCAGTTGGGTTTGCAATCCGTGATCGATCTATTGGCTTGCCTGGGCGACGACGTGCGCCTGCCGTCCAGCCGCATCAAGGAATTGCTGGAGCCGCTGGATAAACGGATGAACCAGTCCCTCACCCTGCTCACCCGCGTGCTGTAAACCTTCCTCCATAAAGCCAGCAACCCGCCGCTTAACTGCGGCTGGCTGTTTTGGACTCTGCGATGCGTCGGGCGGTGCAATGCCCGGCGGGAAGGTGACTGTATCGACAGATTTCTAGCCGGGTATTGCACCCTACACACTGGCTGTTTTGGATTTGGCGATATGCCGAGCGGCGCAATACCCGGCGGCAAGGCAGGGGCATCGACAGGCTTCTGGCCGGATATTGCACCCTACGCTCTACATTTACGACACGCCTGCCGCCCCGCCGCCAATGGCCCATAGGCCTGTTTATCGTCATAATCCGCCGTTTCAACCCAAGCGACGCCGCCCATGAAACCGCTCATCGCCACCCTCCTGCTGCTGTGCTGCGGCTTCGCCCAGGCTCAGGACTTTCCGGCCGGGGCATACGGCCACGAATACACAGCGCAAGCCGGCGAACCGGTCTGGAACCTGCGCATGGTTGGCGATGGACTGGAGCTGAGCGGCAGTAGTGGAAACGCGCCCGTATCGCTGCACAATTTATCGGCCGCGGAGCGGGCTGCTTTCTGGCAAAAGATGGGATGGCCGGCGAAAAGCAGCGCGGCCGCGCAGTGCGCCGGCAATGGCGACGATCTGTTTTGCCAGGTGCCCAAGCGCGTTCGCTCCGGCATTTCCTGGCTGAAAGACAATGTGTCGGACTTTTTCCATTACAGCGAGATGGGCGGCGTGATGGAAATCAGCCGGCTGCCGCCGCGCTGATTTCCGCGCCGCCCCTTGTTTCCGCGCCGCGTCAGCGCCCCATCTTGCGCAAGGCGGCCGCCCGCGCTTCGAATTGGGCGAAACGCTGCTCCAGCCGCTGTTGCTGCCGCGCCTTGTCCGCCGGGCTGAGGAAGGAATAGCGGATGCTGTTATAGACGGTGCGCTTCAACTCGTCGTACGAGGGTTGGTAGCGGTTGACGTACAGCAGGTATTCATTGCTGATGTCGCTGCGCGACACGCCTTCGTCGTCGGTGGAGATCACGAACGGCACGCCGTACTTGCGGTACAGCAGGATGGGATGCGCGGCGCCCTGCACGCCCAGGATGAACTGGTTGCTGGTGAGGTTGATTTCCACCGCCACGTCGCGGCGGCGCATCTCGTTCAGCAGGCTGTCCGGCCGGCTTTCGTGGCCGACGTCTATGCCGTGGCCTATCCGCTGCGCGCCGGCCAGTTCCACCGCCAGCCGGATGTGGTCGCGCAGGCCTTCCGGCGGCACCATGCCCAACACCAGTTCGCCAGCGTGCAGCGCCAGCTTCACGTCGGGAAAGCGCTGCTTGAGGAAGTGGATCATGCGCATGTGCAGCGCGTAATCGCGCATCGCCACGATGCCGTTTTCCGGGCCGACGATGTTCAGGCCCACCACCAGCGGATTGTCGTGCGCGGCGGCGAAACCGGCGTACAGGCCGGCGAAGGTGGCCGACGGCTTGTTGTTGCGCGAAACATAGGTCTGGAAGCGCAGTGTGAAATCGTCGTCATCCATGCCCTGGGCGAAGCCCGCCAGATCCTGCCGGTAGCGCTGCACTTGCTCGGCGGTGGAGGCGTCCGCCGCCAGCGCCGATGCGGCCTGGCCCAGCGCCTGCTCGATGGCGGCCGGAGCGGCGTCCGGCGCCAGGCTGTCCAGATTGGCGGCCAGCGCGCTGTTGCCGGACGGCGCGCCGCGCAGCATGGTTTCCAGGTATTGCAGGTTTTCCGCCTTGGCCCGGGTTTTCAGCAGCTGCAGGCCTTCGCGCGGCGAATAGCCGGAAACGCCGCCGAAATAACCGAAGGTATCGAAAAACTGCTTGTCCGGCGGCGGCTGGTCATGGCTGTGGTTGTCGAAATCCTTGTCCGACCACAACGTCAGCAGCTTGCGGTACAAGGCGTTGTCGTCCTTGATCTGGCTGCCGCTCAGGCAGGGCGCGCCTGGCTGCGCCTGTTCCGGCTTGGTTTCTATTCTCAGCGTGGCCTGGTAGACACAGTACTTCTGCTTATCCACCCAATCGAGATAGGTTTCGGCGTACAGCGCGCCGGTGTAATGGTGATGCAGATCGCCGCCCTTGGGCAGCATGTTCATCAGCATGCCCAGTTCGGCCCCCCGGCCCTTGTCGGCCAGCAGCTGCTGATAATAAGCGCGCGTCGCCTGGTAATTCGTCTTTTGCTGCGCCGCGCCCAGCGGCGCCTCCGCCCGCGCGCCCAGCGGCAACAGCGCCAGCGACAGGCAGGCCAAAGCCAGTATCGATTTCACATTCGTTCCCATTCGCATTTTGACAACGACATAACCGTAACAGCGACGATGGGAAACCGGAAGAATGGCGGCATGGCAGCATGGCCAGCTGGATAAGGGCCAGCGGCCCAGACAAGAAACGTACCAGCCGTAACAAAAAATAAGAAAAACAGCTCTTTAGGATAGCTATAAAAGACCGATATAAAGCACAAGAAGTCCCGATCATCTCACCATGGAGCGATGCATAGCGGCAAACTCAGGCGAACCTTCCGATCCAGCACACTGATTGGTTGCGCCGCGCCACACCGCCATCCGCAGCACCCACCAGACCGCTATTCCGGCAAGGACTCCGGCAACGGTCACACTGCGAGACGACAGGCGGCAGCGACGCCAGATTGCCAGCGCTCTGCGCGACAACATCAACTCAGGCCATCCCGCGGGATGGCCTTTGTTATGACGGGCCGGGCCATGCCCTGCGGCTTTTACCAAACTTTTACCGTTTGCCGCGGCACTCGGCGGCCTGTGGCGGTCTATTCCTGTTTCGCCATCTTGCGCAGGAAAACCGCCACATGCTGCAGAACTACTTCCCCATCCTGCTGTTCATCCTGGTCGGCCTACTGGTCGGCGTATTGCCGCTGCTGCTGGGCAAGCTGCTCGGCCCCAATCGGCCGGACCCGGAAAAGCTATCGCCGTACGAGTGCGGCTTCGAGGCGTTCGAGGACGCGCGGATGCGCTTCGACGTCCGCTACTACCTGGTGGCCATCCTGTTCATCCTGTTCGATCTGGAAGTGGCGTTCATGATCCCGTGGGCAGCGACGCTCAAGGATGAACTGGGCTTGTTCGGCCTCGGAGCGATGGCGGTGTTCCTCGGCATCCTCACCATAGGCTTTGTCTACGAATGGAAAAAAGGCGCGCTGCAGTGGGACTGAGCGCGCCCGAAACCTGATCCCATCCAGCTAGGCCTGCGCGCAGGCCCGCCGCCTCTCTGCCATCCCGCGCGATTCGCCGGGCACGTGGTGCTCGTCCAGCCAGGCGGCCTGCAGCACTTCGGCGATCATTTCCTCGTAGTGCTCGCGCACCAGCCGGCGCACCGCCTCGTCGCGGTAAATGCGGGCGCAGGCCTGGCAATGGTGGGCATACATGCCTTCCCAGCGTATGCTTGGGTCGCGCGCGGCGGCCCAGGCCAGCACCCGCTCCGGCCCCAGGTAATGCAGCCACAGCTTGAGAAAATCCCCTTCCGCCGCTTCCACCGCGCGGGACAAGAAATCCGGCTGGTCGACAGTGGCCACGCTGAGCTCCGGGATCTGCCGCATGCCGATGCCGCAGCAGGCTCCCACCCGGCCGTCGGCCTGGATGGTGTAGGTCTGCAGCACATTGGAGCAGACGCGGAAGGACTTGAGATTGTGGTTGTCGGCGGCCACCCCGGGCGGATAGTCCTCCACCAGGCCCGGGTCCAGCGGCATCCACGGGCTTTCGACGATTTCGATCAGCGCCCTGTCCTCCGGCCCCAGCGCGGCGATGCGCGGATGGCCGGTGACCGAGGCGGCGGTCACCGCGCGCGCGGCGCGCAGCTCCACCATCACCCAGGCCTTGAGCCGGCGCCGCACCGCCGCCAGGCAGCCTTCCACCACCCGCTCCAGCGGCACGAAGCGCGCGTGCTCGTCGCCGGTGCTGTAATTGATCTCGGTCAGCCCGGCCTCCAGCAGCGCGTCCAGCCGACGATCGGCGCTGTTGGCGCTGACCGCCCAGTGAGCATTGCTGACCAGCCGCACCGGAAAGCCCAGTCCGCTGGCGTGACGGATCGCGGTCAGCAGATCGCGCCAGCGCAGCGTCGCCTCGCCGCCGGTGAACACCACGTTGTAGAAGCCCAGCGCCCTGGCCTGGTCTATCGCCGACAGCATCGCCTGCAGCGTCAGGTTCTCTCGCGCCTTGGGATGGCTCATCGACGCGCAGTGCTCGCAAGCGGCCGGGCAGGCGTAAGTCGGCATGATGGACAAGGTCTTAGGCCCGCGGAACAGGCCGGGAACAGGCAGGTTCATTCGCGATCTCCCGCCGCGGCGCGCGGAGAACGCGCGCAGCGGCCCGAGTTCAGACCTTGAGCTGGCCGGCGGCCTGCATCTGCTTGGCCTGGTCCACCAACTGGCTGATCACCGTGCGCAGCAGCGCCGCGTCGGCCACGCCGCCGAAACCGAAGGGCAAGCCGGAAGCGAAACCGTTGAAGTTCTGGCTGGAGCGCAAGGTCTGGTCCGAGGTGGACGGCGTCGCCGGCGGCGTGGCCACGCTCTTTTCCGGGCCGATCAGCAGCTGTTCGGCGGAATTGCCGAAACCCGGCAGACCGAAGCCATCGCTGGCCAGTTTGAACATCGCCCGGATCAGGTCGGCGTCGGCGTGCTTCAGCACCGCGGCGGCGAAGTCCTTGCTGAACTGCTCCTCGCTGACCGGCTTGCCCGCCGGACTGGCGGGATAGTCGTCCATCCACTGGCGGAAGCCATCGTTGGCCAGCATGGAAAACAGCAGACGGTTGACGTCGGACACCTGCTGGGCCGGCAGCTGGCGCTGGCTGACCTTGGCCGTCAGCACTCCGACAGGGTTGTGGATGAATTCGGCGCGCGCCGCCGGATCCTTGTCCAGCTGGGCGAACAGCGTCTGGGCATTGCTGCGCAGCTGCGCGGCCGGCAGAACCAGCGGCGCGCTCTGCGCCGGCTTGATCGACTGGATGGTGGTGGTCTTCATGATGCCTCCCGTTAGGGAACACGGAACTTCCGCGGCGGTGGCGTGAAAACGGCGGAGCCGCCGTCCGCATCGCCGCGGCACATCGCGCGCCCAGAACCGGCCGCGCGGACATCCCCTTTGCGCAATTCGTTCATGATAGAACCATCAATACCAGAACAAACTGTTCTTTATGACAGTCACGCCACGTCTTCGCCCTGCAACGGATGGCGTGGCTCGTCCCCCGGCGCACCGCCACGGCCAGAATGCGCCTGTCTCCCATGCCATTGGCCATGGCTGCTTAAACAGCAAGCACCGCGCGCAGAGCGCTTCGCCGCCATTAGAGCAAAAATCCCATTAAACTCTTGCGCCGACATAAAAAACAAAGTGGAACAAAAATGCTTGGCGGAATTAATTAAAAGCGCTTCCGACTAATAAAAAGCATAAAAACGAAACATAATAAAGAGCAATTACTTCAATTTCGAAAATTAAAATATATGCTCTACTTTAAAAGAACGCGACCATCGGAGCATAACCAGAATCCGCCCGGCGTACTTAAAAAATTCAAATATTCAGAAAAATTTACATGCGCGAAATGTGATTTACCTGCGGCAGTAAAAAATCAGATTCGCAATAATATGGTTGGTAAATAATTCAAGTTGCGCCCCATTATTTTTTCAATTAGCATCAACGCCCTTTACGGGGGACATCCTCGTAAAACCAGGCATTCCCGCCTTAATTTCCGTGAAAAAATAAAATGAAACACTTGCTGCTGCCCGCCGCCGTGTTGGCCCTCGGCCTGACCGGTTGCGCCTCGATTCTGAACGACCAAACCCAACAAGTTAACGTGTCCAGCTCCACCGGCACTGAAATCAAGGGCACCATCGATGGCCAAGCATTCAAAGCGCCCGGCATCGTCGACCTGAAGCGTGAAAACAAGAACAAGATCATCATGACCGAAACCGAAGGTTGCGCTCAGCAAACCGTCGCGGAAAAAACGGTCGATCCGAAATTCTTCATCAACATCCTGAGCGGCGGCGCGTTCGGCTCCACCACCGACTACTCCACCGAAAAAATGTGGAAGTACTCGGACAATATCGTTGTTTCTTGCCGGAAATAATGAATCTACGCGATATCATCGCCAAGGGCGGCAGCATTGCCGCCCTTTTTTGCTTGCTCGCGGGACACTGCGCCCAGGCCGAAGACAGCCTGCCCGAACAGTTGATCGCCACGGCGCGCTCCGCGCGTCTGGCCGAAACCATCGAATGGCAGTCTCTGCTGCATAGCCAGAACGGCGAGCCCCTCGTCACCGATCCGGATTTTCTCCTCTCCGGCCAGCCCTTCTCCGCAGCTCGGGAACTCGACGCGACGCTGCGCCTGTTGTACGGCGGCGCTCAGGACGCGGTCTGCCGCTTCCCTGCCCGCTACTGGTGGCTGCGAAAAACGCTGGACGCGCCGGAACTGCCGCTGGACCAATGCCAGGAAGCGGCGGACTTCCGCGCGCGCGCGCCGATGGACCGCATCAGCCTGGTATTCGCCAGTGAAAACCAGGCCTTGCCCGCCAGCATGCTGGGGCATGCTTTCCTGAAGATTTCCGGCGCGCGGCCGGACGGGAGCCCCCTGGAGCACGCGATCTCCTTCTATACCGACGCCGATACCTGGAACCTGCCCAAGCTGCTGGTGGACAGCCTGCTCATCGGCAAGACCGGCTATTTCGCGCTGTCGCCTTATCGCGAGCAATTGCGGCGCTACGTCGATCAGGAGCAGCGCAGCGTCTGGGAATACGATTTGTCGTTCGACGCCTGGCAGCGCGAGCTGATCCGGCTGCACCTGCTGGAACTGAAGCGGGCGCGGCTGACTTACTTTTTCCAGAAGTACAATTGCGCGACCGTCATCCACTTCATCATGGGATTGAGCGGCAAGCCGCTGCCGGCCAAGCGCTGGCTGGCGCCGATGGAGCTGGTGCGCGAAGCGAGCGACGCGGGCCTGGTCCAGGCCAGCAGGATGATCGCGCCCAGCCGCTGGCTGGTGCGGACCCTGGATGAAACGCTGCCCGCCGACCGCCGCCGGGAAAACCAGCGCGCGCTGGCAGAGGGCGAAGTGCCCGCCGGCCTGGCGCAGCCGCCCAGCCCCGAGGGCTTTCTGCAACTGGAGCACGCGCAGGCGCTCAACCAGCACCTGTACCTGGAACAAAAGCTGGCCCGCGAACGCTGGCTGTCCAACGCCGCGCGGCTCGAGGCCCTGGAGCGGGAGCGCTACCCCGGAATGTCCCTGGACATGAGCAAGGGCTTTGGTCCGATGTCCACGCCGCCCTCCTCCCAGGCCAGCCTGTCCTGGCTGCGTCGCGACGGCGAAGACAATCTGGAAATCAGCCTGGTGCCCGCCTCCCACCGTCTTGACGACGACAACCGCGGCTACAACCAGGAGAACGAGCTGCAAATCCTGGCCCCGACGTTCCGGATGCCTCTGCGCGGCGGATCGCCTAGGCTGCGGCAATTCGTGCTGTACGGCATGCAGACCCTGCTGCCGCGCGACCCGATCGCCGGCGGCCTGGCCGGGCGGCTGAACATCGCCTACCAGCAGCAACTGGATCAAAATTTGCAGGAGCGGTCCGTCGCGCAAATCAACGGCGCGCTCGGCCTGGCCCGGCGCGTCCAGCGCGACGCGGACTTCTACGCGCTGGCGGGCGGCGGGCTCGCCACCGCCGGCAGGCAAGGCTACGCCTTCGGCGAACTGGAAGGCGGCGTGATGGTGCGCGAACTATGGGACATGAAAACCTGGCTGTCGGTCAGCCGGCATTTCAATCAGGCGGACAGCGGCAGCGCATTCAGCCGCGTCAGCCTGCGGCAGATCCGCTACCTGAACCGGAATCAAAGCGTGTCCGCCAGCTGGAAACAGGAGCAGTCTGGCGCCCTCGTCCGCCGCGAATGGCAGCTGGGTTACAAGCAGCTGTTTTGAAAACGGGCGGGCGACGCGGAAATATTCCCGACACGTAACAACCTGGCCGGGATTATTGTGTACCATTTTAACGTACCCATCCCGCCTGTTCCGCCATGATAGTCCGCAACATTCCGTCCTGGTTCCGCCTGCTGTTCGTCTGGCAAGGCTCGGTGCTGCCGCGCATCCTGCCGCGGCTGATGCTGGTGCTGGCGGTGGCCATCGCCGCCGCCTCCATCCGCCACTGGTGGCTGGCCAGCCTGCGCGAGTCGTCGCTGGGCATCCCCACTTTCACCTTGCTGGGCGTGTCGCTGGCGATCTTCCTCGGCTTTCGCAACTCGGTCAGCTACGACCGCTTCTGGGAAGCCCGCAAGCTGTGGGGCAGCCTGCTGATCGTCAGCCGCTCGCTGGGGCGGCAAATGCTGGCGGCGCTGGGCGACGGCGCCGACAGCCGCCGCTTCGTCGACGCCGCCTGCGCGTTCGCCTACGCGCTGAAGGCGCAACTGCGCGGCGACGACGCCGACCAGCACCTGAAACGGCTGCTGCCGGCGGAGGAGTGGGAGCGGATCATGACCGGCAGCTTCCGGCCGGCGTTGATCCTGGCCTGGCTGGGCCGCGAGGCGCAGCGGCTGCAGCGCGAGGGGCGGCTGAGCGAGCTGCAATGGCACGCGCTGGACCGCAATCTGAACACGCTGTCGGAAATACTGGGCGGCTGCGAGCGCATCGCCACCACGCCGATGCCCTTCACCTACCGCGTGCTCTTGAACCGCACGGTGACCATCTACTGTCTGCTGCTGCCCGCCGGGCTGGCCAGCAGCATAGGCTGGCTGACGCCGCCGATCGCGGTGTTCATCGCCTACACCTATTTCGCGCTGGAACAGATCGCCGAAGAGCTGGAGGAGCCGTTCGGCACCGAGGGCAACGACCTGCCGCTGTCCACGCTGTGCCATACCATCGAATCGTCGCTGCGCGAGATGCAGGGCCTGCCGATGGAGACGCCGCCGCCGCCCAAGCGCGGCGTATACCTGCATTGAGCACCGGGTGGCAATGACATTGGAGTTTGCATAGAATGGACGGCTCCGAACGACCCCCGGCGCCCCCATGTCCCTGACCCGCCTGCTGTTCAGCTTCGTCTCCCGCCATTGGCGCTCCTACTGAAAATCCGATTCCGTGCCACAGTTCGCCTCGCTCACAGCACCGCCCGCAGGGCAAAGTCCTGCACACCGGTGTCCGCCAGCTATGCCACTCGGCTACAGAGCAGTCAACAATCCAGGAATCTACAAACGGATGGCCTGTGCTAATTCCGACCCGCCTTCCTCTGTGGAGAAGGCGAGTTCATACCGCCTCGCCGGCGTGGATAGGGGACAGGCGGAAACAGAAACGCCGAAACAGAGCTGACTCGCACCTCACCTCACCGCTCAAACGCAACGCTATGCTGATCAGCGTGTGGTCCAGCATGTAGAGACGATTGCCTTCCCTGGCGCCACCGTCGGATAGTTTGTCTATCACCCAGGCTATCGGCGCCATGCCCTGATAACGGGCTCGTGGTTTGAAAAGCAGGTCAGCGACACCGATTTCCGCCATCATATTAAGCGCGTAGCTGAACGGATAAGGCCGATTAGCGCTATCCATATCGCTGCGATCAAGATCGACAAAAGCGTCCGCCAGTTTCTCCAGCATCTCGCCGCCGATCAGATCAAGCCGCCCGGTCACCATGGCAGTTTCAATTAGGTAGGAATAGGAAATGCCATGAAGGAAGAAATTCTCGCCAGGGTCGATATATCGCCATTGCCCGACAATCTCGGAGACGAAGGTGTCGAAATCCAATATCTCGGTCTTCAAACGACCCAAATTGTGCAAGGCAACGATATAGTACAGGCCCATATGGGTGCGCTCTACCGGGGTGATTTCCGCCAGCAGTCGTCCAGCCTCGGCCAAACGGTCCTTGCCATGATTCAGATACCCGTCCCTGCCCGACATGGCAATGGCATTCAACATGGTCAACAAAGGATAGATCCTGACAAAGGCCTCGGACATCGGCTGCGGAAAGGCAGGCGGCATATTCAGCTCATCGGCGCGGTCCAAATAATCCAACACATCCTTCATATAATCGCGATCGCCATCGAATATTTCGCTATCCTGTCCCAGCAACAAGATTACAGAGAACAGCATGGCTCCGCCGCGCCCTCGAAAAAACGGTGACGGAACCCTATCCAGCACCGACAGCGCCTCGCGGATATAATTGCGACCGCCCGACAATAGACGGTTCTGCATGTCATACTGGCCCAAAACCAACAGAGCCGCGGAATAAGCCGATAGCTTTTCATAGTCGCCGTGCCTACCCTTGTTCTCATCCGGAATCTGGTTAGGCTGAATCTCGTCCAACATGGCTAGCACTTCGCCGGGAAAATCTAGCTCGTCATTGAACAACAGACTTTTATCCAGTCCCAGCTTGCTAGCGGCGTCAAGCAATATGCAGCCGGACATCAAGCGCCAGTACGGATTGCCTTCTCGACGCAGCGCATCCAACACAGAAGCCAGCGCGCGTTCGACATCCCGCCTATCGAGCCGCGTGGCTGGATCGGCCACCTCCAAGATCAAACCAGCCAGACGGCTCGAGAACAAGGTATAGCTATTGGAGGCAGTGACCTTAGCCTCCAACAAGGCAAAAGCTTGGCGAATCTCTGCAGCGACTGCGCCATCATATCCGATGGGGTACTGACCCAGGCCCAATCCGCGCACCATCCTGCTCCACGGCGTCGCGATCATCCGGGATTCGTTCGATAAATCGTCTAGGCTCCGTACCGGCGAAGCGATGTTAACGGCAATGCCCATAAACTAGTTCTTTCGAGAAAACATTGAGATAGCGCCCGGCCCGAAAACCGGCTCCATCTGCGGGCATCTCGCATGCGGAACCGGGCGCGACATGCCGATCAGGCCATTTCAAACTCAGTCGCGCCGCGCTCCTCCCGCGGTGACCAAAGGTCGCCCTGGCTCGACAACCGGTACGGCAACGGCGGAACCGGAATGCCAAGAAACTCCCTGCGCCGTCCTTCCAGCATCTCCAAAGCCCAGTTCAGCCACTTAACCCCTTCGCAATAAATCGCGACCGGCCTGCGCTGCGTCTGGTAGTTATCGATCAGGCTGCCATCCAGCTCGCTTTGGAAATGGAAGGGAGGCATCGCCGCAAAATGCGTCCCCATCACAAAAACCAGGCGTATCAGCCAATAGGGATCATCGCGCAAGGCCTGGGAATCGGCCTCAGCCAAGCCATAGACACTCGCCATCACCGGTCCGAAATAATCCTCCATCCCCAGGGCTTCCTTCTCCGGGCGCACATCCAGCCCCTTCTCCACACAGTCCCTGATGCGATAGGACTTCTGGAACGGGTTGTCTTCGACAAACTGGATGTCGACGCACGGGATCTTCCCCTCTCCGGTCTGCACCTGAATCCTGAAATACTCGTAATGGATCTCGTCGTAATGGCCCAACGAGTTGTGCCAGGGCTTGTTGTCATACATCGCGTCGTCGCACGTCTCAGCGCCGTCGTTCTCGAAACCAATGGCCCTCGGGTCCAGAAACTTGATACCCAAGGAGTCCGCCGTGATGGCCTGCAAAGCCTCGTCTATCGCCGTCGCATCCGCCCCCTCGTCAATCAGCCTTTGCGCATGCAGCAATGGGCCGGTTTCCGTCATCTTGATATTTTCGGTATTGGTATCGCCCATCACCAGCGAATGGAAGCGGGGTTCCAGAACCCGCAGAAATTCCGGACGCTCACGGAAATGCCTTACCAAGGCAAGCAAATTCAGATAGGGCGTGCCATTGATGACGATTTGCTCGGTGCCCAGCAGATTCTTGTCGAATACCACCGGTGCCGTGCGTGCGCTCAAGGCCAGCCTGTCTTCAATCTTCTTGAAATACGAGATATCCAGCGTCTCTCCCGGAGCGGGAGCGCGATTGACCGCGTGCACGCTACGCGTCAGAAAATGAAAGATCTCGGAATAGATTCGGGAAACGATGACGGGGGCTGGAGAATTTTTTTCGACGAAGCGGCTGACCTCCTCCCCGGGTACATAGCTCATCTCGTAGATGACTTCCTTATTGCTCGTCTTGTCATTCTTCTGGAGATGCGATGGAATCGGTATGCTTCTTTCCAGAATATGGTGCACCATAGGGAAATAAGGCCTTACCGAATCAGGCAATGCCTGCAGATACTCGGCCTGCTTCTTCGCCTTGGCGAACGGAGGCAGCATGACCCCCTTGCCCTTGGGATCCCAATGCGCCGCCGTCAGCGCCTCGCTCAAGGTCTTGCGCACGATGATCTCGTTATCGTCCTCCCGGGTCAGGAACATCGTCATCGATTCGCTGCCACCCTTCCCGAAACCGACGATCTTCTCCTCCATGCTGACATAGGCATACACCGTGTTGCTGAGCAGCCTTCTGCTTTGGGCGTAGCGCATAACTTTTTCGTTATCATCAGTCAGCGTGGAAACGCACAGGTCGTCAAACTCGTCGAGCTCCAGATTGGCATGGCGCTTCCAGATCTCCATCGGATGGGACAAGGAGATGATAGACGCCTTATACGCACCGGTATCCACCCGTTCGGCAGGCAGATACGCTCCCAGGGAAATGATATGGCAGTTGTCGCTGAGCCTCAAACAGCATCCGTCAGCCATTCCGCCCCTGGTCTGGAAAACGCTGCGGGTGGCAGCTTCCAGATCCTTCCGGGACTGGATCGGGTGGCCTTCAGGCGCGATGACGGGGATATCGGAGCCTTTGAACGATACGAACAACCTTTCCAGCGCGATGCCGACCTCGTCGGAACCGGCGCCGCTCCTGAGATAGGCGCAATACAATTCGACGATATCGGTCAGCGAGCCCGCCCCAGCGATGGCCAGGGCAACCAGCCACCCCATGGGATCGCTTCCTTCCAGATAGAAGTCACGCTGGGTAAAGATCGCCGGCCGATAAAGACGGAATGTCTGGAACAAGGTGTACTGGTAAACGATGTAGCTGATCGCCATCTGATCGGCGGTCAACACCGTCCCGCCGGTCAGCCTGAGGAAGCCGTCATCGCCGACGCGCAGCATCTTCAGCATCTGGTCATAGATTTCCCTGGCGATGGACTGCGTTTCCAGCAATAACCGCGTATTACGCACCAGGCTCGCCAGATCCAGCTTTTCCAGCTGCTCGAAGTGGAAAACCACCACCTCGGTTGGCTCGACATGACTCAGAAAACTCTGATTGGCGGCACCGCCGTTCGCGTCGATCACCTTGAGTTCGGCATACACCCGTCCCAGCTGCTCCTGCCTGCCCTCTATCGTTTTCTTCAGGCGGGCCTGCAGGATCAACTCGCCCTTGTTGATGTGTATGCTCTTTCTATGGCGATAGGTGTGCTGGAAAATCTCCAAAAAGCGGTAGTAGGCCGGCGACCGCTCCCGCCGGCCATGCAGCATCTCCTTGGTCAATATCCCGGTCATCGCCCGGAACAGATAGCGCTTGTGGAAAGGGCTGCTCGAGGCGCGAAGGAAGATTTCCCGCAACATATCGTAATGCGGTTGCCGCAGCTGATCCTCGGAAGCATGCAGGTTTTCCAGCTCTTTATGCACGTCGCCGACCAGCATCATCGCCTGTAGCAGCTGCTCGGTCTCATCGTCGGCTCCGGAATACGCCATGACCGGCACTTCGCAATGATTATCGATCAGCAATTGGACCGACTTGCCGCCAAGTCCCAGCTCCAGAACGATGTCCGGATTCATATTTCCTAGCTCGGCCACCGTCTCTCGCGAAGCCATCACCTCATCGACTATCGCCAGAATGGAATTGCGCACCTCTTGCCCAGTCTTCAGCAGGCCCTGGCCATGGTTGGAAATCACCGGCACCGCCGCGTCGTTGAAAACGATCCCGTTGCTGTCGATGAACCCCTCCAGTGCCAGCCGGACGCTGCGCATCCGGTCCGAATGCGCCAGAAACTTTGTCGGAGCCTTCAACTCCTCCACCTGGACCAGCGGGAAGTTTTTCATAAACAGGTCAAAGCCCTGCTTGATCGAGGTGCGCACATAAATATTGGTCTGATTCCAGGAATAAAATTTATGCACCTCGACATCAGACTTCAGATAAAACTTCTTGATTCCATCCAATGCATTCGCCAAATCGTCGGCGGCGCCTTTCAGCGCGCATACGTGGAATGGTTCGGAAACCAGCTTCTTGTTTCTCCAGGAATCAGGCAGATAACTGACGACGCTTTCGCAGAAGGCATCCATTGCCTCCTCCCCTTCGGCCGCCATCATCATCAGCGGTGTGAAGACTTGGGCGATCTTGACCCCGTCGCGGCAAGAAAGCGAGCCGCTGGCCACGGCCGAGGCGATCACTCCAAAACTTTCGCCGGTATAAGCGATGAACTGCATCGGAACGCACTTCTTTCTCGCCACCGAACGGAGATAGGCATCCAAGGCTAGGTTGTGCACCAGTAATCCGGCGCCGATGAAACCCAGTTGCTCAAGTTTTCCAGCCGGCAGGTTCTCAGGAACCATCAACAGTTTTTCAGGCTGCGATCGATGGCCCAATGCCTCGGCGGCCTCTTGATAAACATCTTTCACATCCTGAAATTCACAATCCAGCAATGCCCTTCCGATGTTCTGATAAGCCGCCCGGCTACCCAGCCCCGGAAAAAAGCCGACAATACGGTTGCTTGCGACACCGGAGGCCGAAGGCCAGGAAAACGTCTTGTTCAGCATGATGCGGCGGACCCTTCTTAATATGGGGAGTGAGACCGGCCAGCAGGTCCATGGTCGCTGCTGGCCATCAGTGTTATCTAGGCGGCT
>NZ_JZJL01000050.1 GCF_000971335.1 Chromobacterium vaccinii
ACCCGGCCGATCTGTTCGGCGCCGCCGCCAGCTGCAGGCGCCGCTGCTGGTCAAGCGCGGCGCCGAAGCCCGCATCGTCGCCCGCCAGGACGGCGTCGAGGTCAATGCCGCCGGCGAGGCGCTGGACAATGGCCATCAGGGCGAAACGATACGCGTGCGCAATCTTTCCAGCGGCAAGGTGATCCGCGGCCGCGTCGGCCCCGGCGGCGAGATCGAGCCGCTGGACTGAGCGCCGCGGATGGCGGTGGTGTATATCTCGATCAGGCATCCCGCCTCAAGGAGAACGCCATGAAGAAAGCGCTGACCGCCATCCTCGCCCTGCTGCCGTCGCTGGCGCTGGCCGCCCCCGCCGCCTCCGCGCCGCACGGCCGCGATCCGGCCCGCTTCGGCGAGATGAAAGCCAAGCAGCTGCAGATGTTGTCTCAGCACATCCAGGTGCTGCAATCCGCCCAGCGCTGCGTGCAGGCGGCGCAAACGCCGCAGGCGCTCCAAAGCTGCCGCGAAGCGCTGCGCCAACAAGTCGAGGCGATGCGGCCAGGCCATTAAGCTATCCGCCCCCGATTTTCGCATCCCCGCCCTGGCTGGCGGCAAACCGCCGCTCATCCCACTCCGCCGCGTCGGCCAGGCCTCAAGCCACCCGCAAGCTTCAAACCGCCAGTCGTTCGGGGGCCGCGGGGTCCGCGCGCAATATCCCGCCAAGGGAATTAACTAAGCGGAAACTTTCATTTCACATATCCGTTTCGCATCGATACATTCTGCATATCAGATAATTATGTATTTTGTATCCACCATGCAAAGCATCAAGCACTCCCCTTCCGCGCAGCCCATCCGCTGTCGCAGCCTGTCCGGCTAATCCCTTCCGGACAGGCTCACCGCTTCCTCCCATAACAAAGAAAGTTTCGTGATGATCAAACACACCCTGCTGCTGGCCGGGCTGGGCGCCGCTTTGCCTTTTTCCGCCCACGCCGCCGATGCCGGCGACAATTCGCTGGAGCGCGTCACCGTCACCGGCTCCAACCTGCGCGCCAGCTCCAAAGCCAAGACCAATCCTGTGCAAGTCGTCAGCGCCGCCGACATCGAGCGCAGCGGCAAGACCAGCCTGCCCGACGTATTGCGCTCGCTGGCCGTCAACAGCGGCAACAGCTTCAACGAGCAGTACACCGGCAGCTTCTCGGCCGGCACCGCCGGCGTTTCGCTGCGCGGCCTGGGGCAGCGCAACACTCTGGTGCTGGTCAACGGCAAGCGCGTGTCCAACTACGCCACCGCCCAGGACCTGCAGGAAACCTTCGTCGACCTGAACTCGCTGCCGCTGAAAGCGGTGAAGCGCATCGAGATCCTGAAAGACGGCGCGTCGGCCATCTACGGCTCGGACGCCATCGCCGGCGTGGTCAACATCATCCTGTACCCGTCCTACCAGGGGCTGGAGCTGGGCGCCGACATCGGCCGCGACACCAGCACCGGCCAGGATGAACGCCGTTTCAATCTGCTGGCCGGCAAGGGCGACCCGGACAAGGACGGCTACAACGTCTGGTTCTCCTTCGACGCCCAGAAGCGCGACCGGCTGGACCAAAACGGGGTGGACTGGCTGAAGGACAACGACTTCCGCGGCCTGCCTGGCGGCAAGCTGGTGCGTACGCCGACCAACTACTACAACGGCAACCCGACCCAGCGCTTCCCCACGGCGACCGGACCGCTGCAGGACCTGGACTACAGCGCGGTAAACCCCGGCAAGAGCGGCCGCATCTGGGCCTACAACCCGGCGCAGTACACCACGCTGATACCGGGCATAGAGCGCTATCACGCCGCGCTGCACGGCAGCTACCGCTTGAACGCCGCCATCGAGGCTTACGCCGAATTCCTCTACGGCGCCAATCACAGCACCCAGATCTTCGGGCCGCCGCTGTCCGTCTCCGGCAGCCTGCGCGCCTGGGACGCGGCCTCGCAATCGCTGACGTCGATCAGCAACGTGCTGCCGGCCGGCAACCCCTCCAATCCCAACGCCTCGCCGACGCCGATCACCGCCAACCTGTTCGATCTGGGCCAGCGCAACAAGACCGACAGCGTGTCGTTCCGCCGCCTGCTGCTGGGCGTCAAGGGCAGCGGCGACGCCTGGGACTGGGATGTGTCCGGCCTGTACTCCGACAGCCGGCTGCGCGAATACGCGTATAACTTCGTCAACCGCTACGCCTACGAGCGGCTGCTCGCCAACGGCGGCTACAACTTCATCGACCCCTCGCGCAACAGCGAGGCGGCGCGCGACAGCCTGCGCATCAGCACCATGCGTCCCGCCTGGTACCGCGTCGCCAGCCTGGACGCCACCGCCAGCACCGAGCTGGCGCAGTTGCCGGCCGGCCCGGTGGGCTTCGCCGCCGGCTACCAGCTGCGGCGCGAGATGATGAACGCCGGCACCTCGGCGGAAGTGGCCAGCGGTGCCGAGCTGCGCCCGGCGCTGGACCTGATCCGCGGCGGCCGCACCATCCAGGCAGCCTACGGCGAATTCAACGTGCCGTTGCACAAGACCCTCAGCCTCAGCGCCGCCGCCCGCGCCGACCACTACAGCGATTTCGGCAACGCCTTCTCGCCCAAGCTGGGCCTGCGCTACCAGCCGCTGGAAAGCCTGACTCTGCGCGGCTCGGTGTCGCGCGGCTTCCGCGCGCCGTCCCTGCCGGAAATCACCAGCAGCACCGCCGTCAGCTACAGCGCGGCGCAAGACCCGTACGATCCGCTGACGCCCGGCCAGAACGTCGCCTTCACCCACCTGATCACGGCGAATCCGAACATCAAGCCGGAACGATCCACCAACGCCAACCTGGGCCTGGTGCTCGCGCCCAGCGCCGATACCAGCGTCAGTCTGGATTACTACCGCATCCGGCAACGCGACGTGATCGGCCTGGAAGACGTGGGCAACATCATCCGCAACCCCGGCGCCAACCCCGGCGCCATCGTCCGCGACGCCCAAGGCCGGCTGCAAACCATCACCCAGCAATTCACCAATCTGGGCGACCGCGAGACCTCGGGCTTCGACATCGAGCTGCGGCAGGGCTGGAAACTGCCCGGCGGCAAGCTGACCCTGGCCGCGCAATGGAGCCGGCTGCTGTCGTTCCGCCAGCCGCTGCAGCAGGGCGGCGACATGCAGGAAGGCGCGGGCAGCAATCTGCTGGGCGCGCTGCCGCGCTGGAAGGGCCAAACCTCCGCCAGCTGGGATGCCGGCAACTGGTCGTCCACCCTCACCTGGTTCCATACCGACGGCTACACCCAGACCGGCAGCGATACCACGCAACAGCAGGTCAATGGCCTGGACACCCTCAACCTGAGCGCCAGCTACGCCGGCATCAAGCGCACCACGCTGACCGCCGCCGTGCAGAACCTGACCAATCGCCGGCCGCCCTGGGACTCCAACGCCAGCCACTATTACGACGCCACCCAGTACGATCCCGGCGGCCGCGCCTTCACCCTGGGCGTGCGCTACAAGCTGGACTGAACCTCCAACCACCGGCATGACGGCGCTCGCCAAGCGGGCGCCGTTTTTATTGCCGCGGTATCAAAGATCAGTAAATCTACCTATTCTGTATTAATCTGCACTAGACAGTACCCATAAGACCGCCCGCCCAAGGACGGCTTGAACACGCTACTCGCCCTAGTTTTGATTGAAGGAATGCAGGAATGGTCTTTTTCACCCGATCTCTTACCCGACAGCTTGAAACCACCCAGCACAGTCTGGCGCAAGTCCACAGCAGGCTGGCCGCCATCGAGCGCTCAATGGCGGTGATCGAGTTTTCCGCCAATGGAGACATTGTTCAGGCCAACGACAACTTTTTGAACGCAATGGGCTACCGCGCCGACGAGATCGTCGGCCGCAACCACCGCATGTTTTGCCCGCCCAGCTTTGCGAACAGCGCGGACTACCGGGAGTTCTGGCAGAAACTAGGCCGCGGGGAATTCCAATCCGACCACTTTCTCAGATTGCGCAAGGACGGCGGCGAAATATGGCTGGAGGCCAATTACTCGCCCATCGTCGACGAGGCCGGCAAGGTGACCGGAGTGATCAAGGTGGCCACCGACATCACCTCCCAGGTTCAGGCGGAGCAGGACAGCAAGGCGCTGCGCCAGGCGATAGACCACTCCATGGCGCGGATCGAGTTCGATCTGGACGGCAACATCCTGGATGCCAATGACAATTTCCTGAAAGTATTCGGCTACCAGCGCGCCGAAGTGCTCGGCAAGCAGCACCGCATGCTGTGCGAGGCCAGTTACGCGCAAAGCCCTGAGTACGGCCAGCTGTGGCAGCAACTGAGGCAAGGGCGCTTTCTGGAAGGGCAGTTCCGCCGGGTGAACCGCAACGGCGACGTGATCTGGCTGCAGGCCACCTACAACCCGGTGCTGGCCCCGAACGGCCGGCCGGTGCGGGTGGTGAAGTTCGCCAGCGACATCAGCGAGCAGATGACGAAGCTGCGGCAGCAGGCGGAAAACGCCCAGTCCGCGGTGCATGCGTCGGAAAACACCGAGCAGCTGTCGATACAGGGCAGCTCGGTGCTGGAGCAAGCCACCACCGAGATCAACCGCGTCGCCGGCAGCGTGGAAACCTCGTCCGGCATCCTGTCCAAGCTGGGCGACAGCTCCGACCAGATCGGCAGCATCGTCAACACCATCAGCGACATCGCCGACCAGACCAATCTGCTGGCGCTGAACGCGGCGATCGAGGCGGCGCGCGCCGGCGAGATGGGCCGCGGCTTCGCGGTGGTGGCCGACGAGGTGCGGAAACTGGCCGAACGCACCAGCCAGTCCACCGGCGAGATATCCGGCATCGTCAAGAGCATCCAGGACGATTCCCGCTCGGCCATCGACGCGATGCGGCAGATGCAGGAGCTGGCCGGCAACAGCCTGCAGTTGGCCGACCAGGCGCGCAGCGCGATCCAGGAGATCCGCACCGGTGCGCGCGACGTGGTGCTGGTGGTGAAAGAAGTGTCGGAACTGCTGCAGCAGAGCTGAAACGCCGAAACGGCGAAAAAGCCGGGCCGCGATCATGCGGCCCGGCTTTTCATTCCATCCGATTGTCCCAGGGGAGGCGCGGCGTCAGTAGCCCAGGCCGAGCGCGGCGCGCACGTCGTTCATCGTCTCGCGCGCCACCTTCTCGGCGCGGGCATTGCCGTCGGCGAGGATTTCGGACACCAGCTTCGGATTGCTCAGGTATTTTTCCGCGCGCTCGAACATCGGCTGCTGCTCGCGCACCACGGCGTCGATCACCGGCTGCTTGCAGTCAAGACAGCCGATGCCGGCGGTGGCACAGCCGGCCTTGACCCACTCTTTGGTCTCGCCGTCGCTGTACACCTCGTGCAGCTGCCACACCGGGCACTTGGACGGCGTGCCCGGATCGGTGCGGCGCACACGGGCCGGATCGGTCGGCATGCCGCGGATCTTCTTGCTCACCGTCTCCGGCGCTTCGCGCATGGTGATGGTGTTGCCATAGGACTTGGACATTTTCTGTCCGTCCAGGCCCGGCATCTTGGACGCGGCGGTCAGCTTGGCCTCGCACTCCGGCAGGATGGTCTTGCCCTTGTTCTCCAGCCAGCCGTGCAGCCGCTCGCGATCGGCGGCGCCCAGGTTCTGGCTGGCCGCCAGGATATCGCGCGCCTGCATCAGCGCTTCCACTTCGCCGTCCTGCAGATAACGGTTGCGCAGCTGCTCGAACAGCTTGCCGGTCTTGCCGATTTTCTTCGCCGCGGCCTTCGCCAGCTCTTCGAAGTTGGGTTCGCGGCCGAACATGTGATTGAAGCGGCGCGCCACTTCGCGCGTCAGCTCGATGTGCGGCACCTGGTCCTCGCCCACCGGCACCAGCCCGGCCTTGTATACCAGGATGTCGGCCGCCTGCAGCAACGGGTAGCCGAGGAAGCCGTAGGTGGTCAGATCCTTGTGGCTCAGCTTCTCCATCTGGTCCTTGTAGGTCGGCACCCGCTCCAGCCAGCCCAGCGGTGTCACCATCGACAGCGCCAGATGCAGCTCCGCGTGCTGCGGCACCTTGGACTGGACGAAAACGGTGGACTTTTCCGGATCGACGCCGGAGGCCAGCCAGTCGATCACCATCTCGTTGATGGACTTGCCGATGATGGACACATCGTCGAAGTTGGTGGTCAGCGCGTGCCAGTCGGCCACCATGAAGAAGCATTCGTGGCTGTGCTGCAGCTCCACCCAGTTCTTGATCACGCCGTGGTAGTGGCCAAGGTGCAAGCTGCCGGTGGGGCGCATGCCGGAGAGAATGCGGTTGGCGGACATATTGTTATGCTCTCGGTTGCGCGGGAAATGAAAAGCCGCCGGCTCCATCCGGCGGCCAGGCCCGCTCAGGGTTCTAGAAAAACAATTGCAGCAGATGATACATCAAGACATACAGCGGCTGCAGGATGACGCCCAACAGGCCGCTGGCCACCAGAATCAGCAGCAGCCACATGCCCCAGCCCTCGGTCTGCGCGTAGCGCCAGGCGATGCCGGGAGGCAGCAGGCTGTAGACGATGCGGCCGCCGTCCAGCGGCAGGATGGGCAGCAGATTGAGCAGCATCAGCGAGATGTTGATGCTGATGCCTGCCTTGCTCATCAGCATCAGCGGATCGCGATAGGCGCCGTCCATGCCCAGCGCCAGTTTCAGCAAGGCTACCCAGGCCAGCATCATCGCCAGATTGGCCAGCGGCCCGGCCGCCGCCACCCAGCGCATGTTCTGGCGCGGCTTGCGCAAGGCGTTGAAGTTGACCGGCACCGGTTTGGCCCAGCCGAACACGAAGCTGCCCAGCCAGATGGTCAACAGCGGCAGCAGCACCGTGCCTATCGGGTCGATGTGCTTGAAAGGATTCAGCGTCATCCGCCCCTGCAGATAGGCGGTGTCGTCGCCGAAGCGGCGCGCGGCGTAAGCATGCGCCGCTTCGTGCAAGGTAATGGCCAGCAATACCGGCAACGCATAAATCGTGACTTGCTGCACCAGCTGATTGGGGTCGAACATGTCCGTTCTCCGCGCTCTGCCACGCTATGAACATGACAGCCCCGCGCGGATTTGGCAAATCCGGCCGCAATCGCGCCGCTACAGAACCAAGCTCAGAATCAGCATGTTGACCAGTTTGAGCAGCGGCATCAGCAGGCCGCCCAGCACGCCGCTGAACATCAGCAGCAGCAGGATCCAGAAGCTGTAAGGCTCCACCTTGGAAAACTGCCAGGCCGCGCGCGACGGCAGCAGCGACTGCAGAATGACGCCGCCCGGCAGCGGCGGCAGCGGAATCAGCGTGAAGATCATCAGCGCCACATTGACCTTGATGCCGATCAGCCCCATCCATTGCAACGGCGCGCGGAAATAGTCCGGCGCGTAGGCGGAGGCGGCGATCGCGCCGGCCCACAACAGCGCCATGGCCAGATTGGCCAGCGGGGTGACCACCGCCACCTTGGCCAGGGCGGTGCGCGGCTTGCGCATCGCGCCCGGATTCAGCTGCAGCGACTTGGGCCAGCCGATGATGAAGCCGCCCATCGCCACGCCTATCATCGGCAGCACGACGGAGCCGATGGGATCGATGTGGGCGAAGGGACTGAAGGTGCGCCGCCCGGTCATGTAGGCGGTGCGGTCGCCCAGACGGTCGGCCATGAAGGCCTGGGCGCCGGCGGGCATGGTGATGGCGAACAGCACCGGCAATATCGACACCGCCAGCGTCTGGATCAAAGAGAGTTCCTGCATGATTTCCTAACAGACAAAAAATGAATCAAAAACCGAACGGCGCGAGCGCGCCCTTGCCCTCGCGAACCAGTTCCACGCCGTCGGTCATGTCGATCACGGTGGTCGGCTCGGTGCCGCACCAGCCGCCGTCGACGACAGCGTCCACCTGGTGCTCCAGCCGCTCGCGGATTTCATAAGGATCGGAAATCGGCGCGTCGTCGCCCGGCAGCATCAAGGTACAGGACAAGATGGGTCCGCCCAGCTCTTCCAACAAGGCCAGCGCCACCTTGTGATCGGGCACGCGCAGGCCGATGGTGGCCCGCTTCGGGTGCAGCGTGCGGCGCGGCACCTCCCGCGTGCCCTGCAGGATGAAGGTGTAGCTGCCCGGCGTGGCGCTCTTCAGCAGCCGGTACTGGCGGTTGTCCACCTTGGCGTAGTTGGCCAGCTCGGACAGATCGTGGCACACCAGCGTCATCATCCGTTGCTTCAGGTCCACGCCGCGGATGTCCAGAATCCGCTCCATCGCCTCCTTGTCGCCGAGCGCGCAGCCCAGCGCGTAACAGGAATCGGTGGGATAAGCGATCACCCCGCCCTCGCGCAGGATCTTCACCGCCTCGCGGATCAGCCTGGCCTGGGGATTGTCGGGATGGATCACGAAGAATTGCGCCATGTTCTTGTCCTTGTTATGTCAGCCCGCCGGCCTCAAGACGCGCGCGTCCAGCTCGCGCCAGATCGGCTTGCAGATGGGCGGCAAGTCCTCGGTATGGCCGACGTCGCGCCCGCCCTCGCCCGGCGCGTGGAAATCGCTGCCGCTGCTGGCGTAAAGCCCGTGGCGGTCCGCGTGCAGCGCGAACTTGTGCATGTCGTCCAGGCTGTGGCTGCCGCAAGCCACCTCGATGCCCTGGCCGCCCGCGGCCTGGAAGTCCAGGATCAACCGCTCGATCAGCGTCTTGCCCATATCGTAGCGGCCGGGATGGGCGATCGCCGCCATGCCGCCGGCGCCGACGATCCAGCCGACGGCGTCCGCCAGGCTGGCCCATTCGTGCGCGACGTAGCCCGGCTTGCCCGGCGTCAGGTATTTGCGGAACACGGCGCGCATGTCCTTGACCGCGCCGCTGTCCACCAGATGGCGGGCGAAGTGGGTGCGGCTGATCATTTCCGGATTGTCGCACCAGCGCATCGCGCCCTCGAAGCAGCCGGCGATGCCGGCCGCCTCGAGCGAAGCCCCCATCTGCCGCGCCCGCTCCAGCCGGCCATCCCGTATCGATTTCAAGCCAACGGCCAGCGCGGGCTCGTCCGGATCTATGCCCAGGCCGACGATGTGCACCGTGTGCCGGCCCCAGGTCGCCGAGATTTCGACGCCATTGAGGAAGGGGATGCCGTGCCGCGCGGCGGCGGCGGCGGCCTCTGCCAGGCCTCCGGTGCAATCGTGGTCGGTCAGCGCCAGCAAGGACGGCGCGCGCGCAGCGGCGCGGTCTATCACCTCGGTCGGCGTCAACGCGCCGTCCGAAGTTCTGGAATGGAAATGCAGGTCAATATTGGCCATCGTCGCCTCCCCCGGCCCGCCGCTCCGCCTGGCGCTTCTCCCAGGCTGCCAGCCGCGCGCGGTAGGCGCGCAGCTCCTGCTGGTGGATATCCAGGATGCACGGTTCGCAGCCGCTGCCGCAGCACATGTCGTCGCCCACCTCGAACGGCGGCTCCGGCATGATGTCGGCGGGGTCTTCCATGTCAGGCCGCCTCGACCGCGATCAGGAAGCCATCGCCGCTGACCTGCTGGCCGGCGCGGATCTTGCAGGTCTTGCGCAGCTCGACCTGCCCGTCCACCGACACATTGCCCTCGGCGATGAAATGCTTGGCCGCGCCGCCGGAATGGCAGACGTTGCAGGCTTTCAGCAGATCGCACAGCGCGATGTACTCGCCGGAGAGTTGGTAAGTTTCCTTCATGTTTTGCACACTCGTTCTGGACAGGCTTGTGAGCGGCCTGTGGACAAGGCCGCCAAGCCCTTAATCTGTCTGATGTTTTCTTCGCCGCCCATTTTTTAGGCAGCTTCGCCGGACTATCCACGCCGCCGGCGAACAATATTGTGGAGCCGCTGTGGACAAGCGCGGCAAACCGCTGATTCGCTTATCCATTTCCAGGCTGATCATTTTTTAGGCAGGCAGCAACGGCAAAAGTGCCGCCATCGCCCGCGCCAGCCGCGCCTCATGCGCGCCGGCCAATTCCACCGCCGCGATGCCCTGCCGCGCCAGTTCCTGCCGATGCAGATCCAGCAGCCAGTCGCGCTGGCCAGGATGGCTGCGCAGCGGGTCAGGCTCCCAGGGAATGTCGGGACAAGCGAGCACGGTCAGCGCGTAATCGCGCGGCCGATACAAGGCCAGCAGCGCGTCGGACGCCTGCCCATGCGCCACTTCGGCCCAGATCTTGCAAGTCAGCGCCGTGGTGTCGCACAGCAGGATGTCTGCTCCCGCCTCCTCCGCGCGCCTTTCCGCCGCCAGTTGGCCGGCGGCGATCGCCTCGATGTCGGCGATGCTGGACACATAGGGCCTGTCCGCATAATAGGCCCGGGAATACTCCTCCACCCACGCGGCGCTCATGCCCAGCTCTCGCAATCGGTGCGACCAATCCCGGGCCAGCGTGCTCTTGCCGCTGGATTCCGGCCCGACGATCGCCACCCGGATAGGCCCTGCGGCCCTTTGCTGCCCCATCATCCGTCTTCCCGGCCTTCGCCGGCCATTGTTCAGGCCAAGCCGGACATTATACCCCGATGGACCATGGTTTCCCGGATTTTCACAAGCACCGGGGACAGCCCTGTGAGCCGGCTGTGGACAAGAACCGCAAAGCATTGAATGCCTTGGCCTTTCCCAGTGTTGATTATTTTTTAATCATTTCAACATTTTTTCCCCATCGCCGGTGCAGAGCCGTGTGGACCGGTTGTGGATAGGCACGGCAAGCCGCTGTATGGGAAGGGAAAACCGGCATCGCCTGTTTTTTAGGCAGCTTTGCGCGCCGGCGGCCTGGCGTCATCCACCGCGCCGGTACACAAAGCTGTGCGCAGGATGTGGACAAGCCGCACAAGCGGCTGATTTTCCAAGACTCACGCCTGGCTGATTATTTTTTAAGCAAAAATGCCGTCCATTCCCACCGGCCGCAAAGCCGGATCATCGCGCCGGTTTCCCACACTCGCGGTGCAAAGCCATGTGGAAGCGTTGTGGACAAGCCACGCAAGTCCCTGAGCGCAAAGCATGAAAAAAGGCTGCCTGTTTTTTAGGCAGCCTTTGATTTCAACGGGGAAACTCAAACCGTCATTTCGCCGCGCAGCGGGCGGACCAGTTGCTTGCGCAGCTCTTCGCCGGACATCCCCGCCGACAGCAGCGCCTGCAGCTTGGCCAGCGCGGCCTCCGGCGTCAGATCCGCGCCCGGCAGCGCGCCGGCGCGGGCCAGCGGCTGGCTGGCGGCGTACGCGCCCACCTCCACCGCGCCGCTGGGCGCCTGGGTCAGCGTCAGCACCGGCGCGCCCCGCGCCGCCATCGCCGCGATGCCCTGCAGCAGAATGGGATCGGCCGGCGCGTTGCCGCTGCCGTAAGCCAGCAGGACGGCGCCGTCCAACCCGCCGTCGCGCAGCGTCTGCCCCGCCAGCGCGCTGCCGTAGCCTGGCGTCAGCATCAGCGCGGCCAGCTTCAGGCCTTCGTCTATCCGCAGCGGCCGCCACTCGCCGTCCGGCTTCAGCCAGCGCTCCTTGCGCCAGTGCGCGTGGATGGCGAACTCGGCCAGCGGCTCAGCGTTGGGGCTGTTGAAGCCGGCGAAACGCTCGACGTCCATCTTGCGGACGCGGCTGCCGCGCAGCAGCAGGCGGTCGAAGGCGACAGCCACTTCATTGAGGTCGGGCTGGCAGGCCGCCTCCAGCGCATCGGCCAGATTGCTCCAGCCATCGGAGCGCGGATGCACCAGCGGCAGCTGGGCGCCGGTCAGCACCACCGGCTTGGCCAGTCCGCGCAACGCGAACGCCAGCACGCCGGCGGTGTAGGCCATGGTATCGGTGCCGTGGATGACGACGAAGCCGTCGTTGTCGTGGTAGCGGGAAACCAGCGCGTCCAGTATCTGGTTCCACTGGCGCGGCGTCAGCGCGGAAGAATCGATCAGTTGTTCGAATTCGACGATGTCGAACTCCAGGCCCGGGCGGGCGAAACGCTGCAGCAGGCGCGGCAGCAGGCCCGGCACGGGGGCCAGGCCTTCGGGTGTGTGGTCCATGCCTATGGTACCACCGGTGTAGAGCACCAGGATTCGGCTCATTGCATACTCCATCGCACTTGATCTGCGGACGATGGTAGCGCAAGCCTCACCCGGCGTCACACGCCGGCGGGACAGGCGGGCTCAGCGCAGCGCGTCCGACACCGCCACGTCGATCGCGCGGCGGGCTTCGTCGATGTGATGGACGATGTCGCGCTGCAGCGAGCGCAGATAGGGATCGTCCTCGCGGTGGGAGGCGTCCTGCCGGGCCTTGTCCAGCAGCGTCTTGGCCTGATGGAAGCGGTCTTCCGGCCGCCAGCGCGCGTCCGGCTCAGCGCGGTCGTAGATGTCCTTGCCGTCGTCGATGGCGGCGTCGCGCATCTTGCGCATCGCCTTGTTGATTTCATCGACGGCGTGGCGCTCGTCGTCCATCACCCGCGGATAGTCCGGGCGGGCCAGCAGATCGCGCGCCTGCCGCAGATCGCTCATCGCGTGCAGGTAGTAGGGGTGCTCCTCGGGATGCCATTGATGCTGCTGCCAGGTCCACGCGTCGCCTTCATGCCAGCCATCGGCCAGCGCCGGGGCGCTCAACATCGCGTTGCCGGCGGCGGCGAGCGCCACAATGGCCAGAATTCCACGCAGTTTCATGATTGTCTCCTCGTATGATCGAAATCGGTCCGGCGCTCAGCGCAGAGCGTCGTTGATGGCTTGCTGCACCGCGTGGTGCGCGGCGTCGACGTGATGCAGGATCCGCCGCTGCAGATCGCACACCCAGGGGTCGTCTTCCTGGTGGCCGGCGTCGCGGCGCGCGGCGTCCAACAGCTCCAGCGCGCGGTGGAAGCGGTCGGTCGGGCTCATATGGCCATCGGGCTGCTCGTAGCGCCAGGGATCCTTGCCGTCCTCGATGGCGGCATGCTGCATCTCGCCCAGCGCCGCGTCGATCTCGGCCACCGCGCGGCGCTCGTCGTCGGCGATCTGCGGATAGTCCGGCCGCGCCAGATAAGCGCGCGCCTGGCGCAGATCGCTCATCGCATGCAGATAGTAGGGATGTTCGGCGGGCCGCCAGTTGCGCGGCGCCTCCACCTGCACCGTCACCGGCCGGTACACCGTTCGAGGCGGCGCCACCACGCAGGCGCTGAGTCCGCACGCCGCCGCCAGCGGCATCAACCGGACGAGGCCGGCAATCATCGTTTTCACCATTCGTCTCCTGGATTTCGGGCCGGATCGGCTCAGCCGTCCGGCCTGCTGTATTCAGTTCCTTGCAAAACCGATTACAGCTTGACCGCTCCCGGCAATGAATTCAGCAGCATTCAGGTTTCGGCGTGTAAGCGTTTGTAGCCGCCCAGGCCAGGAGGCATAGCCGTTTTTCCCGCCGATGTCCGAATTTCCCCCCTTGGTTAACGAACATGAAGCGCGTTCGAATCTGCATATACACAGTCGGCAAAAAAGTAACAGACAGACTGTCTGTTTGTCATTTTTATAGAGTTTAAATTCAAAAATTGACATGAGTTAAACAAATGGCAGTTTCATAATGCTAAAACGAACTTTGCTTGCGCATAGCAAGTCCATTTGCATCAGATTTGAAAATAATTTAGCCGACAAGCGAACAAAACCTGTATCGCGATCATGAACCGGAGCGATGGCGGAACCCGGCTTCACGGTAAGAAACCGCCAGCTAGCCAAAACCAGCAAGGTGCACCATGTCCTTACACCGCAGTCACGATATCCAGGCATTGCAGGGCCAGACCCTGACGATACACATCAACGATCAACCGGTCGTAGCGGCCAGCGGCGAAACCGTGCTGAGCGTGCTCAGCGCCGTCGGCCTGCGCCAGCTCAGCCGCAACGACAACCAGCAGATCGCCGGCTCCTATTGCGGGATGGGCGTGTGCCATTGCTGCCTGGTCAAGATAGACGGGCGCCACAAGCGCCGCGCCTGCCAGACCGTGGTCAGCCCCGGAATGAAAGTGGAAACGGCCCATAACCGCCTGAACACGGAGGGCCTGAGATGAGCGCGAAACCGGTGATCGTCGGCGGCGGCCCGGCCGGCATGTCGGCCGCCATGGAACTGGCCCGACACGGCGTGGACAGCGTGCTGCTGGATGAAGCCTCCCGCGTCGGCGGCGTGGTCTACCGCGGCCCGCTGCGCCAGGGCGTGGTGCTGGACTACCTGGGCGAACGCTATCGCGAGAACATGCAGGCGCTGCACCGCGAGTTCGAGCAATACCGCAGCCGCGTCGACATCCGGCTGGACACCCGCATCGTCGGCGGCGGCGACGGCGAACTGTTCGCGCTGACGCCGGACGAGCAGGTCGAAGCCATCCCCTACTCCCAGCTGCTGCTGGCCGCCGGCTGCCATGAGCGCAGCGTGCCCTTCCCCGGCTGGACTCTGCCCGGCGTGATCATGCTGGGCGGCCTGCAGCTGCAGATCAAGAGCGGCGTGGTCAAGCCGCTGGGCCGCACCGTGCTGGTGGGCACCGGCCCGCTGCTGCCGCTGGTCGCCTGCCAACTGCACCGCGCCGGCGTGGAAGTGGCCGGCGTCTACGAGGCCAGCGCCTTCGGCCGGCTGGCCAAGGAGGCGATCGCCCTGCTCAACCAGCCGCAGCTGTTCCTGGACGGCCTGAGCATGGTGGCCTACCTGAAGCGCCACGGCGTCCCGCTGCACTACGGCTGGGGCGTGGTGGAAGCCCACGGCGACGCCGAACTGGGCGAGGTGACCGTCGCGCCGTACGACGCCGAATGGCACGCCGACCTGACGCGCAGCCGCCGCCTGCAAGTGCAGACGCTGGCCGTCGGCTACGGCTTCATCCCGCGCACCCAGCTGACCCAGCAGATGGGTCTGGAGCACCGCTACGCCGACGACGGCTACCTGAAGCCGGTCAACGACGACTGGCAGCGCAGCAGCCGCAGCAACGTTCACTTGGCCGGCGACATCGGCGGCCTGCGCGGCGGCGACGCCGCCATCGTCACCGGCCGCATCGCCGCGCTGTCCATGCTGCTGCAGCTGGGCAAGCTGGACGAAGCGCAGGTGCTGAGCCGGCGCCAGGCATGCCTGGACGAACTCGCTTCCATCCTGCGTTTCCGCAAGGGCATAGACAGCTTCACCCGCCGCGGCCGCGGCCAGCTTGCGTTGCCGGCGCGCGACACCGTGATCTGCCGCTGCGAGCACGCCACCCGCCAAGACATCGACACCGCGCTGGAGCAGGGCGTCAACGACCTGATCAGCCTGAAGATGCGCACCCGCGTCAGCATGGGCGACTGCCAGGGCAAGATGTGCGTCGGCTATTGCAGCGACCGCCTGCGCGAGCACACTGGCAAGCGCGACGTGGGCTGGATACGCCCGCGCTTCCCGCTGGACCCGCTGCCGTTCTCGGCCTTCTCCGCAATCGATGCCCAACAGACTGAAGAGATTTGACATGAGCAAGCAATACGACATCGTGATCGCCGGCGGCGGCGTGATCGGCGCCTCCTGCGCCTACCAGCTGTCCAAGAACCGCGACCTGAAGATCGCGCTGGTCGACAGCAAGCGCCCCGGCAACGCGTCGCGCGCGTCGGCCGGCGGCCTGTGGGCGATCGGCGAGTCGGTGGGCCTGGGCTGCGGCGTGATCTTCTTCCGCATGACCTCGGCCAAACGCAAGCGCGACGCCGCCGGCGCCGCGGTGGCCGTGGACGCCACCACGCCGCACATCCTGCCGCAGAGCTTCTTCGACTTCGCGCTGGCCTCCAACGCCCTGTACCCGACGCTGCACCAGGAGCTGATGGAAAACCACGGCATGGACTTCAAGTTCGAGCGCACCGGGCTCAAGTACATCATTTACGATGAGGAAGACCAGCTGTACGCCGAGCACATCGCCGCCCAGATTCCGCATCTGGCCAGCGAAGTGCGCTGGCTGGACCAGGCCCAGCTGCGCGCGGACGAGCCCTATGTCAGCGGCCAGGCGCAAGGCGCGCTGGAATTCCTGTGCGACCACCAGGTCAGCCCGTTCCGCCTGACCGACGCCTATACCGAGGCGGCGCGCCAGAACGGCGTCGACGTGTTCTTCAACGTCAACGTCACCGGCGTCACCCGCCAGGGCAGCCGCGTCACCGGCGTCTGCACCGCCGAGGCCGGCGATTTCTCTTGCCACACGCTGATCAATGCCGGCGGCTCCTGGGCCGCCGAGCTGTCGCGCTGGGCCACCGGCCGCACCATCCCGGTCAAGCCGGTCAAGGGCCAGATCGTGCTGTCCGAGAAAATGCCCAAGCTCTTGCGCGGCTGCATCACCACCAGCGACTGCTACATCGCGCAAAAGGACAACGGCGAAATCCTGATCGGCAGCACCACCGAGGACAAGGGCTACGACACCGCCATCACCTACCCGGAAATCAACGGTCTGGTGCAGGGCGCGATCCGCTGCGTGCCGGAGCTCGCCAACGTCAACATCAAGCGCTGCTGGGCCGGCCTGCGTCCCGGCACCCCGGACGAGCTGCCCATCCTGGGGCCGGAAGACGGCGTCGAAGGCTATCTGAACGCCTGCGGCCACTTCCGCACCGGCATCCTCACCTCGGCCATCACCGGGGTGATGCTGAACGGGCTGGTGCGCGGCGAGCCGCTGCCGCTGGACGTCACGCCCTTCCTGGCCGGCCGCTTCCCCAACCGCACCGAAAAACAGATGGATTTCGCGCTGCACGCCTGATCAAGTTCCTCTCACTGAGCCGCCACGGCCTGATGGCCTGGCGGTTTTTTTCCGCCCGCGCCGGCGGACATCGGCGGATGAAACCGTTTTGTCATATTAATGACGTCGTTTTGTCATCAATCCCTCATACCATCGCATCAGTTTTTCGATAGATAGGCCACCGGCCGCAGAAGGGGAGCAATGATGAAGCACAAACTGGGTTACATCGCCGTCGCCGGCGCCTTGGGTCTGATCGCCAACGCCGCCATCGCCGACAATCTCGCCGCGCTGGTCCAGGCCGCCAAGAAGGAAGGCGAGCTGAACACCATCGCCCTGCCGCACGACTGGTGCGGCTACGGCAATGTGATCGCCGGCTTCAAGGCCAAGTACGGCATCAAGGTCAACGAGCTGAATCCCGACGCCGGCTCCGCCGACGAGCTGGAGGCCATCAAGGCCAACAAGAACAACAAGGGACCGCAGGCGCCGGACGTGATCGACGTCGGCCTGTCCTTCGGCCCGCAAGCCAAGGCCGCCGGCCTGCTGCAGCCGTACAAGGTGTCCACCTGGAAGAGCATTCCGGACAACGTCAAGGACAAGGACGGCTACTGGTACGGCGACTACTACGGCGTGCTGACCTTTCAGGTCAACCGCGACCTGATCAGCAAGGCCCCGGCCGACTGGTCCGACCTCTTGAAGCCGGAATACAAAAACGCCGTGGCGCTGGCCGGCGACCCGCGCGCCGCCAACCAGGCCATTCAGGGCGTGTTCGCCGCCGGCCTGGCCCAGGCCAAGGGCGACGTGGGCAAATCCGCCGACGCCGGCCTGAAATTCTTCTCGCAGCTGAACAAGAACGGCAACTTCGTGCCGGTGATCGGCAAGGCCGCCTCGCTGGCCCAGGGCACCACCCCCATCATCGTGCGCTGGGACTACAACGCGCTGGCCGACCGCGACACGCTGAAGGGCAACCCGAAAGTGGACGTGATCGTGCCAAAGAGCGGCGTGGTGGCCGGCGTCTACGCCCAGGCCATCAGCGCCTACGCGCCGCATCCCAACGCCGCCAAGCTATGGATGGAATACCTGTTCTCCGACGAAGGCCAGGTGGCCTGGCTGAAGGGCTACTGCCACCCGATCCGCTTCAACGACCTGACCGCCCGGAAGAAGATCCCGTCCGAGCTGATCAGCAAGCTGCCGGACGCCGCCGCCTACAAGAAAGCGGTGTTTCCGACCATCGAGCAGCAAGAAGCCTACAAGGCCGGCATCACCAAGCAGTGGGACAGCGTGGTTGGCAGCAACGTGAAGTAACACGCTGCGTCTAGCCTTACCTCCGGGCCGCCTCTGGCGGCCCGTTCACCTAGAGAAACACCGATGTCCGCATCCTCAGAATCCATGCCGACGCCCTCCTCCCGCACAGCCATTCCCCCAAGCGCCGCCCGCGCCTCGCTGCTGTCGTGGGTGGGCGTCGCGCCCTTCCTGCTGTTCGCGCTGCTGTTCCTGATCCTGCCCACCGGCATGCTGATGGTGGGCGCCTTCCAGGACGCGCAGGGCCACTTCACGCTGAACAACATCGTCCGCCTGTTCGACGACAACATCCTCAGCGCCTACAAGATCAGCCTGGAGATCAGCGCCGCCTCGGCCATCCTGGGCACCGCGCTGGGCCTGTTGCTGGCGCTGGCGGCGATACGCGGCGGCCTGCCCGCCTGGATCCGCCCGACGCTGACCACCTTCTCCGGCGTCGCGTCCAACTTCGCCGGCATTCCGCTCGCCTTCGCCTTCCTCTCCACGCTGGGCCGGATGGGGCTGGTGACCATGCTGCTGCGCAAGTATCTGGACTTTGACCTGTACGCCAGCGGCTTCTCCATCCTCAGCTTCGCCGGCCTGACGCTGACCTATCTGTACTTCCAGGTGCCGCTGATGGTGCTGATCATCGCCCCCGCCGTGGAAGGGCTGAAGGACGAATGGCGCGAGGCCTGCGAGAGCCTCGGCGGCTCGGGCTTCGCCTACTGGCGGCACATCGCGCTGCCGGTGCTGTGGCCCAGCCTGGTCGGCGCCGCGCTGCTCTTGTTCGCCAACGCCTTCGGCGCGGTGGCCACCGCTTACGCGCTGACCGGCAGCTCGCTGAACATCGTCACCATCCTGTTGTACGCGCAGATCCACGGCGACGTGCTGCACGACCAGAACCTGGGCTACGCGCTGGCGCTGGGCATGGTCCTGATCACCGGCAGCGCCAACGCCGGCTACATCTGGCTGCGCAAGCGCAGCCAAAGGGAGGCCGCATGAAACCCACCGCCACCTCGCGCCTGGGCGCCTGGCTCGCCATTCTGCTCGGCAGCGGCTACTTCCTGCTGCCCTTGATCGCCACCTTCGAATTCAGCCTGAAGATGAAGCGCGAAGGCTACAGCTTCGAAGCCTATAAAACGGTGCTGACCGACCCAGGCTTCCAGGCGAGCTTCGGCTACTCCGCGCTGCTGGCGCTGCTGACCATCGCCGTCGGCATCCTGCTGGTGGTGCCCACCGCCTTCTGGGTGCAGCTCAAGCTGCCGCAATTGCGGCCGCTGATCGAATTCATCACCCTGCTGCCGCTGGTGATTCCCGCCATCGTGCTGGTATTCGGCTACCTGCGCCTCTACGGCAGCGGCGGCTGGCTGCCGTTCACCGGCAGCGAGCGCGGCACCGACGCGCTGCTGGTGTTCGGCTACGTGACGCTGGCCCTGCCCTACCTGTACCGCTCGGTGGACACCGGCCTGTCGGCGATAGACGTCCGCTCGCTGACCGAGGCGGCGCAGAGCCTGGGCAGCGGCTGGTTCGACATCCTCAGACTGGTGATCTTCCCCAACCTGAAAACCGCCATCCTGTCCGGCGCCTTCCTGACCTTCGCCATCGTCATCGGCGAGTTCACGCTGGCCAGCCTGCTGGCCCGCCCGGCCTTCGGCCCCTATCTGCAGCTGATCGGCGCCAACCGCGCCTACGAGCCGGCCGCGCTGGCCATCATCGCCTTCCTGGTCACCTGGGCGGCGATGGGGCTGATGCAGGTGGTCAGCCGCAACCGCGCCGCCTTCGGCGCAGACGAACATTGAATTGGAAACGGAAAGCATCATGGCATTTCTGCAAATCGACCATCTGAACAAGCGCTTCGGCCAGCAGGCCGTGGTCCACGATTTCAACATGCAGGTGGAGGCCGGCGAGTTCGTCACCTTCCTCGGCCCGTCCGGCTGCGGCAAGACCACGGTGCTGCGCATGATCGCCGGCTTCGAGACGCCCAGCGGCGGCGCCATCCGCCTGGCCGGCGACGACATCACCCGCCAGTCGCCGCAGAAGCGCGGCATCGGCATGGTGTTCCAGAGCTACGCGCTGTTTCCCAACATGAACGTGGCCGACAACATCGCCTTCGGCCTGAAGATGCAGAAGCGCTCCGCCGACGAAATCCGCCGCAAGGTGGGAGAAGTGATCGCGCTGGTGGAGCTGAACGGCCGCGAACGCCACCTGCCGCACCAGCTGTCCGGCGGCCAGCGCCAGCGCGTGGCCCTGGCCCGAGCGCTGGTGGTGGAGCCGCGCGTGCTGCTGCTGGACGAGCCGCTGTCGGCGCTGGATGCCCGCATCCGCAAGAACCTGCGCGAGCAGATCCGCGACATCCAGCGCCGCCTGGGTCTGACCACCGTCTTCGTCACCCACGACCAGGAAGAGGCGCTGACGATGTCGGACCGCATCTTCGTGATGAACCAGGGCAAGGTGGAGCAGGAGGGCGCGGCGGAGACCATCTACACCCAGCCGGCCACCGAATTCGTCGCCCGCTTCATGGGCAACTACAATCTGCTGACCGCCGAGCAAAGCCACGCGCTGCTGGGGCTGGAAATCCGCGGCCACCTGGCGGTGCGTCCGGAATCGATAGAACTGCTGGGCAATGATGACGCCGCCGACGATCAGGCGCTGCCGGCGGTAATCCGCCAGCACCAACTGCTGGGCAACATCATCCGCTACCAGGTGGACGCCGGCGGCGCGACGCTGCAGGTGGACCGGCTCAACCGCCACGCGGCCGATCTGCTGCCGGCCGGCGCGCCGGTGCGGCTGCGCTTCGACCGCGACAATCTGCGCGAGGTGCGCTGAGCGTCAATCCGAGGACTCGGCCCCCTGCTGGAAGTAATGCATCTGCTGGCGCAGGCTGTCGGCGCGCATCGCCACCTCCTGCGCCGCCGCCGACAGCTCCTCGCTGGCGGCGGCGTTGTCCTGCGACAGCTGGTTCAGCCGCCGCATCGCCTGGTTGATATTGCCCACCCGCTGCGCTTGCTCCGTCGCCTCGCTGGAAATCCCCTTCACCAGATCCAGGGTCTGGCGGCTGGACTCGACGATATCGCTCAGTTGCTGGCCGGCGCTCTCCGCCAGCTCCACGCTGTCTATCGCCACCCGGCCGATCTCCTTGGCCGCGGCCTGGCTGCGCATCGCCAGCTTGCGCACCTCGTCCGCCACCACCGCGAAGCCCCGGCCGTGCTCGCCCGCCCTCGCCGCCTCTATCGCCGCGTTCAGCGCCAGCAGATTGGTCTGGTAGGCGATGTCGTCGATGATGTCGGTGCGTTTGGCAATCTGGCGCATCGCCGCTATCGTCTGCTGCACCACCCGGTTGCCCTCGGCCGCCTGAGCGCTGGCGGTGTCCGCCATGCCGCCGGCGTGATTGGCGTCGCCGGCCATGCTGAACATGCTGCAGGCGATGTCGTCGATCGCGCTGCTGCTCTCTTCCGCGTCGGACGAAGTGCGCGCCGCGCCCTGCGACAGGCCCTGCGACGCGGAATTCAGCTCGATGGACGCGTTGGCCACCGCGTCGGCGTCTTCCTTCACCTGCAGGATCACGCCGGACAGCCGCTCGCCCATCTGGCGGATGTGGGCGGCCAGGCTGTGGTCGTCGCCGCGCCGCAGCGGCAGGAAGAAGTCCAGCCGGCCGACGGACAGCTCGCGCATGCCCCGCGCCACCTCGTCCGGCTCCGCGCCCAGGGTGCGGATGATGTTGCGGCCCACCAGCACGGCCAGGCCGATCGGCAACAGCAGCAGCAACAGGCCCAGCAGCACCAGATAGCCATACACCCGCGCGCTGCTCGCCTGCGCGTCCAACTGTCCGCGGATCTGCTGCAATAGCTGGCCCTGCAGCTGGTACAGCTCCGCCACCCGCAGGCCGGCGACGCGGAACCATTCGTCCGGCGTCTCGCTCTGCATCGCGCCGGCGCCGCGCGCCAACACCGCGTCGCGGGCCGACTCGAACTGCCGGCTGCGGTCCATCGCCGCCCGCAGCGCGGCCTCGTCGCCGCCGTATTGCCGGTATTGCGAGCGGCACAGCTCTTCCTGCGACTCCACGCCGCTGACCAGCCGGAAATTGGTGATGCTGAAGCTGCCCACGGTCAGCACGCCGGTCACCAGCCCGCGGGTGCGGCTGGTGAATTCCTTCTGGCAATTCACCGCAGACCACTGCAACAGCAGGGCCTGCACCTCGGGCGTCTGGGCATTGAACAGGGTGATGATGCCGGACAGCTGCTCGATCATGTCCGAATAGCGGTTGAACTCCGGCGCGGGCGAGATGTGGCGGGCGTCTATGTCTCGGCGCAGCTGGTCCAGATCATTCTGCGTCGGCACGCTGTGGCTCAGATAGGCGCGCAGGCCGTCGGACAACTCGTCCTGCGGCTGGGCCCGCAGCTTCTGCAGCACGATATCGGCCGCCGCGCGCGCCCGGACCAGCTCGGCAGGCAACGCCTGATGGCGGTTGAGATAACCATAGCCCAACCCGCGCTCGACCTGCAGCTGCTGGATCAGCTCTCCCACCATCTCGATATTGGCGCTCAGCACCTGATCGCGGTCCAACACCTGCAACAACTGGCGTTGATGCCAGGCGTAGCCTATCGCCACGCAAGACAGGGCCAGCACCAGCGGCGCGATCAGCAGCACCAGTTTGTGGGCAACCGTGAAGCGAACCCGCATATCCGTCATCCACCCCGAGCCGGAACACTTCTCACTATAGGAGAGGCCCGCCGCTAAGCGTAAATACCAGGGTGCGCGGTTCAGACCAGCTTCGTCAGGTCCTCCGGCTGATCGATGTCCAGCAACACGCCCGGATCGTCCAGCTCCAGCCTCAGGGCCCCATTCCAGTCCAGGATGTCGCGCGCGCCGGCATCGCCCCGCAAATCGAGCAATCCGGGCAAGCAATCCGCCGGCAGCCCGCGCGGATGGCCCGCCCGGCCCTGATAGCAGGGCAGCACCAGTTGGCCGTGCGCCAGCGCCGCCGCCACCTGGCTGACGGTGTGCGGCCGCACCGCCGGCATGTCCGCCAAGCCCAGCACCAGTCCGCGGCAACCCGGCAGCCCCAGCGCCCAGGCGGCGGCGCAGGCCAGCGAATGCCCGATGCCGCCGCGGTTGAGCCGGCAGGCCAGCGGCTGCAGGCCCAGCCGGCCGCACAGCTCCAGCCCGAAGGCGTCGTCTTCCGGCAGCACCAGCGCCAACGGCCCGAGCCGGCCGATAAACGCCTCGGCGCTGGCCTCCAGCAACGTGCGGCCGTCCGGCAGCCGCGCCTGCCGCTTGTCGGCGCCGAAGCGGCGCGCCTGGCCCGCCGCCAGCAGAGCGCCCGCCATCATGTCCGGCAACTCCTTTCCTCGCCATGAGCCCCCTCCCGGTTACAAGCGCTGCGGCTGGCGATCAGATCGGCGGCGATGGAGACCGCGATCTCGGCCGGGGTGCGCGAGCCTATCGCCAGCCCCACAGGTCCGTGCAGCTTGTCCAACTGCGCCGGCGTCAGGCCGAAGTGCTCGGCCAGCCTCGCCTTTCGTTTCATCGTAGTCGTGGCCGAGCCCAACGCGCCGACATAATGGCAGGGCAGCCTGAGCGCCTCCATCAACGCCAGGTCGTCCAGCTTGGGATCGTGCGTCACCGCCACCACCGCGGTGCGCTCGTCGCAGCCGAAGGCCAGCACCAGGTCGTCCGGCATCTCGACCGACAGCGCGACGCCTCCCAGCTCCCAGCCCGCCGCGTATTCCTCGCGCGGCTCGCACACCGTCACCGCGTAGTCCAGCGTCAGCGCGATCTGCGCCAGGTAGAGGCCCAGTTCGGCGCCGCCGATGATCAACAGCCGCCAGCGCGGGCCGTGCAGCACGGAAAATCCCGTCTCGTCCTCGGCGAAGGCGTCCGCCGGCCCTTCATTCAGAAGATAAGCCGCGCCATCCTGGTAATCGACCCGCCGCCACAGGCAGCGGCGCTGCCGCACCGCGGCCAGCAGCGCCTCCAGCTGCGCCGGGTCGGGTGCCGTCTCCACCGCCACCCTGAGGCTGTTGCCGCAGGGCAGCCGGTAACGCTGCCTCTCCTCGACGCTGGCGCCGAAGCTGCGCACCCAGGCAGTACGGCCATCACCAAATACGCCGCCCTCGGCGATTTCCCGCCGCAGATCGTCCTCTACGCAACCGCCGGACACCGAGCCGCAGATCACGCCGTCGTCGCGTATCGCCGCCAGCGCGCCGGGCGGCCTGGGGCTGGCGCCGTAGGTGCCCAGCACCGTCAGCAGCGCGACGCGGCGGCCCTGCCGCAGCCAGTCCAGCGTCTGCGCCAGCACGGTCTCGTCGTTGCCGCGCACCGCCGCGCTCATTTCGGACAATAGGCGCCGGTATCGGCCCAGCGCCGCACCGCGTCGTGGAAATCGTTTTGCGACAAGGGCGGCAGCGTGCGCCGCCCGCCCGGATGCCAGGCCCACTGCACCAGCGGGTCCGTCGTCATGTGGGCGACCAGCGCGGGAACGTCGCGGTTGCCATTGCGCGACTTGTCCACCAGCCGGCGGCACATCTGGCCGGCGCTCAGCCCCTCCCACCCCATGCTCAGCGGCGCCAGGTGCCAGTTGGGCGCGCCCGGCACCGCGCCGTCGGCCGAGTTGGCCGTCTGATGGCAGGCCAGGCACATCAGCGACGGATGGCCCATGTCCGCCGGTCCGCGCTTGATCATCTGCTGGTGCGGATGGCGGTCGTCGCCCTGGCGCGGAAAGTCGGTGACGGTGTGGCAGTTCAGGCAACGCGGCGATTGCAGCACCCTGGCCACATCGCCGAAGGCCTGCCGCGACGCGGCCGGGTCGCCCGCCGCCCACGCGGCCGGCAGCCAGGCGCCCAGCGCCCAGCACAAAACTATCGAGATTTTCATGTCCGTATCCCTCACACCATCTGGTAGCCGTGCCGGCTCAGCGGCAGCTCGCGCCGCCTTTGGCCGGAAGCCGCATGGATGGCGTTGGCCAGCGCCGGCGCGACCACCGGCACCGCCGGCTCGCCGGTGCCGCCCGGCGCTTCCTCGCTGGCGACGATGGAAACATCCACCTTGGGCGCCTGGAACATCCTGACGATGGGGTAACCGTCGAAATTCTTCTGCTCCACCTCGCCGTCCTTGAAGGTTATCTCGCCGAACAGCGCCGCGGACAGGCCGAACATGATGCCGCCCTCCATCTGGGCCGCCACCTGGTCGGGATTGACCACCACGCCGCAATCGACCGCGCACCAGACATGCACCACTTTCAATTCCTTGCCCTTGACCGACACCTCCACCACCTGGGCGATATGGGAGCCGAAGGACGTGTGCACGGCCGCGCCCAGGCCATGGCCCTTGGGCAGCTTGCGGCCCCAGCCGGCCATCCGCGCCGCCTCGCGCAGCACCGCCTGCTCGCGCGGCGCCTTGTCCATCAGCGCCAGCCGGTAGGCCACCGGGTCCTGGCGCGCCAGCCGCGCCAGCTCGTCGATGAAGCTTTCCTTGGAGAAGGCGCTGTGGGAATGGCCGACCGAGCGCCACCACAGCACCGGCAGCGGGATCTCAGGGGTGTGCAGGTCCAGCGAGACCGCCGGCAGCGCGTAGGGCATGTCGTCGGTGCCTTCCACCGACACCGAGTCGATGCCGTTCTTGATCATCATCGGCGCGAACGGCGTGCCGGCGATGATGGACTGGCCGACGCCGGTCTGCAGCCAGGCGGCCGGCTTGCCATCGGCGCCGATGCCGCCGCGCACGCGGTCCAGCCACATCGGCCGGTAGTAGGCGCCGGCCAGGTCGTCGTCGCGGGTCCACATCAGCCGGACGGGCACGTCCTGGCCGTGATGCTTGGCCACCTCCATCGCCTCCTTCAGCCAGTCGGAGCCGACCGGCACCGCGCGCCGGCCGAAGCCGCCGCCCAGCAAGGTGGTGTGCAGCGTGACCTGCTCCGGCTTCAGCCCCGACATCGCGGCCGCCATGCCGGCGTCTATCGTCTGCGACTGGGTGCCGCTCCAGATTTCGCAGCTGCCGGGCTTCAGCCAGACCACGCAGTTGAGCGGCTCCATCGGCGAATGGGACAGATACGGCACCTCGTACCAGGCCTCCAGCTTCTTGGCCGCGCCGGCCAGCGCCGCCTTGGCGTCGCCCTCGCTTCGATAAATCTGCCCGGGCTTGGCCGCGCGGGCGCGGTAATCCGCCCGCTGCCGGGCCGAGTCCAGCTCGGCGTTGGCGCCGCGGTCCCATTCCACCTCCAGCAGGTCGCGCGCCTTCTTGGCCGGCCAAAAGCCATCGGCCAGCACGGCGACGCCGTTGCTGATCGCGAACACGTCCTTGACGCCGGGCACCGCCCTGGCCGCGTCGGCGTTGAAGCCCTTCGGCTTGCCACCGTAGCTGGGGCAGCGCTTGACCAGCGCCGTCAGCATGCCGGGCAGGCGGACGTCCATGGCGAACTGCGCGCGGCCGTCCAGCTTCTCGTCGCCGTCCACCCGGTGCACGCGGGTGCCCAGCAGCTTCCAGCGGTGGCGCGGCTTCAGCTCCACCGCGTCCGGCACCGGCAGCTTGCCGGCGGCCTCGGTCAGCTCGCCGTAGCCCAGGCTGGCGCCGTTGGCGTTGTTGAACACCCGGCTGTTTTCGGCGCGGCATTGCGAGACCGGCACGCGCCAGCGTTGCGCGGCGGCCGCGATCAGCATGTCGCGCGCGGCGGCGCCTATCTTGCGGTACTGGTCATAGCTGGACAGCGTGCTGGTGCTGCCGCCGGTGATCTGGATATGGAAGGCGGTATGGACGTAGATGGGCGCCGCCGGTGCCGACACCACCTTGATCCGGTTCCAGTCGCATTCCAGCTCCTCGGCGATCAGCATCGCCAGCGAGGTGTAGATGCCCTGCCCCATTTCCGACTTGTTGCTGACGATGGTGACGCCGCCGTCCTTTTCGATGCGGACGAAAGCGTTGGGAGAGGGAATGGCGTTCTTGGCCTCGGCCGCCTCGGCCCTGCGCCCGCCCTCGCTGAGGACGAAGCCCAGGCATAGCGCGCCGCCGACCGCGCCGCTCATTTTCAGGAAACTGCGGCGGGACACTCCAGTGGTCGTCATCCTGGTCTCCTACAGCAACTTGGCGGCGGCGTGGATGGCCGCGCGGATGCGGGGATAGGTGCCGCAGCGGCACAGGTTGCCACTCATCGCCAGGTCGATGTCCTGATCGGAAGGATGGGGGTTGGCGCTGAGCAAGGCGGTGGCGGCCAACACCTGGCCGCTCTGGCAGAAGCCGCACTGCACCACGTCCAGCTCATGCCAGGCCTGCTTGACCGCCTGGCCCACCTTGTCGGCGTTGCCTTCCACCGTGGTGATGCTGTCGTCCGCCGCCAGCGTGGAGATCGGCGTCACGCAAGAGCGGATCGGCAACCCGTTCTTCAACACCGTACAGGCGCCGCACAAGGCCGCGCCGCAGCCGAACTTGGTGCCGGTCAGGCCCAGTTCGTCGCGCAATGCCCACAGAATGGGCGTGTCCGGAGAGGAGTTAAGCTCCACCTCCTTGCCGTTGATGGAAACCTTCATGCCTTGCCTCCCGAGCCGAGAAACAGAAGACGACGGCCATGCCATGGCCGCCGTCCGGATGCGAACCGGCGCCGGGCGGAATCCCGCCTCGGCGTCGCTGCAATCACTATAGGCGCTATCGGTTCAGACTCAAGCCGGCGGGCCCGCTCAGCCTCCCCGCTGCAGGCAGCGCTGGTAGCGGCCGTCGACTCGGCGCGCGAACCACTCGGTGGTCAGCTTGTGGGTGAACTTGGGGCTGACCAGCACGATCTGCGGGATGATTTCGCGCGGGGCCTTGGGGCCGGCCAGAGCGAACACCTTCTGGTACAGCGGACTCTGGCCGAAACCGGACAGCTTCTCCAAGCGCAGGTCGCGCATCATGTCGGCGTCGCTGAGGCCCAGCCGGCCGGCGATGGACTGCAGCGCGCGCTGGGTGTCGCTGGTTTCGCCGGACAGCACGCGGTTCATCTTGTCGCTGTAGAGCATGATGTCGCCGTCCAGCGCCAGCTTGCGGCCGGACAGGCGGGCCACCGCCTGCTGGAAGGCGGCGTTGCGGCTGGCGTAGCGGCCGGCGTTGTAGTCGGCGAAGCGGTACACCATCTCGTGGTACGGCGCCGGGTATTGCAGCAGGATGGCGGTGCCGAAGTAGACGCTGCCGCGGCGGCCGAACACCTCGTCGCGCAGGCTGGAATAACTGTACGGATACGGCCAGGCGCGGATGTGGGTTTCGGCGAAAGCCACACTGACCTGCATCGGCCCGCCGTCGCGGATCGGATTTTTATGCTCGAAGATGGTCTGGCCGAACGGCAGCTCGCGCACCATGTCCTCGTACAGCGCGTTCATCTCGCGCTTGGTGCGCAAGGCGTCCACCCGCTGCTTGAAGGTGCGGCCGTCCGGCGATTTCTTGCTCATCGCCGCGTCGACGACGAACTGCGGAATCAGGTACTTCTGCCGGCGCTGCTCGATTTCGCCCCAGACGATCCTGGACAGGCCAGGCACCACCGGGTCCGGACTGAATCCGGACTCCTGCTCCGCCACCGCCAGCACCGCGCAGAAGAACTGCGGCGTGTATGGAATCTTCAGATGGCTGAACGCGCCCATCACGTCGTTGCTCCAGCCCTTGCGGTCCGGGATGCCCGGCGGCAGCAACCGGTCC
>NZ_JZJL01000051.1 GCF_000971335.1 Chromobacterium vaccinii
GAAATCAAGGGGTTAGGCGGCTATGTCGTCTAGCCCCTTTTCTATTTGTGCCGTATTTGTGTCACGACTGTTCAGAATGATATCTATCTGCTTGGCGTGGGCGCTGAGGTGAGACGGTGCCAAGTGCGCATAACGCATCACCATTTCGAGCGTTTCCCATCCGCCCATTTCTTTTAGGACGGGGAGAGGGACGCCGGCTTGAACAAGCCAAGAGGCCCAAGTATGGCGGAGGTCGTGAAACGTAAAGTTTTCGATCCCAGCCGCGCGTAGTGCAGTTTTAAAGCCCTTATTTGCATCAACGCGCATTTTCCGAACTTTTTCTGTCCGAGTGCCGTTTGATCTGGTAGCCTCCGTTGTGTAGACAAACACCCAGCGCGGGTGTTTGCCGATTTGTTTCCGTAGTATGTTGCAAGCTGTGTCATTCAGAGCGACGCCAATTGCTTTGCCGGCCTTGGCGTCCTCTGGATGTATCCATGCAATTTTTTGCGCCATGTCGATCTGTGACCATTCCAGATGAACAATATTTGAGCGGCGCAGTCCTGTTGCCAGGGCAAATACTACGACGCTTTTTAGCGGGTCTTCGAGCACGTCAATAAGTCGTTGTGCTTCATCTTTTGTAATCCACCGTATCCGCTTATTTTTAGCTTTGGGGGTTCTGATTTTTGGAACCGTTTCAAGCCATTTCCATTCATGCGCGGCATTCAGCAATGCCCGAATAAAAGCAAGGTGGGTTGCTCTTGTTGCAACAGCTACCGGCTTTGGTTCATATTCAGGAACTGGCTTGCCTTCCCTCAAAAGCCGATTGCACATTTTTTGCCAATTAAGCAAATGGCGGCGATTTTCCATCTTGCTGACGGCTCGTGTAATTTCCTCCTCTGTTATTTCGGCGAGTGGCCAGCCTTGGAAGTGAAGTAGGAAAAAGCCAATTCGGGACTTGTCATCATCCAGGCTTTTTTTATCCGTCTTCTCTTCCAGCCAGCGCAGGCATGCTTCATCAAATGTCTTTTCGGGGATGGCGCGAAGCTTGGTGACTTCCCAAGCTTCAGCCTTCATTTTGTCGTGCAGTTCCTGGGCTTGTTTTTTGTCCGCTGTGCCAAGACTGCCTCTAATGCGCTCCCCGTTCGGCGCTGTGAAGTCGCAATGCCAAGTGTTACCTCTGAGCTTGATTGCCATCGTTTGTTCTTCCTTTGATGGCCGTCGCTCGCATCCGCGGCCATATCATCTTGTAATTTCTTGATCGCTGCAATGCAGTCGGACTTTAGGAACAGCAACTTGCCGCCGCGCGTGTTCGTGCGTGCGGCTTTGAGTCGCTGGCTTGCGACCCACTTTCTTACTGTTCGCTCGCCGAGGCGCATGAACGCAGCGGCTTCGGCGAGTTCCATGATTTCATCGTTCACGCGTAGAGGTCCGGCTGTAGTCGTTTCAGGTGGCTGCGCAGGTTTTGGAGTGCGCGGCGGTCGCTGGGGCTAACAGGTATGCCGGTTCGCCGCCCATTTGGCATGATAAGCACGGGGTGTTTGCGTCCTGTGCGTAGCGTGCCGCCAGCGGCAAGGATGGGTGCTATCAGGGCTGCAATGTCTTTCGTCATGCTGCAACCCCAATCAATGCTTGCTTGCTGCTATCTCCACTCATTGCCCTATTCAGCTGGGCTGTTTCGCCTGCGGCTTTGCCAGCCCAATAGGCGGCAATGTCACGTTCTGATAGGTCGCGACCTTTGTTGCGGTCACGGTCGGCCATGACGGGCATATTTTTGTGGTGCTGCTCCATGTAGTGCGTGAGAGCTTCGCTTTTGCGTTCTGGCGCGAGTTGTTTGGCCACGCCGTAGACGGTCCCAACCCAGCCTTTACAAAACAGATCCGCGCGCCGGGTTTTGTTCGATTTGTTGAGCCGTTGGCACTGCTCCTCGATGAATTGCTTTCTTTGCCTCTTGAGTTGGCGCAGGAGGACGGAAAAAGCGTATTGCGCGATTTCTGAGCTGATTTCGTCGCCTACAAAGGTCCATTGTCCTGGGCGGTAGTACGCCCCGGTAAAGAAGATTTCGCAGCCAAAGGCTTTGGCAATCGAAAGCCCTAGCCAGCCTTCCCAATTGGGTGGCCGCTGTTTTGCCGTGGTCTTGACGTGAGCCTCTTTGATTTCAGCCGCCATGACGTCCATGTCGGTGACGCCGAACTTATTCATCAGAGCTTTCGCCTGTTTGAGGGCTGTTGCCGCTTCGTTTTCGTTGGCGCTTTTGGAGAGTGCCAAGCATTTCCGAATCTTCGAGATAGCTGTTTTCTTGTCCATGTTTATTCCAGCGACAGCGCGCCCTGGTCTGTCGATCCGGGCGCGATGAGGTCGCTTGCCTGTGCGATGATGGTTTGGTGTGTGGGCGCGTCGGTAAGCTGCATTGACACGCCATCAGGGAGAGAAAAGCCGCCATTGCGGCGGCGTGTTACTGGCTGGCCTGCTAGGTGCTTCCAGTCGCCAGCGGCGCCAATGACGAAAATCGTGTCAAACGGCAGCGCGCGGGCGTCATGGGAGGCGGCGGCCAGCTGTTCGCCGGTGCCGGGCGTCATGCTGGTGGGTAGCTGTGCATTACGCCGTTTAGCTGTAGCAGGTTGGCACCGCAGCCGAAGACGAAGACAGTCGCGGAATTGCTAGATGCAGATGCGCGAAGCCCTCGGCGCTTTGCCAGTTCGTCCAGTTCGTTTAGTCGAATGCCGGCGACGATTGCCGAGATGTGCGCGCACGGCTCCGGTGTTGAGGTCAAATACACGTTTGCTCGTTCGACAACTGAGCGCGGGTGGTTTTTGATGTCGTGGAGCAGCTCTACGTACTCGGCGCAGTCGCGCTTGATCTGCTCTTGCGCGTCGTGTATCGCGCCGGCTTTGCTGGTGATGGCGTCCAAGATATCCATGCCCTAGCCCCGAATTTGATAGCAGCGACGAAGCCGAAGGGGCTTGCTGTCGGCTTGCTTGATTGCGCTGATGGTGATGGCTGCCAGAGTTGCCTTGCTTGCGATCAGGCCAGCGAGGATGAGGGGGAGCGTCATTGTTGGCTGTCCATGGGGTGGCATGTGACGTCGCCGCTTGCAATCAGCAGCCTGGCCGAAATGATCAGCAGCGCGAGATAGCTGTCCAGGTCATGCAGTGACAGCTTGGAGTCGGTCGCATTGATAAGGGCAGCCCGTACCAGCTCGCCAGGAGACAGGGCTGTTCCTTCGTCCAGCGTTAGCTGCATCAGGGCTGTTTCGCGAGCAAAGTCGCGGAGGGTTTGTTCGAGGGCTGGCGTCAGGTCGGGGGCGATGATTTGGGTTTTCATGCGTTGATTGTCTCCGTGGTTGCTGCTGCTACGCTGTCGAGGATCTGGTTCCAGGTGCGCAAGATGCGGAAGCCTGGCATGCCGGCAAATTGGGGGTGTGTCATTGCCTCTTCGTAGGTCAGGCCTAGCTCTTTCATTTCGGCCAAGTCACGGCCGGTAGTCGCGGGGTCGAGGCGCGGCATGGTGATGATTCCGTAGATGCGCGGCGCGAACTCTTGATAGATGGCGGACTCTTCAAAGGTCTTGCCGTTTTTCACGACGGGGCCAAAGTGTTCGTTGAGCCAAACGACTGCCGGCGCATTAACCAGGCGCATCATGGTTGCAAGGCCGGTAGATGTATCGGTCAGTTCGTCGCCGCCGGCGACGATGATATGCAGCCGCATGCGCACGCCGTTCATAGCCAGGAATTCGACAGCGCCGGACGTTGCCAGGTAGTGCATCAGTGGTAAGAAGCCGTTGCTGCCCACGTCAATTACTGCGTCCGTCTCGCTATCGATCAGCCTGGCCATCAGAGTGTCAAAGTTGCGCGGATTGATTTGCATGCCATCGTCCAGCAGCTCAATGGCGGTAGCGTTGAGGGCGTGCGTGCGGCTGAGGGTGCGATTGACCGCGTCGGTGTCGTAGGCAGTGACTTGGCCTTGAAGGTGGCGCAGCGCTTGCGCCAGATCGCTGGCGGCTTTGCTCTTGCCTATGCCGCCTTTGCCGTTGGTGACAATGTGGGCGGTTCGCGTGTAGGTGTTCATCGTGGTTTCCTTACCAGTCTGTGGGGTTGTCGCGTGCGTGCTGCCATTGCTCAGCAGTGCTGTTGAACTGGCGGCCGCTTTGTTGGGGTGTTTCGCGAGGCGGTGCCGCTGGCTTGGGCGACGGCTTCGCGGGGGCTTGGGGCGTCTCATGCGCTGTCTTTCTGAGCTGACGGCGTGCGCGATAAAGCGCATTCCGTAGCTCATCTAGCGTCATCTGGATGCCAGCATTGGCCAGCGCGTTGAGGATTTCGGTCTGGCTGATGCCGCGCCGCATGGCCTCTTCGATGTCTGGTAGTAGCTGGCGGATACGGCCGGCCTTACTTTCTACGGCCGGCTGTGGTTGTAGGCTGTTGAGCTGCTGCCGCGCGTGCTCATTGCTTGCTAATGGGTTACTCATGTGGCGCTAACGTCCTGCTCATTTCGTGCTCATTTCGTGCTCATGAGCAGCGCGGGCAAAAAAATCAGCCAGGCAGTTTGATCACAAGGAAAACCGGCTGGCCATCGCGGAAAAACGGGGATTTGATAATCCAGCCGCTGGCACGTAGATCATCGGCGGCTGCGTCGGTTATTTCGGTTATCTCCATCGTCATGCTTTTCTCCTAAGTGGATTCGCTTGCGTTTGGTGTGTCCTGGGCGGCCCGCCGGTCAGGCGGGGCCGCTCTTCTAATCCCAGCCGTTGGCGGTGTCGGATCGGTAATGCAGGCGTTCGGTGCGGTCGTTTGCGCGCTGCCTGGTGCGTCGTAGTCGCTCCGCCGTTTCGGTTGGCAGTGCGGCCGGGGTGAGGGCGCGCAACTGGATTTCGCGCCGCTCAAACTGCCGTTGAGTGTTTTGGCTCAAGCTCATTGGCAAGCCTCGCTAATCATGGTGATGGCGTCATCAAGGTTGATGATTGCAGTGTCCAGGGCGTCGGCTGAGGCTTCCAGCTGTTGGCCGTGTTCAAGCGCTAAGGTGTTTTTGGGTAGGCTGGCTATGGCGGCCCGTTTTGCTTGCAGTGCGGCTTGCAGGCGTTTCTTGATGGCCTCTATTTCTTGCTGGGCCTTTTGCAGGTTTTTCATCTTGCTTTCTCCAAGTGAATGCATCCGGCAGCGCCCGGCTGGGGCGCTTGCGGATGCAGCCCGCGATGGCGATTCAGAGGGCGCGCAGGTCGGATTGATCTGTGCGGCCATCACGGGCGGCAAGGTGGTGTTGCCGCGTCGGAACGGGCGCGGCGACGTATTGGCTGGTTGTTAAAGATCGATATCAATTTGATATTTGATGCAACAATAGCAGGCGGAATTTGATATTGTCAATATCAAATTGATATCTTTTTTGAGGGAAAACGGAAAAGAGTAGGTTTGGTTGACTAACTTACTGTCATTTGGGACAGGATAAGTATTTTTACTTAACCATTTGTACTAATGAGTAGAATAGAATGCGGCATGCAACAAAAACAAAAAGCACCGCTCAGGGTGCCTGTATCTGTACAACAGAAGGTCAAAGAACTGGTTAGCGTGGCGGCTCCCCGGCGTGTGTCGGGGGTATTAGCGCCTCCCCGTGTTGGGAGTGCATGACCTCATCGTGTTCTGAAGAAAAGCCCACTTGGCCGTCATGCGGTAAGTGGGCTTTTTTTTTACGCAATGTTAGGGCGGGGCCGTGTCGCCAAAGATAGCTGAGGATTTCCGATATGTTGTTGCCGGAGCTTTCGCGCTCATTGCGCAAGGACATGCCCATGGGGGTGGTGAGCGCCCCTGTTGTTAGCCTGTATGCGAGAGCGTCGAGCTGGGTTGTCAGCATTTGGCGTTCAGCATTTGGCCAGGCAAGAAGCTGGTCGGCGCTGGGGAGGTTCCAGTAAAGCTTATCGTCGATCCGCATGACGACGCCAACGCATTCCATATCATCGCTTGCAAGATCAAACTGCCAAAAGACTTGCCATGATGAAGCCCTGATAAGTGGCTGTTGATCTGTTTCCGGTGTTAGGCGCTTGCTTAACTTGCCTGCCAGCTTGTGAGCGGCTGGTTTTCTGCTCATGCAACCTTTCCTTTGATCCACTCGGGATCGCTGCGTAAAGCTATGAAATTTGCAGCAGCTTCCCTGTCTCTGCGTTTGAGCAGGTCGCCCCACCAGTCCATGATACTTCCTTTGGCCTGCTCCCAGGCAATGCTTGCTGAGAGATGGCTTTCTTCTATTGCGCGGGCTGATGTCCGATCTGGTACGCCACCATATGCAAGCTGTAGCAGCTTGTTATGCAAATAGCCAGCTGTTTCAAGGCTTTCAGGTGTCCATGCTTGCCCCCCAAGTATGTCGGCGTAGTCAATCAAAGCAAATTCTGCTTCGCCTAGCCAAAGCAGATTGCCAGCATTGGCATCAATATTTTGTAGCCACTGATGAAAAGCAATAGCGCCGGGGAGGTGCGGCCACTGCTGTACGCGCTGACGCCAGGCTATAGCGTCGGCTTCACTAACAAGCGTGAGCATCGAGTCTTGGAGTTCCTCGGTTGCCCAGGTTGGGAATAGATCATCGTCGCTGCCGGGCCAGGTGTATTCAGGGAACAGCTTTCTGAGTTTTCTGGTGTGAATTAGCAGAATGAACGCGCGTGGAGCGGTTGTAAGGCCATAAGCGCGCGCGAGAAGGTAGCCAGCAACTTCGTTGGCAAGCGCTTTGTTATCTGTCGGAAAGGCTTTGACGTATGCGGTTAGGGTGGTGCCGTCCGGCGCGCGTAGTTCTGCGCGGTGAACGCAGGATGAATAGCCATCAATCCGGCGTGCCGCGTGCAGGTGGTGGCCCGCGCCCAGCAAGGTAATGCTCATTGATTTTCAGTTTTCAGACAGTAAGTTCAGCAAGCTCGCGATGGTAGCAGCCAGCGCAGGGCTTGGCGATGAGCGGATGAACTGTTCTAGGCTGTCGCGGAGGGGTTCGGGGTTTAAAGGGGTTGGGGTGTGATGGGTTGTGTCCATCCATCCGGCTACGAGATTGAGCTGTTTTTCAACGTGCCGCGCAAATTTGTTGCCGATATTGCAGCGGCCTCGCAAGTATCTAGATACCTGAGACTCTTCACGATCTAGCGCCTGCGCCAACGCTTGCCGGCTGGGATAGTGGCCGGCAAGTGTGGTGAGGTTCTGGCGACGGATAGAGACAATGTCCATTGTTGGATGCTGTCTTATCGTGGCGCGTCGGTGAATGACGGTAGAGGTCAATTTTCGTCAAGTGGCTAGTTTTTATGCCCATAGCTGCGGCTGAGTGGCTGGTGATGGCGTGCGAATGCCCGACGCAAGCCCGCTGCGGTCTATTTATGAGGGGAGGCGTGACGCTGCGGGGCTTATTGCTTGCCCTTGGCATCCTTGGAGGGAGGGGGGGGGTGATGCTTTCCCCGTGCGGATCGGCTATCCGTTTGGCAAGGTTGGAGATAGTGCGTTCGCGGCTGTCTTCCGTGCCCTGGTTGAGGTTGCTGCTTGGCTGCATGGAACGGACTAGGCTGCGCAGGTGTTTGACCGTATCCAGTGAGAGCGTGCGAGAGTTTAGCGCAAGCTCAATCTCATCTATCAAAAGGATAACTTCGGGGATGGTCGCGGCGATGACTTTTTCGTCTTGACTATGATCGCGACTTATCCAGCCGCTTTCTTTGTCGAAAGCTTGCTCTATACGCTTGGCCATGTTCGGGCCGACATTTCGAAACCCGGTCTTCAGGTGCGAAGCTTGCCCAGGTTGGATGCCTACCTTGTCGGCAAATGCCTTGACTGAGCCGTCGCATTCTTCGATCAGCTTCAGGACGTTTTGACGGCGTATTTCTGAGATATCCATATCAGCATTAACGCATTGATTATCAAATTGATAAACGTGCGAATTGATATTGCAACTTGCCTTGTCAATATCAATTTGATATTGTGCGTTCATGACTCTCTCCGAATACTTCAAAAAAAGTCGCGGTTCTCGCTTGGAGTTGGCTAAGCGTGTCCGCAGGACTCCGGCCTATCTGACCCATGTAGCTATCGGGTTTCGTCGTCCCAGTGCAGCGCTTGCCGCTGACATTGAGGTTCAGACCGATGGGCAGGTGCCTAGGAGTGTTTTGCGGCCAGATATCTGGCCAAGCTGATTTCCCCACGTCCTGCGGTTGCTGCGCAGGGTGTCTTGGCCGGTTAGTCCGGCATTTTTTATTCAGTCTGCGGGGCATTCCCGCAGGGCAAACTATAGCGAGATTCCAAATGGATTTCATGCGGCGCTTGCCACACAAAACATGGATTGGTGTGGCGCGGGATGCGGTGCAGCAGTGGCGGCAGCGAGAGCGCTGGACGTTGGAGGCGGTGACTCATCAGATTGTCACGCATTACTACGAGTCGGGCGCGGATGGCATTTGGCTGGTGGAGTTTCAGAGGACTGAGGCCGGGACTGATCCGATGCGGGCGCGCAAGACCAATGCGGAGAGGATAGCCCGCTGGTTGGATGATCAAACCAAAGATACATCGTTGCTGCCGGCTAATCTGCTGCCTGCTGTGCTGGGGGCGTTGCCGATGGACCTGCGACTGGCGTGTGTCACTGAAATGATGGGGCCGCTGGGGTTTGATGTGGCAATTGCAAAACCTGGGGTTCCCGATGCCACGCATGCGACGTTGGTTGCTGCTGCGGCGAAAGAGGCAGGGGAGGCCGTCGCAGCATTTTCCTTGCTGGCGGATGGAATGACCCGGCCATGCCTGATGCAGGCCAAGATTGAGCTGGAGGAGGGGCGCGCGGCGCTGAGCGACGCGATTAACCATGTTGACGGCCTGTTGACGGAGCGCCATGAAGTCGGTTTCTGTGGCTGACATGCTGCTGACCCGAGCCGATTGGCGGGCCAGGGTGGCGCATTCGGATGATAAGCAAGCCGCAAGGCGGCGCTATCTGGATTTGTTGAGACAACGGCTGGAGTTAGCGGCAAATGGTCGAATGGGTCAAGGAAAGCGGTGATGTGCGCCGGGATGCTGCCTATATCGCATTGCTGCCCACCGAGGCGCTGCGCGCAAGGGAGTTGAAAAGGCTGGCGCGTATCCATGGCAAAGCCCATGGCAGAAGCGTCGAGGATGCGGTTGCGGGTGATTGGGCAGGGCGAGAAGCAGGCTTGCCGCCTTTGCCGCTGATTGAACATGAAAACCCCCGGCTGGCCGCGTTGTCGGCAGTGGGGGGAAAGGGGGGGATGTGAGAGTTTTGCTGTCAGAGCAGGAGCAATCCGCCTTGCTGGAGTGCAGCTTAGAGGCGTTTCGCTTGTATGTGGCTGGTTTGCGGCCATGCGTGGATATTCGCACGGGCATCATTGGTCGAGGTTATCCAATTAGCCGAACGGTACTCGCCATCAATTGCCAGTATGTGCCGCCGCGAGGTAGCAAGCGCCCGGCTTGGCGGCCGACTTTGAAACAAGTTGATGCGCTGCTTGATGAGCTGGAAAGGGTAGGGCTGGCAAAGCGCGCAGCTGCCATTCAAGAGGTCAAGAAACTGGTATTGAAATTGCCGCTATTGGTGCGTGCTGTGGATGAGCAGGACATGAACGGGAGTGTACGAACGAGACAGGCTAGTGATGGTGAGAGCCGCGCCAGTAAAGGCTTAGATGATGTGCCTGGTCGTGATGAACCGGACATGAGCCGGCAGGCTGAGCCGGACATATCGGAGGTTAATAAATATATACATATCGGGCGCGAGGAGATGAACGCAGAGCCGCCGGGCGCAGCGGCATTGCTGGCCGCTGCTGCGGACCAGCTGGGCGTCAGGGTCGGAGGCGCAGCCAATCCGGCAGTGCTGGAGTGGGCGGCGGCGGGCGTAACGGTCCCGCAGCTTGCGCAGGCCATTGACCGTAGTCGCGCGTACATCGCGGAGGGTGAGGCTGTATCGGTCAAGTATCTGTCGAAAGTATTGCGGTCGATGCGCGAGGAGGGAAAACCGTCTGCAGGGCGTGCTGTACGCAGTGGGCTGCGCGAGAGTAAAGGCGGGCGTGATCCCGCGTGGAAGCGCGTTCCTGCCCCAGCTCCGGGGTCTGTAGTGCCGGTGTCGGGTGGTGTGGTAGATGGTACTGAGGGTGATTGGCTTGAGTGATGCAATGCAGTATTTCCCCAAGGTGGCGAGCCTGCGCGGTCTGGCGCGTGTGTCGGGCCATTGCGCAAAGCATGGGGATTTTGTGGCGGATGTTTTGCCGGGACGAGTGCCGTTGTGTTTGCGGTGTGATGTTGAGAAGGAGTCGGCAAACCGGCTGGCGGAACAGCGCCGGGCGGAGTTGTGGCGGTGTGGTGTGCCGGGGAAGTTTCGGCAAGCAAAGTTTCGCGACCTGCTGGAGATTTGCCCCGAACAGGTTGCAGTGTTGCAGGCGTTTAAAGGGTGGGTAGCCAGGGTTGGCAAAGATCGCAACGCCGGCAATGTTGTGATGGTCGGGAGTACCGGGACCGGCAAGACTCACATGGCCAGCGCGGCGGCGCTGAATCTGATTGCCCATTGTGGCCTAGATGTGCGCTATGTTACATCCGATCAAATGCGGGTGGAGGTATGCGAGACGTGGGGCAAGCCTGGGCGTAGTGAAAATGTCGAGTTGAGGCGGCTGGCGATGTATCCGCTGTTGATCATCGATGAGGTGGATATTCTCGATGCCAATGGCCATGGCCTGCGGATATTGAATCGCGTCATTGATGCCCGGTCGGCGGAGGGCCTGCCAACGGTTTACATCAGCAATCAAACGCAGGAACGGTTGACCGACATTGTGGGCGCGCGAGCGGTTAGCCGGATGTATGAAAATGCCTTGGTTCTGCAATGCTATTGGGAGGATTTCCGGGCGCGGCGCATGGGGAATTGAACGCTCAGGCATGGTAGAATTGCGGCACAAAACAAAGCCCGGCATTGATCGGGCTAGGGGAATTCTCCGCAGCAAATTTGGAGAGTTCGAAGTGATTAAAGAAGTTGATGAACTGTTGTGGCAATGGGGCGCTTGGATTGATCAGCGCGAATCAAACAGCCTGGGCTACAAGATGTCCGTGCTGAATGAATGCATGGCCATGGCGAGCAATGAGCATCAAGAACGGCGAGTATCGCGGCCGGTGATCGATGGTGAAAAGATGTTGCTGGTGGATGCGGTCTTGTGCCGGAAGGTCAAGCCGGATACCAAACGGCTGATTGATCGCTATTACAGGGGGGCGGTGGGTGGACTGGTTGCCATTCAGTCTGACCGGATGCCTAAGCGGAGGGCTGGAGCGCATACTCAAGTCTTCGCGGACATGAACTCTGTAACAAGGCAAACCGTTCATGCGTGGATTCATAATGCCCACGTTGAACTACAGCTGGCGATGGCTACGGTGGTTCATAGGGTGAAACAGGTAGGTGTGGCAGGGGTGGTAATGGAAATTGGTGCGACTTGTGCGAATGATGCTTGACAGCTGATCTTACACTTGTGCACAATTCGGCTACTCTTGAAACCATTGCGAGTAACGAAACCCGAGGCTAAGCCCTCGGGTTTTTGCTTTTGTGGCTTGCTCTCTGTCCTGGGTTTTGGCTTGGGCGATGTGGTGGGGCAAGAGGTTTGACAGATAACAGGCCGCGCAATAATATTGCGGCCGCAAAGTTCCGGCCTGCCAGCTTGGGCTTTGTTTTGGTTTCATACATTGACTTGCTCACGTCGATCAAACGCCTCCGCATTTGCGGGGGCGTTTTCTTTTGGGGGAACGGAAATGCCACGATCAGCGCCGACGCCATGTCGGCAAAGGGGATGTCGGCAGTTGGTGCGGGATGGTGGCGGTTATTGCGATGCGCACCGCAGTGAGGTTAGGCGCGAGGTTGACCAGCGGCGCGGGTCTGCGGCGAGTCGGGGTTATGGTTCGCGATGGGCGAAGGCGCGCGAAACGTTTTTGCGGCAGCGTCCGCTTTGCGAATGTGAGGATTGCGCCGGGGTTGGGCGAGTGGTGGCGGCGACGGTGGTGGATCATATCAAGGCGCACCGGCTAAAAGATGCGCTGGACTCGGGCGACGCGGAAAGGATCGCCGCCGCGCAGGCGCTGTTTTGGGATAAGGCGAATTGGATGCCGATGAGTAAGCCATGCCATGACAGGAAAACGGCAAGGCTGGACGGCGGTTTCGGGAATCGAAAGGGCGGGGTGTGATGGCTGGGAGCGTGGAGCGAGTTCAAGAGTTGTTCGAGCAGTTACCGGCGGACTTTCGCCAAGAGACATTGGCGACGGCGGCCCACGTGCTTGAGCTATTGAGTGCTTGCCCGGAAGAAATGCGGCTTTGGGTCCGGGCGTTGCTGGTGGCGAATTGGTCGGAGGTTGAATAGTCGGCCAGGGGGAGGGGGTGGGTAAAAGTCTGGCCGGAATCGGTCAAGACCGCGTGCCTAGCCACGGTTTTTTATGGCCTCTGTTTTTGAACAGGGGGGGGGTATGAAATTAGACGGCCTCTGATGCGTTATCGGCGCATCAGGGGCTTTTTTTTATGGGCGAATGCCCTGGAGGCTCGCTATGGACGATAGAGCGCCGCCGCTCACGGTGATTCAGGGGGGCGCGGGAAATGTTGGTGATGGTGGGGGTGGTAAGCATTCTGAGATTGTCAGTCCGCCGCCGCCGCCTGGCGCGAACCTTGCGCCGCGTGAACGGAAGGTGTGGGACTACGTTTGTAGGCATCTGCGCGAGGCCGGTCTTGACCATCTGACGGCCGGTTTGGCGATAAGCATCATCGTTAAAACCTATGTGCGTTGGATCGATGCCGAAATCAAGCTGGCAGATGTTGAGGAAAAGAACGGCGGCACGTACTTCATCATCACGCCGAATGGGCATGAACAGCCGCATCAGGTTTTCTATGTCGTTAAGAACTTGAAACAGGAATTGCTTAAATGGCTACCGGAATCGTCCTTGACGCTTCCGTCGGTGGCAGCGGTCAAGGCCAAGCTGGGCGACAAAGCGCCGCAGGACGATCTATTCGACGAACTGCTAAATCACGGAAGAAATCACCCGTCAGCCGCCTTCGGCTGATCCCGCCGGAAGACGAGTGGCAGGAGTGGGATAGACGCTATGGGGTGCCGGTGTTGCGCGGAGAGGTGATGGTTGGGCGACTAACCATGCTCGCCGTCGAGCGCCACTATCGGGATTTGCAAGAGGCCGCGAAACGCGGTCTTTTTTTTAGCCCGCCGCACGCCTGGCATTGCATCGACTTTGTTCAAAAAGAGTTTGTCCACATCAAAGGGCCGCTTGCGGGCCGGCCGATATGGCTTGATGGGTGGCAATTGTTCTGGACGGCCGTGTTTTTTGGCTGGAGGCGGGCGAATGGTCTACGCCGGTTCCGCACGGGGTATGAAGAAGTCGCGCGGAAAAACGGTAAATCGACGTGGTGGGGACCGATTGGCGCGTATCTCTGGATGATGGACGGAGAGGGCGGCGCAGAGGTGTATTCCATCGCCACCACACGCGAACAAGCCATGTCGGTATTCAAGCCGGCATTCGACAACGTGAAGCGCTGGCGCAAGCGTTCGCCAGGGCTGACGCGGTCGATCCGGGTCTATGACGGCGCAAACCAAGAAAAGATGGTCCTGGGCGAGTCGGTCTACAAGCCACTGCCGGCCAATGCCGAGAGTCTGGACGGCTTGAACCCCTATGCCTGTCTGGTCGATGAGCTGCACGCCCATAAAACGCGGGAGGTATGGGACGTGATGGAGTCGGCCCTGGGCGCGCGGTCGCAGCCGGTGATCAACGCCATCACCACGGCCGGTTTCATTCTCGACGGCATTTGCATGGAAATTCGAACCTATCTGGTGCGGGTGCTGCGCGGCGAGGTGGTGGACGACAGTTTTTTCGGCGTCATTTACACCATTGATGAAGGCGATGATCCCTTTGACCCGGCGATGTGGGCGAAGGCCAATCCGGCGCTTGGGGAAGCGAAGACGCTGGAGTACATGGAGGCGCAGGCAACCAAGGCAAGAGTCATGGCGAGCGCGCGCCACAACTTTCTGACCAAAGATTTGAACGTCTTCGTCGGGGATGCGCTGTCGTGGTTCGACATGACGGTATGGGACAAGGGCGCGAAGACCTTTGACCGTGAAATGTTGACCGGGCGGCGCTGCTTTGGCGGGCTTGACCTGGCAAGCACGCGAGACATTACCGCGTTTGTGTTGCTGTTCCCGCCGCCGGATGGCGACGATGACGGCGATTGGTATGTGTTGGTGTGGGCCTGGGTGCCGCAGGCCAAGCTTGATTCCGCAGAGCAAGACTCGGGGTCGGATTACAAGGCGTGGGCGCGGCGCGGCTGGCTGACGGTGACGGAGGGGGACGTTACCGATTACGAGCCAGTGCGGGAGGTGATCGAACAGGCATGCCAGGATTTCGAGGTGCAAGAGATTGCTTTCGATACCTGGAACTGTACGCACTTGGCAAACCAGCTGCTGGAAAAGGACATCCCGATGGTCAAGCTGCCGCAGAACTTCGCCGGCATGTCTCCGGGCGCGAAACAAATCGAACGCCTGGTTTACGGCAAGCGGCTGCGGCATGGGGGCAATGCGCTGCTGCGCTGGTGCGCGGGCAACGTCACCTTGATGATCGACAGCAACGAGAACATCAAGCCGGACAAAAAACGCTCGCAAGGGCGCATTGATCCGATAGTGGCGCTGTGCAGCGCGGCCACGCGGGCAATGACCCATATGGACGAATCGGCGCATCTGGAGATTTTGTAAATGGGGTTCTTCGAACGAATATTTGGCGGTCCTGCGCCGCCGCCACGGCAAGAGCCGGTGGTTAGCAATGCCGGCGAGCTGTTTGGCGATTTGGCCACGGTGACGCGGGCCGGGGTGATGGTCAACGAGACAACGGCGATGCGCCAGGGCGCGGTTTATGCCTGCGTGCAACTGCTGGCCGGGATCGTATCGACACTGCCGGTTCACTTTTACCGCCGAGGCGGGGACGTGCAATCGCGTGTCGACCATCCGTATTGGTGGCTGTTCAACCAGTCCGCGACCAACGAGTACACCAGTGCCGCGATGTGGGAATTTTTGATGGAATCCCGCTTGCTGGATGGGGACGCTTACGCCTGGTTGCGACGAGATCGGCGCGGACAGGTGATCGCGGTTCAGCCGGTTAACCCGCGATGCGTTGATGTGCAGCGGATGGCCGGCGGCTGGCGCTGTTACACGCTGTGGTTGCCGGATGGCACGGTCAAGGCGCTGCATGAAGATGATGTGTTGCACGTCGCCGGGCTGGGGTTCGATGGACTGCGGAGCCTGTCGCCCATTCGGCACTATGCCGGCCGCTCGGTCGTCGGCCTAGCGTTGGCGCAAGACGAATTCGGCGAGCGCAGCCTTGGGCAGGGCAACCATAGCGATTTACTGCTTTCGACGGCTGCAAAGCTCAGTCCCGAACAGAGGGACGACTTGCGCAACGAGGTTGAGCGACGCTATGGCGGGCTGGGCAATGTGCGGCGGCCGATGGTGTTGAGCGGGGAGTTCAAGCTTGACCGTCTGCGCATGAGTCCGGTCGATATGCAGCTGTTGGAGGCCCGGCAATTCAGCGTGGTTGAGGTCGCGCGCATGTTTGGCGTCCTGCCGCACATGATCGGGGCCACGGACAAGTCTACCAGTTGGGGCAGCGGCATTGAGTCGATGACGCTGGGCTTTATCAAGTTCACGCTAAAACGTCACCTAGAGGCCATCCAGCAGGAACTAAACCGCAAGCTGTTCGGGCCGGAAACGGGGATTCACTGCGAATTCATGCTTGATGCCTTGCAGGAAGGCGATAGCAAGATGCAGGCCGAGTACTTCGGCAAGGCGCTGGGTGGCCCCGGCTCACAAGGTTGGATGACCATTAACGAAGTCCGCCGCCGCAAAAACCTGCCGCCTGTTCCGGGCGGCGAAATGATTCGAATCGCAGGAGAAAAACCGAATGCCGATGCAAAAACTGCTGATCCGTCCGAAGAACCGGACGGGGCCGGCCAAGATCAGGGCGGAGACAACGGGGAGTGAGGCCACGCTCTGGCTTTACGACGCGCTGGATGACTGGTGGGGCATCAATGCCGGCGATTTCTGCAAAGAGGTCGCGGCGCTGACGGCGGAAACCATCCATCTTCGGATCAATAGCCCTGGCGGCGACGTGTTCGGCGCGCGCGCCATCGTTGCGGCTCTGCGAGGCAGCGGGGCCAAGGTAATTGCGCATGTGGACGGCCTGGCCGCCAGCGCCGTGACCTTCATCGCCGTGAACTGCCACGAAATCCGCATGGCGGACGGCGCGTTCTTCATGATCCATCAGGCCGGGACCGGGACATGGGGCAATGCTGCGGATTTGCGCGAGACGGCGGATTTGCTGGACAAGGTGGATAGCACCATCGTCGCCGATTACGTGCGCAAGACCGGCCAGGACGAACAGCAGGTCCGGGCCTGGATGGCGGCAGAAACGTGGTTTACCGCCGAGGAAGCCAAGGACGCCGGCTTGGTTGACGCCATCGTGACCGGTCAAAGCGTCGATAACAGCGCTTGGGATTTTTCCGGTTGCCGCAATGCGCCACAAGCGCTGATGGCTGCGCCGGTTCGCAATGAAGTTGTGCCGGAAGTCGCCGCGCCACCTGATGGCGCGGAGCTGCGGGAGCATGCCCGCCGAGTGTTGGACCTGATTTCGCTTAGTCGCTGACGAACGTCCGCCGACTCCAATCTTTAAGCCCGCCTTGAGCGGGCTTTTTTCATTTCAAGGAAAACAATGTCTATCCAAGCATTGCGCGACAAGCGCGTCAACATCGCCAACAAGATGAAAGCCCTGGTGGAGAAAGAAGGCGCGTGGGATGCCGAGCGCCAGGCTGAATTCAGCAATATGAAAACCGAGGTGGAGCAGATCGATAACCAGATCAGCGCCATTGAAGCCGCGTTGCGCGTTCAGGAAGGCATCGCCGCTACTGACGAGCAGACGGCCCAATTCCGTAACGTGTCTATCGAGAATGCGGCGGAGCTGCGCCGGGATTTGCTGGTGGCTTTCCTGCGCGATGGCCAGGAAGGCATTCAAAATCTGGTCAATTCCGGCCGCATCCAGAACGCGCAGACGGTCGGCACGCCGGCCGGCGGCGGCTATACCGTGACCCGCGAAATGTTCAGTTCAATTCAGGCGGCCATGGCATTGGTCGGCGGCGTGCGTGATGTGTCCACGGTGCTGAAAACGGCGAGCGGCAATCCGCTGGATTTCGTGGTGACGGACTCCACGCAGGAAGAAGGCGAAATCCTGGGTGAAACGCAGTTGACGCCGTCCAGCGAAACCAAGTTTGGCACGACTGACATGGGGGCGTTCAAGTACACGTCCAAAGCGGTCGCGGTGTCGCTGGAGCTGCTGCAAGACAGCGAGTTCGATATTGAGGGGTACATCGTCGCGTTGCTGGGCCAGCGCCTGGGCCGCGTCACCAATCGCCATTTCACGGTGGGCGCGGGCGATAAACAACCACGCGGCGTCGTGACCGCTGCATCAGTGGGCAAGGCCGCCGCGACTGGCCAGGTGGCGACGGTGACGCTGGAAGACCTGATCGACTTGGAGCATAGCGTCGATCCGGTATACCGCTCTGCCGCCAAGTGGATGTTCCATGACGGCACGTTGCGCAAGCTGAAGCAGCTGAAGGACGCGACCGGCCGCCCGCTGTGGTTGCCGGGTCTGGCGGTCAATGCGCCGGATACCATCTTGAACTATGGCTACCAGATCAATCAGCACATGCCGACGATGGCGGCCAATGCCAAGTCGATTCTGTTCGGCGACTTCAAGAAATATCTGATCCGCGATGTGATGGGCGCGACGCTGTACCGCAATACCGATTCCGCTTACAACGAGCGCGGCCTGGTGGGCTTCCATTCGATCCTGCGCACCGATGGCGACTTGGTGGACATCGGCGGAGCCATCAAGGCTTACCAGAATTCGGCAAGCTGATATGCGCCCCTTAGGGGGCTTTCTTTTTCCAAGGGGGTGTTATGGCGGCAAAGAAGTCGGATGTAAAAATGGTCGAAGCTCGCGTGTTGTATAGCGGCGTGTTGAGCGGTGGCGAACTGGATGGCGTGCGAGTGCAGGTCAATGACGTGCTGATGGTGCCGGAATCGGCCCTAGAAGGCGATTGCGGGCTGGACGCTAACCCGGATGCGGTGGCCGCTGCATTGGCGTCCGGCGGTCGCCGTATCGCGGCGGATGGCGCTGTGTCTCAAGCTGGCGAGTAAGGGCAATGAACAGCGCTTTGTTTGATGATCTGGCCACAGTGCGGCTGCAATGCCGCATTGATGCCGATTTGACGGACGATGACCCGCTGTTGTGGCTGTATGTGCTGGCAGCGGAGGGGCTGGCGGCGCATGAGATCGGCCGGCCGCTGCTGGGCGAGGTTTGGAAAACGGCCGCGGACGTGCCCGAGAGCGTTCGTCATTGGGTATTGCTGCGCGTGGCGACGGCATACGCGCAGCGGGAAGCAGTGGCGTCCGGCCAGCCGTTGCAGGCCATGCCGCGAACGTTTGTGGATGGCTTGCTTGATCCCTGGAGGGTGTACCGATGAACGCCAGTATGTTGAATGACCGTGTCCGGCTTAGTCAGCCAATCAAGACCCGCAAGCCGTCCGGGGGCTGGGTCGATAGCTGGACGGAGCCTAAGCCCGTGCATGCTCGCATCGAGTACCTGGGGGCGCGGACCTACACGGCGGCGCTTGCCGAGCAAACTGGTTGCCGTGTCCGGGCGACAATCCGCCGCCGCGCGGTGGTGCATGGCTGGCGTGCGCTGGTACATGGGCAGCCGTTCAAGGTGAAGACCGTCGAGCCGCACGCGAACCGGGATTTTCTGGTGTTGATGCTGGAAACGAGCGATGGAAACGGTTGAGGGCATTGGCGAGGTACTGCGCGCCCTGGACGGTGTGCCGCGCCGGCTGCAAACCAAAGTGCTGCGCCGAGGACTGCGCCGGGGCGCGGCCCTGGTTCGGGACCATGCGCGCCAGCGGGTGCGCCGCCGTTCCGGCCTGCTGGCTAAGTCGATTGTTGTCGCCAGTTCGCGCGGGAGTGGTAGGCGCGGCGTGATCGCGTACAGGGTCGCGCTCCAGCGGCGCGGCTGGTATGGCCGATTGCTGGAGTATGGCCATATGAAGCGCGGCCGAGGGCAAAAGGCCAAAGGCGGCGAGGCACGGCGCGCCGCCGCGAGGGAGGCAAGCCAGGGGGCGGGACAGATGGTCCCGCCCTATCCATTTATGCGGCCGGCTGCTGAAAGACTGCCGGAAGCGCTGTCCGTGGTCGGTGATACGGTTCGCAGCGCGCTGGAAGCCGGGGAGCTGACGCGATGATCGGCGCGGCCGTGGTGGAGCTGCTGGCCGCGCCGGATGTCGTGGCGTTGATTGGCGACCGGGTGTATCCGGTGCGCCTGCCGGATGAGCCGGAATTACCCGCAGTTGCCTATCAAGTGATTGATGAAAAGCGGGCGCGCGGCGCGGTGCGCAATCCGGGCATCGTGTTCAGCCTGGTGCAGCTGTCGATAGTGGCGGCGGACTACGATGCGGCGTATGCCGTGGCCTGGGCTGTTCGGCGCAGGTTGGAGCGCTGGCGGGGCGAAGTGGGAGGCGTCATGGTTTACGACGTGCTGGAGGATGGCGCGCAGGATGTGGGAGAGGACGCGCCGCATCTGGTGGCCATGACCTGGCGCATCCATTGGAAAGCAAATTGAAAGGGCGATGTGTCGCGAGTTGAACAATTGATGGTCGCCGTTGAGGCGGCTTTGCTGGGGACGACGGCGGCGGGCGAGCGAGTGAGCCGCGACTTGCAAAAGGGGCTGAATTTTGGCGAGTTCCCGGCGGTGTGTCTGCACCAGTTGCAGGATGTGCCGTTGTCGGGTTCGCCGGTCGGCTACGAATATCGCCAGCTATCGATAGAGCTGGAATTGCTGGCGGAAGGCGACGTTCCGCATTCGGCTTGTGAGGCGCTGCGGGCGGAAGTGCATACCGTATTGCATGCCGCCCTGGAAGTGCAGGACTTGCAGGCCGGCGCGGTGCAATGGGAGTACGACGAGGAAAATCCACGACTCGGCATCTGCCGGGCGCAATACCTGCTGACCTATCGGCGGCGGGAGGGTGAGTTGTAGTCGGTTCGAAATGGTGTCTGGCTCGCTGCGGCGGGCCTTTTTTTATGCCTGAAAGGGGTGGCAATGTCACTGAATAGTAAGCGGGTGGCGATCATCGCCAAGGTTGAAACGAAAGAGGGGGTGGACGCGGTGCCGACTGGCGCGGCGAATGCGATCTTGGTCGCAAGTCCGAAAGTCACGCCGCTGGATAGCGACAAGGCGGAGCGGAACATTGTCCGGCCATATTTTGGGAATTCCGAATCGGTCGTCACCGGGGTTCGCATGAAAGCTGAGTTTGAGGTCGAGCTGGCCGGCGCGGGGGAGCCGGGGGCGGTGCCGGCCTGGGGCGTGCTGCTGCGGGGCTGCGGCTTTGCTGAAACAGTGGTGAAGGATACCACTGTCAGTTACGCGCCGATTTCCACCGGGCATCAGTCGCTGACGATCTATTACAACCTTGACGGCGTGCAGCATAAGTTGCTGGGCGCGCGCGGCAATGTTTCGTTCGATCTGCAAAACAAGCAGTTCCCGAAAATGAAATTCACCTTTACCGGCGTGCATGGCGGCATCGTTGACGCCGCCGCGCCGGCGCTGACGTTGACGCCGTTCATGACGCCGATGCCATTCGATGCGGCGAATGTCGCGCACTTCAATCTATTCGCCTTCGCGCCAGCTGTGCAGAGCCTGACATTCGACATGGCCAATGAAGTCAAACATCGCAGCTTGCCGGGCGGTACGGAACGCGTACTGATTACCGGCCGCAAGCCATCGGGTAGCGCGCAAATCGAATCGACGACTGTCGCGGAAAAAGATTGGTTCGAAATCGCGAGGACCGGCCGTCGCGGGATGCTCAATCTTGAGCATGGCAAGGTGGCCGGCAACATCATTCTGATAGAGGCAAACATCAGCATTGGCAGCGCCGACTATGGCGACAGCGACAACATCAGCATGACTACGCTGCCGCTGGCGCTACTGCCATATGACGGCGACGACGAATTCAAAATTACCATTCGATAAAAGAGAAGCACATGTTCAAGATCGCAACGGCCGGCCAGGTTCGCGTCCCGGCCGAAATCCATACCCGCACCGAGTCCGGCGCGGAAAATATCGCCACTATTCAACTGACCGGCCGGCTGATGTCGCAGCCGGATTGGGATGCGCTGATTAAGCGTTTTTCGCCGGATCAAGCGATAGAAGACCTGTCCGAGATCTACCGCCAAAACGCCAGGTTGTTTGCCGAGGTTTTCACGGCCTGGGAGGGCGTGTCTGATGAGGCCGGCAAGCCGCTGCCGTTGTCGCAAGCCGCGATGGAAGCGGCCTTGCTGTCGGTCGATGGCCCGCAAGTGAATTCGGCGCTGCAAAGTGCGCTGCATGAGCTTCGCTTCGGAGCGGCGCGAAAAAACTGATTGAGGCGGTGCGCTACCAATTCGGCGAGCGCGCCGCCAGTCGGGACGAGAACCGGCGGGCGCTGCTGGATGCCGGCGTTCCCGTCGATCAGGTGGACGCGCTATTGCCAGGCGGCGGCGACGAGTCGTTCAGCCTGCTGGAAGACGCGGTGCCGGCCTGGCGTGTTTGGCAGGGGATGCAAACCCAATGGCGGGTTGGTCCGGCCGGGCCGTTCGGCCTGGACTACGCCGCGCTGCCGGTGGTTGAGCAGCGGTTAGGGATTGAAGAGACGCAGCGCGCGGCGATATTCGGCCATCTGCAAGAAATGGAGCGCGAGGCGTTGAGGCTGACGGCGAGAAAGGGGAAGTAGTGGCAGCAACGCAAACAGTTGGCTCGCTGGTGATCAATCTTGAAGCCCGGATGGCGCAATTACAGTCTGAAATGGCTGCGGCGGGGCGGACGGTCAAGTCCACGATGGGAAGCATTCAGGACGAATCCAAGCGGGCCGGCGACGCCCTGGAGCGTTTGAACGCGACGGCCGCCGCCCTGGGCGGTTTCGTCATTGCTGAGCGCGCGGTTAGCGCCTTGGTGTCGGGCTTTGCCGAACTGCCCAAGATGGGCTTTGCCTTCGCCAATCAACTGGAGGTGATGCAAGTCGGCATGGCCGGGACAATGGCCAGCATGGCGACCGTGGGCGGCAAGGCCGTGTCGATGAATCAGGCGATGGCGATTTCCGGCGAGCTGGTGCATGCGCTGGCGGAGGATGCCGCCCGCACGGCGGCCAGCACGCAAGAACTGGTCGCCGGCTTTAACGCCATGCTAGGGCCGGGCTTGCAGGCAAAGATGACGGTGGGCGAGATTCGCCAGTTGGCCACGGTCGGTATCAACGCGGTCAAGTCGATGGGCTTGGAGGCGGGGCAGGTAGTGCAGGAAATGCGTTCTATCCTGACCGGCAACATCAGTTCGGATTCCCAGCTCGCGGTCGCCCTGGGCATTACTAACAAAGACGTGGAGAAAATCAAAAAGTCCGGCGGCGACCTGTTCAAATTCTTGTCAGAGCGCTTGCAGGGCTTTGCCGAAAGCAGCGACATCTATTCCAAGACGCTGACAGGCATGGTCGATACGTCCAAAGAGGTGATGTCGAAGCTGGCGGCCGAGGGGGTGGAGCCACTGCGCGAGGCGACAAAGAGCTGGCTGGAGCAGTTCAACGAAGGGCTGTCCAAGGATGCCGGCCGCGCCCTGGTGGCCAGCATGCAGGAGGGGAGCCGCGAGCTGGTTGAGCTGGCTGGCATGACCGGTCGCGCCGTGGCGGGCGTCTACGAGTACCGCGATGCCATTGGCGCGGTGATCGCGGCCTATGCCACACTCAAAGCGGCGCAGATGGCCGGTGGTGCCGGGGATGCGGTTGCGGGTTGGGGGCAGCGCGTCGCGGCGGCGCGAGCGTCGGCGGTGGCTGACGAAAACGCTACTCAAGGGGCAATCCGGCGGGCGCAAGCGGATCGCATCGCCGCGATGACGGAACTGGACCGGGCGCGGGCCAGCAGTGCGCGTGCAGGGCAAGAAGTGGCGGCGCAGGCGGTGGACCGGCAGCGGCTGGCACTGGATACGGCGCTGGCGCAAGGGGCGGCGCGTCAGATTGAGCAGTCTGGCAGTTTGGCAATTGCGAAAAGCATGGTGGCGGAGGCCGACGCGGCGGCGAGTGTGGCTGCTGTAGAGCTGGCGGCGGCCGAACGGGCGCGCGCCGCGCAAACCGTTGGCAGTGTCGCCGCCTATGAGCGTTTGCAGGTTGCCCAGCTGGCCAGCGCCAGGGCGAGCGCGGACTTGGCCGTTGCTAAAGCCCTGGAGGCGGCCGAGCAGGACCGGTTGACGGTCGCGCAGAGCCGCGCATTGGCGATGAGCAATGCGCTTGCCGTCGCGGACGCGAAGCTGGCGGCGGCGGAAACGGCGGCGGCGGAAGCGGCGACCGCCCAAACGGCCGCGACCGGACATGCCGCACTGGCTGCTGAAGCCGCTGCGGCGGCCCAAGTTCGGCATGCGGCGGCAGTGGCGCGGGTTAGCCTGGTATCGCAAGCGGCGGCCGGTGCGGTGGGTTTGTTCAGCCGGGCGCTTGCCTTGGTCGGCGGGCCGATTGGCGTTGCGGTCTTGGCAATAGGCGGATTGATTGCCTATTGGGATGAGCTGGCGGCGGCGGCTGGCGATGCGGCGGCTAAGAACGAGCTGGCGGCCAAGCGCATTCAGAAAGCGCTATCTGATGTCGATGTCGCCACGCTGCGGAGCGAAGCCAAGTCGTCGCGCGAGGAGTATGAAAAGCTCAATTCGCGCTATGAAAAGATCGGCGGCGGCTTGCCGGAAGGGCTGAAGCTGTCTTTGTTGTCTGATCTGGACGAGGCGCGCGGGCGGATGCTGCGCGCGGAGTCGGCGCTCAAGGAGTCGAAGCAGCAGCAAGCCGATTCGGCTTTGCAGTCGTTTTATGATCGGTTTCCGGGGGAGAAGAAGGCGGCGACGCCAGACGCGGCTTTGCCGGACCTGAAGGCGAAATTTGCAACGCCGAAGGATGACGCAGAGGGCAAGCGGTTAGCCGAGCGGCAGCGGGAGGCAATTCTACGGCTGGAGCGTCAAGTTCAGTCCGTGGATAAGCTGACCGAGGCCGAGAAAGTGCGCTTCGAAGTGACGCGGGGCGATTATGCCAAGTTCGATGAGGCGACCAAGGGTCGTTTGCTGGCGTTGGCGGCCGAGCTGGATTCAACCAAGGCGCTAAAGGCAGAGAACAAGCGGTTTTTCGATGAGTTGAACCGGGATGCCGAAGAGTACGAGCGCCGCAATCGTCAGATTCTGGAGCGGCTGCGCGGCGGCGAATACGACAACGCATCCGAGCGTTTGCAGCGCGACCATCACCAGCGCAAGACCGATATCGAGTATGCGCAAGGCTTGTCTCCGGAGGAGCGGGAAAAGTACGGCGCGGCCGAAGACCAGCGGAACGCACGGGCGATCGAGGCATTGCGCAGCAGTGAGCGCCAGGGCATCGGCCTGCAATCTGAAGACCAGCAGTTGCGCGACCAGTATGACCGTCGCCATCAGTTGATCATGGATGCGACGACGCTCACGGAAACCGAGCGCGCGGACTACATCAAACGCAATCAGGAGCAGTTGAATGCCGATCTGCTGAACCTGGAGCGCAACCGCGCGTCCGCGATGCTGTCGAGTTCGAGCCAACTGTTTGACGGGCTGGCCGGTTTGGCGGCGGGCTTCAAAGGCAAGCAATCCGGCATATACCGCGCCATGTTCGCCATGAGCAAGGCGTTTGCGGTTGCGGACGCCATCATCAAAATTCAGCAAGCCATTGCGACGGCTGCGGCAAGCGCGCCCTGGCCCGCGAATATGGGGGCGATGGCGTCGGTTGTGTCGGCTACGGCCGGCCTTGTGTCCACAATTGGCAGCACGCAGCTATCAGGCATGGCGCATGACGGCATCGACAATGTCCCGCGTGAAGGGACGTGGTTGCTCGACAAGGGCGAGCGCGTAATAGATCGCCGGACGAATGCCGATCTGAAGGACTTTCTAACCCGCGTCAACGCGCCCGCCGCCGGGGGCGCTGCGCCGGCTCAGCCGGTGAAGGTAATCATCAACAACCTTGCGCCAGGTGCGACGGCGCGAACAGAGGAGCGGCAGGGGGCAGACGGCGGCCGGGAAATTCTGGTTCTGGTCGAGCGTGTAGTTGAAAACAAGTTGGCCGAATCGATGAGACCTGACGGCCAGATTTACGATTTTGTCAGGGGGTAATGTGGCGGAGGTTTTTAGCTGGACGCCGTTGTTTGGCGGTGCGTCGTCAATCCGGGCGCGAGTGAAGGAAGCCCGGTTTGGCGATGGCTATGGCCAGCGGGTGCCTGACGGCATCAACAGCATGCCGCGCGTGCGCAAGCTGTCTTTTGCCGTTGGCCAGGCCGAAGCGGATGCGATTGAGGCGTTCTTAATGCGCCATGCCGGCGCGCGCTGGTTCTGGTTCACCTATCCCGGCGCGGCGCGGGCCAAGTTCCGCTGTAGTGAGTGGGACCGCTCATATCTGGCGGCCGGCGATGAGGTAGTCGCGGTGACGTTTGAACAGGTTTTCGATTCGGGGGAATAAATGGGCGAGATACACGCGGAAAAACAGCGTCTGGTCTCGGACGCGATTGTGCAGCTATTCGAGCTGCGGCCGCCGCCTGGCGTGTCGGTGCCGGCGATGCGGTTCACGGCCAGCGGCAACGGCCAGCCGGTGACATTCCAAGGGCTGGCTTACGAGCCGTGGGCCATCGAGGCCAAGGGGTTTGAAAGCAGCCAGAAAGGCGCACCGCGCCCGAAGCTGTCTATCGGCAATGTCGCGACGCTGTCGGATGGGCGAGAGGTGCGGGGGATTTTCACGGCCCTGGTGATGCAGCATCAGGGCCTTGTCGGCTGGCAGCTGGTGCGGCGGGTGACGCATGCCAAGTTTTGCGCGGGCGGCGAACTAGCCGACTTCCCGGAAATGTACCCGGAGGAAACCTGGCTGATTAATCGCCGCGAGGCCGACAACGGCGACGCCATCACGTTCGAATTGCGCAGCCGGCTAGACCTGGCTGGCAAGCGCGCGCCGGGGGTGTTGGTGACACGCTATTGCCCGGCGCATGTGGTGTATCGGGGGGCGCATTGCGGTTATCAGGGCGTGGCGATGTTTGACGCGCGAGAACAGCCGGTGACGGACCCGCGTTTAGACAAATGCGGTAAGCGGTTAGCTAGTTGTAAGGCGCGGGGGAACTTGGCGAACTATGGCGGATGTCCTGGCATGCGCCGCTACAACTGAACGACTTCTAAGCCATCTTGAGCCGCCTTGTGCGGCTTTTTTCATGGGTAAAGCGATGACTGCAACATCCGAACAAATCGCCGCCATGCTGGACTACGCGGCGCAGGCCGGGGAGCGGGAGGCTTGCGGCCTGGTGCTGGATTCCGGCCGCATCTATCCCTGCCGCAACTTGGCGGACGATCCAGAGCATTTTTTTCGCATTGATCCCGCCGGGCGAGCAGCGGCCGAGCAGCTGGGCCGGGTCGCCGGCATCTGGCATAGCCACCCGAACAGCACGGCGGAGCCATCGCTCATTGATCGGGCGATGTGCGAGCGTTCCGGCCTGCCGTGGCATGTCGTCAGCTGGCCCGGCGGCGATTATCGCTACATCGAGCCGAACGGCTGGCGGGCTGATTATCTAGGCCGCCCGTATTGCTATGGGGTAATTGACTGCTGGGAGCTGGTGCGCGACTGGTACGCGCGCGAACGCGGTGTGTCCTTGCCGCGCCCGAACGAGCCTGACGGCTGGTGGGAGCGCGGTCTAGACCTGTTCAGCACGGCGGCCGAGGCCGCCGGTTTTATTTGGGTCGATGACGAGCCGCAAGCCGGCGACGTGCTGTTGATGCAGATACGAGGCCAGCGGCCGAACCATGTTGCCGTCTGGCTGGGCGACGGCCGCATTCTCCACCATCTGCGCGACCGGCAATCAGAGACACATATCTATGGCGGCTGGTGGCAGCGGGTGACGGTGCGCCGGGCGAGGTATCGCGCATGAGCGAGATTAGAACGATTCGCCTCGGGGGCGCGCTGGGCGAACAGTACGGCCGCGAGCATCGCTTGTCGGTGGCGTCGGTGGCCGAGGTGGTGCCGGCGCTGAATGCGCTGCATCCCGGATTTAACAACACGCTGCGCGCCCTGGATGAGCAGGGGCTGGCTTTCCGGGTGACGGTGGCAGATAGGGATATCGCGGAACAAGAACTGACGCTGGTTTCGCAAGGGGATGTGCTGATCATGCCGGAAGTGTTCGGGGCCGGCGGTAGCCGGCAAATCCTGGGCAGCGTGTTGATCGCGGTGGGCGCGGCGACGTGGGCATTCGGCGGAACGCAACTGATGGCGCTGGGCATCGGCCTGATGGTTAGCGGCGCGGTGTTGATGTTGACGCCAGTTCCGCGCCTGGATCAGTCGCAGAGCGAGCAGCAGCAGGGCAAGCCGTCCTACCTGTTCAACGGCGCGGCGAACAGCAGCGCGCAGGGCGTGCCGGCGCCCTGGGGCTGGGGGCGACATCGAGCGGGCGGCATCATCATTTCGGCGGGTATCAGCGTAGAGGACATGTAAGGGATATGGGGGAGTTGGAAATCATCGGTGCCGGCGGCGGCGGGCCAAAAGAGCCGCGCCGGCCGGTAGAGGCGCTGGACTCGCTGCAATCGCTGGCCACGGCCAGGGTGTTGATGCTGGTGGGGCTGGGCGAAATGGGTGGACTTGTCGAGGGTGACAAGTCCATTTTTTTTGGCGGCGTGCCGCTGGGCAATTCGGATGGCGCGCGCAATTTCGAGCGGGTGCGGGTGGAACATCGGGTCGGCACGGCGGCGCAAACGCCGATGGCCGGTTTCGATGAAATCGAAACCGAATACGCGGTCGGAGTTGAGGTCAAGGCCGGCGACAAAGCGGGCATCGCGCGCAACATCGACAACCTGGATGCCGCCGCGATTCGCGTAACCGTTTCCGTGCGGGGCCTGATGTCGATCAACGACGACGGCGACACGAACCCGTCAAGAGTGGATCTGGCGGTTGACGTTTGCCAGCCTGGCGGGGCCTGGCAACAGGTGCGCAATATCGGCATCGAGGGCAAGACCCGCAGCAATTACCAGCGTAGCGTCCGGATCGATCTGCCGGGGCGCGGGCCGTGGCAAGTGCGGGTGCGGCGGCTGACGCCCGACAGCACGTCGCAAAAGCTGATCAATGCCACGGCATGGGATAGCTATACGGTGTTGCAGCCGCTGCAACTG
>NZ_JZJL01000052.1 GCF_000971335.1 Chromobacterium vaccinii
TGAACTTTCTTCGACTGATACGCGCAAGGCGTTGATTTGCAAGAAAAGCGGCGTGAAAAAATTTCAGCCCTGCTCCCGTTGAGGTAAGAAAACCGCCACAGTCGGGCCTGGCGGGCCGCCGGAAATACGGCGGCGGCTACGCGCCAGCAGACGATTCTGCTACGCTCCCATGCGTTTGGCACGCGATGTGCCTGCCGTGGACACTCTATATATGCTCAAATTCGATGTTCTGATTATCGGCAGCGGCCTGGCCGGCATGACGCTGGCGCTGCACCTGGCGGAAAAACGCAAGGTGGGCCTGATCACCAAACGCGATCTGCTGGAAGGCAGCTCCACCTATGCCCAAGGCGGCATCGCCGCCGTGCTGGATACCGATGACTCGGTGGAGGATCACATCCGCGACACGCTGATCGCCGGCGCCGGGCTGTGCAATGAAGATACCACCCGCTTCATCGTCGAACACTCCAAGGAAGCGATCGACTGGCTGATCGAGCTGGGCGTGCCTTTCACCCGCGACGACGAGCATCAGACTGGCTACCACCTGACACGCGAAGGCGGCCACAGCCACCGCCGCATCATCCACGCGGCCGACGCCACCGGCGCCGCGGTGACCACCACGCTGGGCCAGAAGATCAAGGCGCATCCGAACATCACCGAGCTGGAGCACTATATAGCGATAGACCTGATCACTTCGCAGAAGCTGGGCCAGGACGGCAAGCGCGCCTACGGCGTATACGCGCTGGACAAAAACAGCGACGAAGTCATCACCATTGCCGCCCAGCACACCATCCTGGCATCCGGCGGCGCGGGCAAGGTCTACCTCTATACCACCAATCCGGATACCGCCACCGGCGACGGCATCGCGATGGGCTGGCGCGCAGGCTGCCGCGTCGGCAATATGGAATTCATGCAGTTCCATCCCACCTGCCTCTACCACCCGCATGCCAAATCCTTCCTGATCACCGAAGCCGTGCGCGGCGAAGGCGGCATTCTGAAACTGCCGGACGGCACCCGCTTCATGCCGCAGCACGACCCGCGCGGCGAGCTGGCCCCGCGCGACGTGGTGGCCCGCGCCATCGACTTCGAAATGAAGAAGCACGGCCTGGACTGCGTCTATCTGGACATCTCTTACAAGCCGGCGCAATTCATCAAGGAACACTTCCCCAATATCTACGCCCACTGCCTGGAGTTGGGCATAGACATCACCCAGCAGCCGATACCGGTGGTGCCGGCAGTGCATTTCACCTGCGGCGGCATCGTCACCGACCTGGCCGGCCGCACCGACGTGGCCGGACTGTACGCGGTGGGCGAAGTGGCCCATACCGGCCTGCACGGCGCCAACCGCCTGGCCAGCAACTCGCTGCTGGAGTGCCTGGTGATAGGCAAGGCGGCGGCGGCCGACATCCAGGCGCAGGACGCTATCAAATTGCCGACGATTCCGGCCTGGGACGACAGCCGCGTCACCGACCCGGATGAAGAAGTGGTGATCTCGCACAACTGGGAAGAGCTGCGCCGCGCGATGTGGGACTACGTCGGCATCGTCCGCACCAACAAGCGGCTGGAACGCGCGCTGCACCGCATCGACCTGCTCAGAGGCGAGATTGACGAGTATTACAGCAACTTCCACGTCAGCAATGACCTGATCGAGCTGCGCAATCTGGTGCAAACCGCCGAACTGATCGTCCGCTCCGCGCTGCTGCGCAAGGAAAGCCGCGGCTTGCATTACAGCCGCGACTATCCGGACCTGCTGCCCGAAGCGGCGGAAACCGTGCTGACGCCCGAAGCCCCGCGCGGCGACTGATCTTCCCCGCTCCGCCCAAAAGCCGCCAACTGGCGGCTTTTTTCATGCCCACCAACTCGTACAGACATCAAAACAACACATTGACATTATTTATGATTATAAATAACTCAATTTGAGTTATTCGCGCTTATCATGACCCCGCGCGCAACTCGATGCCATGCGGCCGCCCAAGGCGTCTGCGCCATCGGGCCAAGCCGGCTACGGCGGCGCGGCCGACGACAATGCCGCTCGCCAGCGCGCGGCATTTCTCGAACCGCTCAACGCCCCGCGTACACCGCGCATCATTTCAGCTGTTTCATCAGGAAGCATCTCTTAGGCAATACCACCTAGACAGGGAGAAGACCCATGAAATACGCAGCAAAACGCCTTTCCTTCCCATCCGCCATCCTCGCCGGGCTCGCCCTCCTCGCCGCCGGCTCCGCGGCCGCCCAGGGCTCCACTGCCGGCGGCGCCGAGAAGCAGGCAAGCCGCCAGCCCGACTGCGCCACCGCCTGGAACCCCGCCACGCCCTATATGGCCGGTAGCGTCGTCAGCCGCGGCGGCGTCAACTACGCCGCCGCCTTCTGGACCCAGGGCAATGCGCCGGAACAGGGCCAGGCCTGGCAGTCCGGCAAGCGCTGTCGCCCCGCGGCCCAAGCCAAGGCCGCCGACCACGACGCCAACTTCCCGCCCAACACGCTGAAATTCCTGAAGGCCAACACCGGCCTGGACGGCGAGCAGTGGGACAACATCATGAAACTGGTCAACAAGCCGGAGCAGGATTCACTGGAATGGACCAAGTTCTACGGCTACTGCGAGGACATCAAAGACAAGCGCGGCTACACGATAGGGATTTTCGGCGCCACCACCGGCGGCTCCAATGACGAAGGTCCGGATGGCCCGACGCTGTTCAAGGAATTCGACGCCTCCAGCGGCGCATCCAATCCGTCCATCGCCGGCGGCCTGGCCCGCGCCGGCGTGCACGGCAGCATGCAGGGCAAGATCCTGAAGATCAGCGACAGCGCCAAGGTGTTCTGCGACAAGATAGGCGGCCTGCAGAACAATCCCGCCTGGCGCGACGCGATGTGGAACACCTTCTACAAGGTATACATCCAGTACAGCGTGCAGCAGGCCCGCCAGCGCGGCTTCTCCAGCGCGCTGACCATAGGCTCCTTCGTCGACACCGCGCTGAACCAGGGCGCCGCTGGCGATTCCGGCACGCTGCAGGGCCTGCTGTCCCGCTCCGGCAACAGCAGCGACGAAAAAACCTTCATGACCTCCTTCTACGCCCAGCGCAGCAAGATCGTCGACACCAACCACTACAACCAGCCGCCCAACGGCAAGAACCGCGTCAAGCAATGGAGCACGCTGTTGAATCAGGGCGAGACCGATCTGAAAAATGCCGACGCCGCGGTGCAGAAAGTCACTGACTGGGAAATGAAATAAGCCGCCCCACGCCAGGCAAAACCGCGCGCGCCTTCTCAATCGACGCGCGCGGTTTTCATTTCAACGCTTAGAAGCGGCCGTACAGCACGCCGGTCTTCTGATCCGCCGACATCGCATACACCGGCAGCGTGCCGGGCTTGGTCTCGCCCATGCCGGGCGAATTCAGCGGCATGCCGGGCACCGCGATGCCGATCAGCTTGCTGTTGCCGGCCAACAGCTGCTTGATCGCCGCCGCCGGCACATGGCCTTCCACCACATAGCGGCCCACCTTGGCGGTATGGCAGCTGCCCATGCCCGGCGTCACGCCGAGCTGGCTTTTCACCTGCTGCATATCGTCGCGATTGACGGCGGAAACGGCAAAGCCATTCTGCTTCAGATAGGCGATGTAAGCTTCGCAGCAGCCGCAGCTCGGGCTCTTGTAGACGGTGACGGGAACGGCTGACAGAACGGGTGCGCTGGCGGCGGCCAAAGCGGCCGCGAACAGAAAATGACGCAACGGGGACATGATGTCCTCCTTTAGATGGATGTCCAGATCGATTGCGCGCGCGACAGCGCGCGGGAAGATTCAGATCCGGGCAAACTCGGGAGGACGCAACGGCGGCGGCAAGACCGGGCCGGGGAGCAGGACCGGCCGCGCCGCGATCCTCACGCCGCAACAAGCCAGAACGGCCACGCCGGGCAAAGACGCCTTGATGAACAACGGCAGGCAGGCTTGCGCGCAGCCGGTAGGACCGCAAGCCGCCGCGCCATTCATCGCCGCATGCTTCGCGGATGGCTTGGCGGCCATCCCGGCGCAATCCCGCGACGCGCTCATCGCCGCGCACGCCTCGGGCGACGCCATGCCCGTCAACGGCGCATGCGCCGCCGCCATCCCGAACAGGGACAGCTGCAGCACGATCAGCAACAGCACGCGGCGCAAGACTCTCATTCCGCGACGATACCATGCCGGACGGCGCGACAAACGCACACAGATCAAATCCGCCTCATCATGCGGAGTCATCGCTCCCCAGGCGCAAGCGCCACAAATCCTGGCGCCGGGACAATTCGATCCGGGCCAGCGGCGCGACGTCGATCTGCCGATACGCCTGCGGCAGCAAGTCCAGCGCCCGCAACAGCATCGCCTTGATGGCGCTGGCGTGGGCAATGACCAGGACGTGGCCGGCCGGCCAGCGAAAATGCTCGAACCAATCGCCGACCCGCTCGATCATCGTCAGCAGCGACTCCCCCTCCGGCGCCGGACATCCCGGGTCAGACAGCCATGCATTCAAGGCCTCCGGCTCCGCCGCCGCGACCTCCCTCAACGGCAGGCCGCGCCAACGGCCATACTCCGCCTCCCGCAACGCGGCCTCCGCCTCCGCCGCGCGGCCCAGCGCGTCGGCGGTCTGCCGGGCGCACCGCTCCGGACTGCGGAGCACAAGGTCGATCAAGCCCAGCGAATCGGCCAGGCGCGCCACCCGTTCCAGCGCTTCCGGCTCCAGCGGATCATCCGCCGGAAAATGGCCGGCGCGCAGCGCGCGGGTCGCCGGCACGCACAGCAGGGTGATACGGCTCGTCATGCTCTTGGCTCTCCGTCAAAACGCCCTGAAGTTCTTTGACATTTTCTCTCGGCTCTCTAGAATCCACATCGTCTCGATGCGAGGAAGCCGGTGCGAATCCGGCACGGTCGCGCCACTGTGTATCAGCCTGATCCGCCATGCGGACAGGCATGAAAAGTCAGGTCTTCGCATCCAGCCAACCATCCGTTTCAGGACGCGTCATCCTCAAGGAGATATCTCATGCATGCAAGCCCCGTCATGGCCCCGGCGATCCAGCCCGTGTCCCTCCCCATTCGCCAACTGCTGCCCTGGGCAGTCTTCGGCGGCATTCTGATGCTGCTGGCGATCTACTTCGTCGGCGTGGAGGAAGGCGCCGCCGCCATCTTCAACAGCATGTATGTGCACGAGTTCGTCCACGACGGCCGCCACCTGCTGGGCTTCCCCTGCCACTAAGGAGGCGCCGGACATGGTGAGAAGTCTTTTGATCCGCGGCATGATCGCGGGCTTCCTGGCCAGCCTGCTGGCTTTCGGCTTCGCCAAAATCGTCGGCGAGCCCCAGGTAGAGGGCGCGATCGCCTTCGAAGAGAAAATGGAGCTGGCGAAAAGCGGCGGACACCAGCACGATGAAATGCCGGAACTGGTCAGCCGCGGCGTCCAGTCCGGCATAGGCCTGTTCGTCGGCGTCGGCGTGTTCGGCACCGCCGTGGGCGGCCTGTTCGCGCTGGCGTTCGCCTTCGTCTACGGCCGCATCGGCGCGCTGCGCGCCCGCGCGCTGTCGGCGCAGATGGCCCTGCTGGGCTTCATCTCGTTCGCGCTGGTGCCCTTCCTCAAATATCCGCCCAATCCGCCGGCGGTGGGCGATCCCGGCACCATAGGCTCCCGCACCGCATTGTTCTTCGGGATGATCGCCGTGTCGCTGGCGGCGCTCGCCATCGCGGTGTTCCTGGCCCGCAGGCTGATCGCCCGCTTCGGAACTTGGGATGCGACGCTGATCGCCGGCGCGGCCTTCATCGCGCTGGTGATCGTCGCCCAGGCGCTGTTGCCCGAGGTGAACGAGATTCCCGAGCAATTCTCCGCCGTGCTGCTGTGGCGCTTCCGGATGGCGTCGTTCGGCATCCAGGCGATACTGTGGGCTGGGCTGGGCGTGGCATTCGGCAGCCTGGTGGAACGGCTGCTGGAAGATCGCCGCGGGGCGTTTCAGATCAGTTGAACGAAAACGATCCCACTCCCGACACCCTCGCCCTGGCGGGGGTGTTTTGTTTCCGCAACCGCTCGATCAGCGCCGCCCGGCCGGCGGACGAATCAATGCGCCGCCCGCCTCGCTTCTTCTGCCGCCAGCTTATGCTGAGCCTGCCGGTCTCCGTGCTGCGCCTCCTTGGCGGTCTGGGCCACGGTTTCCGCAGCTTCTTGCAAAGCCCGCGCCGCATTGCTGATAGTCACCTTGTCCTGCGCCACGGGCTGGGCAGGCTGCGCCTGGACTTGAGCTTGCGCTTGCGGCGCAGATGCGGCGTCTTGCGTCGATGCGGCCGGAGGAGGCGCAGGTGTTTGAGGGGCCGGAGTGTAAACGGAGGCGATCATCATGGTATGTCTCCCGAAAGGATTCGAACGCGCAACGGCGCGATGCGGGACGCACGCGCAGCATCATGCCATTTCAACCTAGCAGCCCAGACTTAGCCCAGACTTAGCCCGCCTCGCTCCTCTCTCGCCTCCTGCATGCTGACGGACACGCGCAGGCCCGATTGGCCCGCCTCGTCCCGGAAAGACAGGCTTACCCTGGCGCCGATCCGCTCCGCGATGGTCCTGACGATGGATAAACCCAGCCCCGCGCCCTGCTGGCCGCTGCCCAGGCTGCGGTAAAAAGGATCGAAAACCCGCTCCCGTTCCTCTTCGGGGATGCCGGGACCGGTATCGTCTATCGTCAGAACCGTCCGCCCGTCCGCCTCGCCTACCGCCAGATCCACCCTGCCGCCCTCCGGCGTATAGCGGATGGCGTTGTCCGCCAGGTTCCTGACCAACGCGAACAAGTCCAGCTCGTTCGCCCACACCCGCGCATCGCGCTCTCCTTCCACGCCGATGTCGATATGTTTGGCTTCGGCCAAGGGCAGCAGGTCTTCCAGCACCCGGCGGTAGACGCCCAAAACCGAAACCGGCGACAGCGGCGGCTCCACCGCCGATTGCGCCCGGGCCAGCGCCAACAACTGATCCAGCAGATCGCGGCCGCGCGCGATGCCGCCGCGCAGCGCGGACAACCGCTCCCGCGCCGCATCGGACATCTCAGCGTCGGCCAATCGCTCCGCCTGCAACGATAGCGCCGCCAGCGGGGAGCGCAGCTCATGGGCGGCATCCGCGACGAAGCGCCGCTGCGCCCGCATCGATTGCGCGACACGCTCCAGCAGGCGATTGATGGCCGACACGAACGGTTTGATCTCCACCGGCACGCCCTCCGCATCCAGAGAGTGCAGCTGCAGCTGCAGCTCCGCCCGCCGGTCCACCTCGCGGGACAGCTCGGCGATCGGCTGGAACATGCCCCGCACCAGCCTGGCCACCATCAGCAACAGCAACGGAATCAGCAGCAGGAAAGGCATCACCGCGCGCAGCGCGCCATCCCGGGCGATCTCGTCGCGAAAGCCTTCCTCCTGTGCAACGGCGATCCGCTGCCCGTCCTTCATCGTCCGCACCAGCACGCGGAAATTCTCCCCATTGGTCGCTACGGTCAGCAAGCCGTCAGGAAGGGACTTCTCCAGCCTCAGCACGCCGCCGGCATCAATGCCAGGCGCCGATGGCCTCCAGCTTCCCAGCCGCTGCACGATTACCCGGGACTCCTCGTTTCCCCCCTGGATTCCGCCCTCTGGAAAATCCGCCGGCAGCCGCTCCCGATCCAGCAGCGCAGCCACCTGGCGCAGCACGTCGTCCTGAAGCTCGTGCGCCTCGTCGAGCGCGGAAACAAAAGAAAAAGCGCCTGCGACCGCGCCGAAAACCAGGATGCCCAGGGTCAGCGCGAAAGACAGCCTCACTTGCACCGATTCGTTCAAACGCCTTTTGATACCATCCATCCCGCGCCCCTGACATTCTTGATGACCTCGCTGCCCAACTTGCGACGCAGCGAGTGGATCAGAAACTCGACCGCATTGCTTTCCACCTCTTCGCCCCAGCCGTAGATCCTCTCTTCCAGATTGCCGCGCGACAGGATTGCGCCCGGACGGATCAACAGCGCATGCAGCAAGGAGAATTCGCGGTTGGACAACGGGATCGGCGCGCCGTCGGCGACCGTCGCCATCCGCGTGGCCGGGTCCAGGAACACCACGCCGTTGCCCAGCAACGGCGCCGCGCTGCCGCCTTTCCGCCTCAGCACGGCGCGCATGCGCGCCAACAGCTCCGCCATCTCGAACGGCTTGGCCAGATAGTCGTCAGCGCCGCCGTCCAAAGCGCGCAAACGGTCGTCCAGGCCGTCGCGGGCGGTGATGACCAAGAGCGGGATCTCATCGCCGCCGGCGCGGATGGCGGCCAGCACCGACAGCCCGTCCTTGCCCGGCAAGCCCAGATCGAGCAAGGCCAGGTCGTAGCGCTGGCATCCCAGCGCGGTCAGCGCGGAATACCCGTCCCGTACCCAATCCACCGCCTGCCCCTCGTCCCGCAACGCGGCCTGGACCGCCTCCCCTATCATCGGATCATCCTCGATCAGCAATACCCGCATCATTCTCTCTCCATCGTTCCAGGCCCGCCTCCTGGCAGTCGGACGCGTCGGCCTTGGCTTCACGCGGCCTCCGCCGCTTGTCCTGCCGCCTGGCCGGCGCGGCGCGGGCCGCGCGCTTGCCCTGTCCATCCCCCGCAGCGCTCAGGCGCGGAGCCATCCGGCAGCGATGAAACGGCTGAATAGAGCGCTTCGCGCATGCTGTGCGAAGTGGTGGATCGGTTCCAGGCGCCGTTCATTTCGCGGTCCGGTCAGCCAGGCCGCCGTCAGCGCCGTCGCGGCGGCGCCCAGCATGTCCAGCGGAAAATGGACGCCCAGATAAATGCGCGCCCAGGCCATGGGCAACCCCAGCGCGGCCAGCGCCCAGCCGACGCGGCGACTGCCAGGCCGCAGCAGCAGGCTGAAGGCGGCGGACCACCACAGCGTCAGGTGGTCGCTGGGAAAAGAAGAGTCCGCGGCATGCGGAATCAAAGTATGTCCGAGCCCTATCATGAACGGCCGCGGATGCTGCCAGGCCAGGCTGATCAGCAGATTGGCCGACAGCCCCGCCAACCCGGCCAGCGCAGCCGCCTGCATGGCCCTGCGGACGGACTCTCTCCCGCGCAGCCAAGCCAGTCCGATTCCGACGGGAACGGCCCAGATCAGGAATTCGGCGCAGAACGTTGCCAGATGCAGCATCGCCGGCGCCGGACGCGCGGGCGCGTTCAGCCACGAGAACAAAGTAAAATTAAGGTTTTCCATGACCTTGGCCATGCGAATGAGGCCGTCAGTCCAGTTCATCGCGATCCGCCTTGTCCTCCCGGGACGAAACCACCGTCCCCGAGTCGGGATCGACCCTGACATCGAGCACCTTGCCGCCGCTGGCCACAGCTACCGCATACGCCCAGCCTAGGCTGGCGCGTTCGTACTCCGCGCGGATGGCTTTGCCGTTGGCGTGCCGTTCGGCGGCCATAATGGCCTGGGTCAACGGGATTCTGGCCTTGGTTGTGGCCAGGACATCGCTCTCCGCGCCGTTTCTCGAGGCATAGGCGGCCGCGCCGCAGATGAAAACGACGATGGCCAGGAAGGAAAGCTTGGAATAGCGGTGCATCTGGTTTCTCCAGGTAACGCTCGAAGCGCGTGGACCGGAGAATAGGGCAACAAACTTAGCGAAGGCTTAGAAGCGCCCGGAGAGCTGGCAGACGAAACCGGACTGGGACACGGCCTATTTATCGCCGGCCATGCCCACACTTGCCACCACCCTGGCCGCATTGGCCTGGCAGGCCATATCATCCGGTTTGGCGTCTATCAGCTGGATCAGCGTCTGGATATGCGCCTTGCTCTGCGCCAGCCGCGCCTCCAGCGACTCGATATCCTCAACCTTGCGCCTGAGCGCGGACAGCAGCTGCTCATGCTTCCACGACAGAAAATCCGCCGGCAGGATCTGCTGGATCTCATCCAGCGTGAAACCGGCTTGCTGCGCGTCGCGAATGATGGACAGCACCGCCACCGTCTCGGGCGGGTAGTCGCGATAGCCGTTCGCCTGGCGGCTGGCCGCCTTCAGCAAGCCCTTGGATTCATAAAAGCGGATCGCCGAGGCCGCCATGCCGCTGCGCTTGGCCAGTTCTCCGATTTTCATGCCGCTCCAGACCGAGCTCTTGCCTGAGTCTCATCGGACACCGCTGCCGGCCTACCGCGCTGGCTCATTGCGCAACGCCGCCAGCAAGGCCTGCGCCAGCGCCTTGCTGGAACGCGGATTCTGGCCGGTGATGAGGCGGCCGTCCGTCAGCGCGAAGCTGCCGAAGGGCATGACAGCCTTCTCGTAGCGCCCTCCTCTGGCCTCCATCTCGCTTTGCAGTTGATAGGGCACCTGGTCCTTCACCCCGGACAGCGCCTCCTCGAAATTGGAGAAGCCGGTCACGCGGCGGCCCTCCAGCAGCGGCCGGCCCTCCTCGGTCTGCAGATCGAGCAGGCCCGCCAGGCCATGGCACACCGCCGAGACGATGCCGCCGCTGCGGTAAATGCTTTCGGCGACCCGGTTCAGATCGGCGTTGTTGCGAAAATCCCAGATCGTGCCATGGCCGCCGGTGTAGAAGATGGCGCGGTAAGCGCCGGGGTCGATGTCGGCCACCGCCCGGGTCGATTGCAACAGCGCCATGAAGGCCGGGTCGTTCAGACGGGCCTTGGCGGCGGCATCGGCATGGGGCCAACCCAGGCTGCGCGGGTCCAGCGGCACGGCGCCGCCGTTCGGGCTGGCGAAATCGATGGCGTAGCCGGCTTCGGTCAGCGCATCGTAAACGTGCGTCAGCTCGGCGAGCCACAATCCGGTGCGCTCGGTTCGGCTCGGATAGCGGTCATGATTGGTCATGACCATCAGGATCTTGCCGGCGCTGGCGGAGGGTTCCTGGACCAAGGGCGCGGCGTCTGCTGCTGCGGTTTGCATGATTGGCATGGACATGGCGACCTGAACGGGCTTGTTGAAAATGGGCACGGACAACACCTTCTGCATGATAGTACATCGCGCCATTTTGCCTTCCGGACAAATACCATAAGCATTGAAATGAGCGCCAAGCTCCATGCTAAGATTAAAGCCAGCTTTAATGTCAACAAGCTCTTTCCCGCTTGATTCCACGCTCCCCAGTCCCGCCCCTCGCCCGCTCAAGCGCTTGATCTCAAAACCGGTCTTCCGGCGCGCCTGCAGAAATTTCTTCATCGGCAGACTTGACCTTAAAGTTGGCTTTAATCCTATCGTGCGCTCATCGCTACCCCGGAGACCACGATGAATCCCTTCGCTTCCCTCACTCTGCCCAATGGCAGCCTGCTGCCGAACCGCCTGGCCAAAGCCGCCATGGAGGAGAACATGGCCGACCGCGACCACGCGCCGTCCGACCAACTGATCCGCCTCTACCGCGCCTGGGCGGAAGGCGGCGCGGGGCTGATCATCACCGGCAACGTCATGGTGGACCGGCGCGCGATGACCGGCCCAGACGGGGTGGTACTGGAATCGGCGCGATTCGGCGAACGCTTTGAGAAGTGGTCCGCCGCCGCCCGCGCCCAAGGCGCGCAGATCTGGATGCAGATCAACCACCCGGGCCGCCAGATGCCGGCCGCGCTGGGACAGGAGACCATCGCGCCATCGGCGGTGGCGATGAACCTGGGCAATTTTTCCAAACAGTTCGCCGCGCCGCGCGCGATGTCCGAAGCCGATATCGCCGACGTGAAAGCCCGCTTCGTCAACACGGCGCGGCTGGCGGAGCGGTTCGGCTTCAGCGGCGCGCAGATCCACTCCGCCCACGGCTACCTGATCAGCCAGTTCCTGTCCCCTATCACCAACCAGCGTACCGACCGCTGGGGCGGCAGCCTGGAAAACCGCGCCCGCCTGTTGCTGGACATCGTCCGCGAAGTGCGCCAGGCCGTGAGCGCCGGCTTCGCCGTGTCGGTGAAAATCAATTCGGCCGACTTCCAGCGCGGCGGCTTCAGCGCCGAAGACGCCAAACAGGTGGTGGCCATGCTGAACCCGCTGGGCGTGGACCTGATCGAGCTGTCCGGCGGCAGCTACGAAGCGCCGGCCATGCACGGCCAGACCCGCGACGGCCGCACTCTGGCCCGCGAGGCCTATTTCCTGGAATTCGCCCAGGACATCGCCTCGGTCGCGCAGATGCCCATCATGGTGACCGGCGGCATCCGCCGCTACCCGGTCGTCGAACAGGTGCTGAACAGCGGCGTCGCCGTCGCCGGCATGGCCACCGCGCTGGCGATCAACCCCAACCTGCCCAAGGCCTGGAGCAGCGACGCGTCGGCCGCGCCCCGGCTGCGCGCCATCCCGTGGAAAAACAAGATGCTGGCCTCGGTCGGTTATATGGCGATGGTGAAATACCAGTTGCGCCGCCTCAGCCTGGGCAAGCGCACGCGGCCCGATGTCGCCCCGGCCTTGGCGCTGCTGCGGCAGCAGTGGGACGCCAAGATCCAGACCGGGCGCTACCGCCGCGGGATCCGGCGCCAGGCCGCTTCGGCATGAACATTGCGGTGGGGAAGAATACCGCCTCGCCGCCGCCACCGTCTCCGCCGTCGAATAGCGCAACCATCGAAAACCGGCTGCGCCGTGAAAACCGCCGCCGCAGCCGGTATGAAAGACTGAAATGGCTGATTGAGATTTGATGAACCCATCGACTCAGGATTCGCAATAGTTTCTCGTCGCCATTTCAATTTCTATCCAGGGAGAAAATAAAGATCTTTTATCTGAAACTGCAAAACTTTCAGATTATGATCAATAACACAGAGCACTCAATCCGGCCGCTTCCGCCTGCAAGGTGAAATACCTCGCGCAGGGAGAAGGCACCGGCCATTTTTCTTGGCGTGGATCATCGACTGCTTCGGCCGACCTACTATCGGTGGGCTAACCACATGAGGGGCGGCTCCAAGCGGATAGCTACCGTTGGCCCTCCCACGGCATGACAGACCACAACGAGTTGGAAGCTGCCTGCCGTATCACAGTAAGCCAGCGAACACTCTGGTTAAACCTTCATCCATGGGTAACAGCGCTGAACAACGACTTCACTTGAATAAATGCACGATAGAAAAGACAAACCCGCCATTAGGCGGTTTGCATGGATCGCGAAACACAGTTCAGTAATATATGCACGGATTTTGGCCAACACTTACGAACCATAACGTGTAGGGCCTGATAGCATATCTTTGCAGTAGCTGCAGAAAAATGCTTCCTGTTTCAGCTGTGACCGGAACCATAAGCTGACCGCACACAACATTCTGCACAAGCTTGGTTCATGGCAGACAGAAACGGCGGGAATTCACCCGCCGTATACGATAGCGCCTCAGCCAGCCTTTCCTGCCGGAATCTGCTGGGTTATGCAGTGAATATTGCCGCCACCAAGCAGCACCTCGCGTGCCGGGACGCCGACAATTCGGTACTCGGGGAAGATCTCCTGCAAGCGGCTGGCTGCCGCGGCATCGGTGCGCTCATCCAGCAGCGGGAAAATAATCTGTCCGTTGCTGATCAGGAAATTGACATAAGAGGCGGCCATGCGCTCGCCAACCTCGCGTGGCACTGCCTGCCCGCTAGCCACCACGCCAGCCGTTTCATCCTGCTCATAGAACAAGGGGCCCGGGGCCAGCATCTTGTGGATCTTGAGCGGGCGGCCCTTGGCGTCGCGCGCTTTGGACAGCACTTCGTAGGCGGCCTGCGAACGCGGATACTGCGGATCCTGCTCATCGTCGACCCAATGCAGCACCACCTCACCCGGGCGGGCAAAGCAGCACATATTGTCGATATGGCCGTCGGTTTCATCCATGAACACGCCTTCCGGCAGCCAGATGAAGTGGCTCACGTCCAGATATTCGGACAACAAGGCTTCAATCTGGGCCTGGGACAAGTGCGGGTTGCGGTTGGGGTTGAGCAGGCACTCGGCGGTGGTGAGCAGCGTGCCTTCGCCGTCGACATGAATCGAGCCGCCTTCCAGCACCAGCGGGGCTGCGTAGCGATCAAAGCCATGCTGGGCCAACACCTGGCTCGCAACTTCACTATCCTGATCCCAAGGATGGTACAGCCCGCCATTGAGGCCGCCCCAGGCATTGAACTGCCAGTCCACGCCGCGCGCATTGCCTGTCTTGTCGATGACCACGGTCGGGCCGCTGTCGCGCATCCAGCAGTCATCGCTATTCATTTCCACCAGCGTCACTTCGGATGGCATCACCGCGCGGGCCTCGGCCATGCATGCTTGCGGCACCGCCATGAAGACCGGGGTGGCCGCCGCAATGGCCTTGGCGATGGCGGCGAAGGTCTGTTGCGCTTCGCGGCCGGCATGGCGCCAGTTATCCGGACGCTGCGGCCAGATCATCCATACCGCCTGCTGCGGGGCCCACTCGGCAGGCATATGAAAGCCGTCGGCGGCGGGTAGGCTGTTGAGCGTTTTGCTGTGCATTTTGATCACCATGACTTGATTGATGCCATCAGAAGTATTCAAAACATCGTGCATGTTCAGAGGACGGGCTGGGTTGGCTCGGCCAGTCGCAGCGGCACCAGGCCAGGGGGACGTGATGACCCGTTTTTTCTGCCATGCACGAGGAAGTGATTGACAGACGCAGTCTAGGGAGAGCCAAACTATTCAGCAAATGAACAATACGAATACTTTCATAAATACGGTGAATGATGTGAAACTGCATCAACTGGATCTGAACCTGCTGCTGGCGCTGGATGCCCTGATCAGCTTGCGCAGTGTCACACGGGCGGCAGAGAAACTGTTTGTCAGCCAGCCGGCGATGAGCCACTCGCTCAATCGCTTGCGGACCTTCTTCGACGACCCGCTGCTGGTGCGCTCGCCGCATGGCATGCTGCCGACACAAAAAGCGCTCTATCTGCAACAGGGCGTCCACCAGGCGCTCAGCCTGCTGCAAAGCCATTTCAGCCAGCCGGAGGCCTTTGACCCAGCCACATCGGCGCGCCGCTTCACCCTGTGCACCACGGATTATGTGGAGTGCGTGCTGATTCCGCCACTGGTGAAAAAACTGGCGGAGGAAGCGCCTAACGTTCATATCGACATCACCATCCTGCGCGAAGACATTCCGGAACTGGCGCTTGCCGACGGAGAGATCGACTTCCTGCTGGGTTTTGACGAATACATGTCCATCCCCAGCTATCTGTGCCGGGAAACCTGGCTGAACGAGCCGCTGATCGGCATCTTGCGCCATGACCACCCTCTCCAGATCGATAGGCTGACACTATCGGATCTGATTGCCTTGCCGCATGTCTTCCACGCGCCGCTGGGCAATCTGGGGTCACCAATGGATGATTTTCTGGCCGAGCGCGGCTTGCAGCGCAAGATTTCGGTGCACTGCCAAAGCTATATGGCCGCAGCCGCCATCGTCAGCAACACCGATCATTTGTTTATCCTGCCCAAGAAAGTCGCGGCGATGATAGCGGGCTACTGGCCGTTGAAGATGGTTGCGTTGCCGGAAGAGTTGCCAGGCTACCACCTTAACTGCATCTGGCACCCAGTACAGGATAGCAATCCTGCGCTGCACTGGCTGCGCGATTTGATGCGCAACCTCATCGAGTCCGATGATGCGGCGCACGGCATGATGCGGCCCCAGTATTCGCCGTATGAATAAGCGCATCAAAATGAATCATTTTCCCGCATGACGCCATCTCTTGTAGATTAGCCGCCATATTGCAGAACAGCCCATGCGTGCGCCGGCTGCCGTGCGGCGCCTGAGCGCGCTGACCCGCCTGCGCATGCAGGAAACGGTCACCGCGATGGGAGTGAGATCCGTCTTCTTAGTGGAGGTAGTAGCATGATCGAGGTTACCGAGCTATCCATTGCCGAGCTGCGCGCGGCGCTCGAATCCGGGCGTACGACAGCGGTTGAACTGGTCAAGGCCTATCTGGCCCGGATAGAGGCCTACGATGGCCCCGCGACGGAGACCAGGCTCAATGCGGTGGTGGTGCGCAATCCGGATGCGATCCAGGAAGCCGAGGCCTCCGATGCCCGTCGCGCCCGCGGCGAAACGCTAAGCACGCTGGACGGCATCCCCTATACAGCCAAGGACAGCTATCTGGTGAAGGGGCTGACCGCCGCTTCAGGCAGCCCGGCGTTCAAGGATCTGGTAGCCCAACACGATGCCTTCACCATCGCGCGCCTGCGCGCAGCCGGCGCCATCTGTCTAGGCAAGACCAATATGCCGCCCATGGCCAATGGCGGCATGCAGCGCGGCTGCTACGGTCGCGCCGAAAGCCCCTACAACGCCAACTACCTGACGGCGCCGTTCGCCTCCGGCTCTTCCAATGGCGCCGGCACCGCTACGGCCGCCAGCTTCGCCGCCTTCGGCATGGCTGAGGAGACCTGGTCGAGTGGCCGCGGCCCGGCCTCGAACAATGGCCTGTGCGCCTACACGCCGTCCCGCGGGGTCATCTCGGTGCGCGGCAACTGGCCATTGACGCCGACCATGGACGTTGTCGTGCCGTACGCCCGCACCATGGCGGACTTGCTCGAAGTGCTCGACGTCATCGTCGCGGACGACCCGATTAGCCGTGGCGACCTATGGCGCCTGCAGCCGTGGGTGAAGATTCCCAAAGCCTCCGAGGTCCGGCCAGATTCCTATCCCGGCCTGCTAGCTCAGCCCGACATGCTCAAAGGCAAGCGCTTTGGCATACCACGCATGTACATCAACAAGGACGAGCTGGCCGGCACCAGCGAGACGCCTGGCATCGGCGGCCCGACCGGACAGCGCATCCATACCCGCGCGTCGGTGATCGATCTCTGGGAGGCCGCGCGCCAGGCGCTGGAAGACGCCGGAGCCGAAGTCATCGAAGTGGATTTCCCGCTGGTTTCCAACTGCGAAGGCGATCGTCCCGGCGCGCCCACCGTATTCAACCGCGGCATCGTCTCGCCAGAGTTCCTCAATGACGAGCTGTGGGAGCTGTCCGGTTGGGCCTTCGATGAGTTCCTGCGCGCCAACGGCGACCCCAAGCTCAACAAACTGGCTGACGCGGATGGTCCGAAGATCTTCCCGCACGACCCGGGCACCTTGCCAAACCGCGAAGGGGATCTGGCCGCCGGCATGGACGAATACGTCAACATGGCCAAGCGGGGCCTCAAGTCATATGACCGGATTGAAAGCGTGCCGGATGGTCTGCGTGGTCTGGAAAAGACCCGCAAGCTGGATCTGGAAGACTGGATGGATGAACTAAAGCTGGACGCGGTGCTGTTCCCCACCGTGGCCGACGTCGGCCCGGCTGATGCGGACGTCAATCCGCGCTCCGCCGACATCGCCTGGAGCAACGGCATCTGGGTAGCCAATGGCAACCTCGCCATCCGCCATCTTGGCGTCCCGACGGTTACCGTACCGATGGGGGTGATGGCCGATATCGGCATGCCGGTGGGGCTGACTTTTGCCGGGCGCGCCTATGATGACAACGCGCTGCTGCGCTTCGCTGGCGCATTTGAAGCCACCGGCAACAAGCGCATTATCCCGCCGCGCACACCGCCGCTAGGTCAATGAGCAGTAGCTAGAAACGCGAAGCATAAGCTGGCCGTTTCGGCCAACTTATGCTTCCCGTCGCATGAATTCTGGTGGACCGAAGGAGGATCGAACTCCCGACCTCTGCATTGCGAACGCAGCGCTCTCCCAGCTGAGCTATCGGCCCATCGCAAAGCATCCTAGCACAACGGCATTTCACTTGACCAGCCCCTGCGTCAGCTCTCCTCCACGCCGGCCAGCGGCAGGCTGAACCAGAATACGCAGCCGCCTTCCCGGCTGCTGACGGCGCCGAATTCGCCGCGGTGGAATTCCACGATGGAGCGGCAGATATTGAGGCCGATGCCCATCCCTTCCGGCTTGGTGGAGTAGAACGGCGTGAACAGATTGTCCTGCATGCCGGCGGCCAGACCGGGACCGTTGTCCACCACCTCCACCCGCCATTTGCCGTTTTCCACGCAGGTGTGCAGCTCCACCCCCGGGCGCGGCGTGCCCGCCTCCACCAGCGCCTCGATCGCGTTCTTCATCAGATTGAGCAGCACCTGCTCGATCAGCACCGGGTCCATGTCCACCCGGCAGGGGCGGCGGTCGGCTGCCAGCTGCAGTCCTACGGCGTTCTTGGCGGCCAGCGGCTCGGCCAGGCCCAGCGCGCGCTGCACCACCCGCGCCGGGTCCACCCGCTCCAGTTGCGGCTCGTGCTTTTTGACGAAGGCGCGGATGCTGCTGACGATCTGCGCCGCGCGCCGCGATTGCTCGGCGATGGCCTGGATGGCGTCGCGCACGCCGGCCGGCAGCGCCAGCTCTTCCGGCAAACGGCGGCTGACGCCGGCGGCGTAAGTGTGGATCGCGGTCAGCGGCTGGTTCAGCTCATGCGCCAGCGTGGACGCCATCTCGCCCATCGCGATCAGCCTGGCGGTGTTCTGAAAGCGCTCCTGCTGCGCCTGCTCGCGCTCTTCGCGCCGGCGGTCGGCGGTGACGTCGCTGAGTATCGCCAGCCAGGCCGCCTCGCCGTTCACCCATTCGATGCGGCGGCGGCGGATCAGCAGGCAGCGTTCGCCGGTGACGATGAACTCCTGGCCGATATCCTCTCCCTCGCCGGCCTTCAAGCCCGGCAGCAGCACGCAGCACGGCGCGTCGGCATCGCCCACTTGCCACAATTCGGCGAAGCCGGGATTGGCGTACAGCAGCTGGGCGCTGCCTTCGTCCACCACGCACACCCCGGCGGCCAGACCATTCAGCACGGTGAGGAAGCGGCTGTGGGCGGCGTCCATTTCCTTGCGCTGGCGCTGGCGCTCGGTGATGTCGAACATAGAGGCGATCCAGCCGCGCTGGCCGCCGTCCTCCTCCACCAACGGCGTGGCGAACAGCCTTACCACCAAGGTGTCGCCGCGCTTGCGCATCAAGGTCAGCTCGAAGCCCTGCTCCGGCTGGCGGTTGTCGCGCACGGCGTCCATCGCGTCGGACAGCACGCCGTGCTGGTCGGCCGGCCAGAACGGATGCGGCGGGTGGCTGCCCACCAGCTCCTCCGGCGCGAAGCCCAGCATGTCGCAGAAGGCGCGGTTGACGCGGACGATCTCTCCCTCCAGGCCGATCGCCACCAGGCCGCTTTTCATCGAATCCTCTATCGCCTGCCTTAGCGACACCTCCTTGGCCAACCGCTGTTCGGCCAGCAGGCGCTCACGCATGTGGCGGCGGATGCGCCACACCGCGTACAGCAGGGTCAGCAGCAGCAGCGCGATCACCACCGTCAGCACCGGCAGCGTCAGGCCCAGGCCGCTGCGGTAACTGACCGCGCGCAGGTAGAGGCCATAGCCGGGCGGATCGAAGCTGGTCTGGTGCGAGATGTTGCCCGGCTGCTCGGCGGCGTCGAACTTCTGCGCCAGCGTCTTGCCGCCCAGATCGATGATGCTGATGTAGTTCTTGGAGGCGATCCACCACGGCACCTGGTGGTACAGCAGCGCGTCCAGCTGATAGGACAAGCGCAGCCCGCCCAGCAGCCGGCCGTCGTGGACGATGGGAATCGCCAGGTCGAAGCGGTACTTGCCGTCCTGCCCCTGGTAGGGCGCGCCGTAACTGTTGCGCAGCAGGCGCCCGGCGCGCCACATCGCATCGTACTCCGGCAGCCCCAACTGCCGCTCGTCGCGACGCAGGCCGTGCGGGTCCCATTCCACCTGGCGGTCGATGCCGATTCTTTCCAGCGTAACCAGTTCCGGATTCTCGCGCAGGTAGAACGCCGCCAGCTGGGCGAAGCGCCGGCTATCCACCTTGCCGGCGGCGATGTCCCGCGCCAGCGCGTCGCCCCATTCCTGATGCGCCTCCAAGTGCATGCGCAGCGACTGCTCCAGCCACAGCACTTCCTGAATCAGATTGTCCTGCTGCTCGTCCCGCCAGTCGCGGTACACCAGATAGCTGAGGCTGCACAAGGCCAGCAGCAGCGCCAGCAAGGCCAGGCTGGCGCCCAGCCACAGCTGATGGGGAATGCGGCGGATGCGGGAGTGGGATGGGGGCATGGCGGACAACCGGACAATGAGACTCCGCCGATCATACCGCGCCCGCGCATCGGCGGGGGACATGCCCATGTTCTGGAATTCCCTAATGGCCAAACCACCCTAGAGCTTCTACTTTATCGACAACAACAACCGGCATAAGCCGGGCCTGACACTACAACGCTACAAATGGATGGAGATCCCTACATGAAACTGAAGCATGCAGCGCTGGCCGTCTGCGCCAGCCTCGCCCTCTCCGGATTCGCCCAGGCAGCCGGCGAGATCGTCATCAAATTCAGCCACGTGGTGTCGCCGGACACCCCCAAGGGCAAAGCCGCCGAATACTTCAAGAAGCTGGCCGAACAACGCACCCACGGCAAGGTGAAGGTCCAGGTTTACCCCAACAGCCAGTTGTACAAGGATAAGGAAGAGCTGGAGGCGCTGCAGCTGGGCGCGGTGCAGATGCTGGCCCCCAGCCTGGCCAAGTTCGGCCCGCTGGGCGTGAAGGAGTTCGAAGTCTTCGACCTGCCCTATGTGTTCGACAACTACGACCAGGTCAACAAAGTGATGCACGGTCCGCTCGGCAAGCAATTGCTGGGCAAGCTGGAGGGCAAGGGCATCAAGGGCCTGGCCTACTGGGACAACGGCTTCAAGAATTTCTCGGCCAACAAGCCGATCAAGTCCCCGGCCGACATCAAGGGCATGAAGATCCGCATCCAGTCGTCCAAGGTGCTGGAGGAAGAAATGCGCACCCTGGGCGCGTTGCCCCAGGTGATGGCCTTCTCCGAGGTCTACCAGGCGCTGCAGACCGGCGTGGTGGACGGCACCGAGCTGGAAGCGTCCAACCTGTACACCAGCAAGGCCTACGAGGTGCAGAAGAACCTAACGCTGACCCAGCACGGCTTCCTCGGCTACGCGCTGATCGTCAACAAGAAGTTCTGGGACGGTTTGCCGGCCGACGTCCGCACCCAGCTGGACAGCGCGGTGCAGGACGCCACCGTCTACGCCAACAAGATCGCCAAGGAAGAAAACGACAAGGCCGTGGCGGCGATCAAGGCGTCCGGCAAGACCAAGGTCTACGTCCCCACGCCGCAGGAGCGCGACGCGTTCAAGAAAGCGCTGCTGCCGGTGCACCAGAAAATGGCTTCCCGCATCGGTCCCGATCTGCTAAAGCAGATTTATAAAGAAACCGGTTTCAACCCCGGCAAGTAACATAGGCCGACGGCCGCGCATCGTCCGATGCGCGGCTGCGCTGCGCGCATAGGAAATCCCGCCATGCTGAAATTCCTCGACCGCCTCGAGGAGTGGATGATTGCCTGTCTGATGGGTGCCGCCACCCTGATCACTTTCGTAGCCGTGCTGCACCGCTACGGCTCTGGCATTCCCGCTCTTCAACCCTATCTCGCCCACATCAATCTGGCGTGGGCGCAAGAACTCACCGTCTACCTGTTCGTCTGGATGGCCAAGTTCGGCGCCGCCTACGGCGTGCGCACCGGCATCCACGTCGGCGTCGACGTGCTGATCAACCGGCTGCCCGACAAAACCCGCGGCCGCTTCATCGTATTCGGCCTCCTGGCCGGCGCGCTATTCACCGGCGCCGTCGCCGTGATGGGCGGCGATTTCGTCTGGAACATCGCCCACACCGACCAGACCTCGCCCGACCTGGAAGCGCCGATGTGGCTGGTCTATCTGGCCATCCCGGCCGGCTCCACGCTGATGTGCTTCCGCTTCCTGCAGGTGGCCTGGAACTTCGTCAAGACCGGCAATCTGCCCAAGCATGACCACGGCCACGTCGACGGCATCGAAGGCGACGACACGCTGGACAACCTTCACCCGCACGACATGCATCACGGAGGCCGTCCATGAGCGCCCTGATCATCTTCGGCCTGCTGCTGGCGCTGATGCTGACCGGCATGCCGATCTCCATCTCGCTGGGCCTGACCGTCCTCACCTTCCTGTTCACCATGACCGACGTGCCGATCACCTCCGTCGCGCTCAAGCTGTTCACCGGCATCGAGAAGTTCGAGATCATGGCGATCCCCTTCTTCATCCTGGCCGGCAACTTTCTGATGCACGGCGGCGTGGCGCGGCGGATGATACGCTTCGCCACCACTCTGGTCGGCCACTGGTACGGCGGCCTCGGCCTCGCCGGCGTGGTGTCCTGCGCCTTGTTCGCCGCCATCACCGGCTCCTCGGTCGCCACCGTCGTCGCCGTCGGCTCCATCATCTTGCCGGCGATGCTGAAACAGGGCTATCCGGCCCGCTTCGGCGCCGGCGTGATCACCACTTCCGGCGCGCTGGGCATCCTGTTTCCGCCGTCGATCAACCTGGTGATGTTCAGCATCGCCACCGCCGGCATGAGCGTCACCGGCCCGGATGGCAACGCGGTCTCCACCGCCTCGGTCGGCCAGTTGTTCATTGCCGGCGTGCTGCCCGGCCTGTGCCTGTCCTTTCTATTGGGCATGACCACCTGGTTCCGCGCCAAGAAGTTCGACTATCCGCGCCTGCCCAAGGCCAGCTGGGGCGAGCGCTGGAGCGCGTTCCGCGACTGCGTGTGGGGCCTGCTGCTGATCGTGCTGGTGATAGGCGGCATCTACAGCGGGGTATTCACCCCCACCGAGGCGGCGGCGATGGCCGCGGTGTACGCCTTCGTGATCGCGGTGTTCGTCTACAAGGACATGAAGCTGCCGGACGTGCCCAAGGTGCTGATCAACGCCGCGTCGATGAGCGCGATGCTGCTCTACATCATCACCAACGCGGTGCTGTTTTCCTTCCTGATGGCGTCCGAGCAGATTCCGCAGACCATGGCGGCCTGGATGGCCAGCCAGGGCTTCGGCATCGTAGCCTTCCTGCTGCTGACCAACATCCTGCTGCTGGCGGCCGGCAACTTCATGGACCCGTCGGCCATCGTGCTGATCATGGCGCCCATCCTGTATCCGGTGGCGGTGAAGCTGGGCGTCAACCCGGTGCACTTCGGCATACTGATCGCGGTCAACATGGAAGTAGGCATGTGCCATCCACCGGTGGGATTGAACCTTTACGTCGCGTCTGGGATCACCAAGATGGGGATCACCGAGCTGACGGTGGCGGTGTGGCCGTGGCTGCTGACCATGCTGGGCTTCCTGCTGGCCGTCACCTTCATCCCGGAAATCTCGCTGTGGCTGCCGCGGATGCTCGGCATGATGAATTGAGCTTCCCGCGTCAGACGACATGCCGCCGCGATGGGCTTTGCCCGTCGCGGCTTTTGTCCGACACGGCATAGCCCGGGCCTGGCATAAGTCTTATAATGCGAGGCTGATTCTCCCTTACCAACATAAAAGAACATCTCTCAATCAGGAGCCTGCGAATGGACGAGCAATTGCGCCAAAGCGCACTGGAGTTTCACCAGTTCCCGACACCGGGCAAGATTCAGGTTGCCCCGACCAAGCCGCTGACCACCCAGCGCGATCTGGCACTGGCCTACTCCCCCGGCGTGGCCGCCCCGTGCGACGCCATCGTCGAAGACCCGCTCAACGCCTACAAGTACACCGCGCGCGGCAACCTGGTGGCCGTGATCTCCAACGGCACCGCGGTGCTGGGCCTGGGCAACATCGGCGCGCTGGCCAGCAAGCCGGTGATGGAAGGCAAAGGCGTATTGTTCAAAAAATTCGCCGGCATCGACGTGTTCGACATCGAAGTCAACGAGCTGGATCCTGACAAGCTGGTGGACATCATCTGCTCGCTGGAGCCGACCTTCGGCGGCATCAACCTGGAAGACATCAAGGCGCCGGAGTGCTTCTACATCGAGAAGAAGTGCCGCGAGCGCATGGGCATCCCGGTGTTCCACGACGACCAGCACGGCACCGCCATCGTCGCCGCCGCCGCGGTGCTGAACGGCCTGCGCCTGGTGAAGAAGGAAATCGGCGAAGTGCGCGTGGTGGCCTCCGGCGCCGGCGCCGCCGCCATCGCCTGCCTGGACCTGCTGGTGGCCCTGGGCGTGAAGCGCGAAAACATCACCATCTGCGACTCCAAGGGCGTGGTCTTCATCGGCCGCGACGAGAAACTGGACGAGTCCAAGCTGCGTTACGCCATCAAGGACAACGGCTGGCGCAAGCTGGCCGACGCGATGGCCGGCTCCGACATCTTCATGGGCCTGTCCGGCCCGCGCCTGGTGTCGCAGGACATGGTCAAGTCCATGGCCCGCGATCCGCTGATCCTGGCCATGGCCAACCCGGAACCGGAAATCCTGCCGCCGCTGGTCAAGGAAGTGCGCCCGGACGCCATCATCGGCACCGGCCGCTCGGACTTCCCGAACCAGGTCAACAACGTGCTGTGCTTCCCCTTCATCTTCCGCGGCGCGCTGGACGTGGGCGCCACCACCATCAATGAAGAGATGAAGCTGGCCACCGTGCGCGCGATCGCCGATCTGGCGATGGCCGAGCAGAACGACGTGGTGGCCACCGCCTACGGCGACCAGGAACTGTCCTTCGGCCCCGAATACGTGATTCCCAAGCCGTTCGATCCGCGCCTGATCGTCAAGATCGCCCCGGCCGTGGCCAAGGCCGCGATGGATTCCGGCGTCGCCACCCGTCCGATCGAAGATTTCGACGCCTACGCCGACCAGCTGGCCCAGTTCGTGTACAAGACCAACTTGTTCATGAAGCCGGTGTTCGCCCAGGCCAAGAAGGATCCGAAGCGCGTGGTGCTGACCGAGGGCGAGGACGAGCGCGTGCTGCACGCCACCCAGGAAATCGTCACCCAGGGCCTGGCCAAGCCGATCCTGGTGGGCCGCCCCAGCGTGATCGAGAAGCGCATCGAGAAACTGGGCCTGAAACTGCGCCCGGGCGTCGACTTCGAACTGGTCAACAACGAGTCCGACCCGCGCTTCAACACCTACTGGCAGGACTACTACCAGTTGATGAAGCGCAAGGGCGTGTCGCAGGAACAGGCCCGCCGCCGCGTGATCGGCAACACCACGCTGATCGGCGCGATGATGGTGCGCCGCGGCGACGCCGACGCGCTGATCTGCGGCACCTACGGCCCGTACCGCCAGCACTTCGACATCCTGGAGAACGTTCTCGGCTACGCCAATGAAGACAAGGTGGCCAGCGCGATGAACGCGCTGATCCTGCCGACCGGCAATATCTTCATCACCGACACCTACGTCAACGCCGAGCCGAACGCCGCGCAGCTGTCGTCCATCACCAAGATGGCGTCCGAGTCCATCCAGCGCTTCGGCATCCAGCCGAAGGCCGCGCTGCTGTCCAACTCCAGCTTCGGCGCGCTGAACACCGCGTCGTCGCAGAAGATGCGCGCCGCCTTCGACCTGATCCGCGAGGCTCAGCCGGAGCTGGAAATCGACGGCGAAATGCAGGGCGACGCCGCGCTGGTGGAAAGCATCCGCCAACAGGCGATGCCGGATTCCACGCTGAAGGGCTCGGCCAACCTGTTGATCATGCCTAACGTGGAAGCCGCCAACATCAGCTACAACCTGCTGCGCGTGTCGGCATCCGACGGCGTGACCATCGGCCCGATCCTGATGGGCATGGCCAAGCCGGCTCACATCCTGACCCCGATCTCGTCGGTGCGCCGCATCGTCAACATGGTGGCGCTGGCCTCGGTCGATGCCCAGGTTGCGGCACAACAGGGCTGATCCGGCGTCTCAGGCGTCTTATACTGAACGGGCAAGCATCGCTTGCCCGTTTTTCATTGCAGGAAAATGTCGATGAGCCAAGAAAACCACAACGACCCGTTCGCCCTGTTCCGCCAGTTCTGGCAACAAGCCACGCCGCCCGGCATGCAGGCCTTCCTGCCGCCGATGTCGGAAGAGGAGATCGACCGCAAGCTGGCCGAGCTGAAAGTGGTGGAAGGCTGGCTGACCATGAACATGGGCGTGCTGGCGATGCAGATCAAGACGCTGGAAATGCAGAAAGCCGCCTTGCACTCGATGCGGCCGAAAGACCCGCCCATTGGCTGAGCCCCCAGCCCCGCCACGCTGGGCGCCGCTTTTGGCGCTGTGCCTGCTGTGGCTGCTGCCGGGCCTGGTCGGCCACGAACCCTGGAAACCTGACGAAGCCTACACCTTCGGCTTGGTGCGCCATATCGCCGCCAGCGGCGACTGGGTGGTTCCCGAACTCGCCGGCGAACCCTTCATGGAAAAGCCGCCGTTGTTCTTCATCAGCGCCGCCTGGACCATGCGCCTGCTCGAAGGCTGGCTGGGCGCCCCCGATGCCGCCCGGCTGGCCGCCGGCCTCTGGAACCTGATCGCCTGGCTGGGGCTGGCCACCGCCTCGCGCGGCCTGTTCGGCCCCGGGCATGGCCGCTGGGCGCTGGTGCTGCTGATCGGCACCGTGGGCCTGCCGCTGCGCGCCCATCAACTGATCACAGACACCGCGCTGCTGGCCGGCTTCTGCTGGGGATTGGCGGGATTGAGCCTGGCGTTGATCCGCCCGCTATCCGCCGGGATGATGCTGGGCGCCGGCGCCGCCATCGCCTTCCTCAGCAAGGGCCTACTAGGCCCGGGCTGTCTGGCAGCCGCCGCGCTGGCGCTGCTCGCGCATCGCGACTACCGCCGGCCCGCCTACCTGAAAACCCTCGCCATCGCGCTGGCCGCCGCGCTGCCGCTGCCGCTGTGGTGGATGGCCAGCCTGTACCAGCGCAGCCCCGGGCTGTTTCATCTCTGGCTGGACGCCAATAATTTCGGCCGCTTCCGCGGCACCGTCCACCTGGGGCCGCGCGCCGCGCGCGGCTTCTACGGACTGACCCTGCCCTGGTACGCGCTGCCGACCTGGCCTTTGGCGCTGTTCGCGCTATGGCGCGCCGCGCGCGCGCGGCAGGACTGGCCCGCCATCCTGCCGCCGCTGGCGGTGGCAGTGTCGT
>NZ_JZJL01000053.1 GCF_000971335.1 Chromobacterium vaccinii
TCGCCACCCGCTCCATCTGCTCGGCCAGCCGCGCGCGCAGCCGCTGCGAGATGCGCGCGTAGTCGCCGCTGGCCAGCAGGTCGGCCAGCGTGCCCAGCAGCAAGGCCGGGCTGACCAGGCTGCTGCTGGCGCGCAGCCGCTCCAGCGCCGCGTGGTGGCGGCCGCCGGACAGCCAGCCCAGCCGGAACGACGGCGCCAGGCTCTTGGTGAACGAGGCGCAGTAGATCACGTCGCCGTCGCGGTCCCAGGCTTTCAGCGGCGTCGGCCGGCGCTTGCCGAAGTACAGCTCGCCGAACACGTCGTCCTCGATGATGGATACGCCGTGGCGGCGCGCCAGCGCCAGCAGCCGCTTCTTGTTGTCGTCCGGCATCAGCGCGCCGGTGGGGTTCTGGTAGTTGGTCACCGTCACCAGGCAGCGCACCGGCGGGCCGTAGCGCAGCGCGAATTCCAGCGCCTCCAGCGACAGGCCGGCGTCGGGCGTGCACGGAATCTCGAGCGCCTTCAGCCCCAGCGCCGCCAGCGTCTGCAGCAGGCCGAAGTACACCGGCGTCTCCACCGCCACCGTGTCGCCGGGCCGGGTGAGGTGGCGCAGCGCCAGGCTGATGCCCTCGGTGATGCCGTTGCAGAACAGGATTTCGTCCGGCCGCACCGCCAGCTGCCAGGACGCCGCCATCTGCTGCAGCTTCAGGCACAGCCGCTCGTGCTGGGCGGCCGGCAGGTAGGCGCCGATCAGCTCCGGCTGCCGCAGCAGCGTCTGCTGCAGCCGCCGCGCCAGATCGGAGGCCGGATACAGGCTGTGGTGGGCCTCGGCCATGTGCAGCTGCACCGCCACGTCCGACGCCGACAGCGCCACCAGCTGCGACATGCGGCTGTCCACGTCCACCAGCGTGGCCGGCGACGGCAGCGCGCGGGCGGGAGGCTGGCCGTCTGCGCGGGCCGGCAAGGCGGCGTAGAAGCCGGCGCGCGGCCGCGCCACCACCCGCTGCTTCTGCTCCAGCCAGCGGTAGGCGGCCAGCGCGGTCAGGCTGTTGACGCCGTGGTGGGCGGCCAGCTGCCGCACCGAGGGCAGCTTGCCGCCGGGCGGGAATTCGCCGGCGTCCAGACGGGCCTGCAGCAGCCGGGCGATGTCCTGGTATTGCGGCATGGGCTTAGTCGACGATGAACAGCTTGGCGCCTTGCGGCGCGCGGGAGCGATGGGCCTCGGCCCGGTCCGCCACCTGGTAGCTCATGCCGGGCGTGAGGACGAAGACGCGGCCGTCGTCCAGCTCGGTGTGCAGCTCGCCCTCCAGGCACAGCAGGATGTGGCCCTTCTCGCACCAGTGGTCGGCCTGGTAGCCGGCCGTGTACTCCACCATCCGCACCCGGATGTCGCGGAACTGGCGGCTGCGCCAGTACGCGCGGCCCTGTTCGCCGGGATGCTCGGCGGCGGGGACGTCCGCCCAGTCGGTGACGCCGAAGGGGATGCCGGTCAGCTGCATGCGGGGCTCCTGAGGATGGCTGTTATATAGAACAGATGCGGTCCAGCATAAACTGTTTGGCGCGCTTGTGGGAGTCCGCGGCGCGCAGGCCGTGGCACGCTGGCGACATTGGTTTTCATCAGGAGAGTCGCCATGTGGCAAACCTTGCGGCGCGACGCCGCCCCTTCCACCCTGCTGGCCGCCGTTCTGGCCCTGCTGGTCGGCTTTTCCGGGCCGTTTCTGATCATCGTCCACGCCGCCCAGTCGGCCGGGCTGTCGCAGGGGCAGCTGGCGTCCTGGGTGTGGGCGGTTTCCATCGGCTCCGGCGCGGCCGGCCTGTGGCTGAGCCTGCGCTGGAAAACGCCGGTGATCGCCGCCTGGAGCACGCCGGGCGCGGCGCTGCTGCTGGCCGCCCTGCCCGGCGTGCCGTATCCGGAGGCGGTGGGGGCCTTCCTCGCCGCCGCCGCCATCGTCACGCTGGTGGGCGTCAGCGGCTTGTTCGACCGCCTGATGGCGCTGTTCCCGCCAGCGCTGGCGGCGGCCTTGCTGGCCGGCATCCTGTTTCATTTCGTCGGCGAAGTGGTGGCCGAGGCGACGGGCCATCTGGGCCTGGTGCTGGCGATGGCGGCGTTGTTCTTCATCGGCCGCCGCTGGTTTCCCCGTTGGGCGCTGCTGGCCGCCATCGCGGCCGGCGCGGCCTTGTCCGCCGGCGAGCTGCATGCGCCGGCGGCTGCGTCTTTGCATGCCGTCGCCGCGCCGTTGTTCACCTGGCCGGCCTGGTCGTGGTCCGCTTTCGTCAACCTGGCCCTGCCGCTGGCGCTGCTGGCGCTGACCAGCCAGTTCCTGCCCGGCATGGCGGTGCTGCGCGCCTTCGGCTACGAGGTGCCGGCGCGCTCGCCGGTGACCGCGCTGGGCCTGGCGTCGATGCTCACCGCGCCGTTCGGCGGCCATGGCGTGACGCTGGCCGCCATCATCGCCGCCATCTGCACCGGGCCGGAAGCGCACCCGGACCGCAGTCGCCGTTACGTAGCGGGCGTGTTCTGCGGGCTGATCTACATCGTCATGGGCGTGATGGGCGGCGCGCTGGCGGCGCTGGCGCTGGCCTTGCCCAAGCCCTTATTGGTGACGGCGGCCGGCCTGGCGCTGTTCGGCACGCTGGCGTCGTCGCTGGGCGCGGCGCTGGCCGATGCCGAGCATAGGGAATCGGCGCTGCTCACCTTCGTGGTGGCGGCTTCCGGCGTCAGCTTCGCCGGCCTGGGCGCGCCGCTGTGGGCGATGCTGGCCGGCGGCCTGCTGTGTCGGCTGCTGAGCCCGGTCAAACCCGCGCCGGAAAAGGCCGTGGAGGTGCCCGCGCGCTGAGGCGGCGGCTGGCCGGCGGGGGCCGCGCGTGATAACTTAGGCGGTTGAATATACCCGCAGCGGCGCCTCCCGCCGGCATGCGGCAAAAGGAGAAAACATGTTCGCCCCTTCCGTCTACGCCCAGCGCCGCGCCGGCCTGCAAGCGTCCGGCCTGTCCGGCCTGCTGCTGTTCGTCGGCAACGTCGACTCGCCGATGAACTACCACGACAACACCCTGCCCTTCGTGCAGGACTCCAGCTTCCGCTACTTCTTCGGCCTGAACGAGCCCGGCCTGGCCGGCGCGATCGACGCCGACAGCGGCGAGGCGACGCTGTTCGGCAATGATCCAGACGTGGCCGACATCGTCTGGACCGGCCCGCTGCCGTCCCTGGCCGAGCGCGCCGCCAAAGTCTCGCTCTCGCGCAGCCGCCCGTACGCCGAGCTGGCGCAAGCGGTGGCCGAGGCCCGCGCCGCCGGCCGCCCGGTGCGCTACTTGGCGCCGTACCGCGGCGAGACGCTGATCGAGATGGGCCGCCTGCTGGACGCGCACCCGGCCAAGGTGAAGGAAGGCTTCTGTCCCGAGCTGACCCGCGCGGTGGTGGCGCTGCGCGAGATCAAGGGCGAGGAAGAGATCGCCGAGATGGAAGCCGCGCTGGGCGTCACCCACGCCATGCACATCGCCGCGATGCAGAACGCCAAGCCCGGCGTGGTGGAATACCAGGTGGTGGGCATCATGGAAGGCATCATGCGCCGCCACGACTGGCAGCTGGCCTACCCGTCCATCTTCTCCAAGCGCGGCGAAGTGCTGCACAACCACCACCACGACCACGTGCTGCAGCAGGGCGACCTGGTGCTGAACGACACCGGCTGCGCCAGCGGCGGCGGCTACGCCAGCGACATCACCCGCACCTTCCCGGTGGGCGGCAAGTTCTCCACCCGCCAGCGCGAGCTGTACGACATCGTGCTGGAGATGCAGGAGGCCGCCATCGCCGCGGTCAAGCCGGGTGTCAAATACCAGGACATCCACAAGCTGTCCGCCGCCGTGATGGTGGAGCGGATGGCCGCGCTGGGCTTCTTCCAGGGCGACGTGGACGCCATCGTCGAATCCGGCGCCTACGCCATCGCCTTCCCGCACGGCCTGGGGCACCAGATCGGCATGGACGTGCACGACATGGAAGCGCTGGGCGAAGACCTGGTGGGCTACGGCGACGGCACCGAGCGCAGCAAGCTGTTCGGCCTGGGCTACCTGCGCCTGGGCAAGACGCTGAAGGCCGGCATGGCGCTGACCGTGGAGCCGGGCGTCTACTTCATCCCGGCGCTGATCGAAGCCTGGGAGAAGGAAGGCCGCCACAGCCAGTACATCAACTACGCCAAGTTCCGCGAATACGCCGACTTCGGCGGCATCCGCATCGAGGACAACGTGCTGGTGACCTCGGACGGCAGCCGCGTGCTGGGCGAGCCGATCCCGAAGACGGTGGACGAAGTGGAAGCGGTGATGGCCGTATAAGCCAGCTGGTCCCGCATCGAGAAACGCCCCGCCCGCGCGGGGCGTTTTCGCATCCGCCGCCCGGATTGACCAGCCGGCCGCGGCGGCGACACAATGACGACAGTCTATTTCGCGCCGATCCGCATGACCTTTCCGCCGCAGCCCGGCCCGCGCGCCGGACCCTGCCAGACCAAGCGGCAAGCATCGTTCCCAGGGAGACACCGATGACCATCCAGCCTGATTTTTCCGCCATCCCGCTGCTGGCCGACGCCGCCAGCCGCTATCCCTGGCAGGATTGCCGCAGCCGGCCGCTGCAGTCCGGCGCGCCGGCGGCCGACGCCGCCAGCCTGCTGCGCGCCTTCTCCGCGGCGATGCCGCCCTGGGCCCGCGCGCTGATGTGGCTGCGCGACCGGCTGGTATCGCCGCTGGGCCTGAAAACCGCCCAGACAGCCTCTTCTTCCGTTGAGCCTTTTCATATCGGCCAGCATCTGGGCGTGTTTGCCGTGCTGCACCTGGGCGAGCGCGACGCGGTGCTGGGCGAGGACGACCGCCATCTGGATTTCCGAGTGGTTTTGCAGTGCCAGGCGGGCCGTTTGCAGGTGAGCACGCTGGTGCGGCCGCACAATTGGTTGGGGAGGACGTATCTGGCGGCGGTGACGCCGTTTCATCATTTGATCGTGGCGGCAAGCATGAGGAGGATGGTGGAAGCGCTTGGAAGGGGATAATCCGTAGGGTGCGTCCCCCCGCAGGGGCGACGCGCCCTACCCGCACAGCCCCCTTGCCTGCTCGGCGGGCAGCCCCGCCATGAAAATCAATCATCCGCGAAGCGGATTGCATCGCAGATATCACTTCTTTGGATTGGCGCTGTCTGCCTTATCAATCAAATTCATCGCCGCCAGAGCGGCATTCTCGATATTCCGGCGCGAGAAGCTGTCCAGCCGGCACGCTCTCAACACCTCCTGCTCATCTCGATAAAAATCCATCAACTCCAGCTTGCTTTGATTGCGGAGAAAGTCTTCCCAATGCTGGACCAAGAACTGGTCCCGCGAGTTGTTCTACTGCTCGCAATTGGCGGCGACGCTGTTCGCGCTGGCTGCGGCGGCTATGAGCGCGGCGACGATGACGGTGATTGATTTCATGGTGCGCTCCTTGTCGAACAGGCGATGCCCTGATCCATCTGCATTGAGTTCGAGCGGCTAAGCGCCGCTAACCAAGCCCCTGATCCTGCGCTGCGCTTTCTTTGTCGGCTAAGAAAAACGGCGCGTCCGACATTCGCGGCCTGATCTTCAGCTAGGCATACCGGAGGTCAACCGTGCCGCTGGCATTCACCACGGCAGCCTGGCCGCACTCGCTGACGATGGTCGCGTTAGACCACGTTACCGATGCGGGGCCTGTTTTTGTGTGAACCGAGATATCGGAAAACGTGGTTTTGCTTGTCGCCGGATAGTCGCTGCATTGAGAAATGTTGTATGCCTCCAGGGTCTCATTGCACCATTTGAGTTCAGGCACGTTTTGCACCGGCAGCCTGGTTCCCGCCACGCCCTCGAACTCGCATACATAGCTGAATGTCCCATCCTGGCTGTCCGCGAGGGAGATGAGTCCGACAAGGCGCTCTCCAACGTCAACCCGCATCAGGTCTGTGTGATAAGCGTGTCCATCTCCCGCGACATACCAGCTCGAGATAGACCAGAATGGCCCTCCGCCGGCGCCAGACCGTCCCCACTGCAACACGGGTTGCAGGATGCTGGACGATACGTTCATCGGGTCAATGCCGTTGAAAAGGAAAATCGTCTGCTGCCCTTGCGTTGTTGGCTCGGGGGGTACTTCCCAGCTTGTCTTGAAGGCTGTGATAGGGGAGCCCGTTTCATTCATCCAAAACGTGTAACAAATCCAACCCCGGCCAAAGGCCGGAACCTCTCCAGGCAGCACCATCTCTTCTTTTAGGATTCGAAACTCGTTCGTGCGCATGTTTCGCAGGCGCTTTGACGTTGCGCTGTGATGCACTTCGTGGTCGCAGTCGACATGGTGGACAAGCGAAGGGTGCCGGAACCCTCCAGGCGTCAGGATAAGGCTTTGGCGCTTGGCGATGCGATGAACCTGCGCGGCATCCACCGGCCCGCCGGGCGCTAGATTCTGATTCAAATCACTGGGCATGATGCACTCCATTCTGTCCAGGAGCCGCGCTGATCGAGTCGGGCGGCGCGATGTTATGCCAGGCTTCCGCGTATCCTTCCTATCAACTTATCCACAGCAACCGGCAAAGTCCACTTTTATCCACAGTCCATGGCTGCGCATCGTCGCCGCGCAAAACAAAACGGGCAAGGCGCCATCGCCATTGCCCGTTCTCTTTCTCCACGCCGCGCGGGTGGACGTTAGATCACAACAACACCACGTCGAACTGCTCCTGGGTATAGCTGGACTCCACCGACAGCGACACCGGCTTGCCGATGAAATCCACCAGCATCGCCAGGCTCTGCGACTCCTCGTCCAGGAACATGTCGATCACCGACTGCGCCGCCAGGATGCGGTAGCTCTTGGCGTCGTATTGCCGCGCCTCGCGCACGATCTCGCGCTGGATCTCGTAACACACCGTCTGCGCGGTCTTGATCTCGCCGCGGCCCTGGCAGGTGGGGCAGGGTTCGCACAGGATGTGGGCCAGGCTCTCGCGGGTGCGCTTGCGGGTGATTTCCACCAGGCCCAGGCTGGTGAAGCCGTTCAGCGTCACCCGGGTGCGGTCGCGCGCCATCGCCTTGGCCAGCTCGGCCAGCACCGCCGCCTGGTGCTCGTCGTTGTCCATGTCGATGAAATCGACGATGACGATGCCGCCCAGATTGCGCAGCCGCAGCTGGCGGGCGATCACCTGGGTGGCTTCCAGATTGGTCTTGAAGATGGTTTCGTCGAAGTTGCGGTTGCCGACGAAGCCGCCGGTGTTGACGTCTATCGTCGTCATCGCCTCGGTCTGGTCGACGATCAGATAGCCGCCGAACTTCAGGTTGACGCGGCGGGCCAGCGCCTTTTCGATCTCGGCCTCGATGCCGTGCATCTCGAACAGCGGCCGCTCGCCGGCGTAGCGCTCGATCTTGTCGACGGCGATCTGCACGTACTGTTCGGCGAACTCCACCATGCGGCCGTAGTTCTCGTTGGAGTCCACCAGCACCTTGTCGGTGTAGCCGCTGACCATGTCGCGCAGCACCCGCACCGCCAGCGGCAGGTCGTCGTACAGCAGGCTCTGAGCCGGCAGCGTCTGCGACTTCTGCTTGATGTCGGACCACAGCTTGGACAGGTATTCGATGTCGGCGGCCAATTCGTCGTCGCGGGCGGTCTCGGCGCTGGTGCGGATGATGTAGCCCCTGGGGCTGCCGGCGGGCAGCAGCTTTTCCAGCCGCGCCTTCAGGCTGTGGCGCTCGGCGTCGCTTTCAATCTTCTGCGACACGCCGATGTGCTCTTCCTGCGGCAGGTGCACCAGAAAGCGGCCGGCCAGCGAGATCTGCGTCGACAGCCGCGCGCCCTTGGTGCCGATCGGGTCCTTGATCACCTGCACCAGCACGGTCTGGCCTTCAAACAGCATCTTCTCGATGCGCTGCGGCTCGGTGGGGTGCTGGCGCTGTTCCAGCACGTCGGCGATGTGCAGGAAGGCGGCGCGCTCCAGGCCGATCTCGATGAAGGCGCTCTGCATGCCCGGCAGCACGCGCTTCACCTGGCCCAGATAGATGTTGCCGACGATGCCGCGGCTGGCGGCGCGTTCCACGTGCAGTTCCTGGACGATGCCTTCCTCCAGCACCGCGACGCGGGTTTCCTGCGGGGTGATGTTGACCAGGATCTGTTCTTGCGGCCGCGGCAGGTCGCGCGGCAGGGGTATCGATTGATGCAGCATGGCGCCCTCCCGGCTCATGGCAATTCGAAGCCGAACTCGGCCAGGAGCAACGCGGTTTCGTGCACCGGCAGGCCCATCACGCCGGTGTAGCTGCCTTCTATATGTTCGATGAACACGCCGGCCTTGCCCTGGATGCCGTAGGCGCCGGCTTTGTCGAACGGCTCGCCGCTGGCTATATAGCGCTCGATCTCGGCGTCGGACAGGGGTTTGAAGAACACGTCGGTGACCGAGGTCTTTACGAGCAGCTTGCCGCCGTCGCGCACGGCGACGCTGGTGATGGCCTGATGGCTGCGGCCGGAGAAGGCGCGCAGCATGCGGCGGGCGTCGTCGGCGTTTTCCGGCTTGCCGAAGATCTCGCCGTCCTGGGTCACCGTGGTGTCGGCGGCCAGCAGCGGGCGCTCTGGCAGGCCGCAGGAGGAGACCACGCGCCAGCCGGCTTCGGCCTTCTCGCGCGCCAGCCGCTCGGTGTAGGCGACGGCGTCTTCGCCCGGCCGCACCGTCTCGTCGATGTCGGCATGGATGCGTTCCAGATGCAGGCCCAGCTGTTCCAGTATCTCGCGGCGGCGCGGGCTGCCGGAGGCCAGGTATATTCGGGTGTCATTGGTGCTCATGTCAGGCTGCTCGTTTGTTCTTGGGCTGCCGCCTAGGTTACCAGAGCGGCCCCGAGGCAACCATCTCCGCGGCGCGGCGGGCCGCGGCCGGCGCGGATTCTGCCTTTCGATTCAAGGCCTTGCGGCGGCGGGGATTTGGTGAACGATTGTAATCTCCCGGCTGCATGCCGATCCGCCGATATGCCATTGATTTTTAAAGATGATAATTTTATGCCAATTGGAGATATGGGCAGGGTTTGATAAACTGTCGACTTTCGCCCTTCGAAGCACGCGTCATGCCGCATTCCAGCCTTGCCGTCCGCCAGTCGAATCCGGCCACCGCCGCCGCCATCCTGCTGATTCTGTTCAACCCCTTGGGCGTGGATTTGTACCTGGCCGCGCTGCCGGCGCTGCAGCGCCATTTCCAGGCCGATGTGTCGGCCAGCATCAGCGTGTTCGTGTTCTGTCTGGGCCTGGGCCAGCTCTTGTTCGGCCCGCTGGCCGACCGCGCCGGCCGCCGCCCGGTGGCGCTGGGCGGCCTGCTGGCCTACGCGCTGGGCTCGGCGCTGGCCAGCCTCAGCGATTCGATGGGCAGCTTCATGCTGGCGCGGATGCTGCAGGGCCTGGGCGCCAGCGCCAGCTCGGTGTGCGCGTTCACCATCATCCGCGACTGTTTCTCCGGCAACGCGGCGGCGCAGCGCTACAGCATGCTCAACGGCGCGCTCAATATCGTGCCGGCGCTGGCGCCGGCGCTGGGCGGGGTGCTGACCGAGCTGTACGGCTGGCAGTCCTGTTTCCTGTTCCTGGCGGTGTCGGCGCTGGCCGCGCTGGGGCTGCTGGCGCGGCTGATGCCGGAAACGCGGCCGGAACGGGTGGAGCACGCTGGCGGGCCGGGCTTTCTGCAGGTGCTGCGCCATCCGGCGCTGCTGCGCAACGGCGCCTGCAGCAGCACCGCGCTGGGCCTGATCGTCAGCTACGTGACGCTGGCGCCGACGGTGCTGATCGAGCGCGGCGGGCTGTCCGCGGCCACCTTCGGCCTGCTGTTCGGCGCCAACGCGCTGCTGATCATGGCGGCCAGCTTCATCGGTCTGGGCCTGATCGGCCGGCTGGGGCCGCGCCGGGTATTGAAGACGGGCCTGGCGATCATGCTGGCGGCCGGCGCGTTGCTGCCGGCGCTGGCGCATCAGCCCGGCGCCTGGCATTACATGCTGCCGATCGCGGTGCTGAGCGTGGGCTTCGCCTTCACGCTGGGCCCGGCGGCGGGCATGGCGATGGCGCCGTTCGCGGAGTCGGCCGGCCGCGCGGCGGCGCTGCTGGGCTGCGCGCAGATGCTGTTCGCCTCGGCCTTGTCGGCGCTGCTGGCCGCGCTGCCGGTGGCGGGCGAACTGGCGCTGGGTGGCGCGGTGATCGCGCTGTCGCTGGGCTGCCTGGCGCTGCAATGGCGCATGCCGGCGCGGGGCTGAGGCGCGTTTTGGGCCGCCGCCGGCGGCCAACTGCCTGAATCGCTTGGGACATTTGCCGCCGCGCGAGTACAATCGCGGCTGTTCCCAAGATTGGCAGATTCATGAGCAAGCACATACCGCGCAAGCGTTTCGGGCAGAACTTCCTGCAGGACGCCAGCGTCATCGCCGGCATCGTCCACGCGGTCAATCCGCAGCCGGACGACATCGTGATCGAAATCGGCCCCGGCCTGGGCGCCATCACCAAGCCGCTGCTGTCGCGGCTGAAGCACCTGCACGTGGTGGAAATCGACCGCGACATCATCGAGCGCCTGCGCGCCGAGCATCCGGCCGACAAGCTGACCATCCACGGCGGCGACGCGCTGGCATTCGACTTCGCCTCGGTCAGCGAGGTGCCGCTGAAGATCGTCGGCAACCTGCCGTACAACATCTCCACGCCGCTGCTGTTCCACCTGGCCACTTACGGCAACCGGGTGCTGGACATGCACTTCATGCTGCAAAAGGAAGTGATCGAGCGGATGGTGGCCGAGCCCTCCACCGCCGACTACGGCCGGCTGTCGGTGATGCTGCAGTACCGCTTCTACATGGAGAACATCCTGTTCGTGCCGCCAGAAGCGTTCTGGCCGCCGCCGAAGGTGGATTCCGCCGTGGTGCGGATGATGCCGGCGCCGGGCCGCTGCGGCGTCGCCCGCGACGAGGCGCTGCTGGAGAAGCTGGTGATCCAGGCTTTCGCCCAGCGCCGCAAGACGCTGCGCAACAACCTGAAGGGCCTGGCCGACGTGGCCGATCTGGAAGCGCTGGGGATCGATCCCGGCCTGCGCCCGGAGAACCTGCGGGTGGAGGACTACGTCCGTCTGGCGAACCATTTGTCCGACAAGGGCGCGCGCGGCTGAGCGCGCTCCGCGGCTTGGCGTGGCTTCCCGTTGCGCTAAGTTCTGACACAAACAAAAAATAACAGCATACTGTCAGACAATCACTAAAAAGAAGATCATGGCGCCGCGACAGCGGCGCCGCTTTACCCCGCAAAGAGAGTCTATAAGGAGAAACCTCATGCGCATTCGCACCTCCGTCGTCGCTGGATGTACGCTGGCCGCCATGGCCACCCTCGCCGCGCTGCCCGCAGGCGCGGCCGAGCTGACCGGCACCCTGAAGAAGATCAAGGATTCCGGCGTGATCGTGCTGGGCAACCGCGACTCTTCCATTCCCTTCTCGTACTACGACAACAACCAGAAGCCGATCGGCTACTCGGTGGACCTCGCCAATAAAGTGGTGGACGAGGTGAAGAAGGAGCTGAAGATGCCGAACCTGCAGGTGAAATACAATCTGGTCACCTCGCAGACCCGCATCCCGCTGGTGCAGAACGGCACCGTCGACCTGGAGTGCGGCTCCACCACCAATAACGCCGAGCGCGGCAAGCAGGTGGCGTTCTCGGTCGGCATCTTCGAGATCGGCACCCGTCTGCTCACCGCCAAGACCTCCGGCGTCAAGGACTTCCCGGACCTGAAGGGCAAGAACGTGGTCACCACCGCCGGCACCACGTCCGAGCGCCTGATCAAGGCGATGAACGCCAGCAAGAACATGGGCATGAACGTGATCTCGGCCAAGGACCACGGCGAATCGTTCCTGATGCTGGAATCCGGCCGCGCCGCCGCCTTCATGATGGACGACGCGCTCTTGTACGGCGAAATGGCCAAGGCCAAGAACCCGGCCAACTGGGTCGTCACCGGCAAGTCGCAGTCCTACGAGATCTACGGCTGCATGCTGCGCAAGGAGGATCCGGCGTTCAAGAAGGTGGTGGACACCGCGCTGGAGAAGACCTTCAAGTCCGGCGAGGTGAACAAGATCTACGCCCGCTGGTTCACCAGCCCGGTGCCGCCCAAGGGCCTGAACCTCAACTTCCCGATGTCCGACGAACTGAAGGCGCTGTTGGCCAAGCCGACCGACAAGCCGGCCGAGTGACGCGGACGGGCCGCGTCCGCGGCCCTCGCCCTGAAGTTTGTGACGCGAGCCGCCCGTTTTCGCGGGCGGCGGCTTGATCCTGCGCGGCCGGAATCCGGCCGCAGGGGCATCGATCGCCGCGCCGTCTTCCCGACGCGCGGCTGGGAGTGCTTGCAATGAATTATCACTGGGACTGGGGAGTCTTCTTCAAACCCACCGGTGTCGGTAGCGAGATCTATCTAAGCTGGTTCGCCAGCGGGCTGGGCTGGACGCTGGCGGTGTCGCTCAGCGGCTGGATCATCGCCCTGTTGCTGGGCATCGCGGTCGGGGTGGCGCGCACGGCGCCCAATCGCTGGATCGCCGGCCTGGCGACCGTCTACGTCGAGCTGTTCCGCAATGTGCCGCTCTTGGTGCAGCTGTTCGTCTGGTACTTCCTGGTGCCGGACCTGCTGCCGGAGGGCGCGCAGGTCTGGTTCAAGCAGGACCTGTCGCCGACCACCTCGCAGTTCCTGTCGGTGGTGGTGTGCCTGGGCCTGTTCACCGCGGCCCGGGTGGCGGAGCAGGTGCGCACCGGCATCGAGGCGCTGCCGCGCGGCCAGCGCAACGCGGCGATGGCGGTGGGCTTCTCGCTCGGCCAGACTTACCGCCACGTGCTGCTGCCGCAGGCGATGCGCATCATCATCCCGCCTTTGACCAGCGAATTCCTGAACATCATCAAGAACTCGTCGGTGGCGTCGCTGATCGGCCTGGCCGAGCTGCTGGCGCAGACCAAGCAGACCGCCGAGTTTTCCGCCAACCTGTTCGAGGCCTTCACCCTGGCCACGGTCATCTACTTCACGCTCAACATGAGTTTGATGCTGATGATGAACGCGCTGGAGAAGAAACTCAGGGTGCCCGGCATGATGGGAGGCAAATGATGGATTTCAGCCAAATCGTTCCGGCGCTGCCGGGCCTGAGCCAAGGCATGCTGCTGACGCTGAAGATGCTGGCCGGCGGCGTGGCGGGCGGCGTGCTGCTCGGCATCCTGCTGGCGCTGGCGCGCCTGTCCAGCAACAAGGTGTTGTCGGGCTTCGCCACCGCCTACATCTATTACTTCCGCTCCATTCCGCTGCTGCTGGTGATCTCCTGGTTCTACCTGGCGGTGCCGATGCTGCTGAACTGGATCACTGGCAATCTGGAGCCGGTGGGGGCGTTCACCTCCTGCCTGGTGGCTTTCGTGATGTTCGAGGCGGCCTATTTCGCCGAGATCGTCCGCGCCGGCATCCAGGCGATACCGAAGGGCCAGCCCAATGCCGCCTACGCGCTGGGCATGCGCTACCACCAGGTGATGGGATTGATCGTGCTGCCGCAGGCGCTGCGCAAGATGCTGCCGCTGCTCTTGCAGCAGTCCATCATCCTGTTCCAGGACACCTCTCTGGTATACGCTGTCGGCTTGATGGATTTCCTCAACACCGCCCGCTCCAAGGGCGACATCGTCGGCCTGCCGCACGAATTCCTGATATTCGCCGGCATGGTCTACTTCCTGATCAGTTTCGGCGCCTCCCGCCTGGTGAAGCGCCTGCAACAAAGGTTGGCTGTATGACTGCAATGATTTCGCTGAACAAGGTCAGCAAATGGTATGGCGCCTTCCAGGTGCTGACCGACTGCACCACCCAGGTCGCCAAGGGCGAGGTGGTGGTGGTGTGCGGGCCGTCCGGCTCCGGCAAGTCCACCCTGATCAAGTGCGTGAACGCGCTGGAGCCGTTCCAGCAGGGCGAGATCGTCGTCGACGGCATCTCGGTCGGCGATCCGAAAACCGACCTGCCCAAGCTGCGTAGCCGCGTCGGCATGGTGTTCCAGCACTTCGAGCTGTTCCCGCATCTGACCATCACCGAGAACCTGGCCATCGCCCAGATCAAGGTGCTGGGCCGCAGCCGGGACGAGGCGATGGCCAAGGGCCTGAAGCTGCTGGACCGCGTCGGCCTCAGGGCGCACGCCGACAAGCATCCCGGCCAGCTGTCCGGCGGCCAGCAGCAGCGGGTGGCTATCGCCCGCGCGCTGGCGATGGACCCGATCGCGATGTTGTTCGACGAGCCGACCAGCGCGCTGGACCCGGAAATGATCAACGAGGTGCTGGACGTGATGACCGAGCTGGCGCACGAGGGCATGACCATGATGTGCGTGACCCACGAGATGGGCTTCGCCCGCCGCGTGGCCGACCGGGTGATCTTCATGGACCAGGGCCGCATCGTCGAGGATTGCGCCAAGGACGAGTTTTTCGGCGACCTGGACGCCCGCAGTGAGCGCGCGCGCCAGTTCCTGTCCAAGATCCTGCAGCACTGAGCCGCTGCGGAGTCCAGTTGGCGAAGGCCCGGCATGCCGGGCCTTTTTCGCGTCCGGATCATATCTATGTTGCCAGAGTGGTATTTTTCGCAAGCCGCCGCCGGCTAGAGCGGCGGCGGCGGTTCCCGCTTTCCGATCAATGGCTTGTCGCCACCGGCCTTGCCGACTGGATGGCGTTTTCGCAACAGCGGCGGGGAGCGCGGTCGACAAATGCGCAGCGCATGTCGCTTAGGGGATAGCATTGCTGAAAACATCTCCAAGCAAATGCCGTGAAGAAACTGATCGTCCTGCTGTTGTTTTGCCTGGCGTTCGAGCCGGCGCTGGCGGATGCGCGCGAGCTGGTGCTGGCCTACAACGTGTTCGAGCCGTGGAAAAAACTGGATGCGCGCGGGGAGCCGGCCGGACCGTACACCGAGATCGTGCGCGAGCTGGCGCGGCGGCTGCGCCTGCCGCTGCGCTTTCTGTATTGCCCGCTGTCGCGCTGCCTGGCGGCGATGCAGCAGGGACGGGCCGACCTGATGATAGGCGTGCGGCCCACGCCGGAGCGGTCGCGCTATCTGGATTTCCTGATGCCGCCCTTCGCCAACAGCAACCATCTGGTGTTTTACCAGCGCAGCGGCGACGCGCGCGCGCTGGCCCGCTACGACGATCTGCTGCCGCTGACGGTCGGCGTGTCGGAGGGCGTGAGCTACGAGGCGGGCTTCGACCGCGACGCCCGCATCCGCCGCGACGCCAGCCCCGGCATGGAGTCCGGTTTTCGCAAACTGGCGGCCGGCCGCGTAGACGCCTTGATCGTAAACGCGAGCCAGGGCGCGGCGCTGGCCGCGCGGCCCGAGTTCGCCGGCCGGGTGAAGCGGGCCGCGCTGACGCTGGATGACCGCCATCCCAACCGGCTGGCGCTGGCGCGGCGCTCGCCGCTCCATCCGCGCAAGGCGGACCTTGAACAGGCCTTGCGCGGCATGGTGGTCGACGGCGCCGTCGCCCGCGTCCTTGCGGCTGCCGGACGGTAGGACAAATCCGCGCTGGCCGTGGGCGGTTGCGGCTGGCATAGTAGGGTTTTCGCACCCTCACCGCAGGACGCTACGCCATGCAAGACCAACACGCCTGGTCCGGCCGTTTTTCCGAGCCGGTTTCCGAACTCGTCAAGCACTACACCGCCTCCATCGGTTTCGATTACCGACTGGCCGAGGTGGACATCGAAGGCTCGCTCGCCCACGCCGCGATGCTGAACCGATCGGGCGTGCTGTCCGACGCCGACCTGGAGTCGATCCGACGAGGCATGGCGGACATCCGCGACGAGATCCGCGCCGGCAAGCTTGAGTGGAGCATGGACCTCGAAGACGTGCACATGAACATCGAGCGCCGTCTGACCGACCGCATCGGCGACGCCGGCAAGCGCCTGCACACCGGCCGCAGCCGCAACGACCAGGTGGCCACCGACATCCGGCTGTGGCTGCGCGGCGAGATCGACGCCACCGTCCATCTGTTCGGCGAACTGCAGAAGAGCCTGCTGGACCTGGCCGAGCAGCACGCCGACACCGTGATGCCGGGCTTCACCCACCTGCAGGTGGCGCAGCCGGTCACTTTCGGCCACCACCTGCTGGCCTATGTGGAGATGCTGGCGCGCGACGCCGAGCGGATGCAGGACTGCCGCAAGCGCGTCAACCGGCTGCCCTTGGGCGCGGCGGCGCTGGCCGGCACCACCTATCCGATAGACCGCCATTACACCGCCCAGCTGCTGGGCTTCGACGACGTTTGCCACAACTCGCTGGACGCGGTGTCCGACCGCGACTTCGCCATCGAATTCACCGCCGCGGCCTCGCTGGCGATGATCCACCTGTCGCGGTTGTCGGAAGAGCTGATCCTGTGGATGAGCCCGCGCGTCGGCTTCATCGACATCGCCGACCGCTTCTGCACCGGCTCGTCCATCATGCCGCAGAAGAAGAACCCGGACGTGCCGGAGCTGGTGCGCGGCAAATCCGGCCGCGTCGTCGGCCACCTGATCGCGCTGATCACATTGATGAAGGCCCAGCCCTTGGCCTACAACAAGGATAATCAGGAGGATAAGGAACCGCTGTTCGACACGGTGGACACGCTGCAGACCACGCTGCGCATCTACGCCGACATGATGCGCGGCGTGACGGTGAAGCCGGAGGCGATGCGCGCGGCGGTGCTGCAGGGCTACGCCACCGCCACCGACCTGGCCGACTACCTGGTCAAGAAGGGCCTGCCCTTCCGCGACAGCCACGAGGTGGTGGCGCTGGCGGTGCGCCATGCCGAAGGCCTGGGCGTGGATCTCGCCGACCTGCCGCTGGCCAAGCTGCGCGAGTTCTCGGCGCTGATCGAGGACGACGTGTTCGGCGTGTTGACGCCGGAGGGCAGCCTGGCGCAGCGCGACCATGTCGGCGGCACCGCGCCGGCCCAGGTGAAGGCGCAGATCGCCCGCCACCGCGGCCGTCTGAGCTAAGCCGCCCGGCTCGCGCGCGAACCCTCCTGCGGGAGGGTTTATTTTTTGGTTTAAAATAAGACTATTATTTAAAACCAATTATCAATTCCGCATACGGCGGAATTGCACGCGCGGAGAGTCGATGAATCCCCTGCAGCCACGCCGTCGCCATCGCCTGTCCCATTTGATGTTCGCCCTGCTGGTGGCGGCCATGCCGTTTGCGGCCACCGTGCCCGCGCTGCTGTGGCAGGAGCGGCAGGATCTCCAGGCTTCCGTGCGGCAGCAGGTGGACCAGGGGCTGCAACTGGTGGACGGCATCCTCGACCAGGCCGACGAGGCCGCGCGCATCCTGCTGCCCTTGGCCGGAGGATCGTGCGACAAGGCCGTCTATTTCTTGCGCCGCCAGGTGGCGGTCGCGCCTTTCGTGCGCAGCACCGTGCTGCTGGACGGCGATAACGTCTATTGCTCGTCGCTGAGCGGCAGCACCCGCTGGGCGATGCCGGCGCGCGGCTTCGTGCAAGGCAGGATGCAGCTGCTGTCCGGCAACGCGATCACGCCCAACGTGCCGCTGCTGTATTACCGGCTCAATCGCGGCGGCGACGCGGCGGTGGCGACGGTTGACGGACGCTATCTACAGCTGGCCTTGCAGGACGTCAGCGACCGCATCCTGGTGTTTCTGCAGGTGGGAGACCACTGGCTGGGGCCGCGCCGTTACGGCGAAGGGACGATGCCCGCGCGCGGGCAGGTGGAGGAAATCCGCCACTCCAGCCGCTATCCGTTCACCGTGCGCTCAAGCTATGACGTGCCGGTGTGGTACCGGCATCTTTGGTCGCATCATGCGCCGCTGACCGTGATCCTGCTGCTGTTGGGCCTGTCGGCCGGCGCGACGCTGTACTGGCTGCTGGGCCGCCCCGCCTCCTTCACCGACGAATTGCGGCGGGCGCTGGCCAACGACGAGTTCGAAGGCTATCTGCAGCCCATCGTGAAGCCCGGCCTGCCGGACTGGCGCGGCGCCGAGGTGCTGATGCGCTGGCGGCATCCGCGCGAGGGGCTGATCCGGCCCGACCTGTTCATCCCGCGCGCCGAAGAGAGCGGGCTGATCGTCGAGATGACGCGGCGGATGATGGACGCCGTGCTGGCCAAGCTGGCCAAGCTGCCGCTGGCGCCGGACTTCCACCTGGGCGTTAACATCAGCCGCGCCCATCTGCAGGAAGGCGGCCTGTACGATGACTGCCGTCGCTGGGCTGGCCTGCTGGCCGAAAGCGGCGCGGTGCTGACGCTGGAGCTGACCGAGCGCGAAATGGTGGCGATCACGCCCGAGGTGGAGGCGCTGTTCCGCCGCCTGGACGCGCTGGGCGTCCGGGTGGCGCTGGATGATTTCGGCACCGGCCACTCCAGCCTGGTGTATTTGCAGCAGCTGACGGTGGGCGGCTTGAAGATCGATCAGAGCTTCGTCGCCGGCATCGGCAGCGACGGCCTGTCCGGACATATCGTCGACAGCGTGGCCGAACTGGCGGCCAAGCTGGGCCTGGCGACGGTGGCCGAGGGGGTGGAGACCGCCGAGCAGTTCGACTACCTCAGCCGCCTGGGCGTGAACTGGCTGCAAGGCTTCTACATCGCCCGGCCGATGCCGCTGGACGAGTTTGTCCGCCGCGTTCGCCAGGGCGGCACCTGGCAGCGCTGAGCGGCGTTGCGGCCGGCATGCCGCATGGGTAGACTGGCCGACTCCGCGCCGGCTGTCGGCGCGCTTTTCCACGCAGAAGCCATGAACGCGAAAACCATAGGCATTGCCGGCGTCACCGTGCCCGGCACCGTAGACTGCCTGTCCAAGATCCACCGCCTGTGCGCGGACCGCTTTCCCCATCACCATCATCCGCGCTTCGCGCTGGACCAGCCGGATTTCGGCGTGGTGCACCAGGCCCAGGATGACGACCGTTGGGATCTGGTCGCAGATTCCATCGTCGGCTCGCTCACGCGGCTGGCCGGCGCCGGCGCGGAACTGGCGGTGATCCCGGCCAACACCGTGCATTTGGCAGTGGACGACATCCGCGCCCGTTCGCCCATTCCATTGATCAGCATCCTCGACGTTGTGGCCGACGCTTGCGCGGCGCGGGGCCTGAAACGGGTGGCGATACTGGGCACCCGCTGGACCATGGCGCGCCGCCTGTACCAGGCGCCGCTGGCCGCGCGCGGCATCGAGGAGGTGATTCCCGACGAAGCCCAGCAGGCGGCGATCCAGCGCGCCATCTTCGAAGAGCTGGTGCCCACCGGCCGCGCCAGCGCAGCCACGCTGGCGGCGCTGCTGGAAGTGGTGGCCGCGATGAAGGTGCTGGGCTGCGACGGCGTGGCGCTTGCCTGCACCGAGCTGCCGCTGGTGTTGAACGACGCCAACTGCGGCGTGCCGGCGATCGACACCACCCTGGTCCTGGCCGAGGCCGCGTTGGCGGCCGCCTGCGCGTAGCGCCGCTTAGCTCGCGCCTGCCGCGCGGCGGTATTCGCCCGGCGGCAGGCCGGTCAGCCGCTTGAACGCGCGCTGGAAGGCGGCGTCGCTGTCGTAGCCGACTCGCGCCGCCACTTCCGCCAGGGGAAGCCGGCTTTCCCGCAGCAGCGTCCGGGCGCGCTGAATGCGCCAGCCGGTCAGATGATTCAGCGGCGTATCGCCCACTCGGGCGCGGAAATGGCGGGCGAAGGCCGAGCGCGACATGCCGGCGCGCGCCGCCATGCTCTCCAGCGTCCACGGCGCGGCCAGGTCGGAGTGGACGGCCTGCAATAGCGGCGACAGCCGGCGGTCGGCCAACGCCCCCAGCCAGCCGTCGCCTTGGCCGGACAGGCAGTGGATGCGCAGCGCCTCGATCAGCAGCACGTCCACCAGTTTCTGCACCACCAGCCGCGAACCCAGCGCCGGGGCGGCGTTCTCGCGCGCGATCATCTCCAGCGCCGCCCGCAGCAGCCGCGCCCGCTCCGCGTCCAGCCGAAGGTGCAGCACCGGCGGCAGCAGGTCCATCAAGGGCGCGCCGGCGGCGGCGTCGAACACGAAGCGGCCGGAAACGATGCCGGTCTCCTCGCCGTCGCCGCCGAAGCGGATCACGCCGTCGCAGCGGCCGGCGAACACCGTCTCGCATGGCGGCGTCTCCCGGCCGGCCTCGTCCATCAGGCGGAAGCGCTGGCCGCCGCTGACGATGAACAGGTCGCCGGCCGCCAGCGGCAGCGGCTGATCCAGGCCCGCGCCGTCAAGCAGGCAGCGGCCGTGGGCGACGATGCCGAAGCGCGCCGACACCTGGTGGGCGAAGTCTATGCCCCACGGCGCGCGCGCTTCCAGCCGCGCGTACAGCGCGCTCTCCACCCGCATCGCGGCGAAGATGTCTTCCAGCAGGTCCATGGTGAAATCCGGTACGAAAGGTGAAAAAACGGGTACGGCCAATCATTCATCATCCCGGCGTGGCGCGGCAAGATGTCCCGGTGATTTTTATCCAAGGATATCCCGATGCAAAGCTACCGTTTTTCCCGTTTCGGCTCGCTGGACCACCTGGCGCGCCATGACGAGCCGATGCCGACGCCCGGCCGCGGCGAAGCGCTGGTGCGGGTGCGCGCCAGTTCGTTGAACTACCGCGACCTGGCGCTGTTGAGCGGCCAGTATCCGATGAGCTGGCGCGATGGGCTGGTTCCCCTGTCCGACGGCGCGGGCGAGATCGTCGCGCTGGGCGAGGGCTGCAACCGTTTCCAGCCGGGCGACCGGGTGTGCAACACCTTCTTCCCGCAATGGTTCGGCGGCCCCTTTCCGCCGGCGGAGGCGGCGCGCCAGTACGGCAGCAACCAGGATGGCTGGCTGTGCGAATACAAGGTGGTGAGCGAGGAGGCGCTGGTCCGCGTGCCGGATCACCTGGGCTGGGCCGAAGCGGCGACGCTGCCGTGCGCGGCGCAGACCGCCTGGACCGCGTTGACCGGCCCGCAACCGGTCAAGGCCGGCGACACGGTACTGGTGCAGGGATCGGGCGGCGTGTCGCTGTTCGCCTTGCAGCTGGCCAAGGCGATGGGCGCGCGGGTGATCGCCACCACCTCCGGCGCGGACAAGGCGGCTAGGCTGAAGGCGCTGGGCGCGGACGAGGCGATCGATTACCTCGCCGAGCCGGAGTGGGGCGCGCGGGCGCGCGAGCTGAACGGCGGCTTGGGCGTGGACCTGGTGGTCGAGGTGGGCGGCAAGGGCACGCTGGAGCAGTCGCTGGCGGCGGTGGCGCCGGGCGGCGAGATCGCGGTGATCGGCTTTCTGGCCGACGGCGCGGCGGAGCTGGACTTCATGCGCTACTTCCTCAGCGGGGCCACGCTGCGCCGCATCGCGGTCGGCCACCGCGAGGGGATGGAAGCGATGCTGCGGGCCATCGCCCGGCATCAGTTGCGGCCGGTGGTGGACCGGGTGTTCCCGTTCGGCGACGCGCGCGCGGCCTGGGAGCATTTCCTCGCCCGCCGCCATTTCGGCAAGGTGGCCATCGTCCACTGAGGCCGGCGCGGCCGCCGTTGTGGCGGCCAGACGCCGCCGGCTTCGCAAACAGGCGGAAAGCCCGGGAAATTTGCGGTTCGCATTTGCTATCGGGGGGAAAAATATGTTACTAAAGTAACGTGATTTTCGATTCCGAATAGTTATGAGCCGCTCTCCACGACACGACAAAATCCTGCAGCTGGTTCGCGAAAACGGCTTCATGCCCATCGAAGAGCTGGCCCGCCTGCTTGATGTCACACCGCAGACGATACGGCGCGACATCAACCAGCTGTGCGAGGCCAATCTGCTTCGCCGCTACCACGGCGGAGCCGCGCTCGGGAACAGCGTGGAGAACGAGGACTATTTTGCTCGCAAAGGAAAGTTTCAGAGCGAAAAGGCCCATATCGCCGACATGATCGCGCGCAGCATCCCCGATCACGCCTCGCTGTTCATGAGCATAGGCACCACCATCGAGGCGGTGGCGCAGGCGCTGACGGCCACCCACAAGGGGCTGCGCGTCATCACCAACAACATCCACGTCGCCTCCATCATGTCCACCAACCCGGACTTCACCGCGATGATCACCTCCGGCACCGTGCGCGCGTCGGACGGCGGCATCACCGGCGTGGCGACGCTGGACTTCATCAACCAGTTCAAGGTGGACTACGCGATCATCGGCGTGTCCGGCATCGAGACCGACGGCTCGCTGCTGGATTTCGACTACCGCGAGGTGCGCGTCGCCCAGGCGATGATGAACAACGCCCGCCACCGCTACCTGGCCGCCGACCACAGCAAGTTCGGCCGCAACGCGCTGGTGCGCATGGGCCACATCAGCGAGTTCCACACCGTGTTCACCGACGCCACGCCGCCGGAGCCGGTGGCCAAGCTGTTGGAAGAGCACAACGTCAGGCTGGTGTTGTCCGAGGCCTGACAGCCATGAAAAAAGGGCGCCGCGCGGCACCCTTTTCCTTTGCCGGCGCGGCCGCGCCGGATGCTTTCCTTACATCCTGGCCAGCGCCTGCTTGGCCTTTTGCGCGGCGTCGGTCTTCGGGTACAGCTTGATCAGGCGGCGGTAGGTATTCTTCGCCTGATCCACCTGGCCCAGGTCGCGCTGGCAGTTGCCGATATTGCGCAGCGCGTCCGGCGCGAAATGGTTGTTCGGGTATTGCTCGACGAAGCGGCGGTGGATGTCGATGGCGGCGTCGTACTGGCGCAGCGCGGTGTGGGCGACGCCCAGCCAGTAGTTGGCCTCGGCCGCTTGCGGCGCCTGCGGGTTCTGCTGGATGAACAGCGACAGCGCGTTGATCGCGTTGGGGAAGTCGCGCGCGCGCAGGAGATTCAGCGCCTTGTCGTAGTCGGGACTGGCCTGGCTGTCGCCGGCGGCGGCTTGCTGGGCGGCGGGCTGCGAGGCGTCGCGCTTGCCGGGCGCGCCTTCAAGATGCGACAGGCGGCCGTCCAGATCGTTGTACAGATCGTTCTGGCGCTTCTGGGTGGTTTGCAGATTGTAGTTCAGCACTTCGACGTCGCCGCGTAGCTTGGCGACCTCGGCCTTCAGGGCGTCGACCTGGCTGACCATCTCCAGCAGCTTCTCATTGGACAGCTTGCTTTCCACCGCGCTGATGCGGGTGGACGCCTGCTGGTTCACCTGCGCCAGTTGGCGGCGGGTCTCCTCCAGGTCGCTGGTGCTGGCGCAGCCGTTCAGGATCAACAGCAGGGCGCTACTGATGGCGATGCGTTTCATGGGCGTTCCGATGGATGAAGATTGCCGGACATCATAACGGTTCGGCCGCCGTTTGGCAGCCGCCCGCGGATATCCGGCAGGGCGAGGACGGCGGGCGGCCGGGAAGCCGCCCGCGCCAGGCGCTTACTGGCCCTGGTAGACGATGTCGGCGCGGCGGTTTTCCGCGTAGTCGGCGTCGCTGTGGCCGGTGGCCTTGGGCTTTTCCTTGCCGAAGCTGACGGCTTCCAGCTGGCTTTCCTTCACGCCCAGCACTTCCATCGCGTGCTTGACGCTCTCGGCGCGGCGCTGGCCCAGGGCCAGGTTGTATTCGCGGCTGCCGCGGGCGTCGGTGTTGCCCTGGATGATCACTTTCTTGTCGTGACCCTTCAGGTAATCGGAGTGGTTGGCGACGGTGTTCTTGCCTTCGCCGTCGACGGCGGAGGAGTCGAAGGCGAAGTACACGCTGCGCTTGGCCAGCGGGCTGCTCGGATCATTCAGCGGATCGACCGCTACCTGGCTTTGTTCGCTGCCCGAGCTCACCGGGGCCTGGGTGGTCGGCGCTTGGGTGACCGGAGCTGCCGGGGTTTCGGCCGGCTTGGTGCTGGCGCAGGCGGCGAGCAGGGTGGCGACGGCGGTGGCGAGTGCGAGTTGCTTCAGGTTCATTGTTGGCTCCCATCAAGGATTATTGAACGGACCCCATGCCGGGTCCTGAACATCACCGTTGAGCACGGCCAGTTTCACCTTGCTGCTGCCGTCGGCGGTGGCCGCGTACAGCACGCTCTGTCCGCCGGCGTCGCTGGAATACAGCACCATGCGGCCATTGGGCGCGAAGCTGGGGCGCTCACTGTAACTACCGTCTGACAACTGCCGGCTGTCATTAGTTGCCAGATCTTGCGACATCACACGGAAATTGCCGGCTGAACGGCGAATATAGACCAGGGTCTTGCCGTCCGGCGACAATTTGGGCGAAACATTGTAATTGCCCTCCCAGGTGACGCGCTGCGCGTCGCCGCCGTTCACCGGCACCCGGTAGATCTGCGGGTTGCCGCTACGGTCGGAGACGAAGTAGACCATGGAGCCGTCCGGGCTGAAGGCCGGCTCGGTGTCGATGCCGCCGTTGTACATCAGGCGGCGCGCGGAGCCGCCTGCGGCGTTGATGATGTAGATCTGCGAGTTGCCGCTGGTGGTCAGCACCACGGCCAGTTTGCTGCCGTCCGGGCTCCAGGCCGGGGCGGAGTTGCTGCCCTTGAAGTTGGCCACCGCGCGGCGCTGGCCGGTGGCCAGATCCTGCACCCATACCACCGGCTTCTGGCTGGCGAAGGAGACATAGGCGATATAGCGGCCGTCTGGGCTCCAGCTGGGCGAGATGATGGGTTCGGTGGAGCGCAGGATGGTCTGGCTGCGCTGGCCGTCGACGTCGGAAATCTGCAGCGCGAAGTTGCGGCCGGATTTCAGCACGTAGGCGAGGCGGGTGTTGAAGAAGCCCTTCTGGCCGGTGATCGCCTCATAGATCATGTCGGCGATCGCGTGCGCCACCTGGCGGCTGCGGTCCGGCGTCACGGTGAATTCGCCGCCGGTCAGCTGCTTGCGCTGCGACGCGTCCATCAGCCGGAAGCTGATCTTGATCTGGCCGCCGCCGGCGTTTTCCACCTTGCCGATGGCCAGAGACTGCGCGCCGGCGGCCTGCCACAGCGGATAGCGGATGTCGGCAGGCTCGAACGGGACGTTGGCGACGGCCGACGGATCGATCAGGCGGAAGGCGCCGGACAGCGCCAGATCGTTGCGGATCACCGGCGTCAGGTTGCCCTGGGTCGGTCCCTCGTCCTTGAACGGCAGCACGGAGATGGCGTGGCGGCTGGCGCCGCCGCCTACGATTTCGATGTTCAGTTCGGCGTGGGCGCTGCCGGCGGCCAGCATCGCCGCCACCAGCATGCCCCGCAGCAGGGCTTTCAAACTCGGCATGGCTTCCTCGGGGCTTGGTCCCGCCCGCTCAGCGCGGACGGAAGGTCAGGGTAAACGTGCGGTAGCCGTCGTTGAAGTTGGCTCCCGCCGGCAGTTTGGGGAAGGTCTTGGCCTCCCACACCGCGCGTTGCACGGCATCATCATAGGCCGGAACGCCGCTGCTTTTCACCAACTGCACCGCGCGCACCTCCAGCGTCGGCAGCAGCGTGACGCGGACCACCGCCGCCGGATTGCCGGCGATGCCTGGCGGAACCTGCACCAGCGGCGTCACCTTGGCCTTGACCAGGTCTATCCAGCCGGCGTTGACGCCGGAGCCGTTCACCGCGCCGCCGGCCACGCCGTGCTTGCTGCCCGCCTGGTCGCTGCGCGCGTTGGGCTTGCCGCTGGTGCGCGCGCTGTCCAGGCTGGAGAGCAGGTCGTCGGCCTCGTTGTTGTAGGCCTTGGCGGTCTTGTGGCCGGGCTTGGCCGCCGGCGGGGTCTGGGCCTTGGCCTCTTTCTTGTCCGGCGCTTTTT
>NZ_JZJL01000054.1 GCF_000971335.1 Chromobacterium vaccinii
AAGACGGCGCCCAGCGCCGCCGCGCCGGTCACCAGGCCGAGGTTGCGCGCCAGATTGAGCAGGCCTGAGACCAGGCCGCGCCGGTCGGCCGGCTGTCCGGCCATGACCAGAGTGTTGTTGGCTGCCTGGAATAGCGCGTAGCCGACGGTCAATGCCGCCAGCGGAGCCAGATAGCCGGCGACGCCCAGTGAGGCGGGCAGGGCGGCGAGGAGCGCTGCGCCGGCCAGCATCGCGGCCAGGCCGGCCAGGCTGACGCGCTTCGCGCCGAAGCGGTCGGCCAGGCGTCCGGCCGGCACGCCCGCCAGCATGGAAATCGCGGGTCCCATAGACATGGCCAGGCCCGCGCCCATCGCGTCCAGCCCCAGCGCGCGCGACAGATGGAAGGGGCCGACCACCAGAGTGCCCATCATCACCGTGGCCACCAGCGCCGCGGCGATCAGCGGGCCGCTCAGCGCCGGATCGCGCAGCATGTCGATCCGCACCAGCGGGGCCGCGCCGCGCGCTTCCACCCGGAGGAAGGCGGCGACGCCGATGGCCGCCGCCAGCAGCCAGGCCAGGTTCTGCGGGCCGAAGCGGCCGCGCCCCAGCGTCATCGCCAGCGCGTAGGCGGACAGCGTCAGCGCCAGCAACAGCGCGCCGGCGTAATCGAAACGGGATGCCCGCGCCGTCGGCGCGTCGGCCGGCAGGCTGCGCCGCGCGAGCAGGAAGACGGCTGCGCCCAGCGGCGCGTTGAACAGGAAGATCGCCGGCCAGCCCCAGGGGGCGATCAGCGCGCCGCCCAGCGAGGGGCCGAGCGCGGTGCCGACGGCCGACATGCTGCCGAGCCAGCCCATCGCGCGGCCGGTTTGCGCCTTGGGCGCGACGTCGGCGACGAAAGCCATCGCCAGCGCCAGCATCGCCGCGGCCCCCAGGCCCTGCAGCGCGCGCGCCGCCAGCAACCCGCGGAAGGAAGCCAGTCCGGCGGCCAGCGAGGCGAGGCTGAATAGCAGGATGCCGGCCAGCAGCAACCGGCGCTTGCCGATCAGATCGCCCAGCCGGCCGACGCCGACGACCAGCGAGGTGACGGCGAGCAAGTAGGCCAGCACCACCCATTGCACTTGCGGGAAGGAGACGCCGAAGGCGCGGGCCAGCTCCGGCAGGGCGACGTTGGCGATGCTGGTGCCCAGCGAGGACAGCAGCACGCACAGCGACAGGCAGGCCAGCGCGCCGCGCTGGCTGGAATGCGTGATGTTCAATCGAATGCTCCATGAGGTTTGCGATGGCGCGGGCGGCGATTGGCCGTCCGCGCCTTGTCCATGTCCGCAGCCTATGTCGGCGCGAGATGTGGCGGAAGACGCGTGGTATGCACTTGATAGCTGCATATGACGCCATGCCTGGCCGTGCTATGGTGGACGGATGAGCGCACCCGATCTGAACCTGCTGATCACCCTGAACGCGTTGCTGGCCGAAGGCAGCGTGGCCGGCGCCGCGCGCCGGCTGGGCTTGAGTCAGTCCGCGATGAGCCGCGCGCTGGCGCGGCTGCGCGCGGCGATGGGCGATCCCCTGCTGGTCCGCGCCGGGCGCGGCCTGGTGCCGACGCCGCGGGCCCTGGCGCTGCGCGAGCGGATCGGCCCGCTGCTGGGCGAGGCGGAAGCGGCTTTGACGCCGGCGCGGGAACTGGACCTGTCCGCGCTGGAGCGCACCTTCACCTTGCGCACCAGCGATGGTTTCGTCGAGAACTTCGGCCCCCGCCTGATCGCGCGGGCGGCCCGGGAAGCGCCTGGCGCGCGTTTCCGCTTCGCGCTCAAGGCCGACAAGGACAGCGCGCCGCTGCGCGACGGCAGCGTGGATCTGGACACCGGCGTGGTGGGCGCGTCGGCCGGGCCGGAGCTGCGGGTGAGGATGTTGTTCCGCGACCGCTTCGTCGGCGTGGCGCGCGCCGGGCATCCGCTGCTGGACGGCGAGATCAGCGCCGAGCGCTACGCCGCTGCCCGGCATGTCTGCATGTCGCGCAGCGGCCAGGAGCGGGGGCCGATAGACGCGGCATTGAAGGCGTTGGGTTTGCGGCGCAACGTCGCCACCCTGGTCGGCGGCTTCACCGCGGCGCTGGCGCTGGCGCGCGCCACCGATCTGGTGGCCTCGGTGCCGGAGCGGCATACCGGCTTTCTGCGCGACGGCATGCAGAGCTTTCCGCTGCCGGTGTCGGTGCCCGGCATCGTCATCTCCATGATCTGGCATCCGCGGCATGACGCCGATCCCGCCCACCGCTGGCTGCGCGGCTGCGTCAAGGCGGCATGCGGCGATGGATGGGACGCGACCGGAGACGGCGGCGCGGAGGACTAGAGGCCGGAACGCCGCCAGGCGTCCCGGCCGCGGTCAGCGAGAGGCCCGCTTGTGCACGTCGTGGGTGACGAAGGGCCGTTCCGGCGACGGCATGCTCAGCCATTCCGGGTGGGCGAGGGTGGCGCGGATGTCGGCCAGGCCGCTAGCCCAGTGCTCGCGCATGGTGCGGGCGCCGAACTGATAGTCCTTGTAGTGGCCTTCGCTGGGCTTGTTCTGGTAGATCAGGTGGATCACGTTGAACAGGCGGTCGCAGGCTTGCCCGGCGGCGTGGCGGTAGGCCGGGCTGTCGCGCGCGGCTTCCGGCACCAGCGCCATCACCTCGCGCAGCAACTGGCGGTATTGCTGGCTCTCCCGCATGTAGTCGGTGATCATCCGCGTGCGGCTGGAGAACTGGATTTCCTTCTGCCTGAGCGCGACCAGCGACAGGTCGGACGGCACCTCGCCGCGCGCGCTCCATAGATCTACCTGGAACACCAGCGAGTGTTTGCGCGGCCGCTCGCTCAGCACCGGCTGCAGCGGCGTGTTGGATACCATGCCGCCGTCCCAGTAGTACTCGCCGTCTATCTCTACCGCCGGAAAGCCGGGCGGCAGCGCGCCGGACGCCATGAAGTGCTCGGCGCTCAGCCGCTGGCGGGTATTGTCGAAATAGACGAAATTGCCGCTTTGCACGTTCACCGCGCCCACCGACACCCGCATCTCGCCGCTGTCGTTGATGCGGTCGAAGTCGGCCAGCCGCTCCAGCGTGTTCTTCAGCGGCGAGGTGTCGTAGAAGCTGGCGGTGCTGCCGTCATCGGGCGGCAGCGGCGGACGCGGCTGGAAGAAGCCGTTCTGGCCCTCGGTCAGCGCGCGCCAGGCCTCCAGGCCGTTCAGCCAGTCCTGCAGCGGCGGCGGCAGCGCCTGGGCGTCGTCCAGCAGATTGTGCGGAGTCGGCGGCAGCAGCGGCTGGCGGCTGATGGTGTGCCAGAACTGTTCCAGCCGCTCGGCCCGCTTCTCCGGCGGATTGCCGGCGATGACGGCGGCGTTCAGCGCGCCGATGGAGATGCCGGCCACCCAGTTGGGATGCAGATCGGCCTCCGCCAGCCCCTGGTAGACGCCGGCCTGGTAGGCGCCGAGCGCGCCGCCGCCCTGCAGCACCAGCGCCACCACCTGGTAGCGGTGGTCCGGCGGCAAGGCTGGGCTGCGGTAGGGCGAGGCGTCGGCGTGGCAGGCCGGGTTGAGCTTGTCCTTCGCCATGGCGGCTCCTTATTGCATGAACCAGCCGTGGCTGACGACGAAGGACTGGCCGGTGAGGGCCGCGCTGGGGAAGGCGGCCAGGAACAGCGCGGTCTGGGCCACGTCGTCCACCGTGGTGAACACGCCGTCCACGGTATTGCCCAGCATCACCCGCTTGACCACTTCCTCCTCGCTGATGCCCAGCTCCTTCGCCTGCTCCGGAATCTGCTTGTCCACCAGCGGCGTGCGCACGAAGCCGGGGCAGATCACGTGGGAGCGCACATTGTAGGGCGCGCCCTCCTTGGCCAGCACCCGGGCCAGGCCCAGCAGCGCATGCTTGGCGGCGACGTAGGCCGATTTCAGCGCCGAGGCTTCGTGCGAGTGCACCGAGCCCATATAGATCACCACGCCGCCGCGCTTCTCCTTGTACATGTGCTGCAGCGCGGCCTTGGTGGTGAGGAAGGCGCCGTCGACGTGTATCGCCTGCATCTTCTTCCAGTCGGCGAAGCTGTAGTTGACGATGGGATTGACGATCTGGATGCCGGCGTTGGACACCAGGATGTCGAGCTGGCCGAAGGCGTCCACCACCTGCTGGGTACCCTGGTTGACCGCGTCCTCGCTGGTGACGTCCATCGCCACGCCTATCGCCTTGCCGCCGGCGGAGGCGATTTCGTCGGCGGTCTTGCGCGCGGCGTCCAGGTTGATGTCGGCGATGGCCACCGCCGCGCCGGCGCGGGCGTAGACCAGCGCGATCTCCTTGCCTATGCCGCTGGCGGCGCCGGTGATCAGGGCGACTTTTCCATTCAATTGCATGGCGCTTCTCCTGTCGTTTCTGAAGGGGAACAACTGGCAAAACCGTGTCGGAGCGCGGCGTTTGGCCGCCATCCGGGCAATCGAGGCTTACTTGATACGAGGCCGCTCGGCGGGATGAGTTCCCCCGCGGCTCGGCGAAGGCTTTTAGGTATAGCCGAAGCGGCTGACGGCGTCGAGCATGACAATGGGGTGTTTTGTCGTCGGCGCTCACGCCGGGTCCGCCTGAGCCAGCCAGCGGCAGAAGGCGGCGACGGCTGGGTGGCTGTTGCGCGTTTCCGGCACGTAGGCGAAGTAGCGCCAGTCTTCCAGCCGCGGGCCGGAAAACGGCTGCACCAGCCGGCCGCTGGCCAGATCGTCGGCGATCAGCCGGCTGGGGCCCAGCGCCACGCCCAATCCGTCCAGCGCCGCCTGCAACGTCAGGTAGAAGTGCTCCAGCGTCAGGCTGGCCGCCGGCTGCAAGCCGGACGCGCCGGCGGCGTCCAGCCACTGCGGCCAGAATTCCGGGCTGCCGGCGGTGTGCAGCAGGGTGTGGCGGGACAGGTCGGCCGGCGAGGCGATAGGCAGCCGTTCCAGCAGGCCTGGGCTGCACACCGGCAGCCGGCTTTCCTGCAGGAATTCGTGGGCGATGAAGCCGGGCAGCGCCTGCGGGCCGCCGCGTATCGCCACCTCGAAGCTGTCGGCCAGCTGGGCGATGGGCTCGCTGGAGGTCGTCAGCTTCACCTCCACGTGCGGGTGCTGCAACTGGAACCGGGACAGCCGCGGAATCAGCCAGCGCAGCGTGAAGGTGGCCGGCGCGTTCACCCGCAGCGGCAGCGGCCCGCGCCGCAGCCTGGCGCTGGCGGTCTCTATCCGCTCCAGCGCCGCGCGGACGTCGGCGAGGTAGTCGCGGCCGGCGTCGGTGAGCCGCACCTGGCGGTGGCGGCGCTCGAACAGCGGCACCCCCAGCCATTCCTCCAGCAGGCGGATCTGCCGGCTGACCGCGCCGTGGGTGACGTGCAGCAGCTCGGCGGCTTCGCTGAAGCTTTGGCGGACGGCGGCGGCCTCGAACGCGCGCAAGGCGTTCAGCGGCGGGAGGTCTCGTTTCATTTGTGTGAGTTTTCCTGACATGAAAAGCCAGAATAAGTCGTTTGTCCATCGGCCGGCAAGTTGCGTAAGGTGTTGTCGCAACAGCATCAATTTTCACTTCTGGAGAAACGCATGAACAAGGTGATCGTGACGGGCGCGCAATGGGGCGACGAGGGCAAGGGGCGGATCGTCGATCTGCTGGCCGAGACGGCGGACTGCGTGGTGCGTTTCAACGGCGGCCACAACGCCGGCCACACGCTGGTGGTGGGCGGCAAGACCTGGAAGCTGGCCTTGCTGCCCTGCGGCCTCTTGCGCGGCAAGCTCGGCGTGATCGGCAGCGGCGTGGTGGTGGACCCGCAGGCGCTGCTGGCCGAGATCGACCGCATCGCCGCCGAGGGATTGGCGATCGGGCCGGACCAGCTGGCCGTCGCCGACAACGCCACCTTGCTGTTGCCGTCCCACATCGCGCTGGACGCGGCGCAAGAGGCGGCGCGCACCCAGGCCATCGGCACCACCGGCCGCGGCATCGGGCCGGCTTTCGAGGACCGGGCCGGCCGGCGGGCGATCCGGCTGGCCGATCTGGCCGATCCGGCGGTTTTGCGCGGGCGGCTGGAGGAGACGCTGCGCTACCACAACGCGGTGCTGGCGGCGCTGGGGCGGCCGGTTTTCGAGCTGGCGCCGATGCTGGCGGCGCTGCTGGAGCAGGCGCGCCGCATCCTGCCTTATCTGCGGCCGGCGTGGAAGCTGCTGAACGAGGCCGATGAGGCCGGCCGGCGCATCCTGTTCGAAGGCGCGCAGGCGATGCTGCTGGACGTCGATCACGGCACTTATCCCTTCGTCACCTCATCCGGCACCGGGCCGGCACAGGCGGCTTCCGGCTCCGGCCTGGGCAGCGCCGCGCGCGGCCACGCGCTGGGCGTGTGCAAGGCCTACGCCACGCGGGTGGGCGGCGGGCCGTTCCCCACTGAGTTGGACGATGCGATAGGCGACCGCCTGCGCGAGCGCGGCGGCGAGTACGGCACCAACACCGGCCGGCCGCGCCGCTGCGGCTGGCTGGACGCGGCCTTGCTGCGTCAGAGCGTGCGGGTGGGCGGCATCGCCAGCCTGGCGCTGACCAAGCTGGACGTGCTGGACGGCATGGACGAACTGAAGATCTGCATCGGCTATCGGCTGGACGGCGTTCTGCGGGGCGATTATCCGGCGGGGCTGGCCGAGCGCGGCCGGATCGAGCCGGTGTACGAGACCTTGCCGGGCTGGCGGGAAAGCACCCGCGGCGCGCGCAGCCTGGACGCGCTGCCGGAGCAGGCGCGCGCCTACGTGCGGAGAATCGCGGAGCTGGCCGGCGCGCCGGTGTCGCTGATCTCCACCGGCGCCGAGCGCGACGATGTGATCCTCCTGGCTGATCCGTGGACGCTGGGCGGCTGAGCCCGGCGGCTTAGCCGCCGGCGTCCAGATAGAAGCGGATGCGCCGCCGGGTCAGCTCGTCGCGCTGGGCGGAGATGGCGTTCCACAGGCAATCCACTTGCCTGGGATGGCTGGCGGCGTAGCGGCGCGAGACCGGCAGGAAGTAGGGTTTGGTGCTGATGGGCAACGCCAGCTTGCGCACCGGCAGCGCCGGATTGCGCGCCAGGTAGGCGTCGCCCAGCGTCTCGTGCACCGCGTAGGCGTCGATGCGCTTGCCGGCCAGCTTGTCGAAGTTCTGCGCCACGCTGTTGGCGGTTTCCGCCGGGATGCCCAGCCGCTGCAGGTCCGTGTTGATCGACCAGCCGGCGTTGGCGCCGACGCTGCGGCGCAGATTGGACAGCTTCTTGCCGTCCCAGCCGACGTCGCTGTCGCGGCGCACGTAGAGCGCGTAACTGAGCGTGGCCAGCCGCCGCGCCTCGTCCGGTTTGCCGCCTTGCAGCGGAAAGGCGGCGTAGGCGGCGCGCTCGGCGGTGTAGGAAAGCATCATCACGGCGTCCAGCGTGCCGTGCTCCAGCTCCTTCAGTAGCCGCGCGCCGGGCAGCAGGCGGATGTCGGCTTTCAATCGGCAGCTGCGCGCGGCCGCCTGCACCAGCTCCACCGACAGGCCGGGGCGGCGCGGGTCCAGCGTGTCATTGCCCATCTTGTAGGGCGGAAAGGCCTGATCGCCTATGCCCACCGTCAGCGTTGCCGCGGCGGCGGCGTTGAGGCCGCAGGCGAACAGCAAGATCAATGGTTTCATGCCGGGAAGCCCACCCTTCGGACATTATCGTCAATGTAACGTTTTGGGTCTTGTTAGGATAGTCCGCCAGGCAGGAAGGCATGGCGGCTGGCTTGCGGCGGCTTGCTCGGGTAGGCTGGAAGCTTTTCATGCCGAGGGCATGAGCGCATGCCTCCGGTCTTAATTCAAATAAGGAAACGCATCGTGCAAATGCCGAAACTGGGAGTGGGCACCTTCCGCCTGAAAGAACAGCAGGCCGAGGAGTCGGTGACGATGGGCCTGGAGCTGGGCTACCGCCACATCGACACTGCGCAGATCTACCGCAACGAGGCCGATGTCGGCCGCGCCATCGCCAAGGGCGGCGTGCCGCGCGGCGAACTCTACGTCACCACCAAGATCTGGACCGACAAGTTCGGCCAGGGCAAGCTGATTCCCAGCCTGCGCGAGAGCCTGGACAAGCTGGGCCTGGACCAGGTGGACATGACGCTGATCCACTGGCCCTCGCCCAAGGACGAAGTGCCGATGGCGGTGTACATGGAGCAGCTGGCGGAGGCGAAGCAACTGGGGCTGACGCGTGAGATCGGCGTGTCCAACTTCACCATCGCCCACCTGCGGCAGGCCATCGCGGCTGTCGGCGCCGACGCCATCGGCACCCACCAGCTGGAAGTGCATCCCTATCTGCAGAACCTCAAGGTCCGCGCCTTCTGCCGCGAGCGCGGCATCGCGCTGACCGGCTACATGCCGCTGGCCTACGGTCGCGTTGTCAGCGATCCGGTTCTACAGGCCATCGGCCAGAAGCATGGCGCGACGGCGGCCCAGGTGGCCTTGGCCTGGCAGCTGCGGCAGGACATCGCGGTGATTCCGTCGTCGACCAAACGGGCCAATCTGGAGGCTAATCTGGATGCGCTGAAGCTGCGGCTGGATGAGGACGACATGACGCGCATCGCCGGGCTGGAAGACGGCGGCCGCATCGCCAACCCGGACTTCGCTCCGGCCTGGGACGCCTGATCCATCGCTCGCCGCGCGGAGTACAATGGCGGTTTTCGCCCCGCGCGGCGTTTTGTGGATGAAGAGCAATGAGCGAAGAGCTGAAGATCGAGGACTTGGTGGTGGGCGAGGGCAAGGAGGCGGTGCGCGGCGCGCTGATCACCAGCCATTACACCGGCTGGCTGGAGGATGGCAGCAAGTTCGACTCTTCTGTCGACAAGGGCCGGCCGTTCCAGTGCGTGATCGGCACCGGCCGCGTGATCAAGGGCTGGGACCAGGGGATGATGGGCATGAAGGTGGGCGGCAAGCGCAAGCTGTGGGTGCCGGCGCATCTGGCCTACGGCGAGCGCCAGATCGGCGACCGCATTCCGGCGAATTCCAATCTGGTGTTCGAGATCGAGTTGCTGGAAGTACTGACGCGGGATGATTGATCAAGCTGCGAGCGCAGCGAGAGGCTCATTCGAGTCAATTTAAAGTGGATGTTTCGTAGAGCCCGCTGCGCGGACGATGATTAGGGCGGTTCCGCCCGCGCTACGGGCAAGAGGGCTGCCCGGCCAGCCCTCTTGCAACTCCAGGCCGCCCCTGCAGGCCGCGATTTCCGCCCGGAAAGCCAAGGGCAAGGCGCTGGCAAACTCGGCGCGCGCTAACGTCGCGCGCCTCAAACAGTCGCCAGCTTAAAACCTTGCCCTCGACTTTTCGGACGGCGCGTCCTGAAAGGGGAAATGGGGCGCGTCGCATGGATTGGAGCTTCGGGAGCCCAAGCCGCGCAGCGCGGGTTCGCCAGCGGCGATGCCCGCGGCCGGATGGTGCGCGGCATCGGGAGTCGAGCATGAAAAGAGGCCCATCCGGGCCTCTTGTCGTTTCCGCCGTTCATCAATAGCCGATGTTCTTCACCGCTTGCGGGCCCAGCCGCTGGCACAGCTGCATCAGGTACAGGCTGTCCGGACCGACGCGGACGTTGGCCGAGTCCACCGCGCCCAGCTTGGGCGGCACCGGCACGCCTTGGGCGTCCGGCACGTTGGGCGTCAGCGCGCCGCTGCTGCCTATCGCCCAGTTGGTCGCGCCCGGCGGCGCGGCGATGGCCAGTTGATCCGCCTTGGCATTCCACGCCACGGCCCAACCGATGCTCCAGCCGTGGCCGCTGCCGTCGGCGCCGCGGTTGCCCAGCGCGATGGCGCCGCTGACGTCGGCGTTGTCCACCAGCAGGCCGGTGGCCCAGCGCTGGTGCGGCTCGATATTGCCGCAGGCCTCGGCGCGGCCGCTGAAGTTCAGCAGCACGTTGGGGCCGCCGGCCTGGGCCTGGGTGGCGTAGTAGAACGATTTCTTGCTGCCGTTGGACGCGCTGCGGTCCACCAGCACCTGGCTGCCGGCGATGCTGAACTCGAATGCCTTGGCGCCGGAGCAGTCGACATTGTTGTGGTCGTGGCTCAGCACCACTTTTTCCAGCGTCAGCCGCCGCCCCTGCTTGCCGACCACCACGCCGCCGGTGAAGTTGTGCGCCTGGATGTCGCTGAGCCAGCCGTCGGCCAGATTGTCCAGATTGGCCACCGCGTAGTCGGTTCCGCTGCCGCGCGGCTGGCCTTCCAGCGCCAGATGCTCGGCGCCGATCTGGCCGGCGATGCCGCTGGCCGCGTATTTCTGCACGCTGCCGCCATCCGTCCCCAGATAGCCGCTGTCGAAGGAGTCGGACAGCGGGATGTCCAGCGCCAGCTGCGATCCCTTCACCGCGGTGACCGTGCGCAGCCAGATTTCGTTGCTGTTGCCGGCGTTGATCCAGGTTTGCGGCTTGCCGTCGCGGACCAGCTGATCCATGGCCATGAAGCGAATCCATTCGGCGCTGGCGCGGCGGCGGATCATCACCGCGTCGCCGGGCTTGAAGCCGGAGGCGTCGGCAACGTGGATCACGCTGGCGCCGGAGGGCAGATAGCCGTCGGCGATGGCGGCTGCGGCGCCGGCCGGCGTCAGGCTGGCGCTCGCGCCGCCCAGGCTCAGCATGGCGTGGCCGGCGCCTTGCGCCTTCAGCACGGTGCCGCCCGCGCCGGAACCGCTGCCGCGCAGCACCACGCCGTCGCTGGCCAGCTGGATCGGCGATTCGAGCAGGAAGGCGCCGGGGGCCAGCAGCACCGCGCCGCGCACGCCGTTCACCGCCGGCAAGGCCGCCACTTTGGCGATGGCGGCCTGGATGTTGGCGAGGTCGCTGGCGGCATTGCCGCTGGGTTTGACCGTCGCCTTCACCGGCGCGGCCGGCAGCGCGACGCCCCCGCCCATGTAGCCGGCGCTGGAGAAGTCCATGATGCGGTCGCCGTTGCTGTTCAGCGGCGCATAGGCGAGGCCGCCCTGGCCATCGTCCTTCACCCAGCGGCTGCGCGCGGTTTCCTTGCCCCACAGCGCCTGGCAGGACTGGGCGAAGGCGTCATGGCGGATGGCCTGGAGCGGCGCGGCTGCGGCGGCCTGGCAGGCGAGCGCGGCGGCAGTGGCGAGCGCCAGCCGCTTGATCGAATGCTTCATTGCTGAGGGTTTCCTGTCTGCGTTGAATGGAAGGCGGAGGCACCGCCGGCCGAGCCGGTCTGAATTATTGTGGTGGCATATTGATAGCACGCCGCATATGTAAGTGTCTGTTACGAGATGGAGGCAGTATGTAAATCCTGGCCGGGAATACAGGGCGAAAAAAAGCCCCGGCCACAAGGGCGCGGGGCAAGTGGTGAAACGCGGGTCGAGAAACTCAGTGAGCCTGGCTGGTGTCGGCGACGCGGCTGGGCCTGGGCGCCAGCCAGATGGCGCAGGCGGCGACGACGAAGGACAGGCCCGCCAGCCAGAAGATCTGGTTGGTGGACAGCATGATGCTTTGCGCCTGCAGCGTCTGTTCGATCACGGCCCAGGCCGCGTTGTCGGACAGGCCGCCGCCTTGCAGCGCGCGCAGCGCGTCGCCGCCGCCGTCCACCATGCCGACCAGCTCGGCGTGGTTGTAATTGGCCTTGTCGTCCCAGGCGGTGGTGACCAGCGAGGTGGCGAAGGCGCCGGACAGCGTGCGCATGAAGCTCATCAGGCCGGCGGCCGAGGCCACTTCCGCCGGCTCCACGCTGGCCAGCGCCAGGCCGGTCAGCGGCACGAAGAAGAAGGGCATGCCCAGCCCCTGGAACAGCAGCGGCAGCGCCACTTGCCAGAAGCCCATGTCGGTGGTGGAGAAGCTGCGGTACAGGGTGACGCAGCCCAGCCACATCACGCCGCAGAACACCAGCTTGCGCGGATCCATCCGCGAGGACAGCTGGGCGGCGATCGGCGCCACCATCACCGCCAGCACGCCGCTCATCGCGGTGGCGTAGCCGGCCTGGGTGGCGGTGTAGCCCATATAGGCTTGCAGCCACTGCGGCGTCAGCACGGTGGCGCCGAAGAACGAGCCGAACGCCAGCGAGATGGTCAGCACGCTGGCCCAGAAGCCGCGGTGGCGGAACACCCTGAGGTCGACGATGGGCTGGGCATCGGTCAACTCCCAGATCAGGAAGGCGGCGAAGCCGACCAGCGCCACGATGGCCATGCCGACGATGGCCGGCGAGGCGAACCAATCCAGCTCCTTGCCCTTGTCCAGCATCAGCTGCAGCGACGCCACCCACACCATCAGCAGCGCCAGTCCGATCACATCTATCCGCAGCTTGAACACCTGGCTCTGGTAGCGCTTGAGCAGGTTCCAGCCCAGGAGGCCGCAGCCCAGCGCGATCGGCACGTTGATGTAGAAGATCCACGGCCAGCTGGCCTGGTCGCACAGCGTGCCGCCCAGGATGGGGCCCATGATGGGCGCCACCAGCGTGGTCATGCTCCACAGCCCTATCGCCGCGCCGGCTTTCTGCTTGGGGAAAATCTGCAGCAGCAGCGTTTGCGACATCGGCATCAGCGGGCCGCCGGCCAGCCCTTGCAGCACGCGGAACAGCACCAGCGTCTCCAGCGAGCCGGCCAGGCCGCACAGCATGGAGAACAGGCCGAACAGCAGCATCGAGCCGACGAACAGCCGCACGGTGCCGAAGCGCGCCGCCAGCCAGCCGGTCAGCGGCACGATGATGGCCTCGGCCACCGCGTAAGAGGTGATGACATAGGTGCCCTGGCTGGACGACACCGCCAGGCCGCCGGCGATATTGGGCACCGACACGTTGGCGATGGTGGTGTCCAGCACCACCATGAAGTTGGCGGCGGCCAGCACCAGCGCCGCCAGCCACAGCATATTGCCGGTCAGCGGCCGCTGGACGCCGCCGGCCGCGGGATTCGCGCTAGACATGGCGGCCTCACTCGCTGACGTCGACGGTGGCTTCCATCGACAGTCCCACTTGCAGCGGATGGGCCTTCAGTTCGGCCGGGTCCAGCGCGACGCGCACCGGCAGCCGCTGCACCACCTTGATCCAGTTGCCGGTGGCGTTCTGCGCCGGAATCATCGCGAAGGCGGAGCCGGAGCCGCCGGACAGGCCGGCCACCTTGCCGTGGTAGGCCACCTTGTTGCCGTAGAGGTCGGCGGTCAGCTCCACGGGCTGGCCGACGCGCACCTTGCTCAATTGCACTTCCTTGAAGTTGGCGTCCACATGCGCGTCCTGCAGCGGCACCACCGACATCAACGGCGTGCCGGACTGCACGCGCTGCCCCACCTGGGCCTGGCGCTTGGCCACCACGCCGTCCACCTGGGCGCGGATCACCGTGCGGGAGAGGTCCAGCCTGGCCTGATCGCGCTTGGCGCGCGCCAGCGCCACTTCCGGATTGTCGGCCACCGTGGTGTCGGCGGTCAGCGTCTGGTTGGCTTTCAGGCTGCCGACCGCGGCGCGGTAGTTGGCTTCGCTCTGGCGGCTGGCGGCTTCTGCGGCCTTCAGGCTGGCCGATGCGGTGGCGTAGGCGTTTTGCGCGTTGCTCAACTCCTCGCCGGACACCGAGCCGCTTTTCGCCAGCGCCTGGCGGCGCTGCAGGTCGAGCTTCGCGCGCTCCAGGTCGGCGCGGGCCGACGCCAGCTGCGCGGCGGAGCGGGCCTGGTCGGCGCTGCGGGCCTGGGCCTGGGCGCTCAGGCCCTCGTCGTTGGCGAAGTAGCCCTTCACCCGGCGCTCGGCACGGGCGAGGTCGGCTTCGGCCTGGGCCAGGGCCAGCTTGGCGTCGCTGTCGTTCAGCGTCACCAGCACGTCGCCGGCCTTCACCGCCTGGGTGTCGACTACCTTCACCTGCTGGATGGTGCCGGCCACTTCGGGCGTCACCTGGGCGATCTCGGCGGCGACATAGGCGTTGTCGGTGCTGACATGGTGGGAGCCGAGCAGGGTCCAGTAGCCGCCGTAGGCGACGGCCGCGGCGGCGACGGCGCCGAACAGCAGCGTGAACAGCTTCTTGCGTTGCAGGGGATGGCCGGCGGCGGCGGGCGCCGCGGAGGCCGGCAGGGCTTGTGCGTTTTCGCTCATGGCGGGTATTCCTTGCGTGTATGTTCCCCGGCCGCCTCAGCGGGCGGCCTGTTGTTCGGTTTGCCGGTATCCGCCGCCCAGTGCCTTGACCAGGGCGACGTCCAGCGAGAAGCGGCGGGCCTGCAGACTGGCCAGGCTGCGGCGGGCGGCGATCACGCTGTCTTCGGCGGTCAGCACGTCCAGGTAATTGGCGAGGCCGCCGTCGAAGCGGTTCTGGCTGACGCGGTAGGCCTCGTCGGCCGCTGTCAGCGCCTCCTGGCGCTGTTGCAGCTGCGGCGTCAGCGCGGCCTGGCTGGAGACGGCGTCGGCCACTTCGCGCAGCGCCTGGCTCAGCGTGGCGTCGTAGCTGGCGACGGCGGCGTCGTAATCGCCGCGCGCGGCGCGGTACTGGCCCTGCAGCTGGCCGCCGCGGAAGAGGGGAAGATTGATCGCCGGGCCGACGCCGGCTATGCCGGAACCGGCCTTGTCGAACAGCCCCAACCCCAGCGACTGGGCGCCGACGAAGGCGGTGAGGTTGACGTTGGGGTAGAACTGGGCTTCGGCGACGTCGATGCGCTTGGCCGCGGCCTCGGCGCGGAGCCGGGCGGCCGCCAGATCCGGTCGGCGGCCCAGCAGCGCGGCCGCCAGCGCGGCCGGGAGCTTCTGTTCGCGAAACAGGCCGGGGCCGGGACGGGCGATGGCCAGGCCGCGGTCTGGTCCGGCGCCGATCAGCGCAGCCAGGCTATGGCGTTGCAGGGCGATGCTTTCGTCGGCGGCGGCCAGGTCGGCGCGGGCGGCGGCCTCGCGCGATTCGGCCTGGCGCAGCACGCCGCGGGTGTCCATTCCTTGCTGCCAGCGCTGCAGCATCAGCTTGGAGGTGTGCGCGCGCACCTCCAGCGCCTGGGCGGCGGCGTCGCGCTCGGAAAACAGCCGCGCCAGCTCGGCGTAGCCGGCGGCCAGTGAGGCGGTCAGCATCAGCCTGGCCTGGGCCGCGTCGGCGCGGGCGGCGGTCAGGTCGGAGGTCGCGGCGGCCAGCGAGGCGCGGTTCTTGCCCCAGAAATCCAGCTCATAGCTGAAATCCAGCGTGGCGCGGCCGCTGGTGTTGAAGCCGGCCGGCGCCGGCATCCCGTTGTTGTAGCTTTGCTTGTCGCGGTTGATAGCCGCGTTCAGGTCCGCGCCGGGCAGCCGCGCGGCGCCGGCCTGCTGGGCCAGGCCTTCGGCGCGCTCGACGCGGGCCCGGGCGGCGGCGAGGTCGGGCGCCTGGCTCAGCGCCTCGTCCATCAGCGCGTTCAACTGCGCGTCGCCGTATTTTTTCCACCATTGCTCATTGGCCCAGACGCCGTCCGAGGCGGGCAGGCTTTGCGTATTCTGGTATTGTTGCAGCGGTTTGATCTGCGGCGCCGGGCCCATGTCCGGCGTCGTCGCGCAGCCCCCCATCAGCGCCAGCGCTGCGGAGAGGCCGGCCGCTGGCAGCGGCCGCCAGCGGAAATATGCGGTTTTCATCGTCTCTGTCCGGTAATGTTTTGATTTAACTGTACGGTACGGTATAGTTATATGGCGAGACGTGATTTCTTGTCAAGAAAATTTGAACTGTACTGTTCAGTTTTAAGGATGGATATGCGCACAAAAAGCGAAAACAAGCGCCAGGGCTTGGTGGCGGCAGCGACCGAAGTCTTCGTCGAACGCGGCTACGAGGCGGCGTCGATGTCCGAGATATCGGCCCGGGCCGGCGGCTCCAAGGCCACGCTGTACAATTATTTTCCGTCCAAGGAAGCCTTGTTCCTGGACGTGATGCGCTCGCTGACGGCGGAGCTGTCGTCGGCCTATGTCAAGCTGCAGCCGGGCGGCGACCTGGAAGAGATGCTGCGCGCTTTCGGCGTGGCCTTCCTCGATAGCCTGTTCAGTCCCCAGCTGCGCGCGCTGCACGCGATCGTGATGGGCAGCGGCAGCCGCAGCGAGGTGGGGAGGCTGTTTTACGAGAACGGCCCGAAGTCGGGCTGGACCAAGCTGGCGAATTTCATGGCGGCGGAGATGGAGGCGGGGCGGCTGCGCCAGGCGTCGCCGTGGACCGCCGCCATGCATTTCCACGGCCTGCTGCAGTCGGAATGCCAGGCGGCGATGATGACCGGCCTGATCGACGAGTTGGCGCCGGCGTCGGAGCGGCCGGGCAGGGTGGCGGACGCGGTCAGGGTGTTCCTGGCGGCCTATGGTGTGAAATGACATCGGGAAGTCCGCCGTGAGACAATGGGAAACTTATCCCACGCAGGCGCCGTCCGGCGCGAAAGGCCGCAAGATGAGTCTTCCCGATCTGTTCCCCTCGCTGTTCCGCTACAAGGCCTGGGCCGATGAAGAGCTGTACGCGCTGACGGCCCAGCTGGATGGCGAAGCCCATCCGGACAAGCGCCATCTCGTGGTCCGCATCCTCAACCACATCCACGTGGTGGACCGCATCTTCGCTGGCAATCTGACCCGTCGGCCGCACGGCTACGCCGGCACCAACACGCCGGAAACGCCGGAGCTGGCCGGCCTGCTGGCGGCTGTGCGCGAAACCGACGCCTGGTACGTCGGCTACGCCAGCGGCCTGAGCGATGCCGAACTCGCCGAGAACGTCGATTTCACCTTCACCGACGGCGGCCATGGCCGGATGAGCCGAGCCGAGATGCTGATGCAGGTGATCACCCACGGCGGCTATCACCGCGGCGCGGCGGGACGCGTGCTGGCCGAATGCGGCCTGCAGCCGCCGCGCGACCTTTACACCCGTTTCCTGCACGACACTCAGCCGGCGCGTCGGCAGCCCGGCTGAGTTGTGGCAATTACTCCACATGAAGAAGTGTCGCTGAAAATATTCTTCATGGCGAAAACATAAGGGCTTGTTACAATTGCCGCCGCCATTACGGCGGCATGCTTTTCAGATGGAGACGGAGTCCGCTCCGGTTCGCGCTGCCGCCGTCTGGCGGGCGCAGCGTGCGCGGATATGCGGTCCGGCGGCGCCGGACATTTTTCGTCTCTTCCTGGAAAGCCAGCAAGCATGTTCAAGAACTGGTCGGTCAAACAGAAAATCCTGGTCAGCGTCGCGCTGATCCTGCTCATCGCGCTGGCCATCGCCGGCACGGTGTCCACCCGCATGTTCCAGTCGGCGCTGACCGAGCGCCTGGAGCAGCATGAACTGAAGGCGACGGTGGAGGGCATACGCAACGAGCTGGACGCCTCCATCGCGCTGCCCTTGAGCCAGACCCGCCAGCTGGCTGCCAACACCTATCTCTTGGACTGGACCGCGGCCGGCGAGCCCGAGTCCGGCATCGGCCCCTGGCAGCGCTACGCCAAGGCGCTGATGCAGACTTCCGGCGCGTCCATCATCTCCTGGACCTCCGAAGCCACGCTCAACATCTACATCGATCACACTACCGTCAAGGCCGATCCCAAGGGCAACGACAAGTGGCTGGCCGACTTCCTGGCCTCCGGCCGCGACAGCCAGTTCACGCTGGGTTCGGAAACCGGCAAGCAGCAGGTGATGATGTTCGTCAACGTGCTGGCCAACAAGGGCCAGGTGGGCCACCGCGCGGTGGCGGCGCTGGGCTTCGACGTCACCCAGATGGCCGAGCGCGTGCGCAAGATGGCGGTGGGCGAGCGCGGCCAGGTCTACGTGGTGGACGCCTCCGGCCAGGTGCGGCTGCACCGCGATCCGGCGGCGATGCAGAAGAAAACCTTGCTGGCCGACCTGCCCGGCTTGTCGGCGATCGCGCCGCAGCTGCTGAACAAATCCGGCTTCAACCTGGCGCATTTCGACGGCCCGGGCGGCCCGACCATCGCAGCCTCCAGCTATATGCCCAACGCTGACTGGTTCGTGGTGGTGGAGATGGACGCCAATGAGGTGTACGGCGCGGTGACGCGCACAATCTGGTGGGTGGCGGCGATTGACGCGGTGGTGCTGCTGCTGTCGCTGCTGGTGATCTGGCAGGTGTCCGGCTTCATCAGCCGGCCGCTGGTGCAACTGCGCGACGCGATGCGCGCGCTCAGCTCCGGCCATGGTGACCTGACCATGCGGCTGCCGGCCGACAGCCGCGACGAAACCGGCCAGGTGGCGGCGGCGTTCAACCAGTTCATGGAGCAGCTGCGCGGCATGTTCCAGCAGGTGCGCGAACAAAGCGGCCAGCTGCATCGCAGCGCCGGCGAGCTGGCGCGGATGACCGAGCGCTTGTCGGCCGGTTCGCGCCACAATGCTGACCTCAGCGAAACCACGGCGGCCACCATCGAGCAGCTGTCGGTCAGCGTCAGCCACATCGCCGGCAACTGCCACGGCACCGCCGAGGCGGTGCAGCAGGCCGGCGCGCTGTCGTCGCAGAGCGCGGAGGCGGTGGGCAAGGTCAGCGTCGAGATCGGCTCGGTCGCATCGTCGATGGACGAGGTGAAGACGGTGATGGAGGAGCTGGAGCGCCGCTCGGCCCAAGTGGGCAGCATCGCCGGCGTGATCAAGGACATCGCCGACCAGACCAATCTGTTGGCGCTGAACGCGGCGATCGAGGCGGCGCGCGCCGGCGAGCAGGGCCGCGGCTTCGCGGTGGTGGCGGACGAGGTGAGGAAGCTCGCCGAGCGCACCAGCCAGGCCACGGTGGAGATCGACGACATGGTCGGCGGCATGCAGCAGGGCTCGGGCCAGGCGCGCGAGCGCGTGGCGAAGACCTACGGCGCGGTGCAGGGCGGCGTGGAACTGGCCGAGGAAGCGCAGCGCCAGATCGCCGAAATCCAGTCCAGCATGCAGCTGGTGGTGCGCCAGGCGGCCGAGATCCGCGATGCCGCCAGCGAGCAATCCAAGGCCACCGAGGACATGGCGCGCACCGCCGAGCAGATGTCGTCGCAGGCGCTGCAGTCGGACGCCGAGATCGGCCGCGCCGGCCAGGTGGTGGCCGACCTGGAGCGCTTGTCGCAGTCGCTGGAGGGCGTGGTGTCGCGCTTCAAGCTGTAAGAATCTGCTAACGATCTTCTGCCCGTTTTTTAGGCTTGGCTGGTCAGAAACCGCGTATCCGATGCGCCACCAGTCCCTTCAAACCTGACGGGACCCGGCGGGTAGCCGAAGGCCAGGCTTGCAGGGTGGCTTTTAGGGGGGAGGGAATGTTTGGCCAAGCAAATATCCCCTCCCTGCTGGCCGGGCAGCCCCGGCTATGAAAATCATTATCCGCGTAGCGGATTCACAACCATGAAGATCGTAGACAGGTTGCGGGAGGGGGAAAGGTTCAGCCCTCCCTTTGCCGCGCCGCGAGGTAGTCGGCGAAAAAGTCGATGAAGGCGCGCACTTTTTCCGGCAGGTGGCGGGTGTCCGGGTAGACCGCGTACACCCCTTGGCGCGGAAAGCGCCAATCCGGCAGCAGGCTCTCCAGCGCGCCGGCGGCCACATCGTCTTTTACCTGCCAGTCCGGCAGCAGCGCCACGCCGCAGCCCTGGCGCGCGAAGTCCAGCAAGGCGCCCGAGGTGTCGGCGGTTACGCGCGGCGCGTCGCCGGCGTCCAGCATCGCCTCGCCATTTTGTCCCGTCAGCTTCCAGCGCAGCGGCGCCGCCAGCCGGCTGTGCGCCAGCCAGTCGGCGCGGGAAAGGTCGTCCACGCTTTCCACTTGCTTTCCGGGCTGCGCCAGATAGCCGGGCGACGCCACCGGCCAGATGTCGAATTCCTCCAGCAGCCGCGCGCGGTAGCTGGAGTCGTTCAGCGAGCCCAGCCGGATCGCCACGTCCACCTGTTGAGAAATCAGGTCGGCATGCCGCGACGACGACTCCAGTCGCACCGTCAGCCGCGGATGCAGCCGGGAGAAGGCCGCCAGCGCCGGAATCACCCGGCGGCGGCCGTATTCCGGCGTGGTGCTCACGCTTAGCGTGCCCTGCAGGCCGCCGTGGCCGCGGCGCGCGTCGTCCATAGCCGTTTGCGCCATGCGCAGCACATGCAGGCAGTCCTGGTAGAAGCGCCGGCCGGTTTCGGTCAGCTGCAGCCGGCGCGTGCTGCGGGTCAGCAGCGCCACGCCCAGCTCGGCCTCCAGCTGTTTCAGGTTGAAGCTGACCACCGCCTTGCTGTGGCCCAGCGCCTCGGCGGCGGCGGTCAGCGAGCCGCTTTCCACGATGGCGGCGAAGATGCGGAAGCGTTGCAGGCTCATGTCTTGGCGGGCTTTATTGTCAAAATGATTTTGACAGTTTAATCGATTGTCGGTGGTTTTTCCGGCCATCGGGCGAGACTAAGCTGGCCTCCGTCAAGCAAGGAGGTTGGATGCATGGAGTATCGCAAACGCGTGGCCGCGGTGTACCTGTTGGGGTTTTTCATCGATCTGGCCAATCTTTTCGTCGGCAATGTCGCCTTTCCCGACATCGCCCGCACCTTTCATCGCGACGTGGCGGAGCTGGCCTGGGTGGGCACCGCCTACATCCTGGGGCTGACCGCGGTGATTCCGCTGGGCAACTGGCTGGCGGCGCGCTGGGGCGGCAAGCGGGTGTTCGTCGCCTCGCTGCTGCTGTTCATGGCGGGGTCGGCCGGCGCGGCGCAGGCCGGCTCGCTCGCCGCGCTGATCGCCTGGCGCGCGCTGCAGGGCCTGGGCGGCGGCTTGCTGATTCCGCTGGGCCAGACCATGACCTATCGCTTGTACCGGCCGGCGGAGCGGCCGGGTCTGACCGCGATGATTTTGCTGGTGGGCCAACTGGCGCCGGCCCTGTCGCCGACGCTGGGCGGGCTGGCGCTGGACGCGCTGGGCTGGCGCTGGATTTTCTGGCTCAACCTGCCGCTGGCGGCCGTGCCGTTGGTTCTGGCGCTGCGCTGGCTGCGCGAGGAGCGCGAGCCGGAGCCTGCCGCCGGCCTGGACTGGCTTGGCCTGCTGCTGGGCAGCCTGGCATTGCTGCTGGCCTTGCAAGGGCTCAGCGATCTGGCTCAGCCGTCCACCTGGGCGCGCGGCGGCGCGCTGCTGGCGGCGGGTCTGGCGCTGGGCGCGGCTTACGCGCGGCACAGCCGCCGGCACCCGCGGCCCATCTTGCGGCTGGAGTTGCTGCGCGAGCCGCTGCTGCGGATGTCGATGCTGATGTATCTGCTGGTGCCGGGCGTTTTCATGGGCGTCAGCCTGGTGGCGATGCTGTATCTGCAGCAGGTTCTGGGCGTGCCGGCGTCCGCGGCCGGCTTGTTGATGTTGCCGTGGTCGCTGGGCGCGTTTACCGCGATCACCTTGACCGGGCGCGGCTACCGCAGCTTGGGGCCCAGGCCGCTGCTGATGGCCGGCGCGCTGGCGCAGGGCATCGGCTTTCTGAGCTTGCTGGCGATAGACCGCTCCGGGCAACTGCCCTGGCTGGCCGCCAGCTACGCGCTGATGGGCCTGGGCGGCACCTTGTGCAGCAGCGCCAGCCAGAGCACCGCCTTCCTGAGGGTGGAGCCGGCGCGGATGGGCGAAGCCAGCGCATTGTGGAACATCAATCGCCAGATCAGCTTCTGCATCGGCATGGCCCTGGCCAGCGTGCTGCTGAACCTGCTGCTTTCCAGTCAAGGCATCGCCGATCCGGCGGCGCCTGCGGCGCGGGAGCTGGCGGTGCGGGCCTTCCATCTATGTTTTCTGGCCGCCGCCTTGACCATGCTGCCCCCCTTATGGCTGGGCAGCCGGATAGGCAATGCGGAGGTGTTGCGTTTATTGAATCGTCCTCGAATGGGAGAAGCATGATGAAGAAAGATGAATTGGCGGTATGGGCGCAGGTTCGCGACACTTTGGCGCAGATCGCGCGCTGGCTGGGCGACGGGCCGCATGGCGAGGAAGCACTGGCGGAACTGATGGCGGGTTTCGACGCCGGCTTCGCCATGGTGGCGCCAAGCGGCGCGCGGCTGGATGGGCAGGGACTGCGGGCCTTCTTCCAGGGCGCGGCAGGCAGCCGGCCGGGACTGGAAATCAAGTTGGAGCGGATGACGCTGCTGATGGGAGATGGGGACGCCGCGACGGTGGCCTACTACGAAACGCAGACGCTGGCGGACGGCAGCGGCAACGGCCGCCACGCGACGGCCGTGCTGTTCCGGGACGGCGCCAACTGGCGCTGGCGCCATCTGCAGGAAACCGGGGAGGCTGTCTGGCCTCCCCGTTGATGGGCGATCAGTAGCCGACGGTGAAGCGGCTGCGCTGGTGCTCGCCTTTTTCCAGCTCGTCGATCATGGCGACGGCGTAGTCTTCCACCGAGATGTGGCTGTTGCCTTCGGCGTCGACCAGCAGCTGGTCCTTGCCCAGGCGGAACTGGCCGGTGCGCTGGCCCGGCTGCAGCATCGCCGACGGGCTCAGCAGCGTCCAGTTCAGCTCGGTTTCGGCGCGCAGCAGGTTCAGCGCTTCGCGGGCGCCCAGCGCCGAGGCCTTCCATTGCTCCGGGAATTCCGGGGTGTCCACCAGTTGCACGCCGGGGGCCACTTCCAGGCTGCCGGCGCCGCCGACCACCAACAGGCGCGGAGTCTGCGCCGACTTGGCCGCGGCGATGATGGAGCGGATGCCTTTGACGAAGTAGTCGAGCTGTTCGGCCTGGGCGTGGCCGCTGAAGGCGCTGAGCACGGCGTCGAAGCCTTTCAGTTGTTCGGCCAGCTGGGCGCTGTCCTGCACGTCGACCTTGGCGGCGGCCAGGTTGGCTTGCGCTTCGATGCGTTCCGGGCGGGAAACCAGCGCGGTGACGTGGTGGCCGCGGGACAGGGCTTCTTTCAACAGGGCGGAACCGACATAGCCGCTGGCGCCGATCAGTGCGATTTTCATGGTGAGACTCCTGGTTTGATATCGGATTGAGGCGCCGCGTCGCAGCGCTGATGGAATGCATGATGCGCTTTTCGATTGATCTGATAAACGGTTGAAACCATAATTGATTGTTATTGAAAAATTGACAGTCGATATGGCGCGAGGCGTAGAGGGCAATCTGGAAGGGCTGCAGATCTTCGTGGCGGTGGCGGAGGCAGGCGGCTTCACCGCCGCCGCCGAGCGGCTGGGAATGACCAAGGCCAACGTCAGCCTGCAGGTGGGCCGGCTGGAGGCGCAGCTGGGCGCGACGCTGTTCACCCGCACCACGCGGCGGGTGAAGCTGACCGAGGCCGGCCAGGCCTTGTACCTGGACGCGCAGCCGGCGCTGGCGGCCCTGCGCGACGCGCTGCTGCAGGCCGGACACGGCGCGGCGGCGTTGTCCGGCACGCTGCGGCTGACCGCGCCGGTCAGCCATATGGCGGAATCGGTGGCGCCGGCGGCCACGCAATTCATCCGCCGGCATCCCGGCTTGCAGCTGGAGCTGCACGCCATAGACCGCATGGTGGACCTGGTGGCGGAGGGGATGGACCTGGCCATCCGCCTGGGCACGCTGCGCGATTCCTCGCTCAGGGCGCTAAAGCTGGGGGAGTTCGCCCAGCAGCTGGTGGCGTCGCCGGCCTATCTGCGCGATCGGGGCATGCCGGCGCATCCCGGCGAGCTGGCGGGGCACGACTGGGTGGCGCTGACGCTGTTGAAGACGCCGCTGACCTGGCGGTTTTCCGGCGCGGGCGGCGAGGAGGAGACGGTGAGGATGCGCGCGCGGATCAAGGTGGATTCCGCCGCCTCGCTGCGTTCGCTGCTGCTGGCGGGGGCGGGGATGTCGGTGCTGGATTCGTTCAGCGTGCAGGAGGATCTGCGCCAGGGCCGGCTGGTCCATCTGTTGCCGCAATGGACCTTGCCCAAGGGCGGCGTCTACGCGGTGTTTCCGCCGGGCCGCCACGCGCCGGCGGCGGCGCGCGCCTTTGTCGAGTTTTACCGGGTGATGCTGGCGCGGCCGGCCTGAGCCATCTGGTTTTCCGGCAGCGCGGCTGCGACGCGCGGCAGCACGAAATCGATGAAGGTCTGGTATTTGCGCGTCAGCGGCGCGCGGAACGGGTGGACCAGGTAGATCGGCCAATAGTCGCAATGCCATTCAGGCAGCACCCGCGTCAGCTCGCCGTCGCGCAGATGGCTTTGCACCGCGTAATCAGCCAGCATCGTGATGCCGTGCCCTTTCAGCGCCAGATGGGTTCGCAGCGGATAGTCGTTCAGGTAGAAAAGCGCGCCGGTCGGCTGGGAAAGCAGCTGTTCGCCGCGCGTGAGCTTGAGTCCGCCGCGCTGTTCGGACTCCATCACCAGCAGCCGGTGCGCGGCCAGGTCGGCGGGCTGGCGGATGGCCGGGTGGCGGGCCAGGTAGGCCGGCGACGCGTACAGATTCTCGCTGGCGTAGCCGGCCAGCCGCGCCACCAGCCTGTCGTCGTGAATGGCGTGGGAGCGCGCCGAGCGCAGGCAGAAGTCCAGCACATCGGCCACCGGGTCCTGCAGCCGGTTGTTCACTTCCAGCGACAGCTGCAAGCCGGGGTGCGAGGCGGCGAGCTCGCTCAGCGCCGGGCCCAGCACGTGCTGGGCCAGCGACGAGGTGGTGCTGACCGTCAGCGGGCCTTCGACGTCGCTTTGCGTTTCGTCCACCGCCATCCGCGCCTGAGCCACCGTCTCCCGCAGCCTGGCCGCGTGCGGGCGCAGCCGTTCGCCGGCCTCGGTCAGCGCCACCTTGCGCGTGGTGCGCAGCACCAGCGCCGCGCCCATTTCCCGTTCCAGCTCCTTGATCCGCGCGCTGACCAGGCTTTTGTGGCAATCCAGCAGATCGGCGGCAGCGGTGAAGCTGCCGGCGCGCGCCAGCGCGTCGAAGGCCAATAGGTTGTCTGGCGAGGGCATTGTTTTCATATCAGGACAATCTTTCCGAAATTGCGCGTTTATTCGCAAGGATTCGAAAACTATCCTAACACGCATCTCAACCGTACTCAGAATGCGAGCCGTGCGATGCGTTACCTCTACCGTTTATACCCGTGGCTGTTTCAACGTGAGATCACCATGCGCTGCCGCCTCAGCCGGCGCCGGCATTGGGAGG
>NZ_JZJL01000055.1 GCF_000971335.1 Chromobacterium vaccinii
CGGTGTCGCTGGCGATGGCAAGGGTGATATGGCGGTTGGCTTGGGAAAAGGAGGAGGCGAAGGAGGCGAGCAGGGCGGTTATATCCATGGCAGTTCCATGAGTGCGCCTCTGACGTCGGGCGCTTGTCGGGCTGTAACAGAATGGGAAGACTGCAGGATAGCCCTTTTACAGATGAGGGAGTGAATAAGGGCTGCTGTACTTTTGGGCAGGTTTAATTTGTTTTATTCTGCGTTTTCGGACAGTAATTGTAGGTGGATCATGCCCACCAAGAAGCAGTGTTCATGAACTGGACTCGGCGTGTCGTTCCAAACGTCAACCGCATCTCGCCTCGATTCGAGCGGGGTGCAGACGGGCGGCTTCTTCATTCCCCTTGCAGGCCAGCGAGAATATGAGCCTTTTGCTCATCGGAAACCGGCAGGGCCGAGATCAGTTTTTCCTTGGCGACGCCTGGTATGTGCTGAGAGATATTGTCGATGTCGAAAGGCAGGGCCGGGTTGTCCGGATCCTGGATCAGGTGGCGGGCGCAGTCGATGGCGATTTGCGCGATATGGGTGCGTGGCCGGTCGACGCCCCGGATCAGCTGGCTGATCATCTGCGGCAACTGCCAGATGTCGGCCAGCGCCAGCGTCAATTGCCGGAAGGTGAAGCCGGCGGTGTTCAACTGGGCCAGGCCGGTTCGGTTGGCGCGCCCGGATTCGAATTCCGCGATGGCCGCGGTCGGCAATTCCGGCGCGAAATGCCAAAGCAGCAAATCTCCGGTTTCGGAAAGCAGCGTGGCCAGCGAGATTTCCTCGGGCGAGGTGTCGGAACGGAGATTCGACCACGCCCGCGCGATGCTGGACGCCATGACGGCGGTGGAAACCGCCGCTTTCCAGCCGGGGTGATCCACCTTCACCACCGGGCTTCTGGAAATCAGCGAATACAATTCATCGCTGCCCAACTGAAGTATGGTGGCCAATTGGGTGGTGGTTTCCTTGCCCAGCCGCCTGGAGCGGTGCCGCTCGGCCTCTATCAGCAATTTGACGGCCAGATAGGGATCGTCGTGAACCATGTCCACCAGTTCCCGCGGCGAAAATTCAGGCGCCTCTTTCCCCTGGGATTTCAGCGACTGGAAAATATCCCGCGTTGCCGATAGAACGGGAATGTCCTTGTCTTTCAGGTAGGTCGCCCATTGTTCAGTACTCCAGCCTTGCTGGTGCCGGCTCAACATTTTTCCGCTCCGAAAATCGTTGCGCTTCGCGTTATAGCGTGATCGGTGGATACCGTCTGTATTTGTGGCATCCATCGCGGCTAGCCAAGCGCTTTTGCCTTCTATTCATGATAATTCAGTTCCAGGCATCCAGCGCTTGAAAACATCCTGATATTGCCCCCGCCTTGCGCATTTGGCGGATTTTGGAGTGAAGCTGTCGCGTTGGAGGGGTTTTGGCCGGGCCGCTGCCGATGGCTCGGCCAAAACAAAAACGAGGGCGGCGGCCCTCGTTTGCTGAATCGCGCGCGCGGAGGCAGTTTATTCGCCCAGTTCGCTCAGATTCTCGAACAGCTTCAGCGCTTCCGGATTGGCCAGCGCGCTGACATTGCTGACCGGACGGCCGTGGATCACGTTCTTCACCGCCAGTTCGACGATCTTGCCGCTGACGGTGCGGGGGATGTCGGCCACGGCGACGATGCGGGCGGGTACGTGGCGGGGGCTGGCGCCGTTCTTGATCTGGGCCTTGATGCGGCTGGCCAGGTCTTCGTCAAGCTGCACGCCTTCGCGCAGCTTGACGAACAGCACCACGCGCTCGTCGTCCTGCCAGGCCTGGCCGACGGCCAGGCTTTCCAGTACTTCCGGGAACACTTCCACCTGGCGGTAGATCTCGGCGGTGCCGATGCGCACGCCGCCGGGGTTGAGCACCGCGTCGGAGCGGCCGTAGATGATCACGCCGTCGTGCTGGGTGACTTCGGCGTAGTCGCCGTGGCACCAGATGTTGGGGAAGCGGCCGAAGTAGGCCTGGCGGTATTTCTCGCCGTCCGGGTCGTTCCAGAAGCCTATCGGCATCGACGGGAACGGCTTCAGGCAGACCAGTTCGCCCTTTTCTCGATACAGCGGGCGGCCCAGCTCGTCGTAGATGTCCACCGCCATGCCCAGGCCGCGGCATTGCAGCTCGCCGCGGTAGACCGGCAGTGTCGGCGCGCCCAGTGCGAAGCAGGAGACGATGTCGGTGCCGCCGGAGATGGAGGCCAGGTTGAGGTCGGACTTGATGTTCTCGTACACCCAGTCGTAGCTTTCCGCCACCAGCGGCGAGCCGGTGGAGAACAGGCTGCGCAGCTTGGGCAGCTGCCAGTCGCGGGCGGGAACGAGAGGCGTCTTCTTCAGGCTGTCGATGTACTTGGCGGAGGTGCCGAAGTGGGTGAAGCCGTGTTCGGCGGCGTAGTCCCACAGCGCGCGGCCGTCATCGGCGAACGGCGAGCCGTCGTACAGCATCAGCGCCGCGCCGGAGGCGAGGCCGCTCACCAGCCAGTTCCACATCATCCAGCCGCAGGTGGTGAAGTAAAACAGGTGGTCGCCCTGATGGACGTCGGCGTGCAGCTGGTGTTCCTTCAGGTGCTGCAGCAGCGTGCCGCCGGCGCCGTGGACGATGCATTTGGGCTTGCCGGTGGTGCCGCTGGAATACAGGATGTACAACGGGTGGTTGAACGGCAGGCGCAGGTATTCCACCGGGCGGGCGTCGAAGCCGGCGAGGAAGGCGTCCAGCGTCTGCGCGCGCGGCACGGCGGCGGCGAAGTCCGCGCCGTCGCCCAGGTAGGGCACCACCACGAAGCGCTCCACGCTGGGCAGCTTTTCCGCCAGGTGGATCATCTTGGCGCGGATGTCCACCGCCTTGCCGTTGTACCAGTAGCCATCCGGGCAGAACAGGATCCTGGGCTCGGTCTGGCCGAAGCGGTCCAGCGCGCCGTCGGTGCCGAAGTCTGGCGAGCCGCTGGTCCATACCGCGCCCAGGCTGCTGGCGGCCAGCATCGCCGCCAGCGCGGCCGGCATATTGGGCATGAACCCGGCGACGCGGTCGCCCGGCTGGATGCCGCTGGCGCGCATCGCCTGCTGCAGGCGGGAGACCAGCTGGTTCAGCTCGCGCCAGGACAGCTTCTGTTCGACCTTGTCCTCGCCGCGGAACACTACGGCCAACGTGTCGTCGTCGCGGCGCAGCAGGTTTTCCGCGAAGTTGAGCCGGGATTCGGGAAAGAAGCGGGCGGCCAGCATGTCGTCGCCGTTTTCCAGCGCGACCGAGCCCTTGTCGCCGATCACGCCGCAGTAATCCCATACCAGCGACCAGAAGCGGCCCGGGTCTTCGACGCTGGCGCGCCACAGGCGGTGGTAGTCGGGCAGCTCCTTGCCCCAGACGGTTTCGGCCAGGCGGGCGAAGGCGGTGAGATGGCAGCCGGACAGCCGCTCGGCGGAGGGCGTCCAGATCGGGGTAACGCGTGCTTGCATGGTTTCTCCTGTGGCGGCCCGCCTGTTTGTTTTGCTTTGGGGGAGCGGACCCGCCGGTATGGTTTCAGCCCTGGCGGCCGAGCGCGTGCGCCAGCTTGGAGGCGGGGGGCTTGCCCAGCGCGTCGGCGATGAACCAGGCGACATCCACCAGTTTAGTGAGATCGATGCCGGTGTGGTAGCCCTCGCCCGCCAGCAGGTAGGCCACGTCTTCGGTGGCGACGTTGCCGGACGCGCCGCGCGCGTATGGGCAGCCGCCCAATCCCGCCACCGAGGCGTCGAACACGCGCAGGCCGATGTCCAGCGCGGCGCGGATGTTGGCGACGGCCATGCCGTAGGTGTCGTGGAAATGGCCGGCCAGCTGCTTGGCCGGCACGGCGTCCAGCACCGCGTCCAGCATCTCGCGCACCGAGGCCGGGGTGCCCACGCCTATGGTGTCGCCCAGCGAGATTTCGTAGCAGCCCAGGTCGGCCAGCGCTCGGGATACCTCGGCCACTTTTTGCGGCGCGATCCGTCCCTCGTACGGGCAGCCGACCACGCAGGACACGTAGCCGCGCACCCTGACGCCGGCGTCCAGCGCGCGACGGGCCACGCTTTCGAAACGCTGCAGGCTTTCGGCGATGCTGGCGTTGATGTTCTTCTGGCTGAAGCTTTCGCTGGCGGCGCCGAAGACGGCGATTTCGCGCGCGCCGGCAGCCAGCGCCGCGTCCAGTCCCTTGTCGTTGGGCACCAGCACCGGGTAGGCGATGGGGCCGGACGTGTCCAGCGCGGCCAACACTTCGGCGCTGCCGGCCATCTGCGGCACCCACTTGGGCGACACGAAGGCGCCGGCCTCGATCGCGGACAGGCCGGTTTCGGCCAGGCGGCGGATCAGTTCCAGCTTGATCTCGGCGCTCAGCGGCTGTTTCTCGTTCTGCAGCCCGTCGCGCGGACCCACTTCCACTAGCTTGACGCTTTGCATGGCTTTCCTTCAGCGCTTGGGCTGGATGGGGATGTAGATGTCCATCTGCAGGGTGTCCCGGCCGGGGGAGCAGCGTCCGTCGTAGCGTTCGAAGGATTCGCCAGGCGCGTGTTCCCATTTGGCGGACGCGGGCAGCCAGGTCTGGTAGATGTGCTGCCAGGTTGCGACGATGGCTTCGCCGAAACTGGCCGGGTCGGTCGCCGGCGGCGTGGTGAACACCGCGTACTTGGCCGGCGCCACGCTTCGACGCTCGCTGTCCGGCGGCGGCGCGCCGTCCGCCGGGCATTCCATCGCGATCAGGTAGCGGAAGCCGCCGGTTTGCGGATTGAAGTCGCAGGTGACGCCGTATTCCGGGGCGTGCGGTTTGCCCAGCGCTTCCAGCAGCGGCTGGCGCAGCCGTTCGGCGTAATCGTTCCAGAAGGCGGGAATCTGGCGCAGGTTGTCGCCGTTTTCCAGCCGGGTGGGGATGCTGTAGCCGGCCAGCGACAGGCCAGGATGATTGATGATGACGGGGTCCATGTCGGTCTCGTTACCAGGTGCGGTCAAGGTCTTCCGCGTAGAAGCGGATGGCGCGGCGGTAGGCGCGGATGCCGTGGTCGGCGCTGCCGTCGGCCAGCAGCGCCAGCAGGCTTTGCGTGGCTTCCTTGTGTTGGCCGCGGTTGTACAGCGTCATCGCCAGGAAGGCGCGCAGCGCGTGGTGTTCCGGGAACAGCCGCAAGCCTTCCCGCAGCGCGGTTTCGGCTTGGTCGAAGCGGCCCAGCGCGCGATGGCTGCTGCCCAGGCCCAGCCAGGCCTCGGCCGCGGTATCGCCGCTCAGCCCCAGCTCCAGCGCCTGCTGGTAATGGGGGATGGCTTCCTCTTCCAGGCCCAGGCTGTCGTGAATGCAGGCGGCGAGGTAATGCAGGTCGGCATGCTGGGGCTGGTGCCGCAACAGCTCCAGCGCCTGGCTGCGCGCGGCCTCGTATTCGCCGCGCTGGCGCAGTTGCTGGATGTTTTCCAGGGCGATATGCATGGCCTTGCCTTATGAAGTCAGGAAAATGATTTTGTCATTCTGCGGCAAAATCGACCAACTCGTCACCATCGTTAACCTGTTCGCCTGCCGCGAAGTAAAAGTCCTGCACCACGCCGTCGCCCGGCGCGGTGATGGTGTGCTCCATCTTCATCGCTTCCAGGATCAGCAGCGGAGAACCCTTGGCGACTTTCGCGCCGATTTCGGCCAGCAGCGCCACCACCCGGCCAGGCATCGGCGCTTTCAGATGGGTTTCGCCATGCACGCCCAGCTCGGTGTAGGCATAGGGATCGATGAAATCGACGCTCAACCGCTCGCTGTTTTCGAACAGCGCGCGCCGCGCGCCGTGGCGGACGATGACGGCCTTGACGCGAAGGCCGTCGAGCACCGCTTCCAGCTGGTTGCCGGCAAGGCTGGCGCGGGCGTGGAAGCTTTCCGTACCGACGCGGACGACGCAGCCGTCATCCTGGTATTGGAGTTCCACGCCGTAGTCTTCATCGTGGCTCTCGAAGGCGAAGCGGCGCGTCAGCCGCCCGTTCAGCCGCCAGCCGGCGGGAGCCGGGTAGGGCGCCTGATTCGCCAGCGCTTCGGCCAGCGCCAGCAAGGCCAGTTGTCTGGCGGTGGGCGCGGCGGGTTCTGGCAGCAATTCATCGTGATGGCGGGCGATCAGGCCGGTATCGACCTGGCCGCTGGAGAAGCTGGGATGATTCACGATGCGGCGCAGGAAAGACACATTGCTGGACAGGCCGACTATCCGGTACTGCGCCAGCGCGGCATCCATCTGCCTGAGCGCGGCTTCGCGGGTCTCGCCCCAGACGATCAGCTTGGCGATCATCGGATCGTAGAACGGCGAGATGGCGTCGCCCTGCTCGACGCCGGTGTCGATGCGCACGCAGGCGGATTCGGCCGGCGTCGCCAGATGCGTGAGCGTGCCGGTGGACGGCAGGAAGCCTTTGTCCGGATCCTCGGCGTAGATGCGCGCCTCGATCGCGTGGCCGCGGATGGCGAGCTGTTCTTGCTTCAGCGGCAGTTCACCGCCGGCGGCGACAGCAAGCTGCCAGGCCACCAGGTCTTGGCCGGTGATCATCTCGGTCACCGGGTGTTCCACCTGCAACCGGGTGTTCATCTCCATGAAGTAGAACTTGCCCGTGTCCACGTCCATGATGAACTCGACGGTGCCGGCGCCGACATAGCCCACCGCGCGCGCGGCGGCCACCGCCGCCTGGCCCATCGCTTCGCGGGTGGCCTGCGGCAGGTGCGGGGCCGGGGCCTCTTCCAGCACTTTCTGGTGGCGGCGCTGCACCGAGCAGTCGCGCTCGAACAGGTAGACGCAGCCGCCCAGCTTGTCGGCGAACACTTGGATTTCAACGTGGCGCGGCTTGGTCAGGTATTTCTCCACCAGCACCTTGTCGTCGCCGAAGCTGGCGCGCGCCTCGCGCTGGCAGGAGGCGAGGGCGGCGGCGAAGTCTTCGCTCTTTTCCACGATGCGCATGCCCTTGCCGCCGCCGCCGGCGCTGGCTTTGATCAGCACCGGGTAGCCGATGGCGTCGGCCTGCTTTTGCAGCTTCGCTGGATCTTGGTCGTCGCCGTGATAGCCGGGCACCAGCGGCACGCCGGCCTTCTCCATCAGCGCCTTGGCGGCGGATTTGCTGCCCATCGCGGCGATGGCCGAGGCCGGCGGGCCGATGAAGGCGATGCCGGCGGCCTCGCAGGCGGCGGCGAAGTCTTCGTTCTCGGACAGGAAGCCGTAGCCGGGATGCACAGCCTGGGCGCCGCTCTGCCTGGCGATGGCCAGGATCAGGTCGGCGCGCAGATAGGATTCGGCGGCCGGCGCCGGGCCGAGGCGATAGGCCTCGTCGGCCAGCTTGACGAAGCGGGCGTCGGCGTCGGCGTCGGAGTAGACGGCGACAGTGGCGATGCCGAGGGCGCGGGCGGTCTTGATGACGCGGCAGGCTATCTCACCCCTGTTGGCGATCAGAATCTTGTTGAACATGGCGTTATCCTTGTTATTCCTGCCATTTCGGCGCGCGTTTCTCGAAGAACGAAGCCAGCCCCTCGCGCGCTTCCTCGCCGGCGCGGATGGAAGCGATGCGGCCGGCGGTGTGCTCCAGCAGTTGGTCGTCCCACGGCGAGCCTTCGCGCAGTTCGGCCAGCAGCAGCTTGGCCTCGCGCAGCGCGCCTGGCGCGCCCTTGGCCAGCTCTTCGGCGATTTCGGCCACCCGCTCGTCCAGCAACTCTTCGCTGACTAGCTCGTGGATCAGGCCCAGCTTCAGCGCGGTGCCGGCGGTGATACGCTCGGCGGACAGGAAGTAGCGCCGGGCCTGGCGCGGACCGATGGCGTCGGCGACATAGGGGCCGATGGTGGCGGGGACCAGGCCCAGCCTCACCTCGGTCAGCGCGAACTTGGCGGCGTCGGTGGCGATTGCGATGTCGCAGACGGCGGCCAGGCCGGTGCCGCCGGCCATCGCCGCGCCGTGGATGCGGGCGATCACCGGCTTGGCGCTGCGGTAGACGCCTTTCAGCATGGCCGCCAGCTTTTGCGCGTCGGCGAGGTTTTCGGCTTCGCTGTAGCCGGCGGCGCGGCGCATCCAGTCCAGGTCCGCGCCGGCGCAGAAGCTCTTGCCGCGGCCGGCCAGCACGATGACGCGCACGTCCTGCTTGCGGTTCAACTGGCGCATCGCCTCGGTCAGCTCGGCGATCAGCACCTCGTTCAGCGCGTTGTGCAGATCCGGCCGGTTCAGCCAGACGGTGGCCACCTTGCCCTGTTGCTCGATTTGCAGCGTGGTGTAGCTCATCATCCGCTCCTTACATCCGGAACACGCCGAAGCGCGTGGCTTCGACCGGGGCCGACAGCGAGGCCTCCAGCGCCAGCGCCAGCGCGTCGCGGGTCTGGGCCGGGTCGATCACGCCGTCGTCCCACAAGCGGGCGCTGGCGTAGTAGGGGTGGCCCTGTTCCTCGTACTGCTGGCGCACCGGGGCTTTCAGAGCCTCTTCCTGCTCAGGCGTGAAGGCGTCGCCCAGCTGTTCCTTCTTCACCTGGGCCAGCACGCCGGCGGCCTGTTCGCCGCCCATCACCGAGATGCGGCTGTTCGGCCACATCCACAGGAAGCGGGGCGAGTAGGCGCGGCCGCACATGCCGTAGTTGCCGGCGCCGAAGCTGCCGCCTATCAGCACGGTGAACTTGGGCACTTTGGCGCAGGCCACCGCTGTCACCAGCTTGGCGCCGTCCTTGGCGATGCCGCCGTTCTCATACTTCTTGCCCACCATGAAGCCGGTGATGTTCTGCAGGAAGATCAATGGAATGCCGCGCTGGCAGCACAATTCGACGAAGTGCGCGCCCTTCAGCGCGGATTCGGAAAACAAAATGCCGTTGTTGGCCAGGATGCCGACGCGGTAACCATTCAAACGGGCAAAGCCCGTGATTAATGTGGTCCCGTAGTTCTGCTTGAATTCGTCGAAGTCCGAATCGTCCACCATCCGGGCGATGATCTCGCGCACGTCGAACGGCTTTTTCGGATCGGCCGGGATCACGCCGTAGATTTCCTCCGCCGCGTAGCGCGGCGGCTTGGGCTCGGCGCGGTCCAGTTCGCCCTGTTTTTTCCAGTTCAGGTCCGACACGATGCGGCGGGCGATGGACAGCGCGTGGGCATCGTTCTGGGCCAGGTGGTCGGCGACGCCTGAGATTTTCGCGTGCACATTGCCGCCGCCCAGTTCCTCGGCGCTGACCACCTCGCCGGTGGCGGCCTTAACCAGCGGCGGGCCGCCTAGGAAGATGGTGCCCTGTTCCTTGACGATGACGGTTTCGTCGCTCATCGCCGGCACGTAGGCGCCGCCGGCGGTGCAACTGCCCATCACCACGGCGATTTGCGGAATGCCGGCCGCGGACAGATTGGCCTGGTTGTAGAAGATGCGGCCGAAGTGCTCCTTGTCCGGAAACACCTCGTCCTGCAGCGGCAGGAAGGCGCCGCCGGAGTCCACCAAGTAGACGCAGGGCAAGCGGTTGTCGCGGGCGATTTCCTGCGCGCGCAAATGCTTCTTCACCGTCATCGGATAATAGGTGCCGCCCTTGACGGTGGCGTCGTTGGCGATGATCAGGCAGTCGACGCCGGAAATGCGGCCGATGCCGGCTATCATGCCCGCGCCGGGGGCGTCGTCGCCGTACATGCCGTAGGCGGCGAGCTGGGACAATTCCAGGAATGGCGCGCCGGGATCGAGCAGCAGGTCGATGCGCTCGCGCGGCAGCAGTTTGCCGCGCGCGGTGTGCTTGGCACGGGCTTTCTCGCCGCCGCCCAAGGCCGCTTGGGCGACTTTCTGTTTCAGATCATCTACCAGCGCGCGCATCTTGTCGGCGTTGGCGACGAAGTCCGCGGCGCGCGGCGACAGCTTGGATTCGAGGATGGGCATGTGGTTTACCTTGTCATTCGGCGTCGACGAACCAGACGGCGGCGATCAGGCTGTCGGCGTTGACGTCGTAGATGGCGACGGCGCGCATGTGGTTCTCGCTGTCCAGCGTCACGTCCTCGTGGTCGATGACGCGGCTGCCCTGCACGATGCGGTGCAGCAGCGCGGCGTGCAGCTTGGGCAGGTTGAAGCGCTTGCTGGCGTAGTGGTCGGCCAGCGCGGCGCGGCCGGAGAGGCTCAGCGTCATGGCCGGTAGGCGGTAGACCTTGACGTCCTCGGCGTAGCAGGCGGCGAAGGCCTCAAGATTGCGGGCGTTGTAGGCGTCCAGCTGGGCCTGGACGATGCGTTCAGCGGCGGTCATGTTCGGGTTTCCTGAGCGTTGCCGGAAAATAGTGGAGAGCGGCAGGAGAAAAGGCCTGAGGCAAGGCGCGCAGCCGCAGACAGTACATCTGGTACGGCAAGGCTGCGCAACGCGGCATCAGGCATTTTATCCGCCGTTCTCAGCGGGTTTCGGCCATCAGTTCGCGGCCGATCAGCCAGCGGCGGATCTCGCTGGTGCCGGCGCCGATCTCGTACAGCTTGGCGTCGCGCAGCAGGCGGCCGGTCGCGTATTCGTTGATGTAGCCGTTGCCGCCCAGGCACTGGATGGCGTCCAGCGCCAGCTGGGTGGCGTTCTCGGCCGCGTACAGGATGGCGCCGGCGGCGTCCTTGCGGGTCTGGCGGCCGGTCTCGCCGCGGTCCAGCGCCTGGCCCACGGCGTAGACATAGGCGCGGCTGGCGGACAGCTTGACGTACATGTCGGCCAGCTTGCCCTGCATCAGCTGGAAATCGCCTATCGGCTGGCCGAATTGGGTGCGGTCGTTCAGGTAGGGCACCACGATGTCCAGGCTGGCCTGCATGATGCCCAAGGGGCCGGCGGCCAGCACCGAGCGCTCGTAATCGAGGCCGCTCATCAGCACTTTCACGCCATTGCCTTCGCCGCCCAGCACGTTCTCGTCGGGCACGAAACAGTTGTCGAAGAAGATCGGGTAGGTGTTGGAGCCGCGCATGCCCAGCTTGTCCAGCTTGCTGCCGTGGCTGAAGCCGGCAAAGCTCTTCTCGATGATGAAGGCGGTGATGCCCTTGGGGCCGGCGTTGACGTCGGTCTTGGCGTACACCACCAGCGTGTCGGCGTCGCCGCCGTTGGTGATCCACATCTTGCTGCCATTGAGCAGGTAGCCGCCGTCGGTCTTGTCGGCCTTCAGCTTCATGCTGACCACGTCGGAGCCAGCGTTGGGCTCGGACATCGCCAGCGCGCCGACGTGTTCGCCGGAGATCAGCTTGGGCAGGTATTTCGCGCGCTGCGCGTCGTTGCCGTTCTTGTAGATCTGGTTGACGCACAGATTGGAGTGAGCGCCGTAGGACAGGCCCACCGAGGCGCTGGTGCGGCTGATTTCTTCCATCGCGATCATGTGGGCGAGGTAGCCCATGTCCACGCCGCCGTACTGCTCGCTGACGGTGATGCCGAGCAAGCCCAGCTCGCCGAATTTGCGCCACAGATCGGCCGGGAACAGATTGTCCTGGTCGATGGAGGCGGCGCGCGGCGCGATTTCGCGCTCGGCGAAGTCGCGCACCGATTCGCGCAGGAGGTCGTAAGTCTCGCCGAAGGCGAAGCGCAGGCTGCTGTACATGGAATTCTCCTCGTTAGGCGTGCGGCGCGGCTGGCGGCGCCTGATGAGCACATCATCACTTACGTTTACGTAAGCGTCAATATGGCGCGATGACAGCGAACTGAGGTGTTGGGCGCTTGTACTCGCAAACGGCGGCTGCAGCGACGCGCTGGATACGGTTGTCGGGATTGACGGGTATCATGGCGGCCTGTTGATAGAGAAAGAAGCCGACATGACGATCTGGGTAGACGCCGACGCCTGTCCCAAGGTGATACGGGAAGTGCTGTTCCGCGCGGCGCAGCGCACCGGCGTGGAGCTGGTGTTGGTCGCCAACCAGCTGCTGACGGTGCCCAAGGCGCCGAACATCCGCGCGCTGCAGGTGCCCAAGGGCTTCGACGTGGCCGACAACGAGATCGCCCGCCGCATCGAGCCGACTGATTTGCTGATCACCGGCGACATCCCACTGGCGTCCGAGGTGCTGGCCAAGGGCGCGCAGGCGCTGAACTGGCGCGGCGACGCTTTCTCCAAGGAGACCATTGCCGCCCAGCTGACGATGCGGGACTTCATGGACAATCTGCGCGCCAGCGGCGTGCAGACCGAAGGACCGCCGCCCTTGAGCCAGGCGGACCGGCAGGCCTTTGCCCGCCAGCTGGACATCTGGCTGGCCAAGAGGCGTTAGCAAGAACCCTGATCCTGCGGTTGCGCCTCCTGGTACGTACTATTTTTACTGCCTGCGTCGGCGCGCCTTGGTTTAGGCTTTTGTCAGCGTCTTATAAGAATCTGTTCACGATCTCTTGTCCGGTTTTTAGGCTTAGCTTGCGGGAAACCGCGTATCCGATGCGTCTAGGTCCCTTCAAGCCTGCCGTCGGGTGGCAGACCCGAGGGTTTAAGCGTCTGTCTGTTTGAGTCCCGCGACGTTAGCGCGGGACGAGTTCAGCCGCGCCTCGGGTCTGACGGGGCCCGACGGGAAGCCGCAGGCCAGGCTTGCAGGGTGGCTTTTAGGGGTGGAGGGGATATTTGGCCAAGCAAATATCCCCTCCCTGTCCGCCGGGCAGCCCCGGCTATGAAAACGATTATCCGCGTAGCGGATTCAAAACCATAAAGATCGTGAGCAGGTTCTAATTGCCAAGCCCAAGCATGCGAAAGCCCCCGAATCCGGGGGCTTTGTCTTATCTGGAAGGCGTCAAGCTCAGGCCTTGCCCAGATGCGGCTCGGCGTCGAACGCTTCCTTGTTGGCCTGGACCGCGCCCGGCTGACGGATGGTCAGCGAGAACAGCAGGGCGACGATCAGCAGCGCCAGGATCAGGTGGAAGGTGGCGAGGAAGCCGCCGAACAGCGAGGCGACGATGGAGCCGACTATGCTGCCGATGCCGAAGCCCAGGTAAATCACGCCGTAGTTCTTGGTCAGGTTGTTCAGGCCGAAGAAATCGCTGACCAGAGACGGGTAGACGGTGATGGTGCCGCCGAAGCTGAAGGCGATGCAGGCGATGGCGGCGAAGAACAGGCTGGCGTTGAGCGGGGCGAACAGCAGGGTCAGCATGCCGGCCAGCGCGGCGATCTGGGCGATGGTGATGACGCGGATGCGCGGCATCTTGTCGGACAGCACGCCCAGCACCAGGCGGCCGGACAGGTTGGCCACGGCGATCACGGCCACCGCGTTGGCGGCGGTGGCGGCCGACAGGTGGACGAAGCTCTCGCCGATGTCCTTGGCCACGCCGATCACGTACAGGCCGCTCATGCACACGGTCAGGAACATCAGCGCCAGCATCCAGTATTGCGGCTGGCGCATCGCTTCGGCCAGCGTGAAGTCGCGGCTGCCGCCGGTTTGCGCCGCGGCCGGTTGCTGCGGCGCGTCAGTCATCAGCAAGGCGCCGGCCACCACCATGGCCATCGCGATCAGGCCCCACAGCTGGAAGGTGGCTTCCAGGCTGAAGCGCGACAGCAAGGCCAGGTTGATGAACTTGAAGCCCAGGCTGCCCAGGCCGTAAGCGCCGATGGCGCAGGCGGAGATCAGGCCCTTGCGTTCCGGAAACCATTTCACGCAGTTGGACAGCGACATCAGGTAGCCGGCGCCGTCGGCGAAGCCCACCAGCAGGCCGGCGCACAGATACAGCATGATCAGGCTGCCGGCGTGGGAGGTCAGGTAGAAGCCCAGGCCCAGCATCAGGCCGGAAGCGATGGCGACCTTGCGCACGCCGAAGCGCTCCTGCAGCTTGCCGGCCATCGACGACGCCACCGCCAGGGCGAGGCTGAGCAGGCCGAAGGCGAAAGCCACCTGGCTGACCGGCTCGGAGAGCTTGTGCGACAGCTGGGCGTTGAACAGGCTCCAGGTGTAGACGGAACCCAGCGCGAACTGGGTGATGACGGTACCGGCCAGGGTACGGTAGCGGATGGCGTTGCTTGAGGCGTTCATGGCGCTGCTCGCTTAAAGTCATTACTGTTGGCATGACTATAAGCCCACGCTTATGGAGGCGGCGCAGAGCGGGAATGAAATGCAGGCAGGAAGGAATGAAATGCAGGGATGTACGAATGAACGGAGGGGAGGCGAAAGTTTTTGGTTTGAATTATGCTATTCGTGTTTTTGATTGATTTTTATTTTAAATCTTTAAAGTCAATTGTTTTTCTATCTTTATTTTTTACATCCATTTCAACCCAGACTGAATTTTCATTGCTGTCCAACTGCTGTTGCCAGACTCTGCCAGTCTGAGTATCTAATAAATATGTATCGGCCCGGATTAAAGGGCTGAAATAAATTTTATAACGCTCATTTTGAATGATTGTAGTTTTTTCAGTAATCGTAGGAGGTGTGGTAACGCTTTTCTCGCATGCTGATGTGCAAGTTGTTTGAAAAAGTATGGGAAGGAGGTGGTTTTTCATCTTATAGGTAGTCCAGGAGGATGTGGGGCCTTATTGTTTGAGTCAGAGTAGGGGCATTGAGAGTAGATGATGCCGCGAATAACTACAACATAGCTTATTTTACAGGTGCATCAACTGCCTGAAGGCCTTGATATTGCTGCGGCTGACCGGGATTTCCGCCTTCAGGTCGTACAGCTTGATGATGTAGGTGCTGTTCTGCCAGGGCGCGATTTCGCGGATCTTGTGGATGTTGACGCAGAAGGAGCGGTGGCAGCGGAAGAAACTGTCGGCCGGCAGCCGCGACACGAACTCGCTGATGCTCATCGCCATCACGTAGCGGTCGCGCGCGGTGTAGACCAGGGTGACCTTCTCGTCGGCCTCCACGTAATAGATCTCTTCGCAGGGGGTGACGATGATGCTGTCGCCTTTGGCCAGGTTGACTGTGCGGCTGAGGGACGCGCTTTCCGTCGCATGGGGCGCGGCGGGCACGGAGGCGGTCGGAGGGGGCGCGGACTCAAGCGCTTCCAACTTACGCAGCAGGCCGATGATGCGGGCCTCGTTGTATGGCTTGAGGATGTAGTCGAAGGCTTCCACCTCGAAGGCGTCCACCGCGAATTCCTTGTAGGCGGTGACGAAGACGATGCGCGGCGGCCGCGCGGTCTTGTGCAGGTTCTTGGCCAGCAGCAGGCCGTCTATCGACGGGATGTTGATGTCCAGGAACACCACGTCGACATCGCGCTCCTGCAGGAATTTGAACGCCTCCAGCCCGTCTTCGACGCTGGCGGCGATTTCGATGGAGCTGTGTTCCTGGATCAGGTAGGCCAGCTCTTCGCGCGCCAGGTATTCGTCCTCGACGATCAGCGCCTTCAGCATGCGGCGTCCTCCAGCGGCAGTTCGAAACTCACTTCGGTGCCGGGCTCCAGCCGGGCCAGCCGCAAGCCCTCGCCGTACAAGAGCTTGATGCGCTCGTTGACGTTGGACAGGCCTATGCTGCGGCTCTCCACCTTGCCCTCGGCGATGCCGTCCATCACCTCCTGGCTGATGCCGTAGCCGGTGTCGCGCACCGATACCCGGATGCGATCGACCAGCTTCTTCACCGCGATGCGCACCTCGCCAGGCTCCTTGCGCGGCTGGATGCCGTGCAGGATGGCGTTTTCCACCAGGGGCTGCAGCAGCAGGCTGGGCACGCGGGCGTGGACTTCGTCGACATCGAACACGACGGACAGCTTGTCGCCGAAGCGCGCCTGCTCGATGGCCACATAGTCTCGCACCTGTTTCAGCTCCTCCTGGATGTCGATCAGGGTGTCGCCCAGCGACAGGTTGTAGCGCAGATAGTCGGCCAGTTGGGCGATCAGCTGGCGCGCGTCGGCCGGCCGGATGCGGATCAAGGACGAGATCGCGTTCAGCGCGTTGAACAGGAAGTGCGGGTTGATCTTGCTCTGCAGCGCGGCGAACTCGGCCTTGCGCGCCATCTCCTGCAACTGCTTGATCCGCGACGCCTCCATCTGGGTGGAGATCAACTGCGACAGGCCGACGGCCAGTTCGCGCAGCGAGCCGGTGATGCCGCCGCTCTTGCGGAAGAAGATTTTCAGCGTGCCGGTGACGCGGCCGTTTTCGCGCAGCGGAATGATGATCACCGAGTGGAAGTCTGCCACCCGGTATTGGCGCAGGTCGTTCTCGATGATGATCGCATCCTCGCGCACCGCGCGGCGGGTGATCTCGCCGATGGCGGAGTGGTCGGCTGGCTCGTAGTAGTCCTTGCCCAGGCCGACATAGGCCTGTACGTCGCGGGTGTCGGTGATGGCCACCGCGTCGGCGCCGATGTGGTTGCGGATCACGGTGCATACCTCGATCAGCGCGTCGCGGTCCACATTCTGGAAATAGGGCAGGGTGCGGTTGGCGATGGTCAGCGCCAGCTTGGCCTGGCGCGCCGCCAAGAGCTCCTTCTCGTCGTCCAGGTCCTGTACCAGCTTGATGATCAGGCCGATGCAGACGGTGCCGGTGATCATCGGGTAGGCGATGTGGCCGACGATGGCCTGGCCGACCGCCGGCTCGGTGAGCCACAGGATCAGCGCCATGGTCAGGCTTTCGCAGGCGATGCCGGCGGCGATGCCGTACAGCCACAGCCGCTTGCGGCCGGCGCGGAAGTGGATGGCGGTGGCTAGCAGGCCGGCGCAGATGCTGGAGATCAGGCAGGGCAGCGAGGTGTAGCCGTGGATGTCTATCAGGTAGCGGTGCAGGCCGGAGACGATGCCGGCCGGTATGCCCACCCAGGGGCCGAACAATATGCCGCCGGCCAGGATGGCGATGGTGCGGACGTTGACCAGCGAGCCGTCCACCGGAATGCCGGTATAGGTGCTGAACACGGCGAACAGGCAGAACAGCAGCGACACGCCGGCCAGCTCGGCCGGGCTGTGGGCCTGCTGGCGCAGCAGATGCTGGAACGGCCGGACGCGGGTCAGGAAGAACAGCGCCATCAGCATCAGCGCGGCGCGCTCGAACACCGCGAGCAGCAGCATATTGGGATTGTTTTCTATCATCGGGAGTAAAGCCGCGGCGGCGGCCGCGGAAAACGGAACAGTTGACGCCATTTTAAGGCATGGGGACGAATGGAGCAGCTTGGCGGACAATAAAAGACCATGGGCATGGAAGGGCCGGAAGCCCGCAGGCTTCCGGCTGCGGCGGGCTTAGCCGCGAGACTGGACCAGCGGGAAGTCCACCGCGGTGGCGGCGGCGTTGTTGACGTAGTTGGTCAGGATGTTCAGCGCCACCGTCAGCACGATCTCCAGCGTTTCCGCCTCGTCGAAGCCGGCGTCGCGCAGGGTGGCCAGTTCGGCGTCGGCCACGCTGCCGCGCTGTTCCGCCACATTCAGCGCGAAGCGCAGCGCGGCGGCCTGTTTGGCGTCGGCGCTGGCGAAGTCGCGGGCGGCGGCGATTTCATCATCGCCAAGCTTGGCCACATGCTTGGCCAGGTAGCTGTGGGCGGACAGGCAGTAGTCGCAGCCGTTGAATTCGGCCACCGCCAGCGCGATGCGTTCGCGCAGCGCGGCGTCGAGCCTGCCCTTGGCCAACGCGCCGTTCAGCGACAGATAGCCTTCCAGCGCGGCCGGACTGTGGGCCAGCAGCTTCATCAGATTGGGCACCATGCCCAGTTGTTGTTGCACGGCTGCCAACAGCGGCTGGCTGGCGGCGGGGATGTGCTCGGCGGCGGGGATGGTGATGCGGTTCATGGCAAGACTCCTGGGTGGATGCGGAACGTATCCGCGATGGGTGCACTTTGCCAAATTCTTTATTTTGGAAGAATATCTGTTTTATTTAATTGATTGTTCCGTTACGAGGAATAGTGAGTGGACCGTTTCCATTTGATGGGCGTTTTCGTCGCCGTGGCGGAGGAAGAGGGTTTCGCCGGCGCGGCGCGCAGGCTGAAATTGTCGCCGCCGGCGGTGACGCGCGCGGTGGCGGCGCTGGAGGAAAACCTGGGCGTGCGCCTGCTGAACCGCACCACGCGCTACGTCAGGGTGACCGAAGCCGGCGCGCGTTATCTGGACGACGCGCGCCGCATTCTGGCGGCGGTGGCCGAGGCGGAGGATGCGGCGACGGGGGGCAACGCCGAGCCGCGCGGTCTGATCCGGCTGACTGCGCCGGTGCTGTTCGGCCGTTTGTACGTGATGCCGGCGGTGCTGGACTTTTTGCGCCAGCACCCGTTGGTGGAGATGTCGGCGCAGCTGCGCGACAACGTGGTGAATCTGATGGAGGAAGGGCTGGACGCGGCGGTGCGCATCGGCCATCTGCCCGATTCCTCGCTGCGCGCGGTTCGGGTGGGCGAGGTGAGGCGGCTGGTGTGCGCGGCGCCGGATTATCTGGCTCGCCATGGCGCGCCGGCCGCGCCCGAGGATTTACAAGAGCACACGGTGATCGCCTCCACTGCCGCCTCGGCCTCGCTGGAGTGGAAGTTCGGCGCGGGCGGCGAGCGGCGGGTGAGGGTGCGGCCGCGGCTGACGGTCAGCGGCAACGACGTGGCGATAGACGCGGCGCAGGGCGGTTTCGGCCTGATCCGGGCGATGTCCTACCAGGTGGCGGAGGCGCTGGCGGCAGGCAGGCTGGAGCGGGTGCTGACAGCTTACGAGAGCGCGCCGCTGCCGATACACATCGTCCATGCCGAAAGCCGTTACGGCTCGACGCGGATGCGCCGCTTCATCGACTTTCTGGCTGAGCGGCTGCGCGCCGACCCGCGGCTTAGAGATTGATTTCCAGCTTGTCCGCGCCCGCGGCGGGGTAGGCGCAGCACAGTAGGATCTCGCCGGGCCGGGTTGGATAGTCCGGCGGCTGCAGATAGGTGGCCTGGCCGGCAAGCAGCGCGGCGCGGCAACTGCCGCAGGTGCCGCCGCGGCAGCTGAAGTCAGGGTTCAGGCCGCAGGATTCGGCCAGTTCCAGCAGGCTCTGGCCGGGCTGCCATTCGGCATTGACGGCGGACGCGGAAAACCTGACCGGCACCGCGCCGTCGGCCGGCGGCGGCAACGCTTGCGCGGCATGGCCGCTGCGCTGCAGCCCGGCGGGTCCGAAGGCTTCGGCGTGGATGCGGTTGTCTTCCACGCCGGCTGCGGTCAGCTGATCGTACAGCGCCTGCATGAAGCCGGCGGGGCCGCACAGGTAGAAATCGCCGGCCAGATCCGCGCCGGACTGCAGCAGCAGCTTGATGTCGACGCGGCCGGCATGCTGGTAATCCACGCCCAGCCGGCGTCCGGTTTCCGGCTGGCTGGCGGCCGTGACGATGCGCAGCCGGCCGGCGGACCTGGCCCGCAGAGTTGCCAGCTCCGCGTCGAACGCGCGCTCGGCCACGGCGCGGGTGGCGTAGACCAGCAGTGTCGGCGGCATCGCGGCGGGGTTTTCAGACAATTGGTGCAGCATGGCCAGCAACGGGGTGATGCCGATGCCGCCGGCCAGCATGGCGATTGGCCGGTCGGCATGCGCCAGCGTGAAGTCGCCGCGCGGCGGCAGCGCCTCGACGATGTCGCCCGGCGCCAGCTGGTGCAGCCGGGCGGATGCCTTGCCCTGGCGCTTGACGCTGATGCGGTAGCCGCCGGTCCGCGACAGCGTGTAGTTGCGCAGCCGCACGCCGTCCACGCCGGCCACTTTCAGGCTCAGGTGCTGGCCGGGCAGAAACGCCGGAGGCGGGGAGCCGTCGGCTGGCGCCAGGTAGATCGATCTGACCGAATCGCTTTCGTCCTCCACGCGGCTGACCTGGAGCGGCAGCCATTGCCGCTCCGGGGCCTGCTGCGGCCAGGAACCGGTGGCCAGCGTGAACGGCGAGTACTCGCGCAGCGTCCAGCGCAGCGCCAAAGCGTTGCGGCGGCGGACCACGCGCTCGACGCGGAAGGTCCACGCCCGCTCGGCGCCGGCCAATGGGGGCGGCGCTTCCATGTCCGGCACCTCGGCCCGGCCGGCAAGCTGCAGCGTGTCTCCGCTGGAAAAGTCGACGAACAGCAGGCAGGCGCGAGGCTGCAGCAGCAGATTGCCCAGGGTGTTGAAGTAGCCGTTGCCGGCGAAGTCGGGAATGGCCAGCGTGTCGCCGTCCACCTTGACGAAGCCGGGCTTGCCGCCGCGGTGCGACGCGTCGGCCTGCCAGCGGCCGTCTTCGCCGGCCCAGGCGCTGGCGATGAAGAAGGTGTCGGCGGACGAGATGGCGGCGCGCGCGTCGTCGTCCAGCTCGTGCATCCACTCCACCGAGCCCAGGATGCGCGGCCCCGGTTCGCGCGCGAATTCGAATTCGCGCAGCTGAATGTATTTGGGGCAATTGCCGAATGACTGGCCGACGGCGATGGTGAGGCCATCGTCGTCCAGCGCCGTCAGCTCGCCGTTCATCCGGTTGCGGCGGCGGGTGTGCAGCTCGATGCCGAGCACACCCACCGCTGCGCCGGGGCGCAGGCAGTCGCGCAGCGGATCGGCCGGGCTGGGCTGGGCGTTTATCCGCAAGCTGCGCGGATCGGGCGAGCCGGCGAAGCCAGGCCTGCCCTCGACGATGCCCGCCCACGGCCTGCCGGCCTCGTCCACCGCCGCCATCACCATGAAGGGCAGCTGGCGGAAGAAGTCGCGGTGCTGTTCCGGCATATGGTCGCGGATCACGCGCGGACCCGTGGCGGCCATCCTCTGCTGGCTGCCGGCGCGGCGCTGCATTTCCTGTTCGCCGGGATGCCAGGGCGAGGGGGCGGGGCGGGCGTCGGACATCCGTTGTTCCTGTCGTTTAAGCGTTGATGGCTGGCATGGGCAGGAAGCCGGTCAGCGCCTCGACGCGGGTCAGCCAGGCGCGTACATGCGGATATGGCTCCAGCGGGATTTCGCCTTCCGGCGCGCGCGCGGTGTAGGTGTACAGCGCGACGTCGGCGATGGTGGCGGCGTCGCCGGCGAGGAAGGGGCGCTCGGCCAGTTCCTCGTCCATGACCTGGAACAGCGCCTTGGCGCGGCTGGCGGCCAATTCATAGTCCAGCGGCACGCCTCGCCATTTGTGCAGCCGGGCCTGGGCGGCGCCGAAAGCCAGAGGGCCGGCGGCGGCGGACAGCCAGCGCTGCACGCGCGCTTCGCCGAGGGGATCGGCCGGCAGCCAGTCGCCATGGCCGTAGCGGCGCGCCAGGTAGACCAGGATGGCGTTTGAGTCGGGAATCGTTTCGTCGCCGTCGGCCAGCACCGGAATCTGGCCGAAGCGGTTGAGCTTGAGGAAGTCCGGCCGCTTATGTTCGCCTTCGCGCAGATTGACCGGAATGGTTTCGTACTCGAGGTTCAGCAGCGACAGCATCAGCCGGACGCGGTGGCTGTGGCCGGACAGGGCGAAATCGTACAGTTTGAGGGCAGGGCGGGTCATGCGTTTCTCCTAGGGGCGAAAGCGGAATGCAGGCCTTCACTCTGCCTGATGATGACGAAAACATAAACACCCATCGCAGGCAATGGATTATTCCATGATTAGAAATAAACCGGCTCAGCCGCGCGGCGTTTCCAGCGCGGCCAGCAATTCCGCCAGCCGCTTCTCCAGCGCGTCCACGCTGCGGGCCGGCAGCGCGGACAGTATCGCGTGCTCATTGGCGACGTGGCCTTCCAGCGCGCGCTCCAGCAAGGCGAAGCCGTCGCCGCTCAAGCGCACCAGCGTGCTGCGAGCGTCCTGATTGCTGGCTTCGCGCACGATCCAGCCTTTGCTCTCCAGCACCTTCAGCCTGTGGGTCATCGTGCCTGAAGTGACCATCAGCGACGAGAACAATTCAGTCGGCGCCAGCTGGTAAGGCGCGCCGGCGCGGCGCAGCGTGGCCAGCACGTCGAACTCCCAGCCGCTGAGGCCGTATTCGGCGAACACGCCGTCCAGACGTTGCGACAGCAGCGCGGCGCAGCGGCTGAGCCGGCCGATCACGCCCATCGGGCTGACGTCCAGATCCGGGCGCTCGCGCGCCCATTGTTCGAGTATGCGGTCTACCGCGTCGCCGGGAAGAGCATCGCTCATGCCGTCTCCTTGTCTTTATTTCAAGATTTGTTTGCCTTGAATTCGAGATAAATGTTATCTTGAATTCAAGTTAATCATGTTTGAATTATAAGCACAAGCGGAAGGATTGCCCATGTCTGCGGAAAATGAAGCCGGCCACTGGCGCGACGTATTGCTCACTGCGCTCACCCCGGTGATCTGGGGTTCCACCTACATCGTCACCACCCAGCTGCTGCCGCCGGACCGGCCATTCATCGCGGCCTTGCTGCGGGTGCTGCCGGCAGGCCTGCTGCTGGTGTGGATGGGCGGCTGGCGCCCGCGCTCGGCGGAGTGGGGCAGGTTGTTGATTCTGTCGGCGCTCAATATCGGCGCGTTCCAGGCCTTGCTGTTCGTCGCCGCCTACCGGTTGCCGGGCGGCCTGGCGGCGGTGGTGGGCGCTTGCCAGCCTTTGCTGGTGATGGCGCTGGCCTGGCGGCTGGACTGCAGGCGGCCGGCGGCGCTGGCGCTGTGGGCCAGCCTGTCGGGCGTGGCCGGCATGGCGGCGCTGCTGCTGTCGCCGGGTTCTAGCTGGGATGGGCTGGGCATGCTGGCGGCTTTCGGCGGCGCGGTGGCGATGGCCTGTGGCACTTACCTGACCCGGCGCTGGCAGCTGCCGGCTCCGGTGACGGCGCTGACCGGCTGGCAGTTGACTCTGGGCGGGCTGATGCTGCTGCCGTTGGCGCTGGCGGTCGATCCGCCGCTGCCCAGCCTGGGCTGGGCGCAGGTGGCCGGCTACGCCTACCTGGGCTTGTTCGGCGCGCTGCTGGCCTATCTGTTGTGGTTCCGCGGCATCGCGCGGCTGTCGCCGGTGGCGGTGTCGTCGCTGGGCCTGCTCAGTCCGCTGACCGCGGTGATTCTGGGATGGGCGCTGCTGGGACAGGCGCTGTCCGCGCAATCGCTGCTGGGCATGGCGGTGGTGTTGGCCAGCGTGCTGGCGGTGCAGTGGAGCGGCGGCGCGCCCGCGAGAAGCGGGCGCGGCTGACGCTCAGCCCTGGCTCCAGGCGCCGTCCACCCGCCGCCACAGCCGCAGCGGATTGTCGTCGGCCACCTGCGGCGGCAGCAGCGCCGCCGGCAGGTTCTGGTAGCACACCGGTCGCAGAAAGCGGTCCATCGCGGCCAGGCCGACCGAAGTGGCGCGGCTGTCGGAGCCCGCTGGGAACGGTCCGCCATGCACCATGGCCGGCGATGTCTCCACCCAGTTGGGAAACGCGTTGGCCAGCACCCGGCCGGCCCGCGCTTCCAGCAGCGGCAATAACCGGCGCGCCAGCGGCAGGTCGGCGTCGTCCATTTGCAGCGTGGCGGCGAGCTGGCCGTCCAGGCCGGCCATGGCGGACAGCAGCTCGTCCTGATCGCGGCAGGCGACGATCAGCGCGCAGGGGCCGAAAACCTCCTCGGCCAGCTCCGGCCGCGCGGCGAAGCCGGCAGCGTCGATTTCGAACAGCGCCGCCTGCGCCGCGTACGGGCCGCCGCCGGCTTGGCCGGACGCCAGCTCGGCGACGCCCGGAGTGCGGCGCAGTCGGTGCAGCGCGCTCTGGTAGGCGTCGTGGATGACCGGCGTCAGCATGGTGTCCGCCGGCTTGGCCGCCGCCGCGTTTGCCGCTGCGCGGCGGAACCGGTCCAGATCTTCTCCCTCCACCGCCAGCAGCAGCGACGGGCAAGTGCAGAACTGGCCGGCGTTCAGCGTCAGCGCGTCCACCCAGGCCGCGGCCATGGTTTCCGCCCGCGCGGCGAGCGCATGCGGCAGCGCCAGCACCGGATTCAGGCTGCCCATCTCGGCGTACACCGGAATCGGCCGGGGGCGCAGCGCGGCGGCGCGCATCAGGGCTTCGCCGCCGCGGCGCGAGCCGGTGAAGGCCACGGCGGCGATGGCCGGGTGCTCGACCAATTGCCGGCCCAGCGCGTGGCCATCGGCGATCAGCAGCGAAAACACGCCGCCAGGCAGGCCGCAGTCGGCGGCTGCCTGGCGGATGACCCGGCCGGTCAATTCCGAGACCCCGGGATGGGCCGGATGCGCCTTGACCACCACCGGGCAGCCGGCGGCCAGCGCGGAGGCGGTGTCGCCGCCGGCCACCGAGAACGCCAGCGGGAAGTTGCCGGCGCCGAATACCGCCACCGGCCCGATGGGCACGCGGCGGACGCGCAGGTCGGGGCGCGGCGGCAATTTGTCGGGCTGGCCCAATT
>NZ_JZJL01000056.1 GCF_000971335.1 Chromobacterium vaccinii
TCCTTCCTATTATCGGTTTTATCCGATGCCAGTTTGTCCTTCTGTTGCTGATATACTCGTTTTGGTTTTGTCGCCAGCGACAGATCGTTTTCAAGTCATTGTTTTTCCGAGCCGAGCATCCGAATGAGCATTACCCGTCCCGATTCCCCCTGCATCGCCCTGTGTTCAATCGCGCTGGGCGACAACGTTTGCCGCGGTTGCGCGCGCACCTTCGCTGAAGTGAGCCAGTGGTGCTTCATGTCGGCGGATGAGCGGGAGGCGGTGTGGCTGCGTCTGCCTGCGCGCCTGCGTCTGCTGCAGTTGGCGGCGGCTTGCGGCGCGTTGCTGGAGCTGGACGAGATGGATGGAGTCGAGTGGGGGCGCTTGCCCGCGGGACGGCATTATCGAGTAGATGAGGCGGGCCGCTTGCGCTGGCGCGACGCCGCTTCGGCGCGCGAGGACGCATGCGATTGCGCGGGCCTGTCGCTGGAGCGGGCGGCGGCATGGCTGCTGGAGAAGTGATTCGAAAGGATGATATGGCGGACAGTTCCAAGGCGGATTTCTGGGAGCAGCGTTACCGAGAAGGCGTGATGCCATGGGAGGGCGGGCAATTGCCGCCGCCCGCGCGCGAGTTTTTCTCCGCGCAGCCGTCGTGGCGGGTATTGATGCCGGGCTGCGGCAGCGCGGCGGACATGCCGCCCTTGCTGGGCATGGGGCATGAGGTGCTGGCGGTGGATTTCAGCGAGGCCGCGGTCGAGCTGGCTGCCAGGCAGTGGCCGGAGGCCGCTGGCCGATTATTGCTAGCCGATTTTTTCCTGCAAGAGTTGCCCGTTTTCGACTGTGTGTTCGAGCGGGCTTTTTTGTGCGCCTTGCCTGTGCGCATGCGAAAGCAATATGCTGATCGAGTCGCGGCGCTGATCCGTCCCGGCGGGGCGCTGGCCGGCGTGTTTTTCATCGCCGACGCCGAGCGGGGGCCGCCGTTCGGCATTGATGCCGAGTCTCTGGCGGATCTGTTGTCGCCGTGGTTCAGGCTGGAGGCGGATGAGGCGTTGGGGCCGAGCGTCGCGGTTTTCCGCGATAGCGAGCGCTGGATGGTATGGCGGCGGCGTGGATTTGATGTGGATCAAGCTTCCGGATGAGAATCGGCTGGCAATTGCGGCGCGCATCGGAAAAAATAACGTCCTAATAAAAAATAGCGGCGGCACAGCCGGCAAGAGGAGAGCAAATGGAGTGGTTTTGGCGCTTGTACACGTTTTCGGAAAAGACATTCTGGAACACGCTTGGCAAGAAGTTGTGCAGTTTTTTCTTCATCAGCCTGTTCCAGCTGCTGATGGTGGCCTACAGCTACCACGCCTTGTCCGACATCCGCGACAGCCTGCGCGGCGCTGGGGTGTCGCCGCAGATCATGGCCGGAGTCGAGGCCAGCATAGACAGCGCGCTCTACTGGACGCTGGGGCTGTGGGCGTTGAGCTTCGTCTTCATCGCTTTCATGGTCTGGTATCTGCGCTACCTGATCGTGCGGCCGTTGCGCATGATCATTCAGATCTTCAACGAGATCGGCGCCGGCGCTGGGGACCTATCGCGCGAGATTCCCACCATTACCTATGACGAGATCCGCGAGCTGTCGCTGTCTTACAACCGCTTCTTGCTGAAAATGCGGGAAATCATCAGCAAGGTGAGGCTGATGACGGTGCGCATCGCGATGGATTCCGCGGTGACGCGGCGCAATGTCACCGAGTCGCTGGGCAGCGCCCGGCAGCAGGACGATCTGGCCAAGCAGGTGAGGCAGGCCAGCGACGATTCGACGCGCGGCGCGGGGCTGGTCACCGAGCAGACGGAGGCCATCTCTTCTACCACCGCCGAGAACCTGAAAGTGGCGCGCGACTCTTACCAGGAATTGCGCCTGGTGACGGATAGCATTCACGACATCAGCCGAAAGGTCGGCCATTTCAACCACACGGTGGAGGATCTGAGCCAGCGTTCGGCCAGCATCAAGACCATTGTCGATCTGATCAAGGACGTGTCCGAGCAAACCAATCTGCTGGCGCTGAATGCCGCCATCGAGGCGGCGCGCGCAGGCGAGAGCGGCCGCGGCTTCGCGGTGGTGGCGGACGAGGTGCGCAAGCTGGCGGAGCGGGTGAAGACCGCCACCGACGAGATTTCGCGCAATATCGACGGCATGCTGGGCCTGGTGGCGAATACCCAGCAGGAAACCGAGGCCATCACCGCCGATACCAACCAGGCGCGCGACGTGATCTCGCGCGCGTCCGAGCATTTCAGCAAAATGATGGGCGATTTCGAGGCGACATCCAGCAGCCTGAGCCAGATTGCCTCCACCATGCATGGTTTCGCCGACAGCAACCAGCAGGTCAATCTGAATGTGGCAGAAATCCACCAGCTGGGACAACTGGTGAGCGGCCGTCTGGGGCAGACCGAAAAAGCGGCGACCGAGCTGACGGTGGCGGCGGAGCAGGTGCAGGAGCTGGTTTCCAAGTTCGTCATCGGCGACGGCGCTTTCGATCAGGCGGTGAATCGGGCGCGGGATGTCCGCGATCAGGTGCAGGGCTTGTTGCAGCAGACGCAGCAGAGCGGTCTGGACCTGTTCGATCAGCGTTACCAGCAGATTGCCGGCACCGCGCCGGCGAAATACCGCACCGCCTACGATGCCAAGCTGGAAAAGCTGCTGCAGCCGATGCTGGACGGCGTGGTGGGGCAGATTCCGGGCGGCAAGTTCTGCGTGGCGGTGGATGGCAACGGCTACGCGCCGACCCATAACAGCTGGTACAGCAAGCCGCCCTGCGGCGATCCGGCCAAGGATCTGATCGAGAGCCGCGACAAGCGCATCTTCAACGACGCGGCCGGTTTGCGCGCGGCGCGCAATGTGCAGCCTTTCCTGTTGCAGACATATAGCCGCGACACTGGCGAGGTGTTGTCCGAGGTGGTGCTGCCGCTGGAGTTGCGCGGACGGCACTGGGGCGCCTTGCGGGTGGGTTTCGATCCCCACGCCTTGTTGACGCAGGAGTGAGCGCGGAATGAGAAAAAGGGAGGCCTCGGCCTCCCTTTTTCATGCCTGCGATTACAGCGACAGCGGAGTCATCAGCGTGGCGATGCCCAGTCCGATGAACAGCGCGGCGGCGATCGCATGCATCAGCTTCTGCGGCAGCTTTTTCGCCGCCACCTCGCCCAGCAGCACCGCCGGCACATTGGCGATCATCATGCCCAGCGTAGTGCCGGCCACCACCATATAGAGCTGTTCGGGGAAGCGCGCCGACAGCGCCACGGTGGCGATCTGGGTCTTGTCGCCCATCTCGGCGATGAAGAAGGCGATCACGGTGGTGCCGAAAATGCCGAAGCGTTCGCGCAGCGCGTCGGTTTCATCCAGCTTGTCGGGTATCAGCATCCATACCGCCATGGCGACGAAGGACAAGCCCAGGCCCCAACGCATGATGTCGGGTCCGACCTGGCTCATCAGCCATTGGCCGACGGCGGCGGCGGCGAAATGGTTGACCAGCGTCGATACGAAAATGCCGAGGATGATGGGAACGGGCTTCTTGAAGCGGGAGGCGAGCAGCAGGGCCAGCAATTGGGTCTTGTCGCCGATCTCGGCCAAGGCCACCACGCCGGTGGAAATCATGAAGGCTTGCATGGGAACTCCAGGGGCCGCGGACACGCCATGACAAGTCTGCGCCGCGGCCCCGCTGTGCGCAAACATGTCATGGGTCTTGCCAAACGGAAGATCGTCGCAGCGGCCATGGCGAATGCCAAGTATGTTGACCGGTGCCGGCGCTGTCGCGCGCCGAGGCTACTCCCCCAGAACGGAAGCGATTGTAGGGGAATCGTCCTGCGCGGGCAAGCGCGGCGCCGATTTCGACGCCGCTGCTGGCTATGCTTCTAGTCCAGCTGGGAGGTGCAGCAGGGGCAGCGGGTGGCCTTTTCCGGGATGGCGGACAGGCAGTAGCGGCATTCCTTGGTGGCGGGCGCGGCCGGGGCGGGCGCGGCTTCTTCGCGCTTCAGCCGGTTGATGGCCTTGACCAGCATGAAGATGGCGAAGGCGACGATGGTGAAGCTGACCAGCGAGTTGATGAACAGGCCCAGGTTCAGCGTGGTGGCGCCGGCCTGCTTGGCGGCGGCGACCGAGACGTAGGGACCGGCCTGCTTGGCGCCGTCCTTCAGCACGAAGAACAGGTTGGAGAAGTCGACATTGCCGATCAGCAGGCCGATGGGCGGCATGATCACATCGTCCACCAGCGACTTGACGATGGAGCCGAATGCGCCGCCGATGACGACGCCGACGGCGAGATCGATCACATTGCCCTTGACGGCGAATTCCTTGAATTCCTTCAGAACAGACATGGCTTTTCCTTTTATTTGATAGTGATTATTTTAACTGTTAATGCATGTTTTGGGCAAAGCTACTGAGGTTGGATCTGCGGCGTCCGTCGGTCCGGCAAGGTGCCCAGCAGCGCGCCGCCCAGGATGAGCAGGATGGCGGCGGCGGCCAGCGGATTGAGCGCGCCCTGTCCGCTGGCGGTCAGCAGCAGGGTGGAGAGCAGCGGGGTGGCGTAGGAGAGCGAGCCTATCTGCCGGGGATCGCCAAATCTGAGTGCGCGCTCCCACAGGAAAAAGGCGCCGCCCATCGGGCCCAGGCCCAGCAGGACCAGCGTCGCCCATTGCATGGCGGTGGGTTGCGCCGCGGGCTCGAACAGCGCGTGGCACAACAGGGACAGCAGGCCGGATGCCAGGCAGAAGCCGCCCATCGCGCTGCCGGAAAAGGCGGGCAGGCGGCCGAGGAGCAGGCTGAAGGTCGACCAGACCGCGGCGGCGGAGATCGCCAGCAGGTAGCCCGGCAGGTACTGCTGGGACAGCGCTAGCTTGCCGCCGGTGACGATCAGTCCGGCGCCGATGAAGCCGAGAATGCCGCCGATGATGTGGCGGCGCATCAATCGGGTGCCGGGGCGCAGCAGCGGGGACAGCATCACGATCAGCAGAGGCCACAGATAGTTGAGCAGGTTGGCCTCCAGCGCAGGCGCCAGCCGGAAGGCGAAAAACAGCAGGAAGTGGTAGCCGAACAGACCGTAGATGCCAACCAGCAGAGTCAGCGGCGGAACTTTCCAATCACGGGCGCGGTGGATCGACAGCAGGCTGCCGACGCATAGGCTGGCGCCGACAACGAGAAAGGGCGGCAGGCTTCGGGTCAGCGCGCCCAGCGTGGCCAGAGAGGCCCATAGCAGGATGGCGCCGATGGCGAGCGGTATGGGTTTGTTCAACATCGTTTCTCCAGTGGATGGAGACGATTGTAAAAGGGAAACGCGAAACGAAAAAGCCGCAGCGTGAGCTGCGGCTTGTCGTATTCTGGCTCCCCGAGCAGGGCTCGAACCTGCGACCTGCGGATTAACAGTCCGTCGCTCTACCAACTGAGCTATCAGGGAACAAAACTTTTAATTGGGGGCCTTAGGCGGTGTGGCTCCCCGAGCAGGGCTCGAACCTGCGACCTGCGGATTAACAGTCCGTCGCTCTACCAACTGAGCTATCAGGGAACAAACGCACTCAAATTTCAGCCACAGAAGCGGTGGCTCCCCGAGCAGGGCTCGAACCTGCGACCTGCGGATTAACAGTCCGTCGCTCTACCAACTGAGCTATCAGGGAATTGAGTGAGGGCGAACTATATACGGAGCCCGACAGCCTTGTCAATGCCTGCCGCGGTAAAAAATACGGCGGCGGATGTGCGGGCCGGGGAAGGATAACTTAGGTGTTTGTTATGCAATGGTATTCCACTGGTCATGTCGGGCGCCGCTGGCGACGGGATGGCCGTTGGCGGTAAGATCAACTATCGAAAATCAATGCGGAGTCAACGGAACATGAATGCATTCTGGGATGAATGGTTGAGGCAAAAGGGCGTGGTCCGCGGTGAAAACGGGCAAGCGTCGTTGGCATCCCATCTGGAGCAGGTGGCTGCCTTGGAAAATGGATCGGTATTGGCCCCGCTGGAAAACTTTGTGTTGATCCGGGTGGAGGGCGAGGATGCCGCCGGGTTTCTGCAGGGACAGTTGTCGAATGATATTCGCGAAGTGACGGCGGGCTGCGCGCAGTACAGCACCTATTCCACCGCGAAGGGACGCATGCTGGCCAGTTTTCTGATCTGGCAGCATGAGGGCGCTTATTGCCTGATGGTTTCCGCCGATATCGCCGAGGCTGTTGCCAAAAGACTCGCCATGTTTGTGTTGCGTTCCAAGGTGAAGGTGACGCTGGATCGAGATTGGTCGTTATTGGGGATGTTCGGCATTTTGGCCAGGAGCGAGTTGCAAAAACATTTCCTTGGCCTGGCTTCGTTGGGAAAAATGCAGGTTGAAGCCCAGTCTGAAGCCGCGCTGGTGGCTTTGCCGAATGGCGGCTATTTGCTGGCGTTGAAAGACGGCTGCGGGATCGGCGAGGACATCGCCCGCGCGGAAGGCTTGCAGGCTGCGCTGGCGCAAGCCTGGGCATTGCGGGATATTCAGGCTGGAATCGCTTGGGTGGTGCAGGCGACACAGGAACAGTTTGTGCCGCAAATGGCGAATATGGAATTGATTGGCGCGGTCAACTTCAAGAAGGGATGCTATCCAGGCCAGGAAATTGTCGCGCGCAGCCAGTATCTGGGCAAGATGAAGCGCAGGATGTTCAAGGTGTCATTTGATACCGCTTTGCCGGTTGGGGCCAAGCTTTATAGTCCGCAATTGCCGGATCAGTCGATAGGCATGCTGGCGGCTGTATGTCAGTTGAACGATTCCGCTTATCTGGGCTTGGCCGTGGCGCAATCTCAGACGTGGGAAGCTGGCATATTTGCCGATGAGGAACATACTATTGCGCTGCATCGGCTGGAATTGCCGTATGCCATCGAATCCGTGACAGAATAATGGGTAATCCATTTTCTTTTTAATCCTTGACTTGCGCCATTTCGATTGGCTACATTACATCCTGTAAATCGTTAAACCAATAATCAAGGGAACATGTCATGGATCTGTCCAAGCTGGAATTCACCGCGCTGGTCGCACTGAAGGCTGACGTAGAAAACGAAATCAAGCGTCGCGAAGTGGAAGAAAAATCCAAGGCCAAAAAGCAGATTATCGAACTGGCCCGCGCCTATGGCTTGAGCGTGGAAGACGTGCTGAGCAAGGCCGTGGCGGTGCGCAAGCCGGTGGAAGCCAAGTATCGCCACCCCAGCGACAGCAACCTGACTTGGACTGGCCGCGGTCGCAAACCGGCTTGGGTGCAGGCTTGGATCGACAGCGGCAAAAAGCTGGAAGCCCTGGCTATCTAAGTTTGGATTCATATAAAGAAAGCGCCGACTCGGCGCTTTTTTTTTCTAATGGTTTTCTTGCCCGGCAGCAGCGAGCGTCGCTGCTTGCTATAAATAGTGATGGCAGCCTGCGCAGGCGGAACACCGCTCGGCTCGGGGGCCTAACGATACTGGACAAGAGCATGCTGGATTTCTTCGCAAGGGGATCCAAGGGCAAGCAGGATCCCTTGGCCAACGCATCGTCGGCGAAAGCCTATGCGGAAAAGCTGAAACAGGAGTTCGGCGCCGGCGCGCACGACAAGGTTGCCGAGCTGTTGGCGGGCTTGAACTCGCCTTCTTTGGAACTATCCGCAGACCAGCTTGAGGCGGTGCTGGCGTTGAATCAGGAAACACAGCCGTTGCACGATACCCTGTGCGTGCAATACCTGATGAATGCCCGCATGCCCAAGGTACTGGAAACTCAACTGCGCGCGCAAATCCTGAATTACGGCAAGCAATTTACCGATTTTTACCAATATGCATTACCTGTCCAGCCAGATAATCCTAATGGCGTAAAGGTGCAAGAGCATTTGCCTTTGGTGCTGGCGCGGATGTTTTATTACCTTGCCGAGTATGCCAAATGGCAGTATGTGAGAAATTACCAGCCAGACGAAGTATTCTGGCTGAATGCCAATCAGCTGTATCGATTCGCCGAGCAGCGCGGTTGGGATAGCCGGCCGGTATTTCTTTTTGGCGAGAAGAACGGCGCGACCACGGTCCAGGATCAGTATCTGGCATTGCATATGATGTCGGTGCTGAGCAATGGCAATCTCAACGCCCGGCAAGTGAATTTCTCCTATGAGTTGCTGGCCTTGCTCAGCAATCGCATGACAATCAGCAAGTCTTATTTCGCCGACGCCAGTTTCTGCGTGTCTTTGGCCGAGCCCAAGCCCGCGGCGCGGGTGAAAGGGGAGGCTGGCGAATGGGCGCGTTACTGGAATACGGCCGAGTTGGTGGAAATTCTGCATGGCTGGGCGATCGTGATGGAGGCGAGCCGAATTCCGGCCGAATTGAAACGCCTGATCGAGCCTGGCATCGACGCGTCGTTGCTGCGCATCTTGACCCGGGAGTGGGCGGCCAAGCCGGTGCTGTTCGAGCGCGCGGAACGGGTGGCGGTCAGCGACCGGCAGGTGGAGGTCGCGCATCGCCTGCATCTGCTGCACAAGCTGATTCGCAGGCCGGACGAGGAGCAGATGCAGGGCCAGCGAGGCGTGGACAAGGATAGCTACGAGGATGCGGCCAATATCCGCATCTATGGCTTCGTCACCAGCCGCAAGCGGGACAAGACGCTGTCGCCGTTGCCCGCCACCAGTTCGCTGTCGTTGTCTGGAGAGACCGCGGAAGCAGGGTTGCCGCAGGAGTTTCAGCGCTGGTCGCTGGAGAATGTCAGCCAGACGGGCTTGGGCGTGTCGCTGGATGTGATGGGAAACGAGTGGGTCAGCCTGGGCAGCTTGATCGGCTTTCGCGAGCCGGAGCAGGAGGGTTGGAGCCTGGGCATCATCCGCCGCGTCAAGCGCACCGGCCGGGAGCGCATCTATCTGGGGGTGGAAACGCTGAGCACGCGGCCATTGGCGGCGTCGCTGCGGCCGACCGATACCCGTCTGATCGATCCCACGCTGCCTCCAGACCAGGTCTGGCTGGCCGGCCACATCAGCCTATTCATGCCATACCGGCGCGCGGGCAAGGTGATCAACGCGTTGATCTTGCCCTTGTCGCTGTACATGCTGGGCAAGCAGTTCTACATGACTGCCCGGGGCAAGCATTTCCAGATCGCGCTGGGCAAGGTGCTGGAAAAAGGCAGCGATTGGTGCATGGCCGAGGTGGAGTTGGTGAAGGCGCTGGACAAGCTGCCTGTGGCGATGTGAGTGGGAGCGGGGCATGAAAAAAGCCGGCGATTGCCGGCTTTTTCATTTGGAACGCGGATTATTCGCCGCGTGCCAGCTCATTGAGCACCGCGTAGATCGGGCTGAGGGCGGATTCGCCCAGGCGCAGGCTGCGCTGGCCGTTCCAGCCGAAGTCGTCGTCGGGCAGGTTGTGATTGTCCTTGAACGGCATTTCCAGCGTGAAGGCGAGGCAGCCGAACTGTTCGCATACCCAGTTGGTGGCGATGCTCATATTGGCTTTGCCGGCTTCGTTGCGCGGGTAGCCGTGCTCGGTCTGGAAATCGGGGCTGGCCAGCAGGAAATGGTGGCGGAAGCTGTCCGCGAGCTTTTCCAGTTTGGCATTCCACGACGGCACGCCTTCGGTGCCGGCCAGGAATACATAAGGAATGTTCTCATCGCCGTGGATGTCTAGGAACAGATCTACGCCGGTTTCCAGCATTTTCTGGCGCACCACCAGCACTTCCGGGCTGGTTTCCGCGCTGGGGTTCGCCCACTCGCGGTTCAGGTTGGCGCCGGCGGCGTTGGTGCGCAGATTGCCCAGTACCGAGCCGTCCGGGTTCATGTTCGGCACCACGTAGAAAGTGGCGCGGTCCAGCAGCGCGCGGCTGGTGGGGTCTTGCGGATCGAGCAGGCGGTTGAGGAAGCCCTCGACAAACCATTCCGCCATGGTCTCGCCCGGATGCTGGCGCGCGGTGATCCAGATCTTCAGGTCCGACTCCACCTCGTGGCCGATGGTCAGCAGGTTCATGTCGCGGTCCTGCACGGTGGAGCCTAGGTCGGATACCTGGCACAGGCCGGAGCCCTGGGCCTGGCCGATCAGGTTCAGGTGCTGATCGTAGCTGTAGGGCTCGAAGTAGGCGTAGTAGATGCTGCCCGACAGCGGCACGTGTTCGATCACCATCACGCCGTCTTCGTAGTGGGTGGGCACGCGGAACCAGTTGACGCGGTCGTAGGAGGCCATCGCCTGGTAGTCCACCCAGCCCTGCGGGTAAGCGCATTCGGCGGCGTTGAGGAAGCGGAAGGTGCAGTGTTGATAGGCAGCACCTTGCACGCGGAAGTAGAACCACTGCGCGAAGTCGGCCGCGTTGTCGCGGCGGATGCGCAGTTGGATGTCTTCAAGGCTGTCGGCGGAGACGATCTCGATGCTGCCGGCGTCGAAGTTGCTGCTGATTTTCATGCGGGGGAACCTGTCGTGCTTGCTCAATCTGGTAAAGCGGGATTGTACCGCCGCAGCGTGGAGCGCGCATCCGTTAATGCGAAAACCCCGCCGTGAAGGCGGGGTTGCGGCGAAGGGCGCTGGCCCTCAGGCCTCAGACGGTGGCGCCGCGCTTGGCGGAGTTCTTCACCGCGTCGGCGGTGGCGCTGGTGGCGGCCTTGACGCTGCTGTCGGTGAATTCGGCCACTTGCTGGGCGGCCTTGCTGAAGGTGTTGACCGCGGCTGCGGCTGCGGCTACCGAGGTTTTCACCGCGTTCAGCGTGGCGTCGGAGCCGGCGGGCGCGCTCTTGGCCACGGATTCGATCGAGCTGATCAGCGATTTGTTGAACAGGCCTACGCTCTCCTCAACCAGCTTGCTCAGCTCGCTTTGCGTGCCGGAGACCACTTCGTACAGATCGCGCGAATGGTTGACGAGCTTGTCGATGGACTGGGTGGCCAGCTTGTTCAGGTGGTTGATCGCTTCCTGGGAGTCCTTGAATTCGGTCAGTTGTCTGGCGGCCTTGGTATGGTCTTCCAGCGACTGCTTGGACGCTTCCAGTTGCAATTTGACCAGGCGCTCCGTGCTGTCCAGCGCGATCTGGGCGAAGCGCAGGGTGGACTCGAGGCCGGTCAGGGAAAGCTTGTTCAGCTGTTCGTTGTTGTAGGACATGGTGTAAAACCTCCATTGCGTGGAAAATGGGGTCCGACTGTGTTCCGTTGAAGTGGTATTGTGCGCCGCACAATGACGCGTAAATGTAGCACAAGGGGCAAAGGGGTGGTAGAAGATTTGCTCTAGTTTGTTGTATTTATGTTAGATTGCCAGCGCACAACACCACGAAGATAAACCAGGAGCGATAAATGAGTGTTGAGAAACGGGTCATCAAGAAGTACCCGAACCGCCGTCTGTACGATACCGCCACCAGTTCCTACATCACTTTGGGTGATGTCAAACAGTTGGTTCTGGACAATGTCGACATCCAGGTGGTGGATGCCAAGACTCAAGAAGACATCACCCGCAGCGTGTTGCTGCAGATCATTCTGGAAGAGGAAAACGGCGGCATGCCGATGTTCAGCTATGAGGTGCTGACTCAGTTCATCCGCTACTACGGCCAGGCGATGCAGGGCATGATGGGGCCTTTCCTGGAGAAGAACCTCCAGCTGTTTTCGCAGCTGCAGCAAAAAATGCAGGAACAGACCCGCGCGATGTATGGCGACAACGCGATGCTGAACACCACGATGTGGGGCGAGTTCATGAAGCTGCAGGGGCCGGCCATCCAGAACATGATGGCCAACTACATGGAGCAGAGCACCGGCATGTTCCTGGAGATGCAAAACCGCATGCAGGAGCAGACCAAGCAGCTGTTCGGCGGATTCGGTTTCCCGGGCTATCCGGGTTCGGAGGACAAGGACAAATCCTGAGCGGCGAAAGCGGCAGGGATCATGAAGGGCCGGGGACGGAAACGCTCCGGCCTTGTTTTTTGCCTGTGTTTTGATAGCCGGGGAAAGCGAGCATGACGGTTGAAGACGAGCGCCTGCGGCGAGCGCAGCGGCTGCACCTGTCCGGCGACGCGGAGGCGGCGGAATCAGCCTACCGCGATCTGCTGGACGATGAGGCTCAGGGCGCCGCCGCCAGGCATTGGCTGGGCTTCCTGCTGATGCAGCGGGACCGCGCGGATGAAGCGCTGCCGTTGCTGGAGCGGGCGGTGGCGGCGGATGGCGGCCATGCCGAGTGGCATTTCAATCTGGGGCTGGCCCGCGCGCGGATGGGGCTGGACCAAGAGGCGGTGAGCGCGCTGAGCGAGGCCGCCCGGCTTGACCCGGCCCGTTATTTCTACTGGACCAATCTGGGCGCGCAGCTGATGCGGGCCGGCCGGGACGCCGAAGCCGAGCAGGCGTTGTGCCATGCGGTGTCGCTGAACCAGCATTGCCCGGATGCCTTCCATCTGCTGACCGGCATGCTGCTGCGGCTGGAACGCCACGGCGAGGCCCGGCGCTGCAATGCCTTGGGCGTGCTGGCCGAACCGCCCGGGGCGATGGCGCCCATCGCGGTGGGACAGGCATTGTGCGAGCTGGGGCGGCATGAGGAAGCGAGAGCGCTGGCTCAGGATTGGCTGCGGGAGCGGGGCGACAGCCCAGTGGCCCGGCACATGCTGGCGGCGTTCGGCGGGGGAGAGGCGCCGGATTCCTGCGACGCCGAATACGTCGGCAGCGCCTTCGACGCCGCGGCGGCCAGCTTCGATCAGGATCTTGCGCGCCTGCGCTATCAGGGCCCGCAATGGACGTCGGCTTGCCTGTCCCGCCTGGGCATCGCGGCGCAATCGCTGTCCGCGCTGGACCTGGGATGCGGCACCGGGCTGGTCGGCGAGGCGGCGCGGCCTTACGCCAGCCGGCTCGATGGCGTGGATCTGAGCGCCGGCATGCTGGAGCGGGCCAGGGCCAAGGGAATATACGACAGCCTGGATGAGCGGGAACTGCGTGACTTTCTCCGGACAGGGGGCGGGGCTTACCAGTTGATCGTCTGCATGGACACGCTGCCTTACTTGGGCGAACTGGAAGAGCTGTTCATCCTGTTGGCGGCGCGGGCGATGCCTGGCTGCCTGCTGCTGTTCTGCACCGAAAGCCTGGACGACGGCGAGGCCGGCGATTTCCGGCTGCATCACAGCGGCCGCTACCGCCACCATGTCCGTTATCTGGACCGCTTGCTGCAAGAAGGTTGGGCGGTACTGGAAAGAACGCGGATGCCGGTCAGGGACGAGTCCGGCTGCCCGGTGTGGGGCGACTTCGTCTGCGCGCGAAAACGCTAGGCGTTATGAGTTATTCGAAACAAACTACCATGGTATTTGAATGGTATTTGTAATTAATTCATATTGATCAATTGCTCTATTTTGGATATTCATAAAGCCATCGCCATGCGCAGACGAGTGGCATCGTTTGCGTGTGTTTTTCGTCAATCTCATGAAGGATGACCGCGATGCACGCCAAAACCACGCTTCCCCTGCTGCTGCTGCTTTCGCTTTCCCCTCTGGCCCATGCCCTGGGCAAGACCCCGGGCACTTATACCAACTACCGGTTCCCCGCCGCCGCGTCGGCTGGCATGGATGCCGTTGATTTCACCATCAAGGTGGACCGCGATCCAGGCTATTCCGCCAATGTGTACTGGGCCAACCAGTTCGATCTGGTCGGCACGTCCGGCGCTTATACCGGCATGCAGAGCAATGGCGGCGGCAAGCGCACCTTCCTGTTTTCCGCCTGGGACACCACCGATGCCAAAGCGGGCAGCGCCGGCAGTTACTGCACCACTTTCTCCGGAGAAGGCACTGGCCGCAGCTGCCGCATCCACGTGGACTGGACGCAGGGGCATAGCTACCGCTTCCACGTCGCTTACGAGGCTGGCGGCTGGCTGGGGGTGACCGTCACCGATCAGACCAGCGGCGCGTCGTTCAAGCTGGGCAGCATCAAGACCGCGGCGAGTAAGATCTCGCCGCACAATATGGTCAACTGGGCCGAATACTTCGAGTGGAACAGCAATCGCGCCACCTGCCTGGGCCAGCCCTATAGCAAGGCGACATTCGGGGTCCCGTCCGGCTTCGTCGCCGGCAGGCTGGTGCCGGGCAGCATCAGCGGCACCTCGGTCAGCGACGCCTGCCCGGCTTTTTCCAAGGTCACGGCCTACAGCCAGAGCAGCGCGCAGGAAAACGGCATCGGCAACAGCACCCGAGGACCGATCGCCAACGGCAGCCAGTGCCTGGACGCCAGCGGCGGCGCGAGCGAGGGCGCGGCGGCGATTGCCTACGGCTGCCACGGCGGCGGCAATCAGGCCTGGGTGCATGCTAAGGATGGCTCGCTGCAGCTGAAGGACAACTATTGCCTGGAAGAGCATGGCAGCGGCGTCGACATCCGCAGCTGCAGCGGGACATCCGCCTGGACGCGCAGCGGCAGCGCGATACGCAGCGCCAAGAGCGGCCTGTGCCTGAGTGCCAACCGTTCCGGGCAGCCGGTCAGTCTGCTGCAATGCGGCGGCACGGCCAATCAGAGCTGGAGCTTGCCGACGCGCTGACGGGAGCGGGGCGAGTCCGGCCGAGACTGGCCGGATTCGGTCAGCCCTCGACCGCCGTTTGCAAAAACGCGGCCTGAAACAGGCACATCCGCAGCGCGCTGCGGTAACGGCCATTGACGAAGAACTCGTCTATCAGCTCGCCTTCCGGCTGGAAACCCAGCTTCTGGTAAACGTGTATCGCCTTGGCGTTTTCCTTGTCGACGATCAGGTACAGCTTGTACAGGTTGAGCACGGCGAAGGCGTAGCGCATCGCCAGCCGGGTCGCCTGGCTGGCGTAGCCGCGGCCCTGGTGTTCCGGGTGGATGATGATCTGGAACTCGGCGCGGCGGTGGATGTAATCGATCTCCACCAGCTCGACCAGCCCCACCTTGCGCGCGCCATCCTCGACCACGAAACGGCGTTCGTTCTGATCGTGGATATGCTTGTCATACAGGTCCACCAGTTCGACGAATGCCTCGTACGGCTCCTCGAACCAATAGCGCATGATGTTGGCGTTGTTGTTCATCTCGTGGACGAAGGCCAGATCGTCCCGTTCCAGCGGGCGCAGTTTGAGATTGACGGCAGGGGATGGCATTTGGGTTTCCTATGCATGCGAGGGGGAGAATGGAAATCGGCAGGCGTCGACGCGACAGCGGTGTGACCGACGCGCGGCGCGCGAGTTCTGGAGCGGGGAGCGGTGTCGCCGCAATTGGCGGCGCGCGAACCATGGCGGGATGTTTGGGGAGAGAGCATGAAAGGGAGTGCTCGAGGCTTGCTGCGTCGCTCTGCGCCTTTCCGTTTAAACCAAATGGGTATCGTTAGACAAACCGTTGTATAATCGCGCGATTTGTTTCCGCCCAAGACGTTGAACATGAACAAGACTCCCCGCGTCGGGTTCGTCTCCCTTGGTTGTCCCAAGGCCGCGAGCGATTCCGAGCAGATACTGACCCGCCTTCGCGCCGAAGGCTATGAAATCGCTCCTTCCTATGATGGGGCTGACCTGGTGGTGGTGAACACCTGCGGTTTCATCGACTCCGCCGTAGAGGAGTCGCTGGACGCCATCGGCGAAGCGCTGAACGAAAACGGCAAAGTGATCGTCACCGGCTGTCTGGGGGCCAAGGGCGATGTGGTGCGCGATGTGCATCCGTCGGTCTTGGCCGTGACCGGCCCGCACGCCACCGATGAAGTGATGACCGCGGTGCATACCCACCTGCCCAAGCCGCACGACCCCTTCGTCGACCTGGTGCCGGATATCGGCGTGCGCCTGACGCCCAAGCATTACGCCTACCTGAAGATTTCCGAGGGCTGCAACCACCGTTGCACCTTCTGCATCATCCCGTCGATGCGCGGCGATCTGGAAAGCCGTCCCATCCACGACGTGCTGCGCGAGGCGGAGAGCCTGGCCAAGGCCGGCGTCAAAGAGATTCTGGTGATCTCGCAGGACACCTCGGCTTACGGCGTGGACACCAAGTACAAGCTGGGCTTCCACAACGGCCGCCCGGTGAAGACCCGGATGACCGAGCTGTGCGAGGAGCTGGGCAGCCACGGCATCTGGGTGCGCCTGCACTACGTCTACCCGTACCCGCACGTGGACGAGGTGATTCCGCTGATGCGCGACGGCAAGATCCTGCCGTATCTCGACATCCCGTTCCAGCACGCCAGCCAGAAGGTGCTGAAGCTGATGAAACGGCCGGCCAACAGCGACAACGTGTTGGCGCGCATCAAGAAGTGGCGCGAGATCTGCCCGGAACTGGTGATCCGCTCCACCTTCATCGTCGGCTTCCCTGGCGAGACCGAGGAAGACTTCGAGGAACTGCTGGCATTCATCCGCGAGGCGGAGCTCGACCGCGTCGGCTGCTTCACTTACTCCCCGGTCGAGGGCGCCACCGCCAACGAGCTGCCGAACCAGGTGCCGGAAGACGTGAAAGAAGCCCGCAAGGAGCGCTTCATGGAGGTGCAGGCCGAGATCAGCGCGCGCCGCCTGGAGCGCCGCGTCGGCCAGACCTTGAAAGTGCTGGTGGACGAGATCGATGACGAGGGCACCGCGGTGTGCCGCAGCTATGCCGACGCGCCGGAGATCGACGGCCTGGTGTTTGTCGAAGACTCGACTGGCATGCAAGCGGGCGAGTTCTACCAGGTGGAAATCGTCGATTGCAGCGAGCACGACCTGTGGGGCGAGCGTCGCTGACGCGCGCCTCGTGGACAAGACAAAGCGCCGGATTTCGATCCGGCGCTTTTTTATTTCGCACAGGATAGAATTTTTGACATTCCGGCCCTTGCGGCAAGATGGTTAACGGTATAATGGCCGTCAGCTTATGACGAGGCCATGTTTGTCAATGTCCTATTCGATTCAAACCCTGGCCGACATCGCATCCTGCGATCTCCTGTGTTGCCCGCCGTCCCTGCCCATCCGCGAAGCCGCCAGCCGGATGATGGCGGCCGCCTGCAGCTCCATCGCCGTGCGCGACGAAAAAGGAGAGGTGCTGGGCCTGTGGACCGAATCCGATGCGCTGGAGGCGTCGCTGGGGCGCCGCGATCCGGACTTGCCGGTGGGGCAGGCGATCAGCGCGCAGTTGGCCAGCCTGCCGCACGACATGTCGTTGCAGGATGCGGTGGAGGCCTTCCGCCGCCGCCAGCTGCGCCACGTGCTGGTGTGGAAGCGCGGTCAGCCGCTGGGCATCGTCACGCTGACCGACATCGTCCGCAATCAGGGGCTGGAATCCTTTCTGATCGTCAAACGCATCCGCGACCTGCCCGGGCCGCCGGCGCGGTCGCTGCCGGCGGCGGCCACGCCGCGCGAGGCGATGGAGCGGATGCGCGAGCAGGGTTTGTCGGCGCTGGCGGTGGCGCTGGAGGATGGCGGGCACGGCATCGTCACCCAGCGCGACGTGCTGCGCTGGCTGGCCTCGGACCAGTTGCCGCCAACCCTGGGCGAGGGCTGCCGCCGCCCGCTGATCGGCGTGTCCGAATTTTCCAGTTTGCTGCAGGCCAGGCGTTTGCTGCAGCAGCACAATATCCGCCACCTGGCGGTGTTTGGCGACGATGGCCGCCTGCTGCGGCTGCTGGGCTTCGACGACATCGTGCAGGGCATCGAACACGAATACCTGCACGAGCTGAACGAGGCGCTGCGTCAGCGCGACGAGGCCTTGCAGCAGTCGCGCCACAGCCTGCTGCTGGCCGACAAGGTGTTCGAGTCGACGATGGAAGGCATCATCATCACCGACCGCAACGGCGTGATCCAGTCGGTGAATCCCGCTTTCGCCCGCATCACCGGCTACAGCCGGGAAGAGGCGCTGGGCAAGACGCCGGCCTTGCTGAAATCCGGCAAGCAGCCGCCGGAGTTTTATCAGCAGCTGTGGCGCTGCTTGCTGCGCGACGGACGCTGGCAGGGCGAGGTGGTGAACCGGCGCAAGGGAGGCCTGCTGTACACCGAGCACCTGAGCATCACCGCGATCCGCGACGCCAACGGCGAATGCCTGCACTACGTGGCGGTATTTTCCGACATCACCCAGCGCAAGCAGGCCGAGGAGCGGCTGCATTTCCTGGCCAACCACGACGCGCTGACCAGCCTGCCCAACCGCACGCTGTTCCTGGAGCGGCTGCAGGGCGCGGTGGACCGGGCCGGCGCGGCCGGCCAGCAGCTGGCGCTGCTGTTCATCGACCTGGACCGCTTCAAGCTGGTCAACGACACCTTGGGCCACTACGCCGGCGACCAGTTGCTGATCCACATCGCGCGGCAGCTGCAATCGCGGCTGCTGCCCACCGAGACCGTGGCCAGGCTGGGCGGCGACGAATTCACGCTGCTGCTGGAAGGCGCCGCCGGCGAAGCCCAGGTGGCGGCGCGGGCGCAGGCGATGCTGGACGCGGTCACCGAGCTGTCCGGCGTGGCCGGCCAGCAGATGTTCATCTCCGCCAGCATAGGCATCAGCATGTTCCCGCTGGACGGCCGCGACGCCGACACGCTGCTGGTGCACGCGGACACCGCGATGTACCGCGCCAAGGACGGCGGCAAGAACGGCTTCCAGTTCTACACCCCGGACATGAACGCGCGCGCGCTGGAGCGGCTGAAGCTGGAATACAGCCTGCACCGCGCGCTGGCGCAGCAGGAGCTGGAGCTGTGGTACCAACCCAAGGTGGCGCTGGACAGCGGCGAGCTGGTGGGCGCAGAGGCGCTGCTGCGCTGGCGGCATCCCGAATTGGGCCTGGTGCCGCCGGACCGTTTCATTCCCATCGCCGAGGAGAGCGCGCTGATCGCGCAGATCGGCGCCTGGGTGCTGGAAACCGCCTGCGCCGATGCCCGCCGCTGGCGCGACGCCGGCCTGGCGCCGGGCCGCCTGGCGGTGAATGTGTCCGGCCGCCAGCTCAAGCACGGCGACTTCGTCGCCGAGCTGGAGCAGACGCTGGCCCGCCATGGCCTGGACAGCGGCGCGCTGGAGCTGGAAATCACCGAGAGCGTGGTGATGGAGGACGCCGGCGGCATGGTGGACACGCTGTTCCGGCTGCAGAATCTGGGCATGTATCTGTCCATCGACGACTTCGGCACCGGCTATTCCTCGCTGTCCTATCTGAAGCGCTTGCCGGTGCGCGGGTTGAAGATAGACCGCTCCTTCATCGACGATCTGCATTGCGACGGCGACGACGCCGCCATCACCAGCGCCATCGTCTCTATCGCTCGCAGCCTGGGGCTGGACGTGGTGGCGGAGGGGGTGGAAGAGGAGGCGCAGCGGCGTTTCCTGCTGGAGCAGGGATGCAACTGCGCGCAGGGCTATCTGTTCAGCAAGCCCTTGCCGCCTGAGGCGTTCGCCTCGATGTTGGAGGCGCGGTCGCCGGTGGCGATGGCGGGGCGATGAGCGGCTTCAGGCGTCATGCCAATTGTCCGCCCACCGGAATGCGGACCTGCTGCTGATTGGGCGCTGGGCCAACCCAGCTGATGGCGACATCGATGGGAAAGCCCCCGGTATTCCTCAAGACGCCGGTTTTCTGCGTGTTCGTGATGGTGCCGTGCGGCCAGGCATGTTGGGAGGCTTTGATGAATAGGTGCTCAAGGTCGTAGTTTTGGCCGTCCAGAGCGATCATCAGATTGGGCACGGCGTAGCCCGGGGCATTGGTCCAGTTGGCCGCGCCATTGTTCCGGTAGCGCATGGTGCCGAGGAAGGCGTAAATATTGTTCAGCACCTGTGGCGCGAAGCCCAGCTCGAAGCATACGCCCTGCCGGCCGGCGAAACGATTGCGCAAGTTGTCGGAGATGCCCATATACCTGTTTTCTTGAGGGTTGTTCTGGTTGAGGATGATGTACAGGCCGGGCTGGTTGACGAAGGCCGCCGGCAAGGCGGTGGGCACGCCGGGGTTGGCGGGTAGAATCTGGTTGAGGGGTATGGCGGCGTTAAGCCGGTATTGAACTTCAGCCATGTCGGTTCTCCTGAGGATGGTTGCGCAAGCAAGACGCGCCTGGGGTGTCCGGGGATGCCGCCGCCGGCTGGGTGGGCCGTGAGATAGGGACGGCTTTATCTGTAACGAGACGGCGCAGGAGTCGTGAATGGCGGGAGTGCTTAGAGCCGCTAACAAAACCTCGCAGAGAACCTGAGCCAAGGCGCGCCGACGCAGGCAGTACCAGTAGTACGGCAAGGAGGCGCAACGCAGGATCAGGGGTTTTGTTAGCGGGTTTTAGGCAGGGAGAGGGCAAGCCTGGAGTGAGGGCGTGAAAAACGCCGGCGTGGCGGCCGGCGTCGATTGCAGTTTGCTGGCGAGACCGCCCGGGTCTCAGCCGCCGATCCTGTCCTTGCCCATGAACGGACGCAGCACGCTCGGCACAGTCACGCTGCCGTCGGCGTTCTGGTAGTTTTCCAGAATGGCCACCAGGGTGCGGCCCACCGCCAGGCCGGAGCCGTTCAGCGTGTGCACCAGTTGGTTCTTGCCGTTTTCGTCCTTGTAGCGCGCCTTCATGCGGCGAGCCTGGAAATCGGTCATGTTGGAGCAACTGGAGATTTCGCGGTAGGTGTTCTGCGCGGGCAGCCACACTTCCAGATCATAGGTCTTGGCGGAGCCGAAACCCATGTCGCCGGTGCACAGCGTCACCACGCGGTAGGGCAGTTCCAGCGCCTTCAGGATGTTCTCGGCGTGGCCCACCATCTCTTCCAGCGCGGCGTAGGAGTGTTCCGGCTTCTCCACGCGTACCATTTCCACCTTGTCGAACTGGTGCTGGCGGATCATGCCGCGGGTATCGCGGCCGTAGCTGCCTGCTTCGGAGCGGAAGCACGGCGAGTGCGCGGTCATCTTCTTCGGCAGCTCGCTCTCTTGCAGGATGGTATCGGCGACGGTGTTGGTCAGCGTCACTTCCGAGGTGGAGATCAGGTATTGCGGCGCGGCTTCTTCGTCGCCGCCGCGGGTCACCTTGAACATGTCCTCGGCGAATTTGGGCAACTGGCCGGTGCCCAGGAGCGCGGTGTCGTTGACGATGTACGGGGTGTAATGCTCTTCGTAGCCATGGCTGCCGGTATGGGTGTTCAGCATGAACTGGGCGATGGCTCGGTGCAGGCGGGCGATGTCTCCCTTCAGCACGGTGAAGCGGGCGCCGGACAGCTTGGCGCCGGTGTCGAAATCCAGGCCCAGCGGGGCGCCGACGTCGACGTGGTCTTTCACTTCGAAGTCGAACTGACGCGGCACGCCGACGCGGCGGGCTTCCACGTTGTCGTTTTCATCCTTGCCGGCCGGCACCGATTCGTGCGGCAGGTTGGGGATCACCAGCAGCCAGGCGTCCAGCTTGCCCTGCACGCCGTCGAACGCCTGTTCGGCGGCTTTCAGCTCGTCACCCAGGGTGGCTACTTCGGCCATGATGGCGGAGACGTCTTCACCCTTGCTCTTGGCGATGCCGATCTGCTTGGAAGTGGCGTTGCGCTTGGCTTGCAGTTCCTGCATCCGGGATTGCAGGGACTTGCGCTCGGCTTCCAGCTGATTGAATGCGGCGGTGTCCAGGGTGTAGCCGCGGTCCGCCAGACGGGCGGCGACGGCTTCGATGTCATTGCGAAGTAGATTGATGTCGAGCATGATTATTCCTGTTTTTCACTATCGGGATCTTGCTGGGCGTCTGCATCCAGCTGACGCAAAAAGGCCAGTTTATCCTGAATCTTGCTTTCCAGCCCGCGCGGCACCGGACGGTACCATTCGATGTCTTCCAGCCCCTCCGGAAGATAGGTTTCCCCGGCGGCGTAGGCGTGGGGCTCATCGTGCGCGTAGCGGTAGGCGTGGCCGTAACCCAGTTCCTTCATCAGGCGGGTGGGCGCGTTCCGCAAGTGTACCGGCACCGGGCGGGATTTGTCCTGTTTGACGAAGGCGCGGGCCTGATTATACGCGTTGTATCCGGCATTGCTCTTGGCGGCCACCGCCAGATAGATCACCGCTTGTCCCAGCGCAAGTTCGCCTTCCGGACTGCCCAGCCTTTCGTAGGTCAGCGCCGCGTCGTTGGCGATCTGCATCGCGCGCGGATCGGCCAGGCCGATGTCCTCCCAGGCCATGCGCACGATGCGGCGCGCCAGGTAGCGCGCGTCGGCGCCGCCGTCCAGCATGCGGCTGAGCCAGTACAGCGCGGCGTCCGGATTGGAGCCGCGCACCGATTTGTGCAGCGCCGAGATCTGGTCGTAGAAGGCGTCGCCGCCCTTGTCGAAGCGGCGCGCGTTCAGCGTCAGCACCTCTTCCAGAAAAGCCGGGTCGATGTCCGCAGCGCCGCGCGTCTGCGCCGCGGTGCGGGTCTGTTCCAGCAGGTTCAGGAAGCGGCGGGCGTCGCCGTCGGCGTAGCCGGTCAGCGTGGAGACGGCCGCGTCGTCGAAATTCAGCCCATCCAGCGCGCCTTCCGACCGCGCGCGCTCGAACAATTGCTTCAGCTCATCCTCGCTCAGGCTGTTCAGCACATAGACCTGGGCGCGCGACAGCAGCGCGGAATTGACCTCGAACGATGGATTTTCGGTGGTGGCGCCGATGAAGGTGATCAGGCCGGATTCGACGAAGGGCAGGAAGGCGTCCTGCTGGCTCTTGTTGAAGCGGTGAACCTCGTCGACGAACAGGATGGTGCGTCGGCCGGAGCGCTGCAGCACGGCATTGGCGCGCTCAACCGCCTCGCGGATGTCTTTGACGCCGGCGAACACCGCCGAGATCGGGATGAACTCGGCGTCGAAGCTGGCGGCCAGAATGCGCGCCAGCGTGGTCTTGCCCACGCCGGGCGGGCCCCACAATATCATCGAGTGCGGCTTGCCGGACGCCACCGCCAGGCTAAGCGGCTTGCCCGGACCGATCAGATGCTGCTGGCCGATCACCTGATCGAGCGCCTGCGGACGCAAGGCCTCGGCCAGCGGTTTTTGCGGTTCGACGGAAAAAAGATCGGACATGGCGCGATTTGGGCGGGATGGAGCGGAGAAACAGTATACCAGTTGGGGACCGGCATGAAAAAAGCGCCAGCCAGGCGCTTTTTGCTTGCATGTCATTGGAATGTCGTTAGTCTATGGCGTCTGGCCGAGCAAAAGCCGGGCTGTTGAGAGGCCTTGCGCCCAGGCTCTGAGGCTAGCGCGCGGCCCGCTTGGAGAGGGACAATTTCCCAAGGCCGCGCGGTGGTTTGCAGGGGGATTTGAACGGCGTTTTATGGCCGGAAAAATCGGTAGAATTTCAGAGTGGGTTTTTATCTTTAAAAATCAGCAGTTTGAAAATGGTGTGTTCCCCACGCACGTGGGGATGAACCGGCTGAGGTGGGCGAACGGATCGAAAAGCTCGAGTGTTCCCCACGCACGTGGGGATGAACCGGCAAGTTGATCGTTGTTGAATTTTTTACTTGCGTGTTCCCCACGCACGTGGGGATGAACCGACGGTCGCGCTCAGCAACCAAATGCGCTTGAAGTGTTCCCCACGCACGTGGGGATGAACCGATCCTGCAGCTGCCGACCACGCCGGCGCCGCCGTGTTCCCCACGCACGTGGGGATGAACCGTTAGTTGACGCGGGCCGGCATGCCGCCGCCCAGTGTTCCCCACGCACGTGGGGATGAACCGGGGGGGGAGGGAGGCGGCTCCTAGCTCATAAGTGTTCCCCACGCACGTGGGGATGAACCGGCATCCAAGCCTGGCAAAACCATCTTGATGGCGTGTTCCCCACGCACGTGGGGATGAACCGGCCTCGCCGCGGCGGCGGCGTGGTCGGCAGCAGTGTTCCCCACGCACGTGGGGATGAACCGGCGCAGATGCCGGGATGGAGTGGATCGAAAGCGTGTTCCCCACGCACGTGGGGATGAACCGACTTGCCGCCGATAGTGGCATCGCCGGTGGTGGTGTTCCCCAC